>NZ_JAZKUM010000004.1:0-571328 GCF_036625085.1 Candidatus Accumulibacter necessarius | reverse complement strand
TTGAACAGCGGTGCTCCCCTACCAAGGATAATTCAGTATATGTTGGCGCCAGGATTATTTTGGTTTGGAGGAAATGGCTTTCGTTTGGCTCTGTTGGCGGCACTACTTGGCGCATTTATGGGAGAGATTATTGCATCAGAAAATGGTTTAGGATACTACGTGGTCCTAAATGCTTCTCGATACCGAATGGATTTGGTTTTTGCTGGCTTGAGCGTGTTTCTGGCCATTGCGTGGATTTCCGAACTGTTAGCATGGAGATCCATGAGGGTACTTGGCCGACGGGTTGGTCAGATCTCGAAAAATGATGGGGCAATCTGGAGCGGGGAACAACCGAAATGATGATTTCAAAAAAGGAAGGTAAACGCGATACATGTTGGCTGATGGCGTGTGTTCTGGATATTAGGAATTTCACTGAACTCACGGCTCGTGTTGATGAGGTTAGTCGAGCGAACTATATAGAGCAAGCCAGACGAATAAGTGTTCTTAATGGGTATCGCGAGTTTGTTGAGAACACCCAGAAAGATGCGAAGGAGCAGTTGCTAGAAATCGCCAAAAAAATTCAAAATCGCCCATGGGCTCTCAAGCCTACAGGAGATGGTCTTCTATTTGCGATTCAGCTTCAGGATATCGAAATCGAGGAAGGCTCTCCTTCGGATTGTGGAAACTATGACATTTTCCCTCTAAAGGTTGCGGCCGTTGAGGATATAAAATATATCATTGAGGCAATTATAAATATTATAAAAGGAAGTCATACCTTAAAGTTGGAGTGCAACGGGCAGCCAAATGTGGGATTAAAAACCAAAGATTTTATTACTAATCATGGTTCACTTCTCGGTTATGGACCTGATGATTTGCGTAAATTTTTTTTCCTTGCCGGTGCTTGCACTATGGGCATCGGTAATTTTACCACTACACAGGACACGGTCTTCGGATGCAAATGGCTTGACGATGACCAACAGCGAGCGATTGATGCAAATGGCCATGCCGTGAATTTAGCATTTAGACTGTGTAGCAACGCGGCGAAACCACTTGACGGAGATTCCAGTGTGAACACCACTTTTGCCCCAAGCCCAAAAATGAACCGGTCACCAGCAATTTTATTGCAACGAGAGCTGGTTCACTTTGTGACCTCTCACGACTCAGGTTGGGAGAAGGCACATAATAATGGTGGCGATATTTCGTTCAGGCACTATCGTCTACAGCAGGAGCTAAAGGGCTTGGAGTGCCGTTGGTGTTATGGAATAGCAATACATAATGATGGCCTTTGATACTATTTATCACAAGGAACACTGTGGCGGGCTTAACAAGTTATACAGCCTGTTTGCTGAGTTTCAGATAAGCAAGCGCCGAAATAGGCGGTTGGCGCAATCGGCTTGGTCGCCATGTTTTTTGGGTGATTTGAATCGTCTGCTAGAGCATGAGTTCATCAGCCGCGAGATGTGTTCACCCGCGGAGACAGATAGAGAAGAGCACGACTTTTGGGAGGTGGGTCCCGTTGTTCGCGTAAAGGATACTGCCCGTGTCTCGATGGGATGGCATCTTTCCGCTTTTGAGATGCTCACCAGCGTTGTGTTTGCTAAACCCACGAAACGTGAGTCAACGGTGGCTGAACTAAGCGACGAGATCATTCAGTTCCTGACACGTGATCTTGGGTTAAGCATCGATCGGATTCGAGTCACGGTCTTCGGCGGCGGGGAGGTGTTGCCAGGAGTTGTCGTTCCAGCTGATCTATCTTGGGCTAGGTGCTGGACTGAAGCCGGGCTACCTGAGACCGCCATCAAGTACATCCAAGGACCAATGCTGTTCCTGCTAATGATTGACAGGTTTGAACGTGCAGGTCCGACCTGTGAGATTCTGTATAATTTCGAGGGCAAATACTGGCTCGAGATCGGCACTGCGATCGCCCATGATCGGATCTTGGTGGGTGCCAATGGTGACTGGAGGCTCGAGTCTGCTTCACGTGGTGCGTACGGGGTTGCCTTTGGTCTTGAGAGGCTTTCCGCGCTACTCGCTGGGCGAACAACAGTTGTCAGAGAGGATTACTTCGTCCATGCATGTGAGTTGGTGTGGTCCTCAAGCAGTCATTCCGCGGACTTGCGAGAACTTATGTGGTCGGACGTTGTCGCTATTGTGGACATAATCCGTCTGGGTGTTATCCTCTGGGCGTTCCCTGGCCATCCCGCAAGCAACAGAGGCCTCCCCTCTGAGCAGTTACGACGTCTTGTTAGGAAAGCAAGCCTCTTGCAGATTGGAAGCGTGGCTGAAACAGTGGCGGCCGTTGGAGATTTGCTCCTCAAAGACTTTGCGACGAGACACGAAAGGATGTTCCACGACTCAATGGCGGGACTTGTTGAGCAAGTTATGATTCCTTGGACGGAAACCTGGAACCCTGCTGGTTACCGAGGCCTTGGGCTAATCTGATGGCGGAGTTAATGGAAAAGATTCTCGTAACAGGTGCAGCTGGTGGGATTGGTGGCGCTGTTGTCCAGCGGCTCGCTAAACGATTTGAAATTCGAGCGATTGATATCCGGCGAATACCTGATGTTACGAGCCTTGATGAGACCGTACGCTGGACGCACGGCGACGTGAGAAATACTCCTGAAATCGAGAATTCGTTGGATCGTATCGTCCCGAAGACACTCCGCGCGATTGTGGCGTGTGCCGCATGGGGTCCAGCGCATCCAGATGCAGGGGAAATCCTTGAAACAAACGTGGGGGGTTGCATTAAAACGATTCTTGCTTCTCGCCAGTTTCTTGCGCTTGATGCGCTAGTGATCGTTTTTGGCTCATCTGCGGGTCAGAGTTTCAACTCTCGACCCGTGCATAGGCGGTGGTTGAAGCAACTTGAGAGTGGTGAACCTACCGATTCCCCATTCAGTGAGGAACTTTCGCCCGAAGAAGCATACGCACTAAGTAAGTGGACCCTTATGCAATGGGCTAGGCACACACCACTGTGGGCAAGTGCACTCGGTATTCAACTGACTTGCATCACGCCCTGTCCAACGAATGGACTGATGGCCGAAGAGATGCGACAACACGCACCTTGGTTGCTACCGAAAGATAAGGATGGCCGGGAACAACCACTCGCTAGCCCTAGCGTTACGGCAAACTTGGTAGAGTCAATTTTGACCCCCAAGAGTCCAATGCAGACAACGTTGCACGCAGCTACTGCAAGGAAGCTCTCATTTGGATAGAAGATTGCTGACTCCCGATTTATTGCTTGAACGTGTGAAGGGGTCTTTCGAGGCATCGAAGTATGTGCAGATTGAACCTGCTGGACTGATCTCGCCGTCGTTTCCTGATACATTTGCAGCGAGCGTTTTTCATAACGTTGTGGTTGACCTGATTCAACAGGATGGTTGCGCTGTAAGTAAGCGGTTGTGGGGAATCGATTGGGCCTTTCGGCATGTCGATCTGGCGGCTATTGGACACAGTCCGTGGCATCTGAGTATTTTCCGAATGCTGGTCTGGCTTATATCAAGTCCAGCGGATTGCTCAGATGGATTGGGCGGTGAAATAGTTCGGAGGACAATTGCTTTGCTGCGAAAGATGGATCTTGATCTGAGTCGCCTCTACTTCTCCACTTTTGCTGGTGGCCGATCTGGACTTTCTTCACAGGTGCGCGCGAATGATGAGGTCATCGTCGCGTTAAATGAGGAGGGGTTCTCGGATGACCAAATAATACATGTAGTCGGAGATCGGCTCCTCACGAATATCCGTCGGGGGCAACAACCAGCCGGCCCGCGATGTGAGGTTTTCTATAAAGCAGATTGCGGAGCCCTAGTCGAAATCGGGACTCTCGTCTCAGAGCAGTATCGACTTTCGGCTAACCTTCGCATGCTAGTTCCCACCCCCCAGCATGTCTATGGGGTGGCCCTTGGTGTTGAGAGGCTGGCGGCCGTGGCAGCCGGGCTCAAATCTCTATTTGAGCTTCAACCAATCTTACTGGCGGCAGACTCTTTGGCGCTTTTCGGCCAAGCGTCGTTGGCGTCGGCCTATCAAGTTGAGTTTCGGCGTGCTATTGACGCAGGTCGGGCTCTGGTTGGGATTTTGCACACTACTGGAGGAAAAATCGCAGGTCGAAATCGGAGACGTTTACTCAAACAACTAAAGAGGCGTGTTGCAGACTGGGCGAACTCGGTAGGCGTTGATGAGCGGCACGTAATTGATCTGCTGGTCCAGTGCTTCTCTGCAGAAATGGGTGCTATTGACCAGAGTGGAAGCATTGTAAATACGATTGAAGCTCTGTCAGCCGGGGTTCGGGAAGAATAGGTGTCCTTTTGGCAACGCTGCACTATCCGCCTGCATCCTTGCTCACGGCCGCTTGGTCGTCGACGACAGCGCGCACCGGGAGTTTTCGAAGTGCTGCGGTTTCCGCCAAATTGGGCGAGGCAGCGGGTGCAGTTTTGTGATGGTGAGTGAAAGGTCTTCGGTACCATCTCAAGGCCGGTGAGATCCTTCAGACCTCCCGGAACCCCCGCTGAAGTGCGCCGGGCCCATTTCCTTGTTTCTGGCTCGTGCAGCAGCCAGAAACAATCAGGCGTCGACAGGGCCCAGCGCCTCCACCGCAGCCTGAAGTTCCTTGGCAACTGCGATCAGTTCCCGGATCAACGGCTCGTCTTCTTCATAGTCGCCATCGTAGAGGGCACGGTTACCCCGAGTTCGACACTTTTCGCGTGCCAGACGCATAATCGAGGCATCAGCCGCAATGAAAACAAGGAGTTGGCGCGCAGCCAGAAATTCGTTGTAGTGACACGCCTGGCCTGGAAATCTATTGCGATCATGGCAGTATGTGGATACAGTAGCGACATGTTCGTGAAGATCACCACGTCCGGCCCGCGCCAGTACGTCAAGCTCGTCGAGTCCTACCGGGACACCGCCGGGGTGCCTCGCCAACGGGTCATCGCCACCCTGGGGCGCATCGAAGCAGTGCGATCTGGCGAGGCTGACTCGCTGCTCAACGGTCTGCTGCGGGCGGCGGGCAAGCCCTCCCTGGAGGAGGGACCGGCGAGGTCGCCTTCGCGCCAGCGCTGTCGGTCGGCGACACCTGGCTGCTGACCGCCTTGTGGAAGGAACTGGGCTTTGCCGACGCCTTTCGCCGGTTGCTGCGCAACCGCCACCAGTTCGACGCCGAACGCCTGTTGCGGGTGATGGTGTTCAACCGGCTGTGTGATCCGGAATCCAAGCTGGGGATCCTGCGCTGGCTGGAGGGCACCCGGGTTCCCGAGGTCAGCGCCGATTCGGTGAACCACCAGCACCTGCTCCGCACGATGGATACCCTGGCGGAGGGTGCCGACCGGGTGGACGACGCCTTGACAGGTCTTCTGCGGCCGTTGATCGATCAGGAGTTGGCGATCGTCTTCTACGATCTGACGACGATCCGTGCCGAAGGCAGCACCGACGAGTCGGAAGATCTGCGGCACTTTGGCCATGCCAAGGAGGGCGGGACAGTGCGCCAGGTGATGCTCGGGGTGGTCCAGACAGCGGAAGGCCTGCCGATCCATCACGAGGTCTTTGCCGGCAATACCGGCGAGACGACGACGCTGGTGCCGACCATCGAGAAAGTGCTGGCACGCTATCCGATCAAGCGGGTGGTGCTGGTCGCCGATCGCGGTCTGCTGAGTCTCGACAATCTCGACGCCATCCGGGCGCTACGGGTCGGCGATCAGCCGCTGGAGTTCATTCTGGCCGTCCCGGCGCGGCGCTACGGGGATTTTGACAGCCTGCTCACCCCTTTCCACGAGAAGAGCTGCCAGTCGGCGACGGCAGAGGTGTTCGGTGAGCTGAAGTGGCAAGGGTTTCGTCTGATCGTTGCCCATCGCCCCGACAGGGCCAGCGAACAGAGTCGCGTACGCGATGAGCGCATTGCGGCGCTGGAGGCCGATGCCGCGCAGTGGGCGGAGAAACTCGATGCGCAGGAGGCCGGTCAGACCCATCCGGGCAAGAAGCTGTCAGACGCCGGTACGATCGCCCGTTTCTACAAGGCGGTCGCTGACGCGCATCTGGCGCACATCATCAGGGTCAATCTCGCCTCCGAGGTATTCACCTACGAGATCGACGAACGTGCGCTGAAGCGCGCGCGGCTGATGGATGGCAAGCTGATCCTCGTTGCCAACGTTCCGGATTCTCCCCCGGCCGAGATCGTGGCGCGCTACAAGGCGCTGGCCGACATCGAACGGGGATTCCGTGTCCTGAAGTCCGAGATCGAGATCGCGCCGGTCTTCCATCGCCTGCCGAACCGAATCCGGGCGCATGCCTTGATCTGCTTCCTGGCGCTGCTGCTTTATCGGGTGCTGCGCCTGCGCCTGAAAGCGAAGGCCAGTCCCCTCTCCCCGGAACGCGCTCTGGAGATCGCCCGCCGGATCCAGTACCACCAGGTCACGCTGCACCAACGCCAGTCGGCCTCCGGCTTGTCCGCCATCACCCCCCAACAGAAGGAGCTGTTCGAAACCGTCGCCCTGCCCGAGCCCTCCGCCAGACGCTTGTAGTGCCAATTTCGAACCCGTGAATTGAGCACAAACAATCACTTGGCCGTATTTTTGTCGAACTCGGGGGTTACGCTTCTGGTGGCAGTTGTCGAGGAAACGCCACTTGGCTACAGGTAAGGACATGGTGCTGCCCAGAATCTGGAAGACGATATAGCGGTTCTCCGATCGATACCCATGCCAGCGCAGGGCCGCCAAGGCGAGGCTGTGTGCTGCGTCGTAGGCCAGGCTGAAGCGGCTTTCGGCGTTCAGTCCAGGGTTCTGTGCGTCCGGCAGTCTATTCCTGGCGGATCGGAGCAGTCCGTCGAACTCGGCCTGATCAGGGGGTTCAGCCTTGAGCTTGCCGATCCTCGCCAGATTCTGCAGAGTTTCCCGTGGGGAGGTCATTGTCGTCGCCGATGAGCATGATCTTTGGTTGCTGGACGATGCGGGTCAGGAAGTGGTTGTCGCTACGTAGCTTCTTCGAGAAATCTTCCGCTGCGTAGAGGGTGGGGTTCACCTTGCGACCCAGTACTTCCTCTGCCTTGGCCAGCACCTCGAAGAGATGACTGTAGCTCAAGCCCTCGGCGATGACCATGACGTCGATGTCGCTGGCCGCCGTATCCGTGCCCTTGGCCACGGAACCATAGATGAAGGCGCAACGAACGAGATCGGCACACTCGGACAAGGCGGCACGCAGGACATCGGCCAGCCCGAAGGTCTTGAGGACGATCCCCCGGAGTTCCGTGAAGATCGGCGATTTCCGGTTGGCCTGGTAGTGTTTCTGTCGGCCGAGGGGAGTCATGGTGATCAGACCGGAGGAGGTCATTCGTTCCAGTTCACGCTGCAGCGCGCCACGCCCGGTCAAGGCAAGCTTTGCAATTTCGTTGGCGTAGAAAGATCGGTCCGGTTGACCAAACAACAGCCCAAGCACCCGCTGCTGGCCTCCAGAGAAGAGCGCATCTGAAATCGACACAGAGTCTTTATTCCCCATAATGGGTACTATGGTACCTGATCTGGGGATCAGCGCGCTAAACTGAGGGCAACGCTTGTTCCCCTCTATGGGGCTTGGCGACCCCAATTCAGGGGATTTCTTGTCCTTTATCCTTCAGAAGGCTCGGGGTAAAGGGTTGCGCCCATGACTAGGGCGCGCGTCCCGCAGCCAGCAGGCATTGAGGCCACAACTGTAGGGGCGTACAGTTGTGGCCTCTCGATTGCCCGACTCGTATCCCCCATGTCTGCCGCCTGTGCCCCTGCTCGCACTGCCGTCTATCGCCGTCGCCGGCCCGAACGTACCGTGCTCTATCGCACCGTGCAGACGCACCTCGCCACCTGGCTCGAACTCTCCTGCGATAGCCGCCAGGGCGCTTCCGGCCCAGCCCATGTCGAACGCGAGTTCCGCCGCTATCTCGAATGCGGGATTCTCGCGCATGGCTTCGCCCGCGCACGATGCGCCGAGTGCGGTCACGATTTTCTCATTGCCCCCTCGTGCATTCGTGCAAGGGCCGTGGTGTCTGCCCCGCTTGCAACACCCGGCGAATGGTCGAAACCGCCGCCCATCTGGCCGACCACGTTTTCCCGCGACTGCCGGTCCGCCAGTGGGTGTTGTCGGTTCCGAAGCGGCTGCGTTATCACCTCGAACACGATCCGGCGATCGAAACGCTGGCGCTGCGCATTTTTCTGAGCGTCGTGGAACAAGCCTTGCGCCGCGCCTGCCCGGCTGCGGCTCCCGATTCCCGGATCGGCGCGGTGGCCTTCATCCACCGCTTTGGGGCGCTGCTCAATCCGTAGGTGCACTTCCACTGCCTCGTCATCGAGGGCGTTTTCGCGGCGGATGCTTCAGGAGGGGCGACGTTTCACGCAAGCCGTGCCCCCGACCAGAAGTGGCTCGACGAAATCCACGCCAAGGTCCGCCGGCATCTGCTGCGCGCGCTGACCCGACGTGGTGTGCTTGATCCGGAAGACGCCGAGGCGATGGCGAACTGGGCGCATGGTGGCGGCTTCTCGCTCGACGCCAGCCTGCGCATCGAGGGCACCGACCGCCCGGGTCTGGAACGTCTGCTGCGGTATTGCGCTCGCCCGGCCTTCGCGCTGGAGCGCTGGCGTGAAATCGACGCCGAACACTTGGTCTACGAGAGCATCAAGCCGGGTCCCGGCGGCAGCGTCAGCCTCATGCTCACGCCCCTCGAACTGATCGAGCGTCTGGCGGCGCTGATTCCGCCGCCACGCCGACATCGGCATTGTTACTACGGGGTGCTGGCACCGAACGCGTCGCTGCGGGGGCAGGTCACTGCGCTCGCCGGCGTGCCAGACGGTACGCCGGCGGCAGCCGTGCCCGCTGCGCCAGGCGCCACGCCATGCCGGGCGTCTGAGGGGACAGAGGAAGCACCGAGGGAAGCGGAAGCGGTCCTCCGTCGCGCCGCCGGTTACGCCTGGGCGCTGCTGCTCATGCGGATCCATGAGGTCCTTCCGCTCGTCTGTCCACGCTGCGGCGGCGGGATGCGAATCATCGCCTTCATCACCGACGCCGGTGCCCTCCGCGAGATCCTGACCCATCTGGGCGAACCGACCTCGCCGCCACGTTTGATCCTATTTTCCTCAGTTGAACCTCCCGTCATTAGTGCAAACTGAGGATTGATGAGGGTTTTCGGCGAAGAGGGAGGGTCACCCGATGGGTGAGATGGAGTTTGAGCGAAAGTCGCTGGTCAAAGCGGTCGATGGCGCCTTGCAGGAAGTGGAACAATCGGCGGTGGAAATACGGGTTACTACCCCCGGCGGGCGGTTTCATGTTCGCTGGGACGAAGGCGGAAGCGCCACGGCTTTGGGGCAGTTGCCGTTCTTTGCCGAGTTGCTTGAAGTCTCGGGATTGTTTGCCCGGTGGCGGGACGGGTGTCCGATGACCTACACGAGCCCCAATGCGCCCGAGGTGGTCGACGTTCTCGGCACCTGGCTGCTGTCGATCCTGGATGGCCAACGGCGCTATGCGCATGTGACCGGACTGCGCGGCGACGAAGTCGCGCCACAGATTCTCGGCATGAAGAAGATCATCAGCGACGAAAGCCTGCGGCGCGCACTGGCGCACCTGGCCCCGAACCAAGCCAAGCGCTGCAGCGACGCAGAACGCGCCGCGCGTACCGCCCAGCTGGCCAGGAGTACGGCCTGGATGGACACAGCGCTGTCGGAGAGCACGCGCGAGGCCCTGCGGACGCCCTGGATTCTCGACGCCGACACCAGTGTCAAGTTGCTCTATGGCCACCAGGCGGGTGCCGAGATCGGGTACAACCCCACCAAGCCGGGACGTCCCAGCCATACCCTGCATACCTACTGGATTGGCAACCTGCGCCTGGTGCTCGATGTGGAAGTACAAGGCGGCAAAGCCCATGCGGCCAAACATAGCCTGCCGCGTCTGCGCAGGCTGCTCGAGCGGCTCACCCCCGAGGAACGTCCCGTCCTGGTGCGCGGCGACATTGGTTTCGGCAATGAACGCGTGATGGCCGAGATGGAGGAGATTGGGCAGCACTATCTCTTCAAGCTCAAGCAAACGCCCGGCGTCAAGCGTCTGATCGAGCGGCTCTGGCGGCAAGGCGACTGGCAGGGCGTCGGCCAAGGCTGTGAGGCGGTCGAAGGCGAGCTCCGGTTGGCGGGTTGGAGTGGCGCGCGGCGTGTGGTGGTGCTGCGGCAGCCAGTCAAGTCCAGTCTGGTCGCCCAGACAAGCCGCAAGAGCCGACAGCCAGAACTGCAGTTCCTTGACCCTCCGGAGACGACCAAAGTCTGGGAGTACGCCGTCCTGGTGACCAACGCGGAGTACTCGCTTGAAGCCATGGGCCAGCTCTACCGGGATCGGGCCGATTGCGAGAACGGCTTCGACGAACTGAAGAATCAATGGGGCTGGGGCGGCTACACCACGCAAGACCTGGAGCGCTGCAACCTCTCGGCGCGAGCGGTGGCACTGATTTACAACTGGTGGAGTTGGTATGTCCGCCTGGCGCATCCAAAGGCACGCCTGGAGGCGATCACCAGCCGCCCCCTGCTGCTCGCTGGTGTCGCCCGCCTGACTCAGCACGCCGGCAAATCCCGCCTGCTGCTCACCCTTTCCCATGCGGCGGGGGATCAGATCAAGGCGATGATCGCCAGTATCCGCAGGGGTCTTGACCATGTTCGGGCAACCGCGCCTCAGTTGCCGAAAGCCGCCCGCTGGCCTGCACTGCTCCGCTACATCGTCGATAAGATCATCGCCGCCAAACCCAAAATGCCGCGGCACACGGCCCTGGCTTCCCCTGCTCTGGCTGCCGCAATCGGCTAACAGAGGAATTTAGGTTGATGAAGGCCCGTGCGCCCCCGCTCTGGGAGGTGCAGGGCGCCAACATGGGCGAGGACGAGGCGCAGGCTCAGTCGGCGCCGGAGTACCAATTCGACCAGCGCATTGCCTGGTAGGTGCCAATGCGCAAGGGTCCAGCCTGAAGCAAGACGAGCTGCCATCGCCCGTCGTGGGCCGACTCGTGCCAGGGGCCATCCGCCCGGCCGGTCCGGCCCGGCGGATGGCCCCTGGCACTGAGCGGGGCGGGATTCGGATGACTTTTCAAGGGCCACCGGGGCGAAATACGAGATTGACGCCCCTTGATGACGGCTCATATACTCTCGATGGTGCCGTTGGAATTCCTATCCTTTTATGAAACCTTCTGATGCCCTCACAACCCACCGCGCGGCGTTGCGGAGACTCGTCAGTCGCTACAACCTCATGCGCCCGCGCGTCTTCGGATCGGTTTTGACGCGCACCGATACGGAAGACAGCGACCTCGATTTGCTGGTCGATCCCACAGAATCCACGACGCTGTTCACCCTTGCCGGTTTGCAAGCCGAGGCGAGGGAGTTGCTGGGCGTGCCGGTTTCGGTATTGACCCCGAACGGGCTGCCGCCGAAATTTCGTGACCGGGTGCTGCAACAAGCCGAGCTTCTATGACGCACCCGGAGCGTGTCGAAGACTACTTGGAACACATCGCCCAGGCCATCGCCCGCGCCACGGGCTACCTGCAACACACCGAAAATCTGGCGGCTTTCGAAGAGGCTCCGCTTTATCAGGATGCCGTCTTGCGCAATATGAAAATCATCGGCGAGGCGGCGACGAAGATTCACAAAGCGGCCCCCGATTTCACCGCGCGGCATCCCGAAATTCCGTGGGTGAAAATGCGCGAGATGCGCAATCTGCTCATTCACGAATATTTTTTCGTGAATCTGGCAATTGTTTGGAGCACTGTCAAAAACGATCTGCCGCCGCTTCAGGAGCAAATTCAAGCCGTGTTGATCCAGCGCCGCCAGGAACAAGAAGAGCAGAACCAAGAACAAGGTCAAGGCATGTCACGTTAAGCTTTGGCCGGAACGTGCTGCTCACCGGGTAGCGCGACCGTCGCGGAGGCGACGAAGGCGCATCCTGGCGGGAGCGCTGTGGCCGTGTCTTCCGCCGCGATGATTTCCGGCAACAGGACGGGGTTAAATTTTGCTGGCCTCGCGCCGCTTCGCGTTTTGCGAACAAAGGGCGCAACCCGTGAAATGACGCGATCCCCGCTTTGCCCGACCCTGAACCGAACAGCAGTCGTTAGTGGCGCTTGAATAGCATCATGGGACTACACATGATGCTCGAAAACCTGAGTTCATACGTAACCAATCACCCCCCTACCGAGACGGCGGGCAAAGGCGGCATCGGTAGTCCTTGGCGGCCAGCCTGAAGGGCGGCGGTGAGGTAATCCCAAGCGGACGCCTTCCTTGCGCGACAAGTGTCGATGATGCTGGCGAGCAGCGCAAACGCTCGAGTTCCTTGCTCGCTGCGGGTACCGAAGCTCAGGCGACGAGCGATGACCCAGTGGCGCAACAGACGTTCGGCCGCATTGTTGGTGAGCGGCAGGCTGGGGTCGAGTAGCGGCCGGATGATTGCTTCCCAATCGTTGAGCATCTCGCGGCAGAATTCGCCGAGTTTGACGAAGGGACTGTGTTGGTGGCGTTCGCACAAGGCCTTGAGTTGGGCCAGGGCTGGCGCCTGTCGCTCGGCCAAATCCTCGGAAGGGCCATCGCGGGCGGCCTGGATCGCCTGTATCAGACCACTCATCAGGTCGAGGAGTTGCTGCCCGACCTGACTCGTGTGCCGGCAAGTGGCCTCGGCCAGTCCGCGGGCCTTGCGCAGGAGATGTGCCAGGCAGCGAATGCGATTGAGGTACGAACGGTAGACCGCGTAACCATCGCTCATCAGGCAGCCACCAAAACCACCCTGCAGGGCATTGACGAAGATCTCGGCGCTGCGTGCGCCGATGAAGTACACCACCGTCGTCACGGCGTTGAACACCCACAACCACAGCAACTGGCCACTTTCTCGCCACGGCGTCTCGTCCAGGTGCAGCAGGCCGGCGCGCTCGATCTCCTCCAGCAGCAGGTCTTCGACCGGCGCGACCTGGCCGGCGCTTTGCCGTATGGTCTGGTCGATGAGTCCGGCGGACAGTTGCAGTCCGAGCAACTCCCAGAGGAGTTCCCGGACCTTGGCGCGCGAGAGCCGATAGCGCAGGCAGAGCATGACGATCAGCCCGGCCAGGCGCGGCCCGAGCATCTGCTGGGCATCCACCCGTGCGCCTTGCCATTCGGGCAGGACCAACGCACGCGGCGGCTGATGGAGGCTGCAGTGGCCGCACCCGCACGGGGCTTCCCAGAACCGGTGCTGAGTCACCCACAGCCGCAGGCCTGGGGCGTTCGGATCGGCCGGCAGCACTTCGATTTCGTCGTAGCCCCCATAGGCTTGGCCCACCGGTTCGGCTGCGAAGGGCTCGTCACAGGCCGCGCATCGCTCCGGCCAATGATCGAGCACGGCGTTGACAGTCAGCTTCTGGGTTCGGCCAAACCCGGGCGCGCCCGGCTGCCGCCCCGGGCGACGCGCCGCAGGGGCCGCCGTGCCGGAAGGCGCCTTTGCCACCGGAGCGACGTCGTCGCTCGCCTCAACCGCCTCTCCGTGTTCGTCGGCCATGGTCGTCGGCGGATCCCCATACGCACTGTCCGTCGGCGGATCACGCTCCGCGGCCCCACGCGGTTGGCGATAGACCGAATCGCTTCCGGGCGGACGCGAACTGTTACGGGAGTCCTGGTTCAATCGGTCCCGCGCCTCCTTGAGGTCAGCCAGCAGGCGCTCCGCCAACCGCCGCAACGCCTCGTCCTCAAGCCGCGACAGAGCATCGCGGTCGAGTTGGCGAAGATCGTGGTCGGTCAGATGCATGGCACGACGGGCTTGGCTGTGGGCAACGGCGCTCAGTCTAATGCAACTCACGCTCAGTTCCCACAAAAGCGTATGTGGTTTCTCAGCTTACATCGGTAAGCTGTTGAGAAAAAACGATCGGGCGGATTGTCTGATCGCCCACGACGGCATGCGCACCGGCGCACAGCGGTCACGAACCCCGTCGTTCGTCCGCAGGCACGGCCGCGGGGGCTGGTGGCCAATCGGCGGGGAGGGGGAGTGAACGGTTACGTTCATACAGTTACGCCGCCGACCCTGAAATACTGGCGGCGCACCGGGCCTATGAGCGTCAACTGGCTGACTTGGAGCGGCGGGAAAAGGCGGTTCAGGCCAGGGCGCGGCGCATCAGAACGCTGAGACAGCACTGCCGCACAGCTATCCGGTCCTGCGGCTGCACAGCCTTGATGACGTAGCCCAAGCCATCCGCAGCATGCAGGTCCGCGGCGCGCCGCTGATCGGCGTCAGCGCCGCTTACGGCGTTGCCCTGGCGCTCGCGCGGGGGGCCGATGACGCAACGCTTGCCGCTGCCCTGCAGACGCTGGCCGCGGCGCGTCCGACGGCGGTCAACCTGCACTGGGCGCTGGCCCGCCTGCAAGCCTGCCTGCTGCCGTTGCCACCCTCGGCGCGTGCTGCCGCCGCGTGGCTCGAGGCAGGCCGGATTGCCGACGAGGACGTCGACCAGTGTCGCCGGATCGGCACCCACGGCCTGCAGCGTTTGCTCTCGTGTCGGCGGGCTGGCCGCCACCGGCTCGAGATCATGACCCATTGCAATGCCGGTTGGCTGGCCACCGTTGATCACGGCACTGCGCTGGCGCCGGTCTATGCCGCTTTCGACGCGGGAATCGACAGCCATGTCTGGGTTTCGGAAACCCGCCCACGCAATCAGGGGCTGCTGACGGCCTGGGAGCTGCGGCAGCACGGCGTGCCGCATACCGTCATCGCCGACAACGCCGCCGGTCTGTTGCTGGCGCGCGGCACGATCGACGCGGTGATCGTCGGTGCCGATCGCATTGCCGCCAACGGCGACGTTGCGAACAAGATCGGCACCTGGCTCAAGGCGCTGGCGGCGCAGGCAGCCGGCGTACCGTTCTACGTAGCCGCGCCGCGCTCGACGATCGATTTTGCCTGCGCGAGCGGCGGCGACATCCCGATCGAGGAGCGCGCCGCTGACGAGTTGCGGCTTGTCCATGGTTGCGATGCGGCGGGGCAGCCCGGCGTGTTGCGCCAGTTGTCGGCCGACGAGGCCGTCGCCAATCCCGCCTTCGACGTCACGCCGGCGAGCCTCGTCAGCGCGTTGATCAGCGAACGTGGCGCCTGTGCGGCAAGTCGCGAAGGGCTGCTGACGCTCTACCCGGAGGAGCGACATGGCTGAGCTGCGGCAGCAGTTGAGCGAGATGGCGACGGTCCTCGAAAAGTTCGCCGGCTACGGCCAGCAGGCCTGAGCCTCTGCGCCGACCTTTCCCGGGAACCACGCATGCTGCGCATCAGCGAAATCCGCCTTCCCCTTGAGCATCTGCCGGCAGCGCTGCCGGCGGCGGTTGCCGCCCGCCTTGGTATCGCCGAGGAGCACATCCGCGAACTCAGCGTTTTCCGGCGCAGTTGCGATGCGCGCAAGGCCAGTGCGCCGACCTTCATCTACAGTGTCGACGTCGCGTTGCCCGACGAGACGGCGGTGCTCGCCGGTTTCGCCGACGATCCGCGGGTGCAGCCAACGCCGGACATGCGCTATCACTTCGTCGGACAGGCGCCGGTATCGCTGGCGACGCGACCGGTCGTCGTCGGCTTCGGCCCGGCCGGCATCTTCGCCGCGCTGATCCTGGCGCAGAGCGGCCTCCGGCCGATCGTCGTCGAGCGCGGCAAGGCGGTCCGCGAGCGCACGCAGGATACCTGGGGGCTATGGCGCAGGAAGGTCCTCGACCCCGAGTCGAACGTCCAGTTCGGCGAGGGCGGCGCCGGCACCTTTTCCGACGGCAAGCTCTACAGCCAGATCAAGGACCCGAAGCACCACGGCCGCAAGGTGCTCGAGGAATTCGTCAAGGCTGGCGCGCCGGCGGAGATCCTGTATGTCAGCAAACCGCACATCGGCACCTTCCGGCTGGTCGGCATGGTCGAACAGATGCGCCACGAGATCGAGCAACTCGGCGGCGAGATTCGCTTCCAGCAGCGGGTGACCGGGCTGCAGATCGAAGCGGGGCAGGTGCGCGGTGTCACGCTCGCTTCCGGCGAGGAACTGCGTGCCGGGCACGTGATCCTGGCGCTCGGCCACAGTGCCCGCGACACCTTCGCCATGCTGCACCGCGCCGGCGTCTTCATGGAGGCCAAACCCTTTTCGATCGGTTTTCGCATCGAACACCCGCAATCACTGATCGACCGGGCACGTCTGGGACCGCACGCCGGCAACCCCTTGCTCGGTGCCGCCGACTACAAGCTGGTCCATCACTGCCGCAACGGGCGCTCGGTGTACAGCTTCTGCATGTGCCCTGGTGGCACCGTGGTGGCCGCCACTTCCGAGCTCAACCGGGTGGTGACCAACGGCATGAGCCAGTACTCGCGCAATGAGCGCAATGCCAACGCCGGCATCGTCGTCGGTATCACGCCGCTCGACTACCCCGGCGGGCCGCTGGCCGGCATCGAGCTGCAGCGCGATCTCGAAGCGCGCGCCTTCGAGCTGGGCGGCAGGACCTACGAGGCGCCGGCGCAACTGGTCGGTGATTTTCTTGCCGGCCGGCCATCGACCGCGCTGGGCACGGTGGTCCCTTCGTACCAGCCCGGCGTTCGCCTGACCGATCTCGCCAGCGCCTTGCCGGACTACGCCATCGACGCGATCCGCGAAGCGCTGCCGGCCTTCGATCGCCAGATCCGGGGCTTTGCGATGCCCGATGCGGTGCTCACCGGCGTCGAGACGCGCACCTCTTCGCCGCTCCGCATCACCCGCGGCAAGGATTGCCAGAGCGTGAACGTGAAGGGCCTGTACCCGGCCGGCGAAGGCGCCGGTTACGCCGGTGGTATTCTCTCCGCCGGTGTCGACGGCATCCGGGTTGCCGAGGCCGTGACGCGGGAGATGCTCAGGGGCGGGGCTGTCAAGGTCTGACCCAATCCGCACAAGTCAGCTTGGCGCGGCATGACTCAACACCAGCAGGACCCCGTGAAAATGCACCACTCGTTCTTCCTGCTTCCCGACCGACAGCAGCGCCTTGATCGGCGTGACGGCATCGGGGAAGATCGGCAACAGGCGTTGGGGCATCGAGTTCTCCGACAAGACAGGCGTGGCGTCGGGTGAAGCCCCCTTTCCGCCTTCTCGGGCAAGTAGAGGACCTTCGCCTCCAAGTCAGCGCGCCCTGCCGAGCGCACCAAAAAAAAGCGCGGCTCGTGGAGCCGCGCTAAATCCACACCAAAGGAGGAGGGTGGAGGAGACAAAGGGAGAGGCCGGTTGCTGCCGAACTCAAATCTGACTGGATTGAAACGGATTATGTCTCTTCCCAGATCAAAGGTCAACTATTTTTTGTGCATTGCGCCATGCTTTTTTGCGGCATCAATGTGGCAACCGAAGGCAAAGCAAAATAAATAATAATAGCAAGATGATGGAGCTATTATAGGATATTAGTTACATAATATGCAACGCAACACATGGCTGGTTTACGGTGGTATTGCGCTTCGAATGTTGCGATGCAGCATTCATGTCAGGGGCGCGCGACCTGGAACTTCCGGCTACAATCATCCCTGAGCGAGAAATGACGGTGTCCATTGGCGAGGTGCTTGGCACGAGGTATGAACACGCACCTCTTGCGGGTGCCCGTTGGCATTGACCTATCGGACCGGGCCTTGTTGCCTGTCGAGGCCGGCGCGTCCGTAAGCCCATCTGGAGAATAGGAGCAGCATATGGAATGCAAGGTGAAGTGGACCGGAGACGGGATGTCCTTTATCGCCGAAACGGGCAGCAATCACGCGCTGGTGATGGATGGGGCTCCTGAGGCCGGCGGGCGCAATCTGGCACCTCGGCCGATGGAACTGCTGCTTGCCGGGACTGGCGGGTGCGCTGCGTTCGACGTTGTCCTGATTTTGAAGAAGGGGCGTTACGGGGTGACGGGATGTGAAGTCAGCTTGCAGGCAGAGCGCGCAGAGGCGGAGCCAAGAGTGTTTACACACATCCATTTTCACTTTCGGGTTAGCGGCAAGCAACTCAAGCAGGATGCGGTTGCGCGCGCCATCGAGCTGTCCAAAGACAAGTATTGCTCGGCCTCGATCATGCTTGGCAAGACAGCCACCATCACGCATGATTTCGAGATCGTCGAAAGCTAGAGCGATATCGTCTATTTTATAGACGGTTGTGATCGGTAATTACAGTAAGTTATGAGGTTAGAGGAGTCGTGGATAAAGCTTGCCACGACTCCTGAAAGCGCAGTTCCTCTTTGACTTGACGGATCTGGGCCGTATGAACATTTTGCGCGAGCAGCCAAACGCACTAAACGTAGTAAGCGGTACGGGTCATTGTTCGCGATGCCAGCTTCATGGCCATGATGACCGCTGCAGGCAATTCGCGTGCGCCGAGATGGACAGCGGTTTCCGCGTGCGCAATCTCGTCGAGACGCATCTGGGACACGATTGCCCGGGACCGAATGTCCTGAATCGGCAGCTCGCTGAGGTGATGATCAAGGTGCGCTTCGACCTGTCTCTCGGTTTCGGCCAGGAAGCCCAGGCTCCAGGGGTCGCCCAGTTTGCCAGCAGCGATGCCGATGGTCAGCGCGCCAAGGTACCAGACCGGGTTCAGCAGGCTTGTGCGCCCGCCCAGCTCAACAAGGCGGCGCTCGGTCCAGGCCAGATGTTCAGTTTCCTCGTTGGCGGCTTTCAGCAGTGCGTGCTGCAGGTTCGGATCGTGACAGGTCAGTGCCTGTCCCTGGTAAAGTGCCTGCGCGCAGACCTCGCCGACGTGGTTTATCCGCATCAGCGCGCCGGCATGCGCTCGCTCCTGGTCTGACAGCGCCGCTTCCGGTTCGTGGCTGCCCGGAACCGGACGATTGGTGGGCGACGGGGCAAACAGCGTACGTAGCGCCTTGTCGAATTCGATGACGAGTCGGTCGCTGATCATCGATGGCCTTTGTTGTCTCGGCTGGCGTGAAGCATGGCCCGGTCCCTAGCGTCGCATCGCCGCAGGGTGGCCGCCGAGGCGTAGCGCCTGGCGCACTTCGTCGGCATCCCGAACGGAAATACCGAGCGGGCAGAAATAATTGGTGAAGAGCTCCGCGTGGTGTCGATTGAGCGTGTTCTCCCGGACTCGTATCCACTGATCGCTGCGTGCCCTGGACCAGGTCTGGTCCGGGCGGCCCAAGGCATAAAGCCGGCGCTCGCCGGTAGCGCAGTTCATGCCCTCGTAGCTGACATTCTGAGCCCCGGAAGGGCTGATGATCACCAGCGTGTAGCGCACCAGCCCGCCGCTGACAAAGGTCAGCGAGTCGCTGTCTATCAGGAACTTGTTGTCGGTTGTCGCGCTGACGACAAAAGGGATCAGGTGCTCTGTCTGCGGAAACGGCGGCAACTGCACTTCAACTTCCGGTCCGCGCCGTTCGTCCAGATCACGCTCGGCAGTGGCTGAGCAGACTGCCAAAGGAAAAGTGCCCACAGCAGCCACAAGCCAGCGTGCGAGTGTCCCTGCCGCCAACCACCGGCGAATTCGCACCCTAACTGTCGGTACAGGCAGGGCGCGCTTCATTCCTTGCTCACAATTTCAGCTGCCACAGGCGCACGGCCATGCGTGGACGGATGACGCACTCGACGGTGATCTGAATTGAGAAAACGCGCGAGCTCATTCAAGGCCTGCTCATAGACCCGGCGCTTGAACTCGATTACAGCGTCAAGAGACACCCAGTAGTTGTTCCATCGCCAGGCGTCAAACTCGGGATGATCACAGGCGCGCAACGACACGTCGCAGTCGCGCCCAATCAGACGAAGCAGGAACCAGATCTGCTTCTGGCCTCGGTAACTACCGCGCCATTCGCGTCTGACCCAATGCGTCGGCACATCGTAACGCAACCAGTCCTTGGTCCGACCGAGAACATAAACATGCTCGGGTAGCAATCCGATTTCTTCATGCAACTCCCGGTACATCGCCTGTTCGGGCGTTTCGCCCCGCTTGATACCGCCCTGCGGGAACTGCCATGAATGCTCTCGGATACGCTTGCCCCAGAAGACCTCGTTCCTGGCGTTACAAAGAATGATGCCGACGTTCGGGCGATAGCCTTCACGGTCAAGCATTTCAAAAACCTGCAAATTGATTGATTGAACGCATTTTTCCACAATTCAGCGGCGTTGCAAAGCGAACCGTGCGACTTGCGGCCGCGCGGCCTGCTTTCCTCCCTGAGGCTTGGCCCGCGGCCTGTGAGCCGATGCCGTAGCACCTCGCAATTGGCGCCCCAGTTCGGCCACCTGTCGAGTAAAATGCCGGCTTTGGCCCTGCTGACCTGATTGCCATGCGGACTTCCCGGTTTTTTTTATCGACACTGAAAGAGGCACCCTCCGACGCCGAGGTGATCAGCCACCAGCTAATGCTGCGGGCCGGTATGATCAAACGTCTGGCGGGCGGCATCTACACCTGGATGCCGATCGGTTTGCGCGTGGTGCGCAAGGTAGAGCAGATTGTCCGGGACGAGATGGATCGGGCCGGGGCAATCGAGTTGTCGATGCCGGCTGTCCAGCCGGCCGAGCTGTGGCAGGAATCCGGGCGCTGGGACAAGTATGGTCCCGAACTGCTGCGCTGCAAGGATAGACACCAGCGCGACTTCGTCATCGGTCCGACGCACGAGGAGGTGATTACCGACGTCGTACGCAAGGATGTCAAGAGCTATCGCCAGTTGCCGGTTCATTTTTACCAGGTTCAGGTGAAGTTCCGCGATGAGATCCGGCCGCGTTTCGGGGTCATGCGCGGCCGCGAGTTCCTGATGAAGGACGGGTACTCCTTTCACAGCAGCTTCGAAGACCTGCAGCGCGAATACCGCAACATGTTCGACACCTATACGCGGATATTCACCCGTCTCGGGCTGAAGTTCCGTGCCGTCGCTGCCGACACGGGATCGATCGGCGGCACCGGATCGCACGAGTTTCACGTTCTGGCAGATTCCGGCGAGGATGCTCTGGCGTACTGTCCGGACTCCGATTTCGCGGCCAACGTAGAACTGGCCGAAGCGCTGGCTGGGGGCGGAAGCCGCCCGCCAGGTACCGTCGTCATGTCCAGGGTTGCCACGCCGGGCCGAATCCGATGTGAGGATGTCGCCGAACTTCTGGACCTCCCGGTGAGCAGGACGGTCAAGGCGATTGCCGTCATTCTGAGTTCGCCGGCCGGTGGTGCTGGGCAGTTCGCCCTGATCCTGCTGCGCGGTGACCATAATCTGAACGAGCTGAAGGTGCAAAAAACCCTTGGCGAGTTCCGTTTTGCGCGCGACGACGAGATCCTCGACAAGCTGGGCTGTCAGCCTGGCTATATTGGTCCGGTCGGCGTCGTCGATCTGCCCATCTTCGCCGATCGTAGCGTGGCGGTGATGGGCGACTTCGTCTGCGGCGCCAACGAAGTGGGTTTCCACCTGACTGGAGTCAACTTCTCGCGCGATGTCGCCGAGCCGACGCGAGTCGGCGATTTCCGCAATGTCGTTGTCGGTGACCTGTCTCCCGACGGCCGGGGCCGGCTGGAGCTCTGCCGGGGCATCGAGGTGGGCCACATTTTCCAGTTGCGTACCAAATACGCTGAGGCGCTGAAATGCAGCTTCCTCGACGAGGGCGGTCAGAGCCGGATCATGGAAATGGGTTGTTACGGCATTGGCGTCACCCGTATCGTCGGAGCTGCCATCGAGCAGGGCCATGATGAGCGCGGCATCATCTTCCCGGCGGCCATTGCCCCTTTCCAGGTGTGCATCGTTCCCATGGCTTACGCCAAGAGTGAGGCAGTGCGGGCGGCTGCCGATGCCCTCTACGCGGAACTGACGGAAGCCGGTATCGACGTTCTGCTCGATGACCGCAACGAGCGTCCCGGGGTAATGTTCGCAGAAATGGAACTGATCGGCATTCCGCACCGTGTCGTGGTTGGCGAACGCGGTCTCGCGGAGGGAAAGCTGGAATACAAGGGACGCGTCGAAGCAGCGTCACAGATGATCGGCAGGGCAGAGATCGGCCAGTTCCTGAAGGAGCGACTATGCGTTACCTGACGGCGCTGTTCGCCTTTCTGCTCCCGCTCGCGGCGCATGCCGGTGCGCAGAAGTACGAACCCCTCTCAGCCAGCGTGCAGGCGGTGCTGACGCGATCGATTTCTGATCGGGCGCCGCCCAGGAGTTCCTTTCAGGATTCGATGGATGCCATCGACTGGCTGACCGAGATGTCACGGCGCCTCGAGAAGCGGATTCCTGACCGGGAAGCGCGTTTCGAATTCCTGCGCGCGGTGCATTACGAAGCGACGCGCTCGGGTCTCGACCCACAACTGGTGCTTGGTCTCATCCAGGTGGAAAGCGGTTTCAAGAAATACGCCGTATCGAGCGCTGGCGCGCGCGGCTTCATGCAGGTGATGCCCTTCTGGGTGAAAGTCGTCGGACGCAGTGACGACAACCTTTTCCACCTGCGCACCAACTTACGCTACGGTTGCACCATTCTTCGCCACTACCTCGACATCGAGCGTGGAGATCTGTACCGCGCGCTCGGTCGCTACAACGGCAGCCTTGGCCAGCCGCAATACCCGAATGTGGTTCGCGTGGCGTGGCAGAATCAGTGGTCTTACACCAAGAGGAAGCTGGCGATGCGCTGAGGCGGGCGCCCTGCGGCGCTCAGCGCATTCCGGGCATCATCCCCTTGAGACCACGCATCAGCTGCGACATGCCGCCGCGCGAGAACTGCTTCATCATCTTCTGGGTCTGCTCGAACTGTTTCAGCAGGCGATTCACCTCCTGCACCTGAACGCCGGCACCGAGCGCGATGCGGCGCTTGCGCGCGGCCTTGAGCAACTCGGGCCGGCTACGCTCGGCAGGCGTCATCGAGTTGATGATGCCTTCAATCCGTGCCACTGCCTTCTCTTCGCCGCCGGCCGGCAACTGGCCTGCCGCCTGTGAGAACTGTGCCGGCAGCTTCTCGATCATCGACGAGAGGCCACCCATCTTGCGCATCTGGCCGATCTGGTCCTTGAAGTCGCTAAGATCGAAGCCCTTGCCCGACTTGAGCTTCTTGGCGAACTCGATCGCCTTTTCCTCGTCGATGCCTTTCCTAGCGTCCTCGATCAGCGACAGCACGTCGCCCATGCCGAGGATTCTCGAGGCCATTCTCTCCGGGTGAAAGGCTTCCAGGCCAGTCAGCTTCTCGCCTATTCCGGCGTACTTGATCGGTTTGCCGGTCACGTGACGAACGGACAGTGCGGCACCACCGCGCGCATCACCATCGAGCTTGGTGAGGATGATTCCGGTCAGCGGCAGGGTCTCGTTGAAAGCCCTGGCCGTGTTGATCGCATCCTGCCCCTGCATCGCGTCGACGACGAACAGCGTTTCGATAGGTTTGATCGCCGCATGCAGTTCGGCGATTTCCTTCATCATCGCCTCGTCGATCGACAGACGGCCCGCGGTGTCCACCAGCAGGACATCATGGTAGTGACGCTTTGCCCAATCGACCGCATTGCGTGCGATGTCGACCGGCTTCTCGGTCGTCGCCGAGGGAAAGAAATCCGCTCCGGCCTGGGCGGCAACGGTCTTCAACTGCTCGATGGCCGCCGGGCGATAGACGTCACAGGAGACAACGAGAACCTTCTTCCTCTGCGTTTCACGCAACATCTTGGCCAGTTTGGCGACCGTGGTCGTCTTGCCGGAACCCTGCAGGCCAGCCATCAGGACAATCGCCGGCGGTTGGGTCGCCAGATTCAGCCCGGTGTGCGCCTCGCCCATCAGCGCTGTCAGTTCACGATGGACGACGCCAACGAGTGCCTGCCCCGGGCTCAACGAGCCGATCACCTCCTCGCCAATGGCCTTTTCCTTGACGGCGGCGATCAGTTGCTTGACCGCGGGCAAGGCCACGTCGGCCTCGAGCAGGGCGAGGCGAACCTCGCGCAAGGCATCGGTGATGTTGCCTTCGGTCAGGCGCGCTTCGCCACGCAGGTTTTTCATGACGCGGGCAAGGCGTTGGGTCAGGTTGTCGAGCATCTGGATTCCGGCTTGGTGTAAACTGAAAACAATGTCCGACATTCTACTGCACCTTCTACCGCACATCGTTTCATCGCTGCTCTATGCCGCGCTGGGAATCCATTTCTGGCATACCCGGTGGCGTGAAACCGACCAACCGCTGGTGACCCTGCCGATGCAGCCCTGGGAGCGGGCGGCCATCTTTGGCGCCCTCGTGGTGCAGGGTTTTGGACTCTACGAGGGGCTGTTCAGCGCTGGCGGCATGCGGTTCTCGTTCAGTTTCGCGCTGTCACTGATGCTCTGGCTGGCCGTCATGATCTACTGGCTGGAGAGTTTCCGCTCGCGCATGGACGGACTGCAGCCGATGGTGTTGCCGCTAGCCGCGCTGGGTGCGGCAGCTCCGGCCGTGTTTCCGCACCTTCGCGTCGTCGCCCACGCCGGCGCCTGGGGTTTCCAGCTCCATTTCCTGACTGCGATGCTGGCCTACAGCCTGTTTACCCTGTCGGCGCTGCACGCGGTGTTCATGGGCTTTGCTGAACGCAAGCTGCATCAACGGGCAGTCACCAGGAGCCTCGGTAGCCTGCCGCCGATCCTGACCATGGAAGCGCTGCTGTTTCGCATGATCTTCACTGCTTTCTGCCTGCTGACCGTCGCGCTGGTCAGTGGCGTCATGTTTTCCGAGGTGATCTTCGGCAAGGCCGTGGTGTTCGATCACAAGACCTTGTTCGCTTTTGCCTCGTGGGCAATCTTCGCCGCCCTGCTGGTTGGACGCCGCGTTTACGGGTGGCGGGGCCGCATTGCCCTGCGCTGGACCCTGGCTGGATTCATGGTGCTGTTGCTGGCATATATGGGCAGTCGATTTGTCGCCGAGGTCCTGCTCGGTCGCCTTTGACGTTGCCGCACCTCCGGCCGCGAGGCGCGCGTAGCGAAGGGCGGCCAAATTGACGGAGAACCGGCACCGTCACTCACCATCCGGCGCCATTGCCGGCAATCCCCGGCATCTCGGAAACGACTGCTCAGCCACCCGCCTGCGCAGCTTGGTACGGCTGATCTTGCCGCCAGCGGCCAAAAAGGGTTTATCCTATGCCGCCCGCCGAGCCTTGTGCCGGTGCCTGAACGGTGTCGCAAGTCCGTTGAGGCGTGGAGAGAAAAACCCAGGCCCGGATTCGCCGCTTGACAGACCCGCGCTACCCAATGCACAAGCTCCTTCCCCTCGCAGCGCTGCTGCTCGCCTTGCCTGCCGCCGCGGTGGTGCCACAGTTGCAGGCGCCGGATGAGGTGCGCGAACTGCTGGGCAGCTTTCTGGAGATCGGTGAGGTTTCGGATGCGCCGGCCCAGGCGGCTTTCGAACGCCGGATGCAGCGCGAGGTGGCGGACCTGCTGGCGACCGAGGGCTACTTCTCGCCCAGCGTCGCGCTGCGCCAGCAAGGTGAGCAGCTGTTGCTGACGGTCGACCCTGGTCCGCGCTCACTGATTGGCAACGTGCATATCGACATCGCGGGTGATCTCGATCCGGCGCGTCGCGAGGCGCTGGTGCGCTCCTGGAAACTGAACGTCGGTCAGCCGTTCCGGCAAGCCGCCTGGGATGATGCCAAGCAATCCCTGCTGGCCGACCTGCTGGCCGTTGATCACGCTGCCGCTCGCCTGCAGGAAACCAGCGCCGAGGTCGATCCAGAAGCACACCGGGTCGATTTGCGCGTGATCGCTGATGCCGGCCCGCGTTACCGCTTCGGCGACCTGAAGATCAGTGGTCTGCAGCGCTACTCGCCAGAACTGGTGGCGCGCTTCAATCGCAGCGTCAGGCCTGGCGAAGGCTACCGGGAAGATCGTCTGCTGGCCCTGCAGGCCGCACTGCAGAGCGCACCCTATTTTGCCTCGGTCAGTGTCTCCCTGGAGCGCGGCGACGATGACGCAGCAGCTGCCGCCGCCGCGGACGGCTGGGTGACGGCGCCGGTACGCGTACAGCTCCGAGAGCGGCAGCCCTATCAGGTGTCGTTCAGCGTCGGCTTCAGCACCAACACCGGTGCGCGCGCCGGAGCCACCTACCGCAACCTCGATTTTCTCGGCCGCGCCTGGGATCTGCAGACCGGCGTGCGTCTGGCGCAGTTGCAGCAGACGGCTTCTGCCGATGTCTTCTTGCCGCCAGACGAGGAACAGGGCCGCAACGGTGTGGGCATCGCTGTCGAGAACTCCGATATCGAGGATCTGGGCATCCAGCGCTACGCGATCGGCGCGACACGTCTGCAGCAGCTTGGCAGCGTCGAGCAGCGCCTCAGCCTTAACTGGCAAAACGAGCGGCAATCGCCGCAGGGGGCGCCGTCCACCACCAATCGCGCCCTGACTGCACAGGCTGGCTGGACCTGGCGGCACGCGGTCGATCCGCTGGATCCGGCAGAGGGGACCTCGCTGCAGTTCCAGGTTGGCGGCGGCAGCAAGCAACTGCTTTCCGATCAGAACTTCGTGCGTACCTACCTGCGCTACAGCCAGGGGATTCCGCTCGGTGCCAACAACGCACTGCTCTTGCGCGGCGAACTCGGGGCAACTTTTGCCCCCTCGTCGGCGGGCATCCCGCAGGACTTTCTCTTTCGTACCGGCGGCAGCAACACCGTACGCGGTTACGCCTATCAAAGCCTCGGCGTGCAGGAGGGCTCGGCAATCGTCGGCGGGCGCTACCTGGTGACGATGAGCGGCGAATACACGCACTGGATCAAGCCAACCTGGGGTGCGGCGGTTTTTGTCGATGCCGGTAATGCGGTCGACGACTGGCAGGCGATGGATCTCGCGGTCGGCTACGGCGTTGGCGCGCGCTGGCGGAGCCCGGCTGGACCGCTCGGCATTGACCTCGCCTACGGCCAGCGTGAGGGCAAGCTGCGGCTGGACTTTTCCCTGGCGATACCCTTTTGAATAACGACGAATTGCCAGCGATGACCCCGGACACGACTGCCGCCATGCCGGCGCCGGCGCCGACGCCCACGCCGCCGCCGCCGCCGGTGCGCTCGTCGCTCCGACACTGGCGATGGCTGGCGCCACTCACCGCCCTGCTGCTGTTGTTCGCCGGCGCCGGCTGGCTGTTTGGCAGCGAGGCCGGCCTGCGGCTTAGCTGCCGGGTGATCGAGCGGCTCGCAGCCGGTCAACTGACGCTCGAAGAGCCAGGCGGCACGCTCGGCGGCTCGTTCTTCCTGCCGGCCGTGCATTGGCGCAGTGAGACGCTCGATGTCCAGGTCGAAGCGTTGCAGCTGGACTGGCGCCCGCGCGAGCTGTTGCGCGGGCGAGTGGTCGTCAGCAGCATCGCTGCGGCGAGTCTGCGCGTGTCCAACGTTACGAGTAGCGAGCCCGTGCTGTTGCCCGATAGCCTGGGACTCCCGCTGGCGGTCGAAATCGAGCAGTTCCAGCTCGGCCGGCTTGAAGTCGGTGATCATGCCTACCCGAACGGCGAGGCGGCAACGGTCGCCGAGTCGTTCGCGGCGCAACTGGTCAGCGATGGCGCGCTGCATCGCGTGCTCGAGCTACGGGTGCGGGTGGCGGGTCTGGCGGTCAGCGGTGAAGCCTCGCTGGGCGCGGAAAGGCCGTTCGCACTGGTGGCGAAAGCAGGCATCGAGGGTCAAGCCGGTGGGCGGCGGCTGGCGTTCGATCTGGCTGCCGATGGCCGGCTCGAAGAGTTCGCGCTGGTCGGCAGTGCGCGGCCGCTCGAGGCCGCGGCCGGCGACCGCTTCGCCGGTGAAGTCGTGGCGAGGATTGCCCCTTTCGCAGCGCAGCCGGTCGTCGAAGCGGCGGCGGAGCTGACGGGGGTGGACCCCAGAGCCTGGATTGCCGGCGCGCCGCAGGCAGAATTTGACCTGCGTGCCGAATTGCGGCCGCTGGGCGAGTCGGCCGGCGCCTTGGGGGGGCGGCTGCAGCTGGTCAACCGTCGTCCCGGAGCCGTCGATCGTCAGCTCGTGCCGATCGAGTCAGTCACCGCCGGACTGAATCTGAGCGACCTTGAGCTGGACCTGGCGGATCTTGATGTTCGTTTGTCCGGCGGCGGACGCCTGCAGGGGAGTGGCAGCCTGCGCGACGCCGAACTGGCTCTGCGCCTGGCGGTGACTGCGCTTGACGCGAGTGCGTTGTACACCGGGTTGCGCCGTACGCAACTCGCGGGTCCGCTGCGCGCCCGCATCGGCCTCAATAGCCAGCAGCTCGAAGGCAAGCTGCGCGACCCGCGTTTCGCGATCGAGGGCAAACTGGCGATTGATCCAGCCGAGGTCACTGTCGAGACCCTGCAGCTGAGCAGCGGTGACGCGCAACTGACTGCCAGTGGCAAAGTTGCGCTGGTGGATACCGGCCAGTTCACCGTCGCAGGTAGCCTGAAGGATTTCGATCCCAGCCGCTTTGCCAAGCTGCCGGCGGCGCTTCTCAATGCCGAGTTTGACGCGCAAGGCAGCCGCCAGCCGCAGCTCGCCCTCGGACTGCGCTTCCAGCTGCGCAACAGCCGCCTAGGTGCGGCAGCGCTTGCCGGCCGTGGCGAGATTGATCTCGCCGGGGAGCGGCTGCGCAAGGCCGACATCGAGCTGGCCGCGGCCGGCAACCAGCTGTCGGCGAAAGGCGCTTTCGGGGCACCGGGCGACCGGCTGACCGTGTCGATTGCGGCGCCTAAGCTTGACCTGCTTGGCGTCGCCGGCGATCTTGCCGGCGTGGTGGTTGTCGGCGGTGGCCTCAAGACGCTACAGCTGTCGGCGGATGTGCATTCGACGCGTCTAACCGTCGCCGGCATCGGACAGCTGCGTCGGCTGGATCTCGAAGCCGAGCTGGGCAATGGCAGTCAGGGTGCGCTGGTCGGCAAGCTGCGACTGGCCGGACTGGACCTGCCTGGCGGCGAAACCGTTGCTCAGGACCTGCAGCTCGATGCCCAGGGTGTTCGCAGCAGGCACAGTCTACGCGGGCAGTTGGCTTTGCCCGGCAAGCGTGGTCTTCGCCTGCTGCTCGAGGGTGGTCTCACCGCGCAAACGGCCGGCCTGAGCTGGGCTGGCACCTTGAGCGAGCTGACACTGTCCTCGGTCGTCGATGCGCAGCGGCCTTTCGTCAGTCTGGCTTCGGCGATGCCGCTGCAGGTGGCTGCCGCGGGCGTCAGTGCCGGCCCGGCCGATCTCGTCGGCGCCGGCTGGTCGGCCCGGCTGGAGCAATCGCGCTACGCGCAGGGCCGTTGGCAGACTGCCGGCAGCATGCGTTCCCTGCCGGTCGTGGCTCTTCTCGCCGAGTTCCCGGAGTGGTCCAGCGCGGTTTCGGCGACAGCGAAGGACAATGGTGACACGCTGCGGCTCAATGGCGAGTGGGATATCGGCAGTGCCGACCGTTCCGCGACGCCAGCCAAGGCGGCGCGAGTCGCCCTGCCGGGCGGGCGAGTACGGCTATGGCGAGAGAGCGGCGACCTGTCGATCGGCGGCCTGCCTCTCGGCCTCGAAGAGGGGAGCCTGAGCCTACTGGCCAGGGCCGGGCGTCTCGAAGGCCAGCTCAGACTGCAAGGCAAGCGGCTGGGTGAAGTAGACGGCGAGCTGAGCGCGGCGAGTTCGGCCAGCGCCTGGATCGATCGGCTGGCGCCCTGGCGCGGTAGGATCAGGCTGAACGCCCCGGATCTGGCCTGGGCGGGTCCGCTGCTCGGCCCGGGCTGGCAGGTGGGCGGTCGACTGGCGGGCGAGATGCTGCTCGCCGGTACGCCGGCGCTACCGCGACTTACGGGCGAATGGCGTGGTGACGGGTTGGCGGTGCGTGCGCTCGACCTGGGGATGCGTCTCGAGCGTGGCAAGCTGCTTTTGCAACTGAGCGGAGAAGCCGATGGTGACGTTAGTCTGATTCTCAAGCAGCTGTCTTTCGAGAGCGACTTGCAGCCGATGCCGCGCGTACTGTTGCTCGATCCCGGCATCGATGCCGGCCTGACCGGCAAACCGGGGCGCGTCGAGGCGAGTGGCGAGCTGCGCACCGGCAAGGTCGATGGCGTGTTGACCGTCAAGGCGGATCGGTTGGGTGTGACGCAGAGGCCGGATCAGTGGACACTGCTTTCCGGCGATGCGCGGATCAAGCTGGCTGGGGGCGCAGTTGAGATGCTGGGTAACTTCAAGCTCGACGCCGGCTACTGGGAGCTGGCCCAGACCGGTACGCCGCGACTTTCGGACGACGTCGTGATCAAGCGGGCGAGCGCCGGGCAGGCGAAGTCTTCACTGCCGGCCAGGCTGCTGTCGGTGAATGTGGACGCTGACCTTGGCCGCCACTTCCATTTTCGGGGCGCCGGCGTCGAGAGCCGGCTGGTCGGTGCAGTGAACATTCGCTCCGACGGAACCGGTGTGCCCCGCGCCACCGGTTCAATCCGCACCAGAGACGGCCGCTTCAATGCCTACGGCCAGAAGCTCGAAATCGAACGGGGCATACTGAACTTCCAGGGGCTGATCGACAACCCCGGCCTCAACATCCGGGCCGTGCGCGCCAATTTGCCGGTCGAGGCCGGTGTCGAGGTGACCGGGACAGCCAGGCGGCCGGTCGTCCGCCTGGTTTCCGACCCGGAGGTGCCGGATGCCGAGAAGCTCTCCTGGCTGGTGCTCGGGCATGCGCCAGACCAAACGGGTGGGCAGGAGTCGGCAGTGCTTCTGGCTGCGGCGCAGGCGATCCTTGGCGGGCAGGATGGCGGGCCGCTCAAGGCCATACAGCGCGGTCTCGGGATTGACGAGTTCGGGGTCAGCAGCGGTACGCTCGATGGCTCGGGCGAACGGCAGACGAGTCGTATCGCCAGTACCACCGGTTTTGGCGCCAGCGACACGACGAGCGATCAGATCGTCAGCGTTGGCAAGCGCTTGTCGTCGACGGTGTTGATCAGCTACGACCAGTCGCTCATCAACGTCGGCCGCGTCGTCAAGCTGACTGTCAACCTCAGCCGGAATCTCTCGCTCATCGGTCGCGCCGGGACCGACACCGGGCTGGACCTGCTCTGGAACTATCGCTTCGGGCGCTAGCCCGGCAGGTCCGTCCCCCGACCTGCACCGCAGGCCGCCCGGCGCAGGCGGTCGGCGACCGCTGCCCAGGCCGGCGTGGCCGGAATCTCCTCGACGACGATCAGATCGGTCGCCGCCTGGTCCAGTTCGCGCAGGGCGGCATACAGTCCGCTGGCGTAGCCACGTGGATCGCCCGGCAGGCGGCGCAGCTCAGGCGATGCGTCTTGATCCGGCAGCTGGCTGTGGCAAAGTACGGCGCAGCGGTGGCCAGCCTGACCTAGCCGGGCGATGACCTCGGCAAGGCGCCCGGGTGGCACCAGGCGGAGTGGCGTGCTTGGCGCATAGTGCGCGGCCAGCGAACCCGAAACCCGCGGCGTTCGATCGCCCGGTTGCCGGTCCGCGATCTCCGGCAGTACGCCGATGACGGTCGCGATCTGCTCGCGCGTGATCCGGCCGGGGCGCAACAGACGCGGCGGCATTACACTGCCTCGCGTCAGATCGAGAATCGTCGACTCGATGCCGACCGGGCAGCGGCCGCCGTCGAGGATCAGCTTCACCGCGTCACCGAGTTCGTCGCGCACGTGTGCGGCTTCGGTCGGACTGATCCGGCCGAAGCGGTTGGCCGATGGCGCGGCAACGCCGCACATGCCGGCCAGGCCGCCGCCGGCGCGAGCATAGGCGCGCAGCAGGTCGAGCGCCAGCGGATGCGCCGGCACGCGCAGGCCGACACTGTCCTGGCCACCGGTGACGGCACCCGGCACGGCCGCGGCCCGTTTGAGGATCAGGGTCAGCGGGCCCGGCCAGAAGGCCTCGGCAAGTTCCCAGGCGACGGCAGGAATGTCCCGCGCCCAGCGCTCGAGATAGCTGTCGGCGGGAAGATGGACGATCAGCGGATGATCGGCAGGTCGTCCCTTGGCGGTGAAGATCCGGGCGACGGCGGCGGGATTCGCGGCGTCGGCACCGAGGCCGTAGACCGTCTCGGTCGGAAAGGCGACCAGTTCGCCGGACTGCAGCAGTGCAACCGCGCGATCGATCGCGTCCAGCTCAGGACGCATCGACGATTCCGATCGCGGCGCGCGCTGTCATCGCGACCTGCCGGGCACGTTCCGGGTTGGCATCGAGCACGGTGAAATGTCCCATCTTGCGGCCGGGCCGGGCGTGATGCTTGCCATAGAGGTGCAGCTTGAGGTTGGCAAAGGCGTGCAGCTTCGACCAGTCCGGCTCGCGGTAGTGGTCGCCGGCGAGGGTTGTCTCGTACCACAGGTCACCGAGCAGGTTGACCATGGCCGCCGCTGAGTGCGCCCGCGCTTCGCCCAGCGGCAGGCCGCACAGGGCCCGTACCTGCTGCTCGTATTGGCTGGTGATGCAGGCGTCGATGGTGTAGTGGCCACTGTTGTGCGGCCGCGGCGCCATTTCGTTGATCACCAGTTCGCCGTGCACGACGAAGAACTCGACCGCCAGGGTGCCGATATAGCCGAGACGATCGGCGATCCTGCCGGCGAGCCCGGCGGCTTGGTCACGCAGTTCGGCCGCCACACGCGCCGGCACCAGGGAGACGTCGAGGATCCCCTTGCGATGGCTGTTCTCGGCGGTCGGAAAGCTCTCGATGCTGCCCGTTTCGTCGCGTGCCAGGACCACCGAGACTTCGCAGTCGAGCGCGAGCTTCTGCTCGAGGACACAGGTCTCGCCCTTGAAATGCTGGAAGGCGGCGATCGCCGCGTCGCGATTGACCACCACGGCTTGACCTTTGCCGTCGTAGCCGAAACGGGCGACCTTCAGGATACCGGGAAAAAGCCTGTCTGCGGCCTCGCGCAGGTCGTGCTCATGGTGGACTGCGGCGAAGCCGGCATGTGGCAGGCCATTGTCGCGCAGGAAGTTCTTTTCGGCGATGCGGTTCTGGCAGACGCTGACCGCTGCCGCTGACGGCCGCACGAGAACGAACTTGTTCAGATAGTCGAGGGTGCCGGCGGGCACATTTTCAAACTCGGTGGTAATCGCCGCGCAACCCTGCGCCAGATCGTCAAGCGCCGCGTAATCGTCGTAAGCGGCGAGCAGGTGGCGGTCGGCGATCAGTGCGGCAGGACTGTGCGGGTCAGGGTCGAGGACCCAGACGTGGTAGCCCATCTCGTGCGCTGCCGCGACGAAGAAGCGGCCGAGTTGACCGCCACCGAGCATGCCGAGGGTTGCAGGAGGAAGAATCATGGTGCATGGCTGTGGTCCGGACGGCCGTTGACGGAAACCCGGTCACACCTCCGGCAGCTTCATGGCCATCACCTTCTCCGACTGTGCCCGGCGAAAGTCGTCGAGACGCCGGGCGAGTGCGGCATCGCCGGTGGCCAGCAGGGCGACGGCAAACAGAGCCGCGTTGGCCGCCCCGGCCTCGCCGATGGCGAAAGTGGCCACCGGAATTCCCTTCGGCATCTGCACGATCGACAGCAGCGAATCCTGGCCGGACAGCGCCTTCGACTGGACGGGTACGCCCAGGACCGGAACAATGGTCTTGGCGGCGAGCATTCCCGGCAGATGCGCCGCGCCGCCGGCTCCGGCGATGATCGCTTTCAGGCCCCGCTGGGCCGCTGCTGCCGCGTATTCGAAAAGCAGGTCGGGGGTGCGATGCGCCGACACGACACGCGCCTCGAAGGGCACGCCGAATTCCTTGAGCATGACCGCCGCCGCCTGCATCGTCGGCCAGTCGGAATCGGAACCCATTACCACACCGACCAGCGGCTGCTGCTGCGGCATCAGCGGGCCTCTCTTTCAGCCGCTTCGAGGGTGTTGGCGAGCAGCATGGTGATGGTCATCGGCCCGACGCCGCCGGGTACCGGCGTGATCGCCGAGGCGACTTCGCTGACCGCTGCAAAATCGACGTCGCCGCAGAGCTTGCCATCGGGCAGGCGGTTGATGCCGACGTCAATGACCACGGCGCCCGGCTTGACCATCTCGGCGGTGACGAAGCGCGCCTTGCCGAGCGCGGCGACGAGGATGTCGGCACGGCTCGTGTGGAAGGCCAGGTCGCGGGTCTGCGAATGGCAGATGGTGACTGTCGCGCTGGCCTGCATCAGCAGCATCGCCATCGGCTTGCCAACGATGTTCGAGCGCCCGAGGATCACCGCTTCCTTGCCTCTGAGGTCGATGCCGGCGTCCGCCAGGAACTTCATGACGCCGTAAGGCGTACAGGGGATGAAGCGCGGGTGGCCCTGCATCAGGGCACCCACGTTCTCGGCATGGAAACCATCGACATCCTTTTCCGGGGCAATCGCCTTGAGGACCGCATCGCTGTCGAAGTGTTTCGGCAGCGGCAACTGAACCAGGACGCCATGTATCTTGGGGTCGGCATTGAGTTCGGCGATCCGGTCGAAGACGAGTTGCGGCTCCACATCCGCGGTGTAGCTGATCTTCTCGGAGTAGAAACCGGCCTGCGCACAGGCGTTCACCTTGTTGCGCACATAGACCTGCGAAGCCGGGTCTTGGCCGACCAGAATCACGGCCAGGCCGGGGCGGGTGCCGCGGCTGGCCAGCAGCCCTTCGGCACGGGTCTTGAAGTCGGCGCGCAGCTTTTGCGCCAGCGCGTTGCCATCGAGGATTCTTGCCGTCATCTTGGATCTTCCTGGAGTGCCTGGAGGGCGAGTGGGAAACAGGCAAGGCGTGTCGCCCGGGCTGCCCATCAATCAGCAGAAGGCCAGCATTCTAGCGCAAATCGGATAGCCGGATCAGGCACACTGCTGCCCGGGCCAAGCGCGCCGCATGCGGTGTGCTCCCCGTTGACGGAACGGCGCCTGCATCGGGAGACCTCGCAGGCGCCGTTCGGGGTCTGGATCGCCTCGGCAGCATGGCGCACCCGCCGGGGTTGGACTACCCGTCGCTGCGCATCCTGCGCATTTCCCCGGCGGCATTGGCGGCAGGGATCGAGACCAGTCAGGTGGAAAGTGAGGTTCCCTCGGTTTTTCGTCTGCCAAAGGGTGGATTTCATGCTACCAGTTTTTCCTGATGCTGTTTTCTGATCCCACTCTTCAAGAACTGAGCTGGCGATCTGTAGCCAAGAGTCGAATGCTGCCGCTTTCTGTTGTAGGAAACCTCGATGTATTCAAAGGTGACAGCCTTGATCTCAGCGTGCGTAGCATACCGAAAGCCATGCACCCGCTCGTTCTTGAAGCTGTTGAACCAACTCTCCGTCGGCGCGTTATCCCAGCAGTTCCCTGTCCGACTCATCGAGCAAGTCATGCCATACGCCTTGAGCTTGTCCTGAAAGGCATGGCTGGCATACTGGCTACCCCGGTCGGAGTGGTGCATCAACCCCGTTGCAGGGCGCTTCCTGAACCAGGCCATGGTCAGCGCATCGGTCACGATGTCAGTCGTCATGCGCGGCTTCAGCGACCAGCCAACAACTTCGCGATTGAACAGATCAAGCACGATGGCCAGGTAGAGCCAGCCTTCGTCGGTCCACAAGTAGGTGATGTCGGACGTCCAGACCTGATTCGGCGCCCTTGGTGTGAAGTTTCTGGCCAGCAGATTTTCCGCCACCGGCAAGCCGTGTTTCGAGTCCGTCGTCACCTTGTAGCGCCGCTTGTGGCGTGCATGGATGCCGTTGTCGCGCATCAGCCGTTCGACCCGTTCCTTGCTCGCCGAGAAGCCTCTGGCGCGAAGTTCCCGAACCATGCGCGGGCTGCCGTAGGCCCCTTTGAGTTCGGCATGAATGGCCCGGATGAGCGCCAGCATCTGGCTGTCAGTCAGTCGCTTTCGATCCGGCGCACCACCACGCTTCCAGGCCCGATAACCGCTGATGCTTACGCCGAGCACCTCGCACATTTCGGCCAGCGCAAACCGCGTGCCCTGTTCGGCAATCCAGGCGTACTTCACAGAACATCCCTTGCGAAGTACGCCGTCGCTTTTCTTAGTATTTCGTTCTCCCGCTTCAGCCGGAGATTCTCAGCACGCAGCCTTGAAAGCTCCATTTCCTCCGGCGTCACGATTCTGCCGCCCGCACCGTTGAGCTTGCCTTCCGCTGCCGCCTTGACCCAGTTGCGAACGGTCTGGTCGCTCAGCCCGAGTTCCCTGCAAACTGTACCAACACTTTGCCCTTCCTTGACGCGCTTGACCGCCAGTTCCTTGAACTCGGTCGTGTATGCCTGCTTCGGTATCTTCATTTCTTGCCTTCCAAAAGTGACCTCAATTTTAAGTCACCCTTGGCAGACGAAATTTCGGGGGAAGCTCAATAAGCAGACCTTCCACGGACTCGCTCACCGGCTCCGCATGGCAGAGTCGGGTGAGACACCGAGTCGTAACACCTTCCTACTCGTTCTAGCGCGCTACAGGCGTACGTAACCCACGATTCAGCGTCGAACGCCCACGCGGTTAGCTCCCCCGTTCCGATTGGTTGCACTAGCGCCTGCCGCGCCAACATTCCCAGCAGCTCCGGGTTGGTTGATACCAGGGTCCCGCACGCCCACGCCGGGTGCGCCTACGCCAACGCCGGGTGCAACCCCCACGCCCGGAGCGCCGACACCGGGGGTTGCTACTGGGCGCGCAACACATCCTTTGGGTACGCCAACGGTCTTGCAATAAACAACGGCACTCGCCGGCATGGCAGCGAAACCAAGGCCAAAAGCCAGCACTGAAGTTGCAAATAAATGGTTCATCATTCACTCCCGCACACCAATATAAACGCCAAAAGCGGCACTTCAAGATACGAACTTCAGCTTACACCTACTCCGCCCCAATGACTGGTTCGGGCAGATGTTTTTAGCGTCCGTTCATGGCCGGTCAAGGCAGAGCGCACTTCAACTTGCTCGCCGCAAACCGGTCATCCGGCGAAATCCAGAGATAGGAATTTCAACAACATCTCGAATGGCTGGTCATGGCCGGTTGCTGACCGACGCCATCCTACGCCCACTGACCGCTTTTGGGAGCGTAGCGGTCGGCCAAGCGAGAGAATTGACCAGCCCGGCCGAATGGCCGCTTTCGTCGGGTCGCCCGAGGTCAACGTTAGCTGTTGAGAAGAATCTCCACCGTCTGCTTCTGGCTAGCTATCGGCTGTTGCAGATGGATCCTGGGCATCCGGCACCGCGCCGGCTCTTCTTTGGTGCGGAGGATTCGGATTGAGGAAATTTGCTTACGATCCGCTTACCGGGACGACAGGCAACGAAAAAGGACTCCGTCAAGTGTAACTGCCCAAAACCCCCGGGCATGACCGTTTACTGAATCCGGGGTGCCTGCTTGCAGGCGGGGCTGAACACAGCCCGCCAAGCGTGATTCAATCGGCAGGCATGAGCACGGAGAGCTTTCGGGAACTTGCCGGTATCCCCGAAATCCCCGCCAACCAGAGGATGCTGGCGGCCGTGCGGCTGCTGAACACTCTGCCATTGGCAGCACGAGCAGATTCAGGCGCTGCGCGATGAGCTGGCGCGGTCGGGGGGTCAGAAGGCGAAGCCGGTGATCAAGCCATCGGCGCTGAAAGGCGAGCGCACCGGGAAGAAGCAGGCAAGGTGGGTGGTGAGTGCGGGAAACTGACGATGATCCCGAAGGATGGCTGTGATTCTTGTACGGCTTGCGGGGTGGAGTTGCGGGTAGTTGACCGCCGGGAGCAGGAACGCGCGCCGCACTCGTGCTCCCCGCGCCACCAAAGCCCAGGGCGTCGCTCGGGATTTGTGTTCAGTAGGCGATCCTGACGGCTTGGATATTCGCCTGGTTGGTGCGGTGTCAGTGGCGGTCAGAAAGCGCCGATAGCTGGCTGCGAAGCGTAGGGGAGGCTGCCGGCGAGGGATAGTCCAAATTGAGACGAATCGGGGTTTTCGGGTCGGCGGGGCCACCCGATGTTGCGGCAGGGCGACTGAAGACACGCACCCCTGCCGCGCACCGACCATCGGGGAAGTATGCCTCTGATCGGCCAAGGGGGCCACGCGGGGATGACAAGGCGGTTCGCGATGCGGTAGAAGGGGCACGCCAAGAAGAACGATTACGACACCCTGCCGGATCGTCCGTTCGGAAACGGATCTCGAATTCTGGCTGGCGGCGGTGCGCAGCGCCGACCTGCCGGCCCGCCCGCCATCGGGCTGGCTCAAGGCCATCCGGCAAGCGCTGGGCATGACGGCAACCCATCTCGCCCGCCGTCTGGGGTGACCACCTCGACGCTCACCCGGCTGGAGATCTCGGAAACCGACGACACCATCAGCCTGGCGACCCTGCGTCGTGCAGCCGAGGCCCTCGGCTGCGAATTGCACTATGCCTGGGTGCCCCGACAGCCGTTGACGACAACGCTGGAGGAACGCACCAGCCGCCTGGCGCAGCAGCAGATGGCCGCCATCAGCCGCATGGCGCTGGAAGCTCAGTCCACCTCGCGCGAACATCTCGAGGCGCAGACCCGAGCACTCGCCAATAGCCTGCTCAAGGGCTCGCGCCGCGCCCTGTGGAAAGAGCGGGGGCAGTAGCCGCTGTGCCCGTCCATCTCGATATGTCGGAGGAGGTCGCCGTCCGTCTGCATCAGTAGTGAACACCTGCATACGTTTGAGTAAACTGCATGCATCGAATGCATTCTTGTGAGTCTCCCAACCCCGCCCGCGGGCCAGGCGTTCGCGAAGAAACAGGGTTTGTGTCGCCCACTTGCGCTCCATGGTAGTTGCCCCACATGGTTAGCGGCAGCAGCGATATGACCGACCTACCATTGGTGTGAGCTCAAGCGAGCCCGTTTGTGAGCATGGTCTGGGAATCGTCGGCGACAGTGGTGAGCGCAGCGATGGGCATCCCGTTTAGGAGATCGAGTCGAATTTCGACGTTTCCCCTGGTGCTGCCATTCATTAACCATCGTGGAGCACATCATGGCCATGCGCAGGCGAGATGAAGAGGTAGTGTTTCCCCACGCGGCGGGGATTGACGTCGGGGCTTCAAGCCACTGGGTGGCCGTACCCCGAGACGCGACGGAAGACCCGGTACGCGAGTTTGGCCCAATGACCGACGACCTGAACGCCATGGCCGACTGGTTGGTCGCGAGTGGTGTAGACACGGTGGCACTTGAGTCCACCGGCGTGTACTGGATCCCGGTGTTTGAGGTGCTCGAACAGCGCGGTCTGAAGGTCTGGCTGGTGGACGCTCGGCAGATGAAGTACGTTCCTGGGCGTAAAAGCGACATACAGGATTGCCAGTGGCTGCAAAAGCTGATGAGCCTGGGGTTCCTGCGCGCGGCCTGGCGCCCTGAAGGCGATGTGTGCGTCGTGCGCGCGGTGGCCCGCCAGCGCGAAATCCTACTCGCCGAGCAGGCCAGTTGGGTTCAGCGTATGCAGAGTAAGCGTTCAGCGCACCCACCCCTGTGCGCACACGATCACGCTGGTTTTTTGAGAGGCAACAGCTCGTCGATGCGGCGGTTCGGCCAGGAGGGGAGTTTCTCCAGGGTATCGGTAAGCCAGGCCATGGGCTCGATGCCGTTCACACGCGCAGTTTCGAGCAGCGATTGAATTGCCGCGGCACGTTGCCCGGCAGCCTCGGAACCCGCGAACAGCCAGTTCTTTTTCCCGATGGCGATCGGACGAATGGCATTCTCGACCGGGTTGTTGTCGATCGGGTAGAAACCGTTGGTAGCGTAGCGGGCCAAGGCCGGCCAGCGCCGTAAGCTGTAGTCGATCGCCTTGGCCAGGGCACCGCCGTCGGCCACCGATCTGCGGGTGTTCTGGAGCCATAGGTGCAGGGCTTCGAGCAGCGGCTGGCTGGTTTCCTTTCGTCGTCGGGCCCGTTCCTCGACCGTCCTTCCCTTCGCCGCGTCCTCGATGGCATACAACTCGCCGATACGGCGCAGGGCCTCCGCTGCAATGGGACTCCCATTCGCCTGATGGAGGTCGAAGAACTTCCGCCGGGCATGAGCCAGACAGGCGAGTTCGATCACCTCGCCGCGAAACAGGGCCTGGTAGCCGGCGAATTCATCGACCATCAGCGCGCCTTGCCAGTCCCGGAGGAACTCCACCACATACTTCCCACCCCGCCCGGGCTGGTAGTCGAAGACGACGATCGGCGGGTCGCTTGCCAAGGTATTGCTGCGATAAGCCCAGAGATAGGCCCGCTTGGTCTTTCCATTGCCCGGATCGAGTTGCTGCACCGGGGTTTCATCGGCATGCAGCACCGTGCCCTGGCGGAGCAGTTCGGCGAGGCGCAGCCAGAGCGGTTCCAAGGCGACGCCGGTACGGCCGACCCAGTCGGCCAGCGTCGAACGCGACAGGGTCACCCCCGAGCGAGCGGCCTGCCGTTCGAGACGATAAAGTGGCAGGTGATCGGCGTACTTGCTGACCATCACCCAGGCCAGCAAGGCCGGTGCCGCCAAACCGCCGTCGATGACCGAAGCGATGGCCGGTGCGGCGATGAGGGTCTCGCAGGGCCGGCAGGCGTACTTGGGGTAGATGTGGCGCTCGACGAAGAACTCGGCAGGGACGATGCTGAGCTTCTCGGTCACGTCCTCGCCGATCCGCACCAGCGCCTGACCACATTGCCCACAGGTGCAGGTTTCGGGCTCGTGCAGGTGCTCGACACGCGGCAGTTGCTCGGGCAAGGGCTGACGGCCGGCGCGGTCGCGTTTGGGTTTCTCGGGGGGCGGGAGATGCGGCCCCATCTCGGCCGCCTGGCGCTGTTCGGCCAGGCGGGCTTCGCAGGCGGCCAGGTCGGCAGCGAGGGTTTCGTCGAAGAGGTCCCGTGCGCCGGCGGCCAGGGACTCGCTCTTGACGCCGAATTTCATCCGCCGCAAATAGGCCAGTTCGAGGGTCAGCTTCTCGATCTTGGCATCGCGCCAGTGAATCTCCGTGGCGCTGGTCTTGACCTGTTCGAGCAGCCCACCGACGCGCTTCTCAGCCCAGAAAACCAGTTCCGGCGAGGGCGAGAAAGGGGCAAGTTCGCTCGCTAAATCCATGACGAATTATACCAGAAAGATGCTCGGCAAGACGTCGAAGTCACGGATTTTGCGTGCTTTTATGACAAGACGGCGCATGCCTAGACCTGCCAGTGGGCGGGTGCTGGCGCGTCACGGCATTGCCAGTCTACGCCGGCAGTCAGCCAACGCCATTGCGCTGCAGTGAGGGCGAAAACCGCGTCGCTGGCGCCCGGCCAGGTGAAGTAGCCGCGGTGCAGCCGGCGTTGCGACAGCCAGACGCCCGTGCCGTCCCAGACCAGCAGCTTGAGCCGGCTGCGCCGCCGGTTAGTGAAGGCGTAGGCGGTGCCGTCACAGGGGCTGCGCCCAAGACTGGCCTGGATGCGCGCCGACAGGCCATCAATGCCCAGGCGCATGTCCACCGCTTCGACGGCCAGCCAGATGCGCTCCGGCGCCGCCCCGAGCGGCGCGTTCATGTGCGCTCTCCCCACAGGGCCGTCAACCACCCGGCCGGTGGCAGCGCGGCAAAGTCGAGTCGCCAGCCCTGCGGGCTATGGAGCGACAGGCTCGGCGTAGCAGCCGCGGCACTGGGAACCCTCACTGCCGGGACCAGGGTCAGCAGGCCTCTCGCTCCGCTCGGCCCTGGACCCTTCGCCAGGCGCCGGTGCCAGTAACTGAGCGAATGGCTTCTCAGTCCGTGCTGCTCACAGTACGCCTTCTGGCTGCCGCCGCTCGCCCGCCAGGCGTCCACATGCCCTCGCCAGTGCGCTTCCAGTTCCCCTGCCTGGTCCATCTCGTCCTCCTGTCGAAAACCTGGAGGTTGCTCTACATCTCGGGGGTTTTACAGGTGGGTGGGCTGGACGCTTACTATGCAGAAGTCGCTCGTGCAGATGAACATCCAACTCACCGAGGTGCTCACCGACGTCATGGGTACGACCGGCCAGGCGATCATCCGCGCCATCGTGGCTGGCGAACGCGATCCCAAGGCGCTGGCCAAGCACCGCAACCGCCGCGTCAAGGCCAGCGCTGAGGAGATTGCCAAGGCGCTGACCGGCAACTGGCGTGACGAGCACCTGTTCGTGCTCTGCCAGGCGCTGGCCATGTACGACGACATCGCCCGGCACCTGACCGAGTGTGACTCGAAGCTGCAGGCACTGCTGCGCGCTCTCGGTCAGTGCAACGTCGATCTTGGGAAGGCCCCTCGCACGGGCAGCAAGCTGCGCGAGCAATTCGACGCCCGCCAGATACTCGCCAACTGGGCTGGCGTGGATCTCACGCGCATCAATGGGCTGGGCTTGACTGCGGTCATGAAGATCCTCTCTGAGCTAGGTCCCGACCTCAGTCGCTTCGCCACCGTCAAGCACTTCTGCTCGTGGCTTGGACTGTGCCCTGGTACCAAGATCAGCGGTGGCAAGGTCCTCTGCGCCAAAACCAAGCACTCGGCCAACCGGGTACGCCAGGCGCTGAAAATGGCGGCGATGAGCCTGTCACACAGCGACTCCGCGCTCGGCGCATTCTATCGCCGCCTGTGCAGCCGCATGGACAAGCCCCGCGCCAACACCGCCGCGGCGCACAAGCTCGCACGCATGGTGTATTTCATGCTGACCCGCGGCGAAGACTTCGTTGACCAGGGACAGCAGCGCTACGAAGAACAGCAGCGCCAGCGGAGCATCGCCGCCCTCAAGCGTCGCGCCGCCGCCCTGGGCTTCGACATCAATCCGACGCCCGCGCCAGCATGAAAACAATCTGAACTCGTTCTGTTTCTTAGGAGGTGCTGCTATGGCAACGCTGACAGTCCGCAATTTGCCTGACGATGTACACCGCGCATTGAGGGTGCGGGCTGCTCAACATGGGCATAGCACTGAGGCCGAGGTCCGCGAGATTCTGGCGATCGCGGTCAAGCCAGAGACGCGCGTTCGCCTGGGCGAAGCCCTCGCGGCATTGGGCCGCAAGATCGGCCTCACGAACGAGGATTTCGAGGTCTTCAACCAAGAGCGAGACAAGACGCCGGCCGAGCCGCTGAGGTTTGAATGATCGTTCTCGATACCAATGTCGTTGCCGAGGCGATGCAACCAGAGCCGCATCCGGCCGTGCGGGGCTGGTTGAATGATCAAGTCGCCGAAACGCTGTATCTGTCCAGCGTGACGCTGGCAGAGCTGTTGTTTGGCATCGGGGCGCTTGCAGCCGGCAAGCGCAAGGTCGGAACGCGCTCGCTTCCTTCCATTGCAGCCGGTGCGCCTTTTCCGGTGCCCGTGCCCTGCTCGAACCCTTCCGTTCCCGACCAGGCATAGCCCTGCCCATTGGTAAGTTCGAGAAAGGAATACGGTTGGCCGTAGGCTTGTCCCTTGCGACGTTGCCGGAGTCTCTCATAGAACACTTGGGCGCGTCCCCGCGCATCACAGGCGATCTGCAGCGAGTAGCTGATCGGTCTTGCGATGGGCGTCTCTTTGTAGCGAACTTCAAACTTGACGGCCTCAGCGGAACCCTGTGTTCGCATGCGTTCAAAACCGCCGCGGTGCGGCTTGTCACACGCGGCTTCCGCTCCCTCAGCGAGGCAATCACCGAGAAACCCCAAGGCGTCGCGCAGACTCGACTTGCCGGACCCATTCGCGCCAATGACGGTAACCAGTCTCGGAAGAGCGTCCTGCTCCCGTTCATAGAGCGTCTTCCCCAGCGTGACATTCTGCAATGCCCGGTAGTTCTGAATCTGTATGCCTTCGAGAATTGCCATTCACCTCGTCTCCAGCGCGCGTATCGAGTCCGTCCCGGTATCGCATTCTTCGCCGACAACGGTGCGAGTCTAGCGCAAATCAGGCAGCCGCGGCCTCGGCCTTGGCCGCCTCTTCGGCGGCTGCCCGACCGGCGGCGAAGGCCCGCCGGTTGAGTTCGACGAGCTCCGCTTTCTTGCTGGCAAAGCGCTTGAGGATGCAGCGCTCGAGCACTTCCGCCGGGAACGGCAGGTGGTCCGAGATCGCCCCCAGCATGACCGTATTGCCGAGACGGATGTCGCCGAGTTCCTGGGCAATCATCGAGGCGTCGAAGGCGACGACGTGCGTCCCGGCCGCGCGCATTTCGGCTACCGGATCGTTCGGGTAATCGTAGAGGCCAAGCTCGACGATCGGCGGCACCAGGCGGCCGGTGTTCATCAGGACGAGGCCCTCGGGACGCAGCATGTGGCGCCAGCGCATCGCCTCGGCGGCTTCGAAACCCAGCAGCACGTCGGCCGAACCGGGGGTGATCTGCGGCGACAACACTTTCGGGCCGAAGCGCAGGTGCGAGGAAACGACGCCACCGCGCTGGGCCATGCCGGCGACTTCGGTCTTCTTCACGTCGTGGCCGAGGGCGATCGCCGCCTCGGCGAGGATCTCGGTCGCGGTCATCACACCCTGGCCACCGGTGCCGACGACGAGAATGTTGGTGGTGTCAAACTTGCCTGTTTCAGACATCAGATCGGAACCTCTCAGCTTCGGTGGGAGGGCGATGCCCCAGGTGTCTGCCGGGCTCGCCCATCCCGTATCGTGGCCTGCGCGCTACGCGCCTGGCGTCAACTCGGCGGTCTTCCTGACGACCCTGATCGGCATTGCCAGGGTATCGACATGGACGATCGCATCCGGCGCACAGGGCTTCAGGCACAGACCGCAGCCGGTACAGGCCGCGCTCTCGATGCGCACGAAGGCGAGATCGACTTCGCGGCCACTGGCTTTCGTGACCCGGTCGCGGCGGGTGACGTGGATCGCCGGGCAGCCGACATCAATGCAGTTGCCGCAGCCGGTGCACTTGTCTTCGATCACCGTGTACGGCTTCAGCGCATGGTAATCCTTGATCAGGACGCAGGGCTGGCTGGTGATGATCACCGATGGTTCGGGGATCTTGGTCTCTTCACGCAGCGTCTTGAGCAGCACCGGCAGTTCGTAGGCGTTGACCACGTGCACGCGTTCGTCGCGCACGCCGAGCGCCCTGACCAGATTGGCGAAGTCGACCCGTGGCGCTTCCTGGCCGTGGATGTCGCGGCCGCTGCCGGGATTGTCCTGACCGCCCGTCATGCCGACGGCCCGGTTGTCGAGCAGGAGGACAGTGACGTTGCCGCGGTTGTAGACGATGTCCAGCAAACCCTGCATGCCCATGTGCAGGAAGGTCGAGTCACCGATCACGGCGACGATCTTCCTGTCCTTCTCGGCATCGCTGCGCCCCTTGTCGAGGCCCAGCGCCATGCCCATCGAGGCGCCCATCGAGATGCACGCGTCGAGCGCGTTCCATGGCTGGCCGAAGCCGAGCGTGTAGCAGCCGATGTCGCCCGAGATGGTGACATTGCGCAGCTGCGAGAGGGTGTAGTAGACGCCCAGATGCGGGCAGGCGACGCACATCGTCGGCGGGCGGGGAAAGACCGGCATCGGTGCCGTCTTCGCCTGTTCGGCCAGCACTTCGCCAAGCAGATGGGCGATCGCCGGCTTGAGAACCTGCGGCGACAGTTCGCCGGACAGGGGCAGAATGTCCTTGCCGGTGACGTTGAAGCCCTGCGCCTTGAGCTCGGTCTCGATCAGCGGCTCGACCTCTTCAACCACCACCAGTTGCTCGCACTGCTCGGCGAACCGGCGCAGGCTGGCGAAGGGCAGGGGAAAGGAGAGTCCGAGCTTGAATACCGGCGCGTCGGGGAAACTCTCGCGGACATGCATGTAGGCTGGGCCGGAGGTGACGAAACCGACCCGGCGGTCGCTGCCCGGTTCAACGACGTTGAGGTCGGAAATCTCCGCTTCGGCGCGTAGCCGGCGTTCGCGCTCGAACATCAGCGGCAGACGTCGACCGGCGGCGCTCGGAACCATCACCCAGCGGCCGACGTCCTTGGTGAAGCCGGCGACGGGGCGTTCGTGACGTTCACCGACGGTCACCAGACCCTTGACGTGACAGATGCGCGTGGTCAGGCGCAGGATCACCGGTACCTCGAAGCGCTCGGAGAGCTCGAAGGCGGCCAGCGTGAAGTCATGGCTTCCTGTGAATCCGCCGGTTCGAGCAAAGGGACATGGGCGAAACGACCCCAGTACCGCGAATCCTGCTCGTTCTGTGACGAGGAGAGGCCAACGTCGTCGGCGATCGCGATCACCAGGCCGCCGGCAACGCCGGTCAGGGTCATGGTCATCAGCGCGTCGGACGCGACATTCATGCCGACATGCTTCATGGCACAGAAACTGCGCGAACCCGCCATCGCCGCGCCAAAGGCCACCTCGAGAGAGACCTTCTCGTTTACCGACCACTCGGTGTACATGGCCGGATAGGCCGCCACGCACTCGAGAATTTCGGTCGAGGGCGTCCCGGGATAGGCGGCTGCCACCCGGACCCCCGCCTCCCATACGGCGCGCGCCACGGCCTCGTTGCCGGACATCAGAAGCCGGCTCGGTGCGGCTACCGGCGGGGTTGATATCGCTGCTTCTGCGGACATTGCTTCTCCTGCAAGAAAAAAAAGCTGCGGACAAAGGCGAGACCTTAGCGGCTCAGGGGGATCGGGACGTTGACGCAGGTCAACTTGCCAGGGATGGGGTGGTCGAGCCCGATTTCGCTCAGCGCAGTCCGCGCCTGCGCTGCCGCAGCGGTCCAGCCAGGGTCACCCGGCATCGGGGAAGCGGGCGTGGCGAGGCTTGGATTGCAGGGCAATTGCATGAATCTTATACAAGACCGAGCAGTTCCGCGCGGAAGGTATCGGAGGTAGCGGCGATGAGGCGCTGAACCTTGAGACCGCCCTTGCGCTTGACCGGGGAGAGGCGGATGAGGTTCAAGACGAATTGGCGCACGACGGCGAGGTTGTGAGCGGCATGATCGGTACGGGCCCGCATCTGGTCGTCGCCAAAGACCACGTCCATGCACCAATGCAGACTGTTCTCGACACGCCAGTGCTGGCGGACGCTCTGATTCATGCGCTGAGCGTCAGGTGGCAAGCTACTGAGATACACGCGCCGTTCAGTCGAAGTCGCTTTCCCCCTGATGGTCCGTTCGCTGGTGATCACCGCAAACGATTTCAGGTCTGGCCAGCGCTCGGGGGCGTGCAGACAGTCCAGCTGGTTGAAGACGTAGCAGCGACGCACTTCGATCCGGCCATGATCCTTCTTGATGACTTCGTGGAACTGGTGGGGCGTCTTGGCTGGTGCCGCCACGAAAGCGCCGAAGAAGTCGTCGATCGATTCGGCCAGCCTGGGCTGATTGTCCTTGACGGCCAGGAGGTAGTCCGCGCCGCGGTCACGAATGGCCTGCGCAATGTTGGGCTGGGTGCCCATCGCATCGATGGTGACGATGCTGCCTTGCAGTGCCAAGGTCGCCAGCAGTTCAGGGATGGCGGTCTTCTCGTTCGACTTCTTGGCGGTCGCGCGCTGCCCGAGCACCACACCCGCTTGGGCCGCAAAGGCGCTGACCAGGTGAAGGGGTGTGGCGCCCACCTTTCCCGACCGACGACTGGTCTTGCCGTCGATGGCCACCACGTCGCCGTTTGCCAGCACGGGCAACACCTGGCCCACCCAGCGCACGAAGGCCGCCCCGAATTCGTCGGGATCAATCGCCGCAAAGACCCGGCCAAAGGTGTCGTGCGAGGGGATGCCCTGTTCGAGTTTCAGATACTCCCGCAACCACTCCAGCTTCTCTTTCGCCCAAGCCTCGATTTCGACAAAGGTGTCGGCCCCTGACAGGACCGCACTGACTGCAACCACCAGCAACTCGATCAGGTCGTGCTCGACCTTCGTACTCTGCCTCGGATCGCGCACGCCCACCCAGACGTCGACCAACCGGAACTTGCTTTCTGCCCTCATGGAAAACCCCAAAAAGACAGAAAACTACACAAATCAGGGGGCTGTGAACAGCCCCTTTGTAACTCGTTGAGCGTAAACGATTATTTCGGAGGGTTCACGACGATGGCATTCATGCGATTGCCCTGCTTGGATTGAGAGTCACGGCGTTCTGCCCCCCGTGGCGTGGTAAGATTGGGGTTGTCTGGAAGTCGATGCCGAGGCGAGCGTGCCCGCAAAAAGAGAAGCGGCGGCCCGCCGGGCGCCGATCCAGGAGCATGGCAACGGACCGAAATGGAAGTGGATAGCTGATGAAAGTTCTCAATGTGATCCTGATGTTTGCTTTGGGCCTCGTCTCCGCGAGCGCCTGCGCCAACATCTATGGCTATATTGACGAGCAGGGGGCGGCGCATTTCGCGACCGAGAAGATCGATGCGCGCTATCAGCTGTTCCTGCGCGGCAAACAGTTCGATTCGTCTGAAGTCACGTCAATCGGTCCGGTAAAGCCCGAACTGGCACGCTATCTGTCCCAACATCCAAACCTGAAGAAGTTTGAGCCCTTGCTGAAAGTCGCCAGCGATGAGTTCTCGGTGGAGCCCGCCTTGCTCAAGGCAGTCATGGCGGCAGAATCGGGTTTCAACCCCGGCGCGATTTCACCCAAGGGGGCCATTGGCCTGATGCAGGTGATGCCAGCCACTGCCGAGCGCTATGGCTTGCAGGGCGACAGGAACAAAAGCATAGAACAGAAACTGGCCGACCCGGAAACCAATATCCGCCTGGGCGCACGTTATCTGCGCGACCTGTCCCGAAGGTTTCCCAATCAGCAGGACCTGGTGCTGGCTTCGTACAATGCTGGCGAAGGCGCGGTGCAACAATACAAGAACCAGATTCCGCCTTACCCGGAAACGCGCAACTACGTCCAGCTGGTCACGCAGTTCTACCAGCTCTATCAGGGCGGTACAGTGACCGGGAAATACCAGGCGAAGGTGTTCACTCGTTCTGGACCCACTGCCAAACGACTGTACATGACTCTGCCGGGGCGTCGCAGCATGCCGGTTTCGCCAGTCGCCTATAACGATTGAGCCCGGTTGACGACGCTCGCCGCGTCAACCTTCCCGTCCCCCGCCACTCAACTTCCGTGCAATTTGGCTGTCCATGCCAGTGTGCCCGCGCGTTCGGGTAACGTCGATTGGTGACGCAAATTGCAGCATGCGAAAGTCTATCCTACAATCCGGCGCTCTCTCCGTTGCTGCGCTGCGGTACCACGCGATGCGGCAAGGTATTACCCTGTTCGCTGCCGTCAAGCCCGGCGTGCGGCAAACCAACATTCACTTCACGATTCTGTAGATCAGGAGACAAATCATGGCAGCTCTGCCCGAAAACGCGCTGTCGGCCAGCATCAGCGATGCGGACCCGCAAGAAACCCAGGAATGGCAGGACGCGCTGAGCGGCGTAATCGAGAAGGAAGGCGCCGAGCGGGCTCATTTCCTGATCGAAGGCCTGATTGACCAGGCGCGCCAGCAGGGAATCGACATCCCTTACAGCGCCACCACCGAATACGTCAACACCATTCCGGTCGATCGGCAGCCCAAGTATCCGGGCAATGCCGACATGGAAATCAGGATTCACAACTACATCCGCTGGAACGCCATGGCGATGGTTGTGCGGGCAAACAAGGACAGCAACGTCGGTGGCCATATCGCTTCTTTCGCCTCGGCGGCAGCCCTTTACGATGTCGGTTTCTCATGGTTCTGGCATGCGCCCTCGGAGCAGCACGGTGGCGACCTGATCTTCTTCCAGGGACATTCGGTCCCTGGCGTCTATGCGCGCGCGCATCTGCTCGGGCGGCTGACCGACGAACAGATGGACTGTTTCCGGCAGGAAGTCGATGGCAAGGGTGTCTCGTCGTATCCGCATCCCTGGCTGATGCCTGATTTCTGGCAGTTCCCGACGGTCTCGATGGGTCTGGGCCCCATCCAGGCGATCTATCAGGCGCGCTTCATGAAATACCTCGACAGCCGGGGTTTCATTCAGGCCGGCGACCGGAAGGTCTGGGCCTTCCTTGGCGACGGCGAGACCGACGAGGTGGAATCGCTCGGTGCCATCGGCATGGCGGCACGCGAGAAGCTCGACAACCTGATCTTCGTCATCAACTGCAACCTGCAGCGGCTCGACGGCCCGGTGCGCGGCAACGGCAAGATCATTCAGGAACTTGAAGGCACCTTCCGTGGCGCCGGCTGGAATGTCATCAAACTGATCTGGGGTACCCAGTGGGACACGCTCTTGCTGCGTGACAAGAAGGGTATCCTGAAGCAGCGGATGATGGAGGCGGTCGATGGCGAGTACCAGACCTTCAAGGCCAAGGACGGCGCCTACGTCCGCGAGCACTTTTTCAACACCCCCGAGCTCAGGGAACTCGTGGCTGACTGGACCGACGACCAGGTCTGGGCGCTCAACCGCGGGGGTCACGACATCTTCAAGATCTTCAGCGCCTACAAGAGCGCCGTCGAGCACCGGGGCCAGCCAACGCTGATTCTGGCCAAGACGATCAAGGGCTTCGGCATGGGCCAGGCCGGCGAGGCGATGAACATCTCGCACCAGCAGAAGAAGCTTGATTACGACGCCATCAAGCGCTTCCGTGACCGTTTCAGCCTGCCCGTGGCAGACGACCAGATCAAGGAGCTGCCCTACCTGAAGTTCGCCGAAGGCTCGCCCGAGCTGACCTACATGCGGCAGCGGCGGATGGACCTTGGCGGCTACCTGCCGAAGCGCCGACGTTTGGCGGCGCCGCTCGAAATCCCCGAGCTGGCGGCCTTCGACACCCTGCTCAAGGCCTCGGGCGAGGGGCGGGAGGTGTCAACGACGATGGCCATCGTGCGCTTGCTCAACATTCTGCTCAAGGACAAGCGAATCGGTCGCCACGTCGTCCCGATCGTTCCCGACGAATCACGCACTTTTGGCATGGAAGGTCTGTTCCGACAGATCGGCATCTGGAACCAGGAAGGCCAGAAATACGTTCCCGAGGACCATGATCAGCTGATGTTCTACAAAGAATCGAAGGACGGTCAGGTCCTGCAGGAGGGAATCAACGAAGCCGGCGCGATGAGCGACTGGATCGCCGCGGCCACGGCGTACTCGGTCCATGGCGTACAGATGATTCCGTTCTATATCTGCTATTCGATGTTCGGCTTCCAGCGCACCATGGACCTCTGCTGGGCAGCTGCCGACCAGCGCGCGCGCGGCTTCCTGGTCGGCGGTACGGCCGGCCGCACGACGCTGAACGGCGAAGGCCTGCAGCACGAAGACGGCCATTCGCTGGTCCTCTCCAGCCTGATTCCGAACTGCCTCAGCTATGACCCGACCTTCTCGTTCGAGATCGCGGTCATCATGCGTGAAGGCTTGCGCCGGATGTACCAGGAGCAGGAAGACATCTTCTACTACATCACCGTGATGAACGAGAACTACGAGCATCCGGAAATGCCCGCCGGCGCCGAAGCCGACATCCTGAAGGGCATGTACCTGCTGCGCCGAGGCCAGTCGTCGGACACCAATCCGGCCGCTCCGCGCGTCCAGCTGCTCGGTTCGGGAACGATCTTCCGCGAAGTCATTGCGGCCGCCGAGCTGCTCAAGAACGACTGGAGCGTCGATGCCGACCTCTGGGGCTGCCCGAGCTTCACCGAACTGGCGCGCAACGGCAACGACGTGCAGCGCTGGAACATGCTCAACCCGATGGCGAGGCCACGGGTGTCACACGTCGAGGCCTGTCTCGGCGACACCCGCGGCCCGATCGTCGCTGCCACCGATTACGTCCGCCTGTTCGCCGATCAGATCCGTCCCTTCATCAACCGTCGTTACGTCACCCTGGGTACCGACGGCTTTGGCCGTTCGGACACGCGCGAAAGGCTGCGGCATTTCTTCGAGGTCGATCGCCGCTGGGTCACCGTCGCTGCGCTGAAGGCACTGGCCGACGACGGCACCATCGAGCGCAGCAAGGTCGCCGAGGCCATTGCCCGCTACGGTCTTGACGCGAACAAACCCAACCCGACGACGGTTTAAGGGAGCCCTCAGATGAGTCAACTGATCGAAGTAAAAGTCCCCGACATTGGCGACTACCACGACGTGCCGGTGATCGACATCTGCGTCATCGTCGGTGACGTCGTCAAGGTCGATGACGCCCTGGTGACCCTCGAATCCGACAAGGCAACGATGGATGTGCCATCGTCGGCGGCTGGCGTGGTGAAGGAAATCCGCGTCGCCCTTGGCGAAAAGATTTCCGAAGGCGCGGTCGTCGTCGTTCTCGAAGCATCCGAGGCCGCGGTCGCCGCGATACCGGTCGCGGCACCGGCTGCCGCATCGGCGGCGAGCGCAGCAAGCGCGCCTGTCGCGGCAGCACCTGTCGCCGTCGCACCTGCCCCTGCCGTTGCGCCGCCCGCCGCTCCGGTGGCCGTCTCGCCACCGGTCGCCGGCCTGGCACCGGGCGCCCAGACGCATGCCAGCCCGTCGGTGCGCCTTCTGGCGCGCGAGCTGGGCGTCGACCTCAACCGTGTCGCGGCCAGCGGACCGAAAGGCCGCATTCTCAAGGAAGACATCACCGCCTACGTCAAGGGCGTGCTGACGGCGCCTCCGGCGGCAGCGGCCGCGGCAGCGCCATCGCTTGGTGGTGGCCTCGACCTCCTGCCCTGGCCGAAGGTCGACTTCGCCAAGTTCGGTGCCGTCGAAGTCAAACCGCTGGCGCGGATCAAGAAGATTTCGGCCCAGAACCTGGCGCGCAACTGGGTAATGATCCCGGGAGTCACCTATCACGAGGACGCCGACATCACCGATCTCGAGGCCTTCCGGGTGGCGATCAACCGCGAGAACGAGAAATCGGGCCTCAAGATCACCATGCTGGCTTTCCTGATCAAGGCCTGCACCCTGGCGCTGAAGAAGTTTCCCGAGTTCAACAGCTCGCTCGACGGCGACAACCTGGTGCTCAAGCAGTACTTCCACATCGCCTTCGCCGCCGACACGCCGAACGGGCTGGTCGTACCGGTGATCAAGAATGCCGATCAGAAATCGGTCAGCCAGCTCGCCGGCGAAAGCGGCGAACTGGCCACGAAAGCGCGCGACGGCAAGCTGACGCCAGGCGAGATGTCGGGTGCCTGCTTCACCATCTCCAGCCTGGGCGGTATCGGGGGAACCAGTTTCTCGCCGATCATCAATGCGCCGGAGGTCGCCATCCTGGGGGTCAACCGTTCGGTCATGAAGCCGGTGTGGAACGGCAGGGAGTTCGTGCCGAGACTGACCCTGCCGATGTCGCTGACCGCCGACCACCGCGTCATCGACGGTGCGCTGGCGACCCGATTCAACGTCTATCTTGCGCAACTGCTTGCCGACATGCGGCGCGTGCTGCTCTGATCGGGAGAAAATCATGAGCCAGATCATTGAAGCAACAGTGCCCGACATCGGTGACTATCACGATATTCCGGTGATCGACCTCTGCGTGGCAGTGGGCGACACGGTCAAGGTCGACGATGCGCTGGTGACCCTCGAGTCCGACAAGGCGACGATGGACGTACCGAGCAGCATCGCCGGCGTCGTCAGGGAAGTGAAGGTCAAGCTTGGCGACAGGGTGTCCGCCGGCTCGGTCGTGGCGCTGATCGAAGCCGCCGGCACAGTCGACGAAGCCTCGCCGGCGGCCAGTGTCACGGCGCCGCCAGTGGCTGTCGCGGCGACAGCCCCGCAGGCCGCGGCAGCGATCGCGGCCAGCGCCGATATCGAATGCGAGGTGCTGGTCCTCGGTGCCGGCCCGGGCGGCTATTCGGCGGCGTTTCGCAGCGCTGATCTCGGCATGAAGACCGTCCTCGTCGAACGTTACCCGACGCTCGGTGGCGTCTGTCTCAACGTCGGCTGCATCCCGTCGAAGGCGCTGCTGCACATTGCTGTCGTGATGGACGAAGCGCAGCACATGGGCGATTGCGGCGTCAGCTTCGGTGCCCCGAGCATTGACCTCGAGAAACTGCGCATGCACAAGGACAAGGTCGTTGGCAAGCTGACCGGCGGTCTCGCCGGCATGGCCAAGGGGCGCAAGGTTGAAGTCGTGCAGGGCGTTGGCCAGTTCGTCGACCCGCATCACCTCGAAGTCGCGCTGACCGACGGCGGCAGCAAGCTGATCAGGTTCCAGAAGGCGATCATCGCCGCCGGCTCGCAACCGATCGCGCTGCCCTTCATGCCCGACGACCCGCGCGTCGTCGACTCGACCGGCGCCCTCGAACTGCGCCAGATCCCGCAGCGCATGCTGGTCGTCGGTGGCGGCATCATCGGCCTCGAAATGGCCAGTGTTTACTCGGCGCTCGGCTCGCGCATCACGGTCGTCGAGCTCGGGTCGGTACTGATGCCCGGCGCCGACCGTGATCTGGTCAAGGTCTGGGAGAAGCGAAACGCCCATCGCTTCGACCGCATCCTGCTAAATACCGGCGTCGTCGCCGGCGTGGCCAAGCCCGAAGGCATCGAGGTCACCTACAGCAACGACGAGAAGGAAAGCTTCGACCTCGTGCTGGTCGCCGTCGGCCGCTCGCCGAACGGCGGCAAGCTGGCAGCCGAAAAGGCGGGCGTCGTGGTCAGCGAGCGTGGCTTCATCCCCGTCGACAGCCAGTTGCGTACCAACGTGCCGCACATCTTTGCCATCGGCGACATCGTCGGCCAGCCGATGCTGGCGCACAAGGGGGTGCACGAAGCGCACGTCGCCGCCGAAGCCGCGCACGGCGGCAAGCGCTGCTTCGACGCCCTGCAGATCCCCTCGGTTGCCTACACCGATCCGGAAATTGCCTGGGCCGGCAAGACCGAGGAGCAATGCCGGGCGGAAGGCATCACCTATGGCAAGAGCGTCTTCCCCTGGGCCGCATCGGGTCGGGCTCTTGCCAACGGCCGCGAGGAGGGCTTCACCAAGCTGATCTTCGATGAAGCCACGCACCGCATCATCGGCGGCAGCATCGTCGGCACCGACGCCGGCGATCTCATCGGCGAAGTCTGCCTGGCGATCGAAATGGGCTGCGACGCGACTGACATCGGCCACACCATCCACCCGCATCCGACGCTCGGCGAGTCGGTGGGAATGGCCGCGGAGGTCTATGAGGGAGTGTGTACCGATCTGCCGGCGGTGAAGAAAAGGTAGGCGCGACGAGTCTCGACCGTTCAGTGACGCCGCCACACGTGAAGTGTGGCGGCGTCCTCTTGCTGCGGGCTTACAGGACTTGATCCCGGACGTGCCATGACCCCGGACGAGCGCGGCAAGACCAGCCTCGCGGAGAATATGCGCCATCTCAACCGCAACATCCGTGTGGTCTTCGATCATCAAGGAATGACCAAAACCCGAGAGGGCACACCGCTCGTCTTGTTTGCCGACAGACAACCAACTTGCCATACCGTCGGTATGCGCGACATTGACAAGGCTTGAAGGGCATAACTATACTCACCGCGGAGCGGCTGGACTCACTATCCTTCACGAGGTTCTCTGCTCGGGATACCAGGTCTGATTGGGTCTGGCGTTCACATCCATCGTCGATAATTCTGTAGAGGAGAATCCTGTGACCCATTTCCCGAAACTGCTGGCGACGACCAGCCTGGTCTTCGTAGCCTCGATTTGCCAGGCGGGCGAACCTTCCTGTAACGCGGCGGGTACTTTCCCGGCGCAGGTGGAAGGTGTGATCAACAACAACGCCGTAGGCTTCGGGGATGGCGGCTTCTTCGGGCCACTCCCGCTAACATCCGGAGTGGCACAGCTGAAGGTTTCCGCCAGGAGGCATGGCGGTACTTACAAGCTCACGTGTGCTCTGTCGGGTACTCCAAACATCGCATCTTCCGCTGAAGATCATGTTTATGATCATCGAATCGTCTGCGATGACTATGAGCAGTCGGAGATGTCTTTCAACACCCGGTTTGTTGGGGATGATCCTTTGGATCCCAAGCTGCAACGAAGACTGTGTCGGGGCCAGTTGCTGAGCTTTTTTGTGGAGGAGTCCTCGCCTGATCCAGGCGAACCCACCAAAGGTCTCTTTTCCGGTGTGACTGAGGGATTGATATCGGTGGTCGGTTGCACCAACGCTGGCTCAGATTATCCGCTGGCTTTCCCCTACGGCGACCTCCAAATCAATATGAGGGTGGAAGGCTACGTCTGTTTGCCGGCGAACTGAGGGGCCGAAGGTAGTGTCTCGGACCATGGAAGGGTAGATGGGGAGCCTGTCATTATAGCTTTACCCGGTGTGGTCATGGGGAAAAGCACTGGTAAGGGCGGCGGCAATGAGAAACCCTCCCGGCGAGGGTTCAGGGTCAGCGACCCGAGGAACTTTGCGGCGGGTGATGCTGTAGGCCAGGCTCAGACGCTGCTCGGCAGCTAGCAGCGTCTGTGGTTTCCCAGCACGCCCCATAGCCGTTCCACAGGTGGTACTTGCCGTGGTACCACGGGCACGGGTAGTTCGGCCACTTCAGCTGTCGCATGCCGCCGCCGCACTTCGTGCAGCGGCGGTGTGTTTTTTTGGTTCTTCGCTTTGGGCTGCGGTGCCCCGCGGTGATGTCTGCAAGGCGTCACGCGCTCGTTCTGACCGAACGCTCACCGGCTCCCGGGAGCCAAATCGCACGCTCGCCAAAGCTGATGGGAGAGCCTGTTCTTGCTCCGGCGTCGTTGCATCGGCTGCCCTCGTGTTTCTCCGGTGGCGCCGAAGACCGCGCGCGCTTCATGTCCTGCCCAGCAGGCGCTCGAGAACTTCACCGCAGTCGGCTTCGACCTTGAGGTCGAGGAGGTGATCGGCTCGCGTCACGCCCTGATTGATCGCGGCCACGAGCAGGCCGCGCTGGCGTGCATGGTCGACGAGGCGGAAGCCCGAGTAAACCATCAGTGACGAGCCAACCACCAGCAATGCCCGTGCCGCATCGATCGATTGCTTCGCTGCAGCGACACGCTCCCTGGGCACGCTGTCGCCGAAGAAGACGACATCCGGCTTGAGCGTCCCGTTGCAGGATGGGCAGCCGGGGATCCGGAAATCGGCGGCGGCCGCATCGGGCAACTGGGCGTCGCCGTCCGGCGCCGGGCGCGTGGCGCCGGCCGTGAACTCGGGGTTGGCGGCCGCCAGCCAGTGCTGGACCGATGCGCGCGGAAAACGCTCGCCGCAGGCGAGGCAGAGCACCCGATCGATGCCGCCATGCAGTTCGATCACCGAACGACTGCCCGCCTTCTGATGCAGGCCATCGACATTCTGCGTGACGACCGCCGAGACGATCCCCCTCTCTTCCATTCGGGTCAGCGCCCGATGCCCCGCTGCCGGGCTGGCCAGGGCCATGCTTGCCCAACCAGCGAAACTGCGCGCCCAATAACGCTGGCGTACGGCTTCCGAACGCAGGAAATCCTGATGCTGGATCGGCTGCGAATGCTGCCACTGGCCATGACGGTCCCGATACGCCGGAATGCCGCTCGCCGTGCTCAAGCCGGCACCGGAAAGGAGGGCGACCGGGCCCCGCTCCAGCAGAGTGGAGAGCCGCTCGATGCCTTGCTCGATTTGTCGTGGGATGGGAGAGATTGGCCTGGTCTCGGGCATGCGGGTTCCAATCCGGGAGGGTCCGGGAAACGGCGGGAGCCGCCTGGGATCGTCGCCATGTGCCATCCGGAGCAGATCGCCAATCCGGGGACAGCGGGACGAAAGAGGCTTTCGCCTCGCGCTACCCGCTATTCTCCGACAGCTTCCTGAGTTCGATCAACGGCAGCACGCCCGGCAGGTCAAAGCGCTTCCGGTCGGGCTCGACCGCCGTCAGCGCTTCGGCTTCGACCAGTGTCGCCAGCGAGCGTCGGGTGAGATCCTGGTAGGTGCGGGTTCCCGCAAACTTCCAGGCGAGTTCCTGATCGCTGAGCGGGCGCAGTACCCTGGCCGGGACACCGGCAACCAGCGACCGCGCCGGGATTTCCATCCCGGCCTTGACAAAGGCGCAAGCGGCGACCATCGACGATTCACCGAGCACGGCGTTATCCATGATCACCGCGTTCATGCCGACCAGCGCATTGCGTCCGATGTGGCAGCCGTGCAGCACGGCACCGTGGCCGATGTGGCCGTCCTGCTCGATGACCGTGTCGGTGCCGGGAAAGCCGTGCATGACGCAGGTGTCCTGCACATTGACCCCCTGTTCGAGGATCAGGCGACCGAAATCGCCGCGCAGGCTGGCGCAGGGGCCGACATAGCAGCCTGCGCCGACGATCACGTCGCCGATCAGAACCGCTGATGGATGGACGTAAGCGCTCGGGTCAATGACCGGGACAATGCCGTCGATGGCGAAAACACGGGGTCTGTTCATCTGGATACTCCTGCGGAAGGGCGCGCCGGGGCGCAAGGGGGCTATGGCGTGGCGCTGCGGGTGATCTGCGGCGCATTCTACGGTCGGCAAGGGTGGCTGCCAAACCGCCTTACGAATGCGGGATCCTGTCCGCGGGAGCGGCTGCGGTTTTGGCCTGATGATGCGGCGCGTGGCAATTGTGTAACAAACGGTTGCCGCTGTCCGATAAAACGGTGAGTCGAGCGTTAACCTTTCATCCGGCAGGTTTCATGCCGGCGCTCTGGAGACCGGAAGCCATGCCACCTTACCTTGCCACCCTGCATCACTGGTGTCGATCACTGACCCTGCTGTTTCTCTCGCTGCTGGCGATCTCGCCGGCAGCAGCCGATCCGCCTGGCCGGGTAGGGCGCATCGCCTCGCTCTTCGGGTCGGTTCATCTGCACCGGGCGGAGAGCGGTGAATCGAGCGCCGCCGTGCTCAACTGGCCGCTCACCAGTGGCGACGTCTTGTCGACGGCTGCCGGTGCCCGTGCCGAAGTACAGATCGGCTCGAATCTGCTCCAGATTGCCTCGGGGAGTGTTCTCGAACTGGTGCAGCTTGACGATCAAGGAGTCGCGCTGCGGTTGCGCGAAGGCAGCGTGATTGCCCGGCTCCCCTCGCCCGAATCGGCAAGCGAGTTCGAATTCAGTACCCGGGACGGCCGCTTCCAGGTGCGTGAGGCGGGTCGCTATCGCTTCGACTCGGATCGTTCCACCACCGCCGGGACGGTCTATGCCGGCGCCCTCCGTTTCTCTGCAGCCGACAGTTCACTTGACATCGGCGCTGGCCAACGTGCCCAGTTCTGGTCTGCCGGACGGACCCAGTATCAGTTGTCGGCGCCGGTGAATGACGAATTTGCCCTCTGGAGTGCGGCGCGTGAGCCGCAGCGTGCGGCTACCCAGGCCCTCCTTGTTTCGCCGGAGATGACCGGTGTCGGCGACCTCGACGCCCACGGCAACTGGTATGAGAGCCCCGAATACGGTGCCGTCTGGTTTCCGCGGGCGCTGCCCGCTGACTGGGCACCGTACCGCTCGGGGCGCTGGGTCTGGGTTGATCCGTGGGGCTGGAGCTGGGTTGGCGACGAGCCCTGGGGCTTTGCACCTTTCCACTACGGACGCTGGGCGCTCTTCCGTGGCGCCTGGGGCTGGGTTCCGGGCAAGCGGGTGGCGAGACCGGTCTACGCTCCCGCGCTGGTGGCCTGGGTCGGCACACCGGCCGCCCACCGACCCGCGCACGCCGGCGCACGACCTGCCGTCGGCTGGTTTCCGCTCGCGCCGCGCGAGGTGTATATCCCGGCCTACCGGAGTAGTGCCGGCCATGTGCGCCAGGTCAACGCGGCCCAGGTCACGAACATCAACCACCTGACGGAGATCACGGTCAACCCGCAAGCCGTCGCGGCACGTTCGCGCTACGTTCATCAGCATCTGCCACAAGCGGTGACGGCGGTTCCCGAGGAGGCCATGCGGCAGCGTCGCCATGTTCGTGAAGCAGCCCTGCAACCAGCCGAGCGCGCCCTGCTGACCAGCCAGCCAGTACAGGTGAGGGCTCCGGTTGCAGCCCGCGATCGTGAGGAGGTGCGTCGCCAGATGGGTCAGATGCAGCCAGCAGCAGAGCGAACGCGGCCGGCAGCCGGTGGCGCGTTGCCGGATGGTCAGTCGGGCAGGCGCGGCGACGCACAGGCGACCCCTCCTGTCGGGTTGTCAGGAGCGACCGCAGCGGCGGCTTTGACCCGGCCAAGGTCGGTGGTACCGCCACCAGCGAGCGCAAACGTCGTTTCGATGCTGCCGGCAAGCCCCCCGACGACCGTGGCGGCACCGGCACCGGCACCGCCGCCAACTGCCGACGCCGCATCCCCACCACCGCGCGGAGCCGCACTGCCTGGGCATCCAGGCGGTCGGGTGCGCACGGAAGCACCGATGGACAGCGCACGTCGCTCGGATCCCGGGTTGCTCCCCGCTGCGCCGGCGTCGCCAATGGCGCCAGCGCCTTCGGTGTTGTCCGCGAGTCAGCGGATCGATCGAGGAGGAATGCCTGCTGCCGGTCCCGTCCCCGAACGCCGCGAGCGCTCTGGCGACTCCCCCGGCCGCGTGTCTGCGCCATCCGCGCTCGAAGGGCGAGATCGGCAAGCCGCGTCACCGACGCCGATTTCGACCGCGGTTCCGGCGATGACTGCCACCGGTTCTCAACAGCGCCCAGTGGACGTGCCGACGACCTCGCCACTGCCTCGCGTCGACGCAGCTGGGCAGCGTGCTGGCGCGCCGATGCCACCGCCCGTAATGGCACCGCAGCGCGCCGCCGCGCCGACGTCACAGCCCGTGATGGCGCCGCAACGCGTTGAGCGGCCGCCGGCGGAAGCCGCCCGGCCCGTGACCGCGGTGCGGTCGGAGAGAGCCGAGCCCCGTCTGCCAGACCGCGCGCCAAATGGTGAGGACTCGCTCCGGCAGCACCGGCGGCAGGAGGCGCGCAGTGAGCAAGCTGCTGCGGGGAGAGCGGAGTCGACCCGCCTGGCTGCTCCGGCACGGGTGGATGCTCAGCCGCCGCGAGAGCGACCGGCGGGTGCCGAACGTGCGCTGGGTGGTAGCCGGCCGAGCGAGAAGCGGGGTGATCCACGTGAGGAACTGCGAGCCCGTCAGTCGGGGATGCAATGAAGCGGACAAGGATCGCTGGCGGGGTCTGGATGCTTGCCGACGCGCGACGGTCACCGGCGAGTGGCGACTGCGGCCAGAGATGGCGGCCGCGAGGCAGGAGCCCGACGCTGACAAGGTACCCTTCCCGTTGTGCACGAAGCGTGCTATACACTGGCCTTGCTTTGATTCCATTTGGGAGGTCAAGATGAACAAGCATGCTCTGCAGTTGGCCATGGCCGGCGCGTTGGCCGGCATCCTGCCAGGCGCACTCGCGGCGCCGGTCAATTATGAAATGAACCTGGGCACCCACTCCGGCATGGGCGCGGGCGGAGCCGGCGGTATGCTCGGCATGATGATGGGTCAAGGCAGCAGGACGAACAAGATGATGGATCTACGCCTGACCAATCCCGGCGATATTCCGGGCGGCTACACCGCCGAACACATCGTTCCGGAAACGATGCGTTTCGGGCCTGTCCTGCCGCTCAAGGGCGAGGGGCGCGGCAAGGGCGTGGGGAGCGGCGAGGATCCTGATGGCAAGGTGCTGATCTACTGGGGCTGCAGCGCCACGGTGTCGGCAGGCCAACCCGAAGTGATCGACATCAAGGCTATCGGTAGCCGCGTGTCGCCTGAAGTGGCGGCCATGGCCCGCCAGAGCCGGCAAGGCAAAGAGGGCGCCGGAGGTGAAACCCTGCCGCCGCGTACCCTGTGGTGGCCGCATGGGGATTCCGGCGCCACTGCCATTCCCGGTGACTCATCGGCAGTCGGTGAGCATGTGGTCAAAGCGAGTTTCATGCCGCAGGAAATCCGCTACACGCTGGACAAGGAGATGGACTTTCTCGAGCCGATCAACTTCAAGGCCACGAGCACCGCCCTGAATGCCGCGGTTCCGCTGCAGTGGGATGCCCTCAGCCGTGCCAGAGGCTACAATCTGCACGCTGTCGGCGCGGTGGGAGAGAAGGAAATGGTCATCTGGATGGCGGCCAGGAACAAGAACCCGATGCTGCCCAAGAGTCAGAACAGCTGCACCATCCCCGCCGGCATTTTTCAGAAGGCGCAGGGTGCCATGGCGATGGCGGAGGCGGTTGGCCCGACCAGGGGTTTTGCCTACCCACCACAGAAGCCTGGGCAGAAACAGCCCCTGATCTGGGCAGCCACGGTACGCGTGAGCGGCTTTGACAGCGTGATGCTTGGCATGGAGAGCATGGCCAAGGAGGCGGCCGGCGACGCTGCAGCGGACTCGGTTGTCCCCGGCGGCGGTGCCATCATCAAGTCGATAAAGGGCCTGTTCGGTAACTGAAGTCGGGTGAAGGATTGCACGGCCGGCGGCGACCACTTTCAACAGCGACCACTCATCGTCGGGCCGCTTACCGATTGCGATCCGGACCGCGCTCCTCGCCTTTCACCCGCTCCTTGTCCTGTCCGTGCCCACGCCGCAGCTCCTGCGAGGCACCATGCGGCGCGTTTTCGCGGCTTGCCGTTGGCGCCGTCTGTTGATGCGGGACCGATCGCTGCTGGGGCGGCTGAGGCTGGCGGGATTGCTGAGCTTGCCTCTGGTGGTCCTGGTCTGGCTGGCTTCGTTGCCCGGAAGACGCGGGGGGTGGGCCCGACCTCTGACCCTCCTGGCTGTGTCTCTGCTCCGGCGCTGAGCCTTGCGCCCCTGGCGCAGCCGGCTGGTGAGGCCGCGGTGAGTTCAAACGCTGAACATTCGGCTCCCGATCTCTCTCCCCCTGCGGTTGCTGCTGCCCGCGCTGAGACGGTGGCGACGGGGTTCCTTGCAGGCGTTGTTCCTGGTAATGCTGTCGCACCACGGCGTCACGGGGCTGATAGCGGTAGTTCCGGTTGTGCAGTGCCTGTTGCTGCTCGACCGGGGGATAGCGATCGCCCGCGTACCGCCGCTGGTAAGCCGGTAGCGGGGCGGGCGCTGGCGTGGAACGGCGATTCCATTGGTTCCAGCCGCTTCGCTGCTGCTCCCATCCCTGGCCCCAGTGCTCACCCCAGCGCGGTGGCGCATCCGGCCGCCAGCCGCGAAAATACCCCGGCGGATTGCGGTAGTAGCTTACCGGGACGCGCAGGATGAACAGCGGCACCACCGCCGGCGCTACGCGCGCCCAAGGCCCGCTGTACCAGGAGCTGGCGTACCAGTCATCTCCCTGATAGACCCAGTACATGCCATCGTAGAAGAAGAAGTTCGAATCCAGTCGTGGAGCATAGTAAACGGGGTAACCAGGAACCCGGACAAGGTCAGGGTAGTACGGCAGGTTGATCCCAATGCTTACGCCGGGAAGCCCGATGCCGATGCTCACCTGAGCCACGGCCGAAGTCACCGACCAAACCACCATCCACAGCACAGTCAGTCCATGGCGCATTTTTTCTCCGATGCGAGCAGTCGATTGCGGGCGTGTTGCCAACGGACAGTCACACCCGGTCCTTCGTTCACGGAATTGCTCTCGAGCCAGACTAGCCGATTGTCTGCACGCTGTTCTGTGCGCCAGCGAACACTCAGGCGACCTGGACCGGATCAGGCTAAGTTGGTCAGCGCACAGACTGCGCACGGGAAGAAGCCTATCCTGGCCGATCGAATTGCATCTGGGCACGACAGCCGTGCTTGCGTGCCTGGCGCTTACGTCAGAGCAGTCGTGCACTCGCGCTGATGTGACTTCACTACCCGCTGCCCGCGCGCTACCCGCTGCCCGCGCGGGAGATCCGTGGGTTCGTCAACAGTTCCTTTCACCTTCATGGGAGATCATCATGAGCGAATACCAGATCGCAGTGATCGTCGGCAGTCTTCGCCGCGATTCGTTGAACCGCAAGCTTGCCCGCGCCATGGCCAAGCTGGCGCCGTCGGACTTCGTGTTCGAGCCAGTGGAAATCGGCGACCTGCCACTCTATAACCAGGACAACGACGAGAACCAGGCTGACCCGGTCCTCCGGCTGAAGGCCGCAATCGCAGCTGCTCACGGCCTGCTGTTCGTTACCCCGGAGTACAATCGCTCGATCCCCGGCGTGCTCAAGAACGCGATTGACCACGCATCGCGCCCGTATGGGCAGAGCGTCTGGGCGGGCAAGCCGGCCGGGGTGTTGGGCGCTTCGGTCGGAGCCATCGGCACGGCCCTGGCGCAACAGCATCTGCGCAACATCCTCGCTTATCTGGACGTGCGGACGCTCGCTCAGCCCGAAGCGTTCATCCATGCCAGCGCGGGGGTGTTCGATGACGCCGACAACTTTGGTGAAAGCACTCGGGAGTTCCTGCAGAACTGGATGGACCACTACGTTGCCTGGGTCAAGCAGCACGCCGCCTGACGGGCACTGCCGGCGGAAGAGGCTTCTCAGGTAATTCCTTGCGCATGCGGTGAGCTGAGTATGGGATGATGCGCGGCGACGCGCGCTGTCAACGCGTTGCGCCGCGCAAGCTGATTGCCGACCGCGGTGCCCCAATACACCGAAACGCCACAATCTGACCCATGCCTCGCCGTTCACTCCTTGTCCTTGCCGCTGTCGCCATCCTCGCCGCTGCCTTGCTCACCTGGTGGTTGACCCGCGCGCCGACTGTGCCCGCGGTGACCGTGCAGATCGCCCCACTGGTACGTACGCTGCAATTCTCGGCGCGGGTGGCCACGCTCTCGCGAGTGGACGTCGGCAGTACGCTGACCGGTCGCGTACTGGTGGTGGCGGTGGACGAAGGGGCGCAAGTGAGGCAGGGTGAAGTCTTGGTCCGCCTGGAAACCGACGAACTGCGGGCCGCGCTGGCGCAGGCGCAGGCCAGCGAGCGCCAGGCCGCTGCCCGACTGGCGGGGCTGCGCAGCACCGGGCGGAGTTCGGCGCAAGCCGCGGTGGCGCAGGCCGATTCGGTGCTGGCGGCTGCACTGGCCGATCTGCAGCGGACGCAGTCGCTGGTGGCCAGGGGTTTCCTCAGCACGGCGCGCCTCGACGAGGCTCGCCGTGCCGCCGACGTCGCACGGGCGCAGCAGGCCAGCGCGCGTGCCCAGCTTGCGGCCAACGCCGAGCAGGGCACCGAGGTCGTGCAGGCGCAGGCGCAAGTTGCTCTGGCGGGGTCTGCCACCGCCGCCGCGCAGGCACGCCTGGCGCAGGCGGTGCTGACGGCACCGGCCGACGCCCGGGTGCTGGCGCGTCTGGTCGAGCCCGGCCAGATCGTGCAGCCCGGACACGCGCTGCTCAGTCTGGCGCTCGCCGGTCCGCTGCAACTGGTGGCGCAGGTCGACGAGCGCTATCTCGAGCAACTGCAGGTCGGCCAGACGGCCAGCGTGCTGGCCGACGCCTTCCCTGGCCAGCGCTTCAGCGCGCGCGTCCTGTCGATCTCGCCGCTGGTTGACGCGCAGCGCGGCGCGATCGAGGTCAAGTTCTCGCTGCCGGAGGCCCCGCCGGCGTTCCTGCGCGAAGACATGACGCTATCGGTGGAGGTCGAGACGGCCTATCGCCCGGCGGCGCTGGTGGTGCCGGTGGATTCCCTGCGCGGTGACCAGGCGGTGGCTGACGCCGTCGTCCTGGTGGCGCGCGACGGCCGGGTCGAAGAGCGGCCGGTGCGCGTCGGCCTGCGCACGCTCGAAGCGGCCGAGGTCCTCGAAGGGCTGAGCGCCGGCGAGACGGTCCTGCGCGGCAGCACGCTCCGGCCGGGCAGCCGTGTGCGCGCCGCGATTGCAGACTCGACGATCCCGGCTGCCGCCTTGCCCGGCCGGCGCAACGGCACGCGTGAAGATGCCGGCTCGGCGATGACCAGCGCCATGGGCCGCTGAAGCTGCCGCCGATGGTCAACTGGCTCGGCTTCGAACGCTGCGTGGCGGTCCGCTTCCTGCGCGAAGGGCGCATGCAGACGGTGCTGATCATCGTCGGCGTCGCCGCCGGTGTGGCGGTCGTCGCCTACATCTCGGCGCTGATCACCGGCCTGCAGCGCAATACCCTGGAGAAGACGCTGGGCGCGCAGGCGCACGTCACGGTCAGTGCCCGCGACGACGTGGTCATCCCGGCGCGTGAACCGGCTGCGGATACCACCGTGCTGGTGCAGACGCAGCCGCGCGTGCAGCGACCGCGCACCATCGTCAACTGGCAGTCACTGGTCCCCGTGCTCGAGGCAATGCCGGCGGTGGCGGCGGTGTCGCCGATGGTCGCCGGTGCCGGCCTGGCGCAGCGCGGCGAGGCTTCGAAATCGATAGCGCTGATGGGCGTAGACCTCGACCGCTACGACCGCATCGTGCACCTGCGCTCCAAGGTCGTGCAGGGCGAGCCGCGCCTGGGGCCGGGGGAGGGCATCATTGGCCGCGAACTTGCCGATGACCTGGGGGTGCGGGTCGGCGACCGCATCAGCCTGGTCACCGGCACCATCACCGATTCGCTGCGTGTCACGGCGCTGGTCGATCTGGGTGTGCGCGAACTCAACCGGCGGACCGTCATTGTGCCGCTGCGCGCCGCGCAGAGCCTGGTCGGCCTGCCCGGCGGTGCCACCGGGATCGATCTGGCGCTGGTCGATGTCTGGGCCGCCAAGGCACTGGCGGCCGACCTGTCGCAACGCTTTCCCTACAAGGTCGAGAGCTGGCAGGAGGCGAATTCGCAACTGGTCTCGGCACTCAATGCGCAATCGGTCAGCACGGCGCTGATCCGCGGTGTCGTGATGGTGGTCGTCGTGCTCGGCATTGCCAGCGTCCTCGTCGTCTCGGTGGTGCAGAAACAGCGCGAGATCGGCATTCTGCGCGCGATCGGTGCGACGCAGGGGCAGATGCTGCGCGTCTTCCTGCTACAGGGGGCGATCGTCGGCGCGGTCGGTTCGACGCTCGGCGTCCTGCTCGCGGTGGGGCTGATCAAGGCCTTTACGACCTTTGTCCGTGGCAGCGACGGCCTGCCGCTGTTCGCCATCACGCTGGCGCCGAGCCTGGCGCTGAGCATTGCCGGCATCGCCACGGTCTGTGGCGTGCTGGCTGCCGTGGCGCCCGCGCGGCGCGCCGCAGCGCTGGATCCGGCGCAGGCCATCCGCCTGTGAGGCTCGGGAAATGAGACAGGCAGAGGTGGCCCGGGGTGCGGTCAGCCGAGCGGGGGGAGGGCGCAGCATGCCCGGCTATCCGTCATGACGCGGCTGATCGAGCTCGTCGGCATCCACAAGAGCTACAACCTGGGCCTGCCCAACGAGGCTGAAGTGCTGCACGGCGTTTCCTTTGCGATCGACCGCGGCGAGTTCGTCGCGCTTATCGGCCCGTCGGGCTCTGGCAAGAGTACGCTGCTCAACATTGTCGGCCTGCTCGAACGCCCGACCGCCGGTAGCTACCGGATCGAGGGCGAAGAGACGAGCGGGCTTGACGATGCAGGTCTCACCCTGCGCCGGCGCGCGGTGCTCGGCTTCGTTTTCCAGTTCCACCACCTGCTGCCGGCCTTTTCGGCGCTCGAGAACGTCACCCTGCCGGCGCTGATGCGCGAAGGCCGCGTGACGTCAGCGCAGCAAGAGCGGGCGCGCGCGATGTTGGCCGCCGTCGGTCTCGGGAACGACATGCAGAAGCGCCCGGGTGAGCTCTCGGGCGGCATGCAGCAGCGGGTGGCGATCGCCCGCGCGCTGGTCCTCGAACCGCCGCTGGTGCTTGCCGACGAACCGACCGGCAACCTCGACCGCGCCTCGTCCGACGAGGTCTTCGTCCTGATGCGGCGCATGCACGCCGAGCTGGACACCTCGTTCCTCATCGTTACCCACGACCCCCGACTGGCGGCCCGCTGCGACCGCGTGATCGAACTGGTCGACGGCAACATCGAGAGCGATACCAGCACCGGCGCGACCGGCTGACGAGGATCTGCCGACGCGGCGGAGGAGCCCGCTCGGGGCGCGCTGCCAGTATCGTGCGTTATCGTGAAACGCCCGCAGTCTGCGGTTCGAGTGGACTGACAGAATCTCCCGGTCGCAGCGCCAGGCGAGGCGAGCGGCCAGTCTTTCGGGTTACAATTGCCGACTTCAGAATCCGCACGCATGCCATTACGGTTGAGCTTGATGAAAACCAGTTTCCTCGACTTTGAACAGCCGGTCGCCGACCTCGAAGGGAAGATCGAGGCGTTGCGCCTGGCGCAGGATGATTCTGCCGTCGACATCTCCGAAGAAATCGGACGCCTGGAGAAAAAGGGCGAAATCCTGACCCGGGAGATCTATGCCAGGCTTTCTCCGTGGCAGGTCTGCCAGGTGGCGCGTCATCCGCAGCGGCCCTACACGCTTGATTACCTGCGCCTGATCTTTACCGATTTCGAGGAATTGCACGGCGACCGGGCCTTTGCCGACGACCACGCCATCGTTGGCGGTCTGGCGCGACTCAACGGCGAATCGGTGATGGTCATCGGCCACCAGAAGGGCCGTGACACCAAAGGGAAGATCTTCCGCAACTTCGGCATGCCGCGCCCGGAGGGTTACCGCAAAGCGCTGCGCCTGATGCGACTGGCGGAGAAATTCGGCATTCCGGTGCTGACCTTCATCGACACTCCGGGCGCCTATCCAGGAATCGATGCCGAAGAGCGCGGGCAATCGGAAGCGATCGGGCGCAACCTCTACGTGATGGCGGAACTGCAGGTGCCGATCATCGTCACCGTCATTGGTGAAGGCGGGTCGGGCGGTGCGCTGGCGATCGGCATTGGCGACGAGGTGCAGATGCTCCAGTACTCGACCTACTCGGTGATCTCGCCAGAGGGCTGTGCGTCGATTCTCTGGAAGAGTGCCGAAAAGGCGAGCGAAGCGGCCGAGATCATGGGTATCACCGCACAACGTCTCAAAGCGCTCGGTTTGATCGACCGGATCGTCAGCGAGCCGACCGGTGGCGCCCATCGGGCCCCTGTGGCAATGGCCCAGACCCTCAAGAAGGCATTGCAGGAGGGGCTGCAGAAGCTGGGGACGGTGCCGGTTGCCGATCTGCTCAGGATCCGTCTTGAGCGTCTGATGGCCTATGGCCGGGTCAAAGAGCGGGCGCTGCGCTGAGCCTGCCGCAGCGGCCGCGACGCAACAGATCGAGCAGACTCTCTCGGCGTTTCTTGAAGCGCGATTGCGTCATGGTGGGCACCTGTGCGTCGGCCTTTCCGGTGGCCGCGATTCGGTTGTCCTGCTGCACGCGCTGGCCTGCCTGCGTTCGTCTGGCCTGGCCTGCGAACTGTCTGCGCTGCATGTCCATCACGGTCTGAGTGCCAGCGCCAACGCCTGGGCCGACTTCTGCACCGACTTCTGCCGGCGCCTTGGCGTACCACTCGAGATCATTCGCGTCGATGTGCCGCGTGTCAGCCGTGAGGGGCTTGAGGCGGCGGCGCGCCGCCTGCGCCATGCGGTGTTTGCCGCTTGCCCTGCGGACTGGCTGGCGCTCGCTCATCATCGCGACGATCAGGCGGAAACCGTGCTCTTCAGGCTGTTGCGCGGGGCCGGGGTCAAGGGTGCGTCGGGGATGCTCGCCGAACGGCCGCAGTCCGGCGGCGCGCGCCTGATCCGGCCGCTGCTTGAACTGCCGCGGTCGGTCATTGCCGGCTACGGCGAGGCGCATTCGCTGGCCTGGATTGAAGACGAGAGCAACGCCGATTTGCGCTACCGCCGCAACCATTTGCGGCGGGAGGTGATGCCGCGAATCGAGCAGCAGTTTCCCGGTGCTGCCCAGGCCCTGGCGCGTGCCGGGGGGCACTTTGCCGAGGCCGCGCTGTTGCTCGACGAACTGGCGCAGGCGGATCGGCGGGCTGTGGTCGGGGAACAGGGACGCATCGATCTCGCCCGCTTCAATGCACTGAGCGCACCGAGGGCGCGCAACCTGTTACGTTCCGAGTTGCTTGCCGCCGGCTTTCGGGCGCCCGAGGCGCGCTGGCTTGACGAGGCGCTGCGCCAGTTGGCGACCACCGGCGCCGGGTCGGAGACCTGTGTCGCAACGGCCGATGGCGAACTCCACGTGTACCGGGGCGAATTGCATGTCGTCCGCCAGCGGCCGGTCTTGGCTGCAGGTGCAATACCCTGGTGTGGCGAGTCGGAACTGCCCTGGGGGGTTGATCGCGTGTCGTTCAGAGCGACCGTCGGTGAGGGGATCCAGCGTCGCCTGCTGGCCAGCGATCCGGTCTACCTTCGGTCCAGGCAGGGTGGCGAGCGGTTGCAGCCGGATCCGCGGCGCCCCGTACGAACGCTGCGCAAGCTGTTGCAGGAGGCCGGCGTGCCGCCCTGGGAACGGTCTCGCCTGCCACTGTTGTGGTGCGGTGAACGGCTGGTCTGGGTGGGCGCGATCGGCAGCGATGCGTCCTTTGTCTGCCCGCCGGGCGAGCAAGGCCTGGCCGTCTTCTGGCGGGCATCCGATGGGTGCTGGCCGCCCGCTGCCTCCCGATGTCTCGCCGATTGAGGCGCCGAAAAGATCGTCGCGCTCAGCGCTTGCCTGCCAGTAGCTGTGCCAGTTCGACCGCTGTACGGACGCCCATTTTTTCGAACAGATTGGCGCGGTGGACTTCAACCGTGCGCATGCTGATCTGCAGTTCGTCGGCAATCACCTTGTTCAGCTTGCCGGCCAGAATCAGTTCCATGACCTGTTGCTCGCGCGTCGTCAGCCGGCTGACCAGGGCATTGACCGAATCGGCACCCGAAGCCGCAGCGCGCCGGTTCTCGTCGAGTTTCAGCGCTTCGATGACGCGATTGACGAGTTCGTTGTCGTTGCACGGCTTCTCGACGAAATCGAAAGCGCCCTTCTTCAGCGCCGAGACGGCCATCGGCACGTCACCGTGGCCGGTCAGGAAGATGACCGGCAGCCTGCTGTTGCGCTCGCACAGAATATCGAACAGCTCGGGACCGCTCATGCCGTCCATGCGGATGTCGAGCAGCAGGCAACCGGCCAATGACGGCTCCCAGGCGGCCAGGAAATCTTCGGCCGAAGGGTAGCTCTGGCAGGCAACGCCACGCGATTCGAGCAGCCAGCCGAGTGAATCGCGGATCGCCTCGTCGTCGTCGACCAGGTAGGCGCGTGCGCTCATTGGCGGCCGATCGGCAGCGTGATGACGAAGATCGAGCCGCCCTCCGGGTTGTTCTCGACCCACAGGCGGCCATGGTGAAATTCGATGATCGAACGGCAGATGTTGAGTCCCATGCCCATGCCGTCGGCCTTGGTTGAAAACAACGGGGTGAACAGCTTTTCGACCAGTTCGGGCGGCACCCCCGGGCCACGATCGATGACCCGAATTTCCATCTGATTGTCCACCTGGCCGAGCTTGATGGTCAGGCGTCGCTGACTGATCGGCGCCTCGCTCATCGCCTCGATGCCGTTGCGCATTAGATTCAGCAGCACCTGTTCGAGCATCACCGGGTCGGCCAGCAGTTCAGGGCGCATGCCCTGGATCTCGCGCACGATGCGCACGCCGCGGTTCTTGGCAGCGCCTTCGATGAAGCCGATGCTGTCATCGATGACCTCGGCGAGATCGCAGGGAGCGAGCTTGGGTTCGCTCTTGCGCACGAAATCATGCACGCGACGGATGATGTGGCCGGCACGCTGCGCCTGCACGCCGAGTTTTCCGAGCGCCTCCTTGAGCTGCACGGCGCTGAAATTGCCCGACTCGAGCTTGTTCAGGCAGCCGGCGTTGTAGCTCGTGATCGCCGCCAGCGGTTGGTTCAGCTCGTGTGCCAGCGTTGAAGCCATCTCGCCCATGGTCACCAGCCGGGCGGTGACCTGGAGCTTCTCCTGCTGCTGGCGGGCGAGCTCCTCGGCGTGCTTGCGTGCAGTGACGTCGATGATCGACCCCATCCAGCCCGTCTGCCTGCCATCGGCGTCAATCAGCGGCGCCTCGTAGATCAGGGCATCGAAGCGGCTGCCGTCCTTGCGCATCAGACGGATCTCAAAGCCCTCGTGCGGCGCCTTGCCCTCGAGCACCTTGTTGTGCAGAAGCAGGGTCCTGTCCATTTCTTCCGGCGCCCAATAGGGCATCGGCGGTTCCCGGCCGATCAGTTCTTCGGCGCTGAAACCGACCATCTGCAGGAAGGCCGGGTTGACGTAGGTCACTCGGCCTTCGAGGTCGCGCGCGCGCATGCCGACCATCAGCGAGTCTTCCATCGCCTTGCGGAAGGCGTATTCCGAGCGTAATGCCTGTTCCGCCGAGAGGCGGCGCTGGATCAGTCCGCGTACCGCCCACAGGCTCCAGAAGACCGCCCCGGCAAGGATGATGATCAGCGTCGCAATCAGCGTCTGGGCCAGATTGTCGGCACCGCGGTAGGCCGTGACCTGCAGCACCATGCCGTACCCCGGCGGGTCAAAGCTGACCGGGTAGCTGAGCGTGGTTGCCGAGGCATCGATCTTCGACTTGCTGGCCAGCAGGCTGCCGTTGCCGTCGATCACGCGGACCTGGTATTTCTCGGCGAACCACCAGGGGACCTGATGCTTGAGCAGGCCAGTGAGCGAATAGACACCGAGCAGGGTGCCGCGATACTGGCCGTCGTCGAAGATCGGCACGTAGACCTCGAACTGGGCTGTTTCTGCGGTGCGATAGGCATCGCTGTAAACGGGCTTCCCCAGTCGTGCCAGCTCAACCGAGCGGCTGACGGGGTTCTCGCCGGAACCCTCGTGTTCAGGACGTGGCAGGGTCTGGGTTGGCATGCCATGCACCGTCCTGGCTGCGGCGTCGAGCCACAACAACTGCCGTAGCTCCGGGTTGTTCTTGAGAATGTGGCGGGCGCGCAAATCAAAGAGTTCGCCCTGGTTTCTGGCACGGGTCAGGTCGAGCGCGAGTTGCTGCAATTGCTCCGAGTTGCCATCGAGGTGGAAGCGGACGCTCTGTTCGAGCCACAGGACATCGGCAATCAGCGTCGAACGCTGTTCGTCGATCTCGTTCCGGTGTAGCAGCCACAACAGCGAGACCAGCAGCACCAGCAGCAGGCCGACCGCCAGCTTGAGGATCGACAGGTACCAATTGGACCACTTCAGCGCAGCGGGGCGCCGGCGGCTGCGCCGCCGTTCATAGGGGTAGGGGAGGGAGGCTTCTTTCATCCTGCCTCATCTTACCGAAGTTCCATGGCCAGCGGGTGAGCTCGGGCTGTCGACGTCGTCCGGACGGACCTTGCCAGCGGCTGCGCGCTCGGCACGCGACGGCAAGCTGCGACGCCTGTTGCCGACATTGCGGATTTCCACAATATGCACCTACACTTTTTTTTGTGATATTGGCGTCCGCAAGTCGGGCACCGCTCAATTTCACAACTGGTAGTTTATGGAGGAGACAACACATGAAGATTTCCACCCTGCTTTTCGGTCTGGTTGCCGGGGCGCTGTCGGCCATGCCTCTCGGGGCCATGGCGCAGCAGCCGATCGTCATCAAGTTCAGCCATGTCGTGGCTCTCGACACGCCGAAGGGCATGGCCGCCGAGTTCTTTGCCAAGCGCGCCGCCGAATTGACCAAGGGCAAGGTCAAAGTCGAGGTATACGCCAACTCGACGCTGTACAAGGACAAGGAAGAGATGGAAGCGCTGCAACTCGGTGCCGTGCAGATGCTCGCTCCGTCACTCGCCAAGTTCGGTCCGCTGGGCGTCAAGGAGTTCGAACTCTTTGACTTGCCCTACATCTTCGACAACTACGAGGAGTTGCACAGGGTGACGCAGGGTCCGCTTGGGCAGACCCTGCTCAAGAAGCTTGAGCCGAAGGGGATCACCGGCCTGGCGTTCTGGGACAATGGTTTCAAGTCGTTTTCGGCCAACACGCCGATCAAGATGCCCGCCGACCTGAAGGGCAAGAAGATGCGAATTCAGTCGTCGAAGGTGCTCGAAGAGGAGATCCGCGCGCTCAGCGCCCTGCCGCAGGTGATGGCTTTCTCCGAGGTCTATCAGGCGCTGCAGACCGGCGTCGTCGATGGCACCGAGAACCCGATTTCCAATCTCTACACGCAGAAGATGTATGAGGTGCAGAAGCACCTGGCGCTGACCGAGCATGGTTACCTGGGCTATGCGGTGATCGTGAACAAGAAGTTCTGGGATGGCCTGCCGGCGGACGTGCGCGGTCAACTCGAAACGGCGATGAAAGAGGCTACCGTGTACGCCAACAAGATTGCCAAGGAGCAGAACGACAAGGATCTCGAAGGTGTCAAGAAGAGCGGCAAGACGCAGGTCCATGCGCTGACGGCTGAAGAGCGTACGGCGTTCAAGAAAGCGCTGGCGCCGGTGCATGCGAAGATGGAATCGCGCATCGGCAAGGATCTGCTGCAGTCGGTGTACAAGGAAACCGGTTTCGATCCGACCAAACTCTGAGCACCAGGGAGGAGACAAGAATGGCCCGTTGGGACGCCTGACCCAGCGGGCTTTTTTTCAGGCAGTCGGGGGAGTATTGAAAATGAAGATACTTGATCATCTCGAGGAATGGTTGATCACCTTCCTCATGGCAGCGGCAACGACGATCATCTTTGCTTCCGTTGCCCATCGCTACCTGGCCGGAGTGTCGATTCCGGGCCTGCAGGACTGGCTTTTGGGGCTTAACTTCTCGTGGGCGCAGGAATTGTGCATCATCATGTTCGTCTGGATGGCGAAGTTCGGTGCTGCCTACGGGGTACGGACCGGTATCCACGTCGGCGTCGACGTGCTGATCAACCGTATGACTGGCCGCACGCGCGCCAAGTTCGTTGTTTTTGGTCTGCTCGCTGGTGCTTTGTTCACCGGCATTGTCGGGTCGCTGGGCGCTCACTTCGTGTGGGAAAACGGCTTTCACTACGCTCTCTATACCGGACTGGGCTGGGACGTGGGTGATGTACCTGAAGGGCCGACCACGCCCGATCTCGAGTGGCCGACATGGGTCGTCTACAGCGCCATTCCGCTAGGTTCGAGCCTGATGTGCTTCCGCTTCCTGCAGGTGACTGTCAGCTTCCTGAGGACTGGGGAGTTGCCGCATCACGATCACGGTCATGTTGACGGAATCGACGAGGCGACGATCGCGGAAGAGCTCAATGTCTTGAATATGGAGGACAACCTGCATCCGCATGACCTGACCTACAAGAAGCGCCACCCCGAAGAGCAGTCAGGCGACCATTCGGGCAAGGGAGGTAAGCAACAATGAATGCCACTATCATTTTCGTGATATTGCTGGTCCTGATGCTGACCGGCATGCCAATCTCGATCTCGCTTGGCTTGACGGTGCTTAGCTTCCTGTTCATGTTTACCCAGGTGCCGCTGGAATCGGTTGCCCTGAAACTATTTACCGGCATCGAGAAGTTCGAGATCATGGCCATCCCCTTCTTCATTCTTGCGGGGAATTTCCTGACGCATGGCGGGGTGGCTCGACGAATGATCAAGTTTGCCACCAGCATGGTCGGGCACTGGTACGGTGGCCTTGGCCTCGCCGGAGTGGTCGCCTGCGCCTTGTTTGCCGCCGTTTCCGGTTCGTCACCGGCGACCGTGGTGGCGATCGGGTCGATCCTCATGCCGGCGATGCTCAAGGCCGGCTTTCCGAACAAGTTCGGGGCCGGCGTGATCACCACTTCCGGCGCGCTCGGCATCCTGATCCCACCGTCGATCGTCATGGTCATGTACTCGGTGGCGACCAACACTTCGGTCGGTGCACTGTTCATGGCCGGGGTGATTCCGGGTATTGGCCTGGCAATGGTCCTGGGCGGCGTCACCTGGTTCCGGGCCAAGAAGTTCAATTATCCCCGCATGAAGAAGGCGACTTTCGGCGAGCGATGGACCGCTTTCCGCGAATCGGTCTGGGGTCTCCTGCTGATCGTGGTGGTCATGGGCGGTATCTACAGCGGCATGTTCACGCCAACGGAGGCCGCCGCGATGAGCGCGGTCTATGCCTTCTTTGTCGCAGTCTTCGTGTACAAGGACCTGTCGATGAAAGACGTGGCGCGGGTACTGCTGAACTCGGCCAACATGTCGGCAATGCTGCTGTATATCATCACCAACGCCGTGCTCTTCTCGTTCATCATGACGAACGAGAACATCCCGCAGGCGTTGGCCGACTGGATGCTGGGTCACGGGCTGGGGATGATTGCCTTCCTGCTGGCGGTGAACATCATCCTGCTGCTGGCCGGCAACTTCATGGAGCCGTCGTCGATCGTGCTGATCTTTGCCCCGATCCTGTTTCCGGTGGCGATGAAGCTGGGAATTGACCCGGTGCACTTCGGTATCCTGATGGTGGTGAACATGGAGGTCGGCATGTGCCATCCGCCGGTCGGACTCAACCTCTACGTCGCCTCGGGGATTACCAAGATGGGGATCACCGAATTGACGGTGGCTGTCTGGCCGTGGTTGCTGTCGATGCTGGTCTTTCTGGTGGTCGTCACCTACGTGCCGATCATGTCAACCTGGTTGCCGAGGACACTGGGTATGATGTAGCCAGCGGCACGCAGTTGCAGTTCGCGCAGAGCGCGCGTGCGGGGCGACCCGTACGCGCGCTCTGCATTTTGCGTCGAGGCCGGCATTCCTCGCCGTGTCTTGGTATAATTCTGCGATTGTGTATCTAGCGATATGATTTGTTGTTGTTTTTCTTGATCTACCGCCTTTTGGAGAATCACTCATGGCCATCGAACGCACCCTTTCCATCATCAAGCCCGACGCGGTTGCCAAAAACGTCATCGGCAAGATCTACTCCCGCTTTGAGACCAATGGCCTCAAGGTGATCGCGGCCAAGCTGGCCTGGTTGTCACCGCAGGAAGCCGGCGCCTTTTACGCCGTGCACAAGGAGCGCCCGTTTTTCAAGGATCTGGTCTCCTTCATGATTTCCGGGCCGGTGATGATCCAGGTTCTCGAAGGCGAGAGCGCGATCGCCAGGAACCGCGAACTGATGGGTGCCACCGATCCCAGGAAGGCCGAGCCGGGAACGATCCGTGCCGACTTTGCCGAGTCGATCGACGCCAACGCCGTCCATGGTTCGGACGGCGAGGATACCGCGAAGGTCGAAATTGCCTTCTTCTTTCCGGCAATGAACGTCTATTCCGGGCGTTAGGTCGGGCCAGCACACACAGATGACGGTCAACCTGCTTGATCTCGATGCCGCCGGGCTGACAGCCTTCTTCGCCGGGCACGGCGAAAAGCCGTTTCGTGCCCGGCAGGTACTGCGCTGGCTGCATCGCTTCGGGCAGGCCGACTTCGCGGCCATGACCGACATCGCCAGGAGCCTGCGGGACAGACTCGGAAGCCTGGCGGCGGTGCTGCCGCCGACGGTGATTTCGGATCGGATCGCCGACGACGGCACGCGCAAGTTCCTGTTCGATGTCGGCGGCGGCAATGCAGTGGAGTCGGTCTTCATCCCCGAAGAGGGGCGCGGCACGCTGTGCATTTCGACGCAGGCTGGCTGTGCGCTGGACTGTTCCTTCTGCTCGACGGGCAAGCAGGGTTTCAACCGCAATCTGAGCGTCGCCGAGATCATCGGGCAGTTATGGCAGGCCAGGCACGCACTGGGTGCCTGGCACGAGCGGGAATCGAACGGTGAGCGCCTGATCAGCAATGTGGTCCTGATGGGCATGGGTGAGCCGCTCGCCAACCTCGACAATACGGTGACTGCACTGCGCCTGATGCTCGACGATAACGCCTATGGTCTGTCGCGCCGCCGGGTCACCGTGTCGACCTCGGGTCTGGTACCGGCGATGGATCGTCTGCGCGACGAGTGCGCGGTGGCGCTGGCGGTTTCCCTGCACGCGCCCAATGATGGCTTGCGCGATCAACTGGTGCCGATCAACCGGAAATACCCCCTGCGCGAGCTGCTGGCCGCCTGCCGGCGCTACCTCGAGAAGGCGCCGAGGGACTTCGTCACCTTCGAGTACGTGATGCTTGACGGGGTCAATGACGCCGATGTGCAGGCGCGCGAGTTGCTGGCTCTGACGCGCGAGGTGCCATGCAAGTTCAACCTCATCCCTTTCAACCCCTTTCCCGGTTCGCCGTACCGCCGCTCACCGACTTACCGCATTCGCCGTTTTGCCGAAGTCCTGCTCGAGGCGGGGGTGGTGACCACAACCCGCAAGACGCGCGGCGACGACATCGATGCCGCCTGTGGTCAACTGGCTGGACAGGTGCTCGACAGAACGCAGCGGACTGGCCGGCGAACGCTCTTCCTTCAGCTCGACCGTCAGGAGGCCTGCACATGAGGAACGCAGTACTCGCCCTGCTGGTGTGTCTCTGCCTCGGTGCCTGCTCGTCGGTGCCGCTTTCCTTGCCCAGCAAGCAACAGGACCCAGAGGAAGCAGCCGACTCGCGCAGGCCGTCGAAGCCCCGCGACGCGCGTACGCGTGCCAAATTGCACACCGAACTGGGGGCGCTGTATCTGCAGGCCAACCAGCTGGCGACGGCGCTCGAAGAGCTGACCATCGCCATCGACATTGATCCCAGCTATGCCAAAGCCTACAGCACGCGTGGCCTGGCGGGTTTCCAGGCGCGCGAAATCCCATTTGCCGACCAGGACTTTCAGCGGGCCTTGCGTCTCGACGCCAACGACCCCGAGATCAACAACAACTACGGCTGGTTTCTCTGCCAGATCGGTAGAGAGAAGGAAGCCATCGCCTTCTTTCAGAAAGCGATCAGGAATCCCTTGTACGAGACCCCCGACATGGCCTATCTGAATGCCGGCACCTGTTACGCCAAGCTTGGCGACTTCGCTGCCGCCGACGATTATGTTCAGCACAGTCTGCGCATTGCGCCGGGCAACCCGCAGGCATTGCTTCAGCTGGCAAACATCAATTACCAGCGCGGGCATCTGGAACTGGCAAAGCAGCAGCTCGCAGAACTGTTGCGCAAGACCGAGCCGAGTGCCGAGGCGCTCTGGCTGGGCGTACGAATCGAGCGCCGGCTCGGTAACCGGCCAGCCGAGGCGCGTTACGGCAATCAGCTGCGGAACAGATTCCCGCTCTCGCGGGAGGCTCAGGAACTGCTGCGAGGCAACGTCGAATGAGTGAAGAATGAGTGAGCAATCCGTATTCCCCTTTCCGGGAGAGCAACAAGGGCTGCCAGCAGGGGGGCAAACCCAGGCCGAAGCAGCGGCCAGTGCCGCGGTGACCCCCGTTACAGGTGGCGTCGGTCAACAGCTGCGTGCCGCGCGGGAGGGTCGCAACATGAGTCTGGCGGACGCTGCGCAGGCGCTCAAGCTGGGTCCTCGGCAGGTCGAAGCACTGGAGGCAGAAGACTGGAAGTCCTTGCCCGGAAACACGATGATCCGGGGCTTCGTCCGCAACTATGCGCGCCTGCTCAATATCGACCCAGAGTCCCTGATGCGCGGGCTGGATGCGGCACAGCTGCAGCAGAGGGCGCAACTCGAAGCGTCGGCCGGAACCACTGCCAGCCTGCCGCATTCAGGGCGGCGGCGGGCCGAGCGCCGGGACTACCTTGCCGTTCTTTCCGGATTGGTATTGCTGGGCCTGGCTGTGCTGGCCTACTTTTTCGTCCCCGCCGACCTCTGGCAGTCACAACTGGCGGCGCTGATCGATCGCAAGGCGGCGCCGGCACCCCTTGAGAACACTGCGCCAGCGCCTCCGCCAGAGCCAGCGTCAACCGCGCTGGCTGCGCCAAAGGCAGGACCCGGCGAGTCGGTGACCGTGCTCTCGGCACCGCATGCAACCGTGTTGTCGGATGCGCGGGTGGCCGGCGGCGGACTGAAGCTTTCCTTTGCTCAGCCTGCCTGGGTCGAGATCCGTGATGCCCGGGGTCAGGTTCTCCTGTCCGGGCTGAGCCCGGCGGGCAGCCAGCGCGAGGTCGACGGGCAGCCGCCATTTTCACTGGTGGTGGGCAACTCGACGCAGGTCACCGTGCAGTACCGCGGCAGGGTCATCGAACTGGCGCCGCACAGCAGTGGTGAAGTCGCGCGGCTGACCGTGGAATGAGACCATCGCGAGGGGTATGCAAGCCGTGAGCAAACCGGGGCCGGGCACACTCCGTCGGCGAACGCGTCCGGTCATGGTTGGCCAGGTGGCGGTCGGTGGTGATGCGCCGGTGGTCGTCCAGTCGATGACCAATACCGATACCGTCGACGTGGTCAGGACGGCGATTCAATGTGCAGAGCTGGCGCGCGCTGGATCGGAGCTGGTACGGATCACCGTCAATACGCCCGAGGCCGCGGCTGCCGTGGCGCCGATTCGCGAGCACCTTGGCCGGATGGGGGTCGACGTGCCGCTGATTGGCGACTTTCATTACAACGGTCATCGCCTGCTCGCCGAGCACCCCGACTGCGCGCAGGGGCTGGCCAAGTACCGCATCAATCCGGGCAATGTCGGCCACGGCCGCAAGCGCGACGAACAGTTTGCACAGATGATCGAGATTGCCTGCCGGTACGAGAAGCCGGTGCGCATCGGCGTGAACTGGGGAAGCCTCGACCAGGATCTGCTGGCGCGGATCATGGACGAGAATGCCCGTTGCCCGGAGCCGCGCGATGCCATTGCGGTGATGCGCGAAGCGATGGTAGTCTCGGCGCTCGAATCAGCCGCTCGTGCCGAGGGACTCGGCATGCCGGGGAACCGGATCATTCTGTCGTGCAAGGTGTCCGGCGTGCAGGATCTGATCGCCGTCTATCGTGAGTTGTCGCGCCGCTGTGACTATCCCTTGCACCTTGGCCTGACCGAAGCCGGCATGGGCTCCAAAGGCATCGTGGCGTCGACGGCGGCGATGGCGGTCCTCTTGCAGGAAGGTATCGGCGATACCATACGCGTTTCGCTGACCCCGGAACCCGGCGGCCAACGCACCCAGGAGGTCATTGTCGCGCAGGAGATGCTGCAGACCATGGGTTTGCGCGCCTTCACGCCAATGGTCGTCGCCTGTCCGGGTTGCGGCCGGACGACCAGCACCTTTTTTCAGGAACTGGCCCGATCGATCCAGGACCACGTGCGCCAGCGGATGCCGCAGTGGCGCATTGACCATGATGGCGTCGAGAACATGACCCTGGCCGTGATGGGCTGCGTCGTCAATGGGCCGGGTGAGAGCAAGCATGCCAATATCGGCATCAGCCTGCCGGGCACCGGCGAGGCGCCGGCGGCGCCGGTGTTCGAGGATGGCGCCAAGACCGTCACCTTGCGCGGCGAACATATAGCGCAGGAGTTTATCGCCATCGTCGATTCCTACGTCGCGCGCACCTACCAAAGAAAGTCTCCGGGCGGATGATGACTCCGAAAATCCAGTCGGTTCGCGGAATGAACGACATCCTGCCGGACGAGGCCGAATTCTGGGAGCGGTTCGAGGAAATCATCCGCTCGTGGCTCAAGAGCTACGCTTATCGCCCGATTCGCCTGCCGATTGTCGAGCCGACGCCGCTGTTCAAGCGCGCCATCGGCGAAGTGACCGACATCGTCGAGAAGGAGATGTACTCCTTCATCGACAGTCTCAACGGCGAGCCGCTGACACTGCGTCCGGAGGGCACCGCCGGCTGCGTGCGCGCGGTGATTCAGCACAATCTGATCGCGCAGCAGCCACAACGGCTGTACTACACGGGCCAGATGTTCCGGCACGAGCGGCCACAGAAAGGGCGTTATCGGCAGTTTTACCAGGTGGGCGTCGAAGCACTCGGTTTCCCCGGCCCGGACATCGATGCCGAACAGATCCTGATGGGTGCCCGCCTGTGGGATGACCTCGGCCTCGACGGCATAGCCCTGCAGCTCAACACGCTTGGCCAGCCGGGCGAGCGTGCGCGCCATCGTGCCGAGCTGATCAGCTATTTCGAGCAGCACAGCGAACTGCTTGACGACGACGGCCGGCGGCGCCTGCACAGCAACCCGCTGCGCATCCTCGACAGCAAAAACTCGGCCTTGCAGGAAGTGATCCTCGGCGCGCCGCAACTGATCGATCAACTGGGCGCCGAATCGCTGGCGCATTTCGAGGGGGTGCAGCAGGTGCTGCGCGACGCCGGCCAGCCTTTCGCGATCAATCCCCGCTTGGTGCGCGGTCTCGACTACTACAACCTGACGGTTTTCGAGTGGGTCAGCGATCGCCTCGGGGCGCAGGGGACGGTCTGTGCAGGGGGTCGTTACGACGGCCTGGTGCAGCAACTGGGGGGCAAGCCGGCACCGGCCTGTGGTTTTGCGATGGGCGTCGAACGGCTGATTGCGCTCATGCGCGAGGCTGGCGGCGAGGTCGGAGCGGAGCCGGTCGATGTCTATGTCGTGCACCAGGGGCAAGCCGCTTCGCGCCTGGCGGCGCGGGTTGCCGAAGGCCTGCGCGACCAGGGCATCGACGTCCTTTTTCATTGTGGCGGCGGCAGCTTCAAGTCGCAGATGAAGAAGGCGGATGCCTCGGGTGCGAGTTTTGCCGTGATCATCGGGGACGACGAGGCGAATGCCGGCGAGGTCACCCTCAAGCCGCTGCGGCTTGCCGGCGAGCAACCGAACGAACAGAAGCGGGTCAGTGTCGACAGCGTTGCCGACGAAATCATGAGCTCCATTTTGGATTGGGAAGAATCGTAATGGCTACTTACGACCTCGAAGAACAGGAACAGATCGCCGAAATCAAGGCGTGGTGGAAACAGTACGGAAACCTGCTGGCCGGTATCGTGACGGCTGTCTCGATCGCTGTGGTCGCCTGGCAGGGCTGGAACTGGTATCAGCGCAATCAGACGGCGCAAGCCTCGATGGTCTATGGGGTGCTGCAGAACGCCGTTCTCGAGAACGACGCGCAGCGCATCAAGACGGCGAGTGGCGAACTGATCGAGAAGTTCGGCTCGACCGCCTACGCTCCCCTGGCCGCGCTCACCGCTGCCCGGGTGATGTCTGATGCCGGTGATGTCAAGACGGCCAAGCTGCAGCTGGCCTGGGTGGTGGAACATGGCAAGGATCAACTGCGCGACCTGGCGCGCCTGCGTCTGGCCACCCTGCTACTGGACGAAAAGGCCTACGATGAAGCGCTGAAGCAACTCGATGGGACGCCCAGCGCCGGCTTCGCTGGTCGTTTCTCGGATGGCCGCGGCGACATTCTTGCTGCCCAGGGCAAGACCGCCGAGGCGCGGGCAGCGTATCAGGCTGCACTGGCCAGTCTCGACAAGGCAGGCCCGTCGGCGGGCGGGAACGCGCCGCCGAACAGACAGGTGAATGCCGCTTATCGGGAGTCGCTGCAACTGAAACTTGATGCACTCGGGGAGTCCGGTTGATGACGCGCCACCTGCTTGCCGGGGCGATGCTGGCGGTGGTGCTGGCTGGCTGCTCGACACTCGACGCACTGAATCCATTTTCCAGCAGTGGGCCGAAGATGGCTGAGCTGCAGCCGATCGAGACCCGGGCCGACGTGCGTGTGCTCTGGGAGGAAGGGGTCGGCAAGGGCGGCGACTATACCTTTGTTCCAGCCGTTGTGGCGTCGTCGGTGTACGTCGCAGCCAGGGATGGTACGGTCGCCCGTCTCGACGATGGCAAGCAGGTCTGGAGAATCCAGGTGGAACAGCCGCTCTCGGGTGGCGTCGGGGCCGATCCGCGGATGCTCGTCGTGGGCACGGCGAAGGGCGATGTTCTGGCTTTGTCCACGGCCGACGGCAGCCTGTTGTGGAAAGCCAAGGCGAGCAGCGAGATCGTTGCCCCGCCGGTGGTGAGTGCTGGCCTGGTGATTGTCCGTAGTGTCGATCACCGGCTGGCCGCCTATGACTCGGCCAACGGCAAGCGCAAGTGGCTCTATCAGCGTCCGAGCACACCCCTGTCCCTGCGCGTGACGGCCAGCCCGGTGGTGATCGAGAAGTATGTCTTTGCCGGCTTCCCGGGTGGCAAGCTGATTGCGGTGAGTGCAGAAAACGGCGCGCCGCTCTGGGAGGGGACGGTCGCCCTGCCGAAGGGCGCCACCGAACTCGATCGCGTCGCCGACGTCACCAGTGCCCCGGTCATCGATGGCCGCATGATCTGTGCGGCCGCCTTCCAGGGGCGCGTCGCCTGTTTCGACCTCGGCAACGGCAACCTGATGTGGTCGCGCGACATCTCGAGCGCTGCCGGCCTGGCGATCGATAGCCGCTACGTTTACGTCGCCGACGACAAAGGCGCCGTGCATGCCCTCGACAAGGCCAGTGGCGCCGGGCTCTGGAAGCAGGACAAGCTGTTCCTGCGCCGGCTCACGGCGCCGCAGTCGCTGCGCAATCTGGTCGTCGTCGCTGATGCCAAGGGAATCGTGCACTTTCTGAGTCGTGACGATGGCGGTTTCGTCGCCCGCCTGGCGACCGATGGCAGCGCGATTCAGGCACCTTTACAGCGCCTCGGCAGCAGTCTGGTGCTACAGACGAGCAGCGGACGCGTGCTCGCGATCGAGGCCCAGTGAAGCCCAGCATCGTTCTCGTCGGGCGTCCGAATGTCGGTAAATCGACGCTCTTCAACCGGCTGACCAGGACGCGCGATGCTCTGGTGGCCGATATTCCGGGGCTGACGCGTGACCGTCATTACGGCCACGGAAGACTCGGCAGCAAACCCTATCTGGTGATCGATACCGGTGGTTTCGAACCGCTCGCCAAAGACGGCATCATGCACCAGATGGCGCGCCAGACCGAACAGGCGATTGACGAGGCCGATGTGGTGGTTTTCGTGGTCGACGGCCGTAGCGGGGTGACGGCCCTGGACAAGGAAATTGCCAACCGGCTGCGCAAGTCCGGGCGCAACGTCCTGCTCGCCGTCAACAAGTCCGAAGGCATGAACCACGGTATCGTCGTCGCCGATTTTCATGAACTCGGCCTTGGCCAGCCGCTGCCGATCTCGGCGGCGCACGGCGAGGGGGTGCGTGCCCTGATCGAACTGGCGCTGGAGCCGTACCCAGAGTTGGCGGAAGGCGAGACGACAAGCGACGTCGTCAAGGTGGCCATCGTCGGCCGCCCGAACGTCGGCAAGAGCACGATGATCAACGCGCTGCTCGGCGAAGATCGGGTGATCGCTTTTGACCAGCCAGGAACGACCCGTGATGCCATCGAAGTCGATTTCGAGCGCGCCGGCCGCCAGTACACGCTGATCGACACCGCCGGCTTGCGCCGTCGCGGCAAGGTTTTCGAGACCCTGGAGAAATTCTCGGTGATCAAGACCCTGCAAGCAATCGAGGACGCACAGGTGGTGATTCTGGTCCTCGATGCGCGCCAGGACATCTCCGATCAGGATGCGCACATCGGCGGTTTCATTCGGGAATCGGGTCGCGCGCTGGTGGTTGCGGTGAACAAGTGGGATGGCCTCGATGCCTACGTCCGTGAGCAGATCAAGGGGGCTCTCGAGGGGCAGATGTCGTTCATCGATTTTGCCCGCTTTCACTACGTCTCGGCGCTCAAGGGGCAGGGGCTGGAACAGCTTTTCCGTTCGGTGGACGCGGCTTACAAGGCGGCCATCGCCGATCTGCCAACGCCCAAGCTGACCCGTGCCCTGATCGACGCGGTGGCGAGGCAGGCGCCGCCGCGCAGCGGGCTGTTCCGGCCGAAGCTGCGCTACGCCCATCAGGGTGGCAGGAATCCGCCGCTGATCGTCATTCATGGCAATGCGCTCGACAAGATCCCGGATTCGTATCGCCGCTACCTCGAGCATACCTTCCGGGAGGTGTTCAAGCTGCAGGGGACGCCGCTGCAAATCCAGTTCAACGTCAGCAGCAATCCCTTTGCCGACAAGAAAGCGCCCGAGCAGAATCGGCGCAAGCCCAAGCCGGTAGAGAAGGCGAAACCTGCGGCCGGGCGCGGCGCCAGACCGGGGTCTGGCGGGCAAAGCAGGGCCAGGTCCAAGGTGCCGGGTTGAGGCTGAAAAGCGGGTCCGGGCTGTCCCTGGGAGGCGTTTTTTTGCCGATAGGAGCCCCGAACCTGAGCTGCAATGTTGCACTGGCTCCCTTTTCCACGGATGATGAAGCCTTCGCCAGCTTCGGCTGCCAGCAGGGGCTGGCGCGACTGCCTGGAGGGTGCCGGATGAGGCAGGGTTGAACTGAATCAGTCCCATTAAGCGTGTGGAAAAACGGAAGGTGATCAAGGTTTTATTCGTCTGCATGGGGAATATCTGCCGCTCGCCAACGGCCGAGGGTGTTTTCCGCCATATTCTGCGCCAGAAAAACCTCGACGATAAAGTGGAGGTGGATTCCGCCGGTACCCACGGCTATCACGCAGGCGAGGCACCGGACCAACGGACCAAGCGTGCGGCCGCCGTTCGCCACTACGATCTGTCGAACATGCGGGCGCGCAAGGTGGCAGCCCAGGATCTGGATTACTTTGACCTGATCCTGGCGATGGACCACAACAACCTCGGGGTGCTGAAACGCATTTGTCCCCCGGACAAGCACGACCGTCTGGGGTTGTTGATGAGCTACTCGAAAAATTTCGACGACGACGAGGTTCCTGATCCGTACTACGGACTTGGCCATGGCTTCGACCTGGTTCTCGATATGATCGAGGACGCGGCAAACGGCTTGATCGAGAGCCTTGAGCAGCGCCTTATCGACGAGGGCGACGCCGATGCCGTGGCGCCTGCGGCGAACCAGGTCGACAGCATGACCTGAGCGGCTGGCTTCGCGGCGGGTGCGGTTTAGGGTTTGACGCCACGCCGGGACATGCAGTCGGGGCATACCCCGTACACCACAACGAGTTTCGCCGCTGCGCCTTGCTGCAGTCGCCCTTCGAGGACGGCATCATCGACCTCGCTCCACATCTGCCCGACCCGGATGCGTTGACAGACGCTGCACCGCTTGACGAAGTTCGACCCGGCCCCCGGCATGGCCGCGGTGACCGGTAGCGAATAGCGGTACGGTTCGGAACGGACCTGGCGGTGACAGACCTCGAGAACGCCATTGCCACGTGGCACGATGGTCATTTCCATGAAGCGCTTGAGTTGGGGTGAGTCGCAGCGATAGGGTCGCTGGACCGTACGCTTGAGCGTTCGCGCCGACATCAAAAGGGTGCGTACGAACATCAGCGTGACGTCGCCTGAGATGAAATGATCGAGCCGTCGACCGATGACCTTCGTCGAAAGGCTCTCGTCGCCGCCGTTGTCGAGCGCGAAGCGGTCCCAATCGCCGGTGACGGCAGTGATGGTATCGTCTGGATCAAGTGTGTAGCTCAGTTGGCTCGCAGCACGGGCTGCCTCGTTCGACGGTCTGGCTGGCGCAGATATCGCTGCGACATCGCCTGGCGACTCCGTGATCAATCCGGCGCGCGCGTCTACCATTTGTTCGCCAGTTTTTACGAAAGGGACGACAAGGTGCGGGCACGTAACCACTCGGCAAAGACGTCCGGTGCGAGCGGTCTGGCATACAGATAGCCCTGGCCATTGTGGCAGCCGGAGGCGTCGAGTTCGGCGTGCTGGTCGGCCATTTCAACCCCTTCGGCGACGACGCTCATGCCGAGGTGGCGGGCGAGCGAAATGATCGCCGAACCGATGGCGCGGTCGTCGGAGTTGGTCGAGATGCCGTCAACGAAGCTGCGCGCGATCTTGAGTTCGTGGATCGGAAAACGCTTGAGGTACGACAGGGACGAAAACCCGGTGCCGAAGTCATCAATACTGATCATCAGACCGAAGGCCACGAGTTCGGCCAGCATGCGCTGGGCACGTTCGAAGTCCATCAACACGCCTTCGGTAATCTCGATGCACAGCCGCTGTGGCGAAACACCATGCTGGCTGACGATCTGCATCAGGTCGGCGGCCATGCCTTCCTTGCGAAAATGTCGCGCCGAGATGTTGACACTGATCCTGACAGGCGGCAGTCCGCTCTTGTCCCACTCGACGATCTGACGGCAGACTTCGCCGAGCACCCACTCGTCGATCGCCACGATCAGGTTGCTCTGCTCGGCAACCGGGATGAAAACCACCGGTTCCACCACCTCGCCGTTTGCCTGCCAGCGCACCAGTGCCTCGGCGCCGACCGCCTGATGGTTCTCAAGGTTGATCTGTGGCTGGTAGTGGAGAAAGAACTCACCGTTGTCGATCGCGCGGCGCAAGCCCGTCTCCAGTGCCAGCCGGCGTGTCGACTGAAGCGCGAGGTCGGCAGTGAAGAAGCGAAAAGCGTTCTTGCCGTGGTCCTTGGCTCGATACATCGCCGAATCGGCATTCCGCATCAGCGCATTGGCATCGGCAGCATCCTCGGGGAACATGCTCAGGCCGATGCTGGCGCTGATGAAGCATTCGTGCTCGTCGAAATGATAGCTGGCGCTCAGGGCGCTCAGCAGACGTTCGGCTGTCAGTGTGGCCTCGCGCCGATCGGCGGTTTCAAGCAGGACCACGAACTCGTCGCCGCCCAGGCGCGCCACTGTATCCTCGGAACGAACGCAGTCGAGCAGCCGCAGCGCTGCCTGCTTGAGCAGCTTGTCGCCGGTTACGTGGCCAAGGGTGTCGTTGACCACCTTAAAGTTGTCGAGATCGATGAACACCACGCCAATGCTCTCCCGCGAGCGCTCGACACGCGCCAGCGCCAGGTGCAGGCGATCGTTGAACAGTGCCCGGTTAGGTAGTCCGGTGAGTTCATCGTGCGTCGCCAGGTACTCGATGCGCTGCTGTGACTCGCGCGCCTTGGTAATGTCGCTGAACATGCCGACGTAGTTGACCACCTTGCCGCTCTTGTCCTTGACGGTGTTGATCGATAGCCATTCGAGGAAGGGCTCGCCGTTCTTGCGGCGATTCCAGATTTCACCCTGCCAGACGCCGACCCGGTTGACCTTGTTCCACATGTCAACGTAAAGCTCGGCTGGCGTTTTCTCCGAGCGCAGGATGCTGGGTTTCTTGCCGACGACTTCCTGTCGGGTAAAGCCGGTCAGGGTGGTAAAGGCATCATTGACAGTCAGGATCCGTTGCTCGGTATCGGTCACCATGACGCCTTCGGAAGGACGATCGAAGACCATCGCCGCCAGCCGCAAGCGCTCTTCTGCGCGCTTGCGGGCAGTGATGTCGGTAGCCTGGAAGCAGGTGCCGGTAATCGCTCCGTCGTCGTCGAAGAGGGGAAAGCGGACCACCAGGAAATGGCGCGCGCCGCTGGCGAGGGGGAGGGCTTCCTCACGCTCGATCCCCTTGCGCAGACGCATTGCTTCGAGTTCGCTCTCGCGAAACAGATCGCACACGGCCTCGGGGAACAACTGCAGGTCCGTCTTGCCGATCGCCTGCCCGGATTCAAAGCCGAAGCTCTGCTCGAACTTCGGGTTGGCGAACTGGTAGCGGCCGGAAGCATCCTTCACCGCCATCAGCGAGACCGAATTGTTCATCACCGCCAGCAGCCTGACCTGGGTCTCGCGCGCCGAGCGCTCGGTCTCGTAAAGGCTGGTGTTGTCGGCAAACAGCAGGATGACGCCGGCCGTGCGCTGCGGGTCGCGCAGCAGCGGCGCGATATGCAGCGAATAATGGCGGCGGTTGGCGTTCACGATCTGGCGGTCGAGCGCGTTCTGTGTGTCGATCACCTGCTGGCTGTCGGCCACCAGATCGGGCATGTCCGGTGGCAATGGCAGGTCGCGCAGGTGGCGTCCAACCTGGGCCGCGCCCAGCTTGAACAGCCGGGCAGCAGCGCTGTTGAAGCGCTGCAGGCAGGCATTTCGATCGAGCACCAGCAACGGGTAGTCGACGCTGTTCTGGATGCATTCCAGCTCGACGTTGAGTTCCTGCGTCTCGGCCGTCTTGATCTGCAATTCCTCGTTCACCGTCGCCAGTTCTTCATTGGTCGACTGCAGTTCCTCGTTGGAGGCTTCAAGTTCCTCATTCGAGGCCTGCATCTCCTCGTTCGAGGCCTGAATCTCCTCATTCAGCGCCTGCATTTCCTCGTTCGAGGTTTCCAGCTCTTCGACCAGCGTCTGCAGGTGCTCGCGCGTTGCCGCGAGTTCGTCTTCGAGTTCCTTGTCAGTAACGTTACCGTTGTCCTCGACGGAATTCTTGCCGGCTGGCGGCAGGATCCATTCAATACAGACCATGAACAGCGCCTCGCCACCGGTGGACGATACCGGATGGACCGACAGGCGGACGCCGCGCGTCGGATCGAGCGCCTTGATGTGCCGTGGCCGCCCGTGCGCGACGGCCTGCTTGACCTGCGCCTGCCGCATCAGAACCTGAACCTCGGTGCGCAGCTCGCGACGGATAAGCGAGATCAGGTCGAAGGCCGGCCTGCCTGGCGAAACATTGAGCAGCCGGCTGGCGTCACCGTGAATGTGGCGGATCTCGAACTTGCCGTTGATCAGCAGGCTGGTCGGGATGAAATGGCGTCCTGCGGCCTCGAGCAGGATGTTCTCGAAACCCAGCGGGGTGGTCGGCTTGCTTGGCCGCTGATGCTGGTTGAGACCCGCAGCCGGGATCTGCATCTCCGAGCGCAGCAGCGGCAAGCGGGCGCTTACCCCGTGGCGACGATAGAGGCGGCCATCCTTGTCAACCACACCGAACAGCGCCTCCTGCTGGAAGATGCCTTCCGACTTGCCAAGGAACAGGTAGGCGCCCGGATTGAGTGCGCAATGGAAGACCGAAAGCAGTCGCGCCTGCAATTCACTCTGGAAATAGATCAGTACGTTACGGCAGCTGACTAGGTCCAGGCGCAGGAACGGCGGATCCTGTACCAGATCCTGGCGAGCGAAGATGACCACGTCGCGCAGGTTCTTGTTTATCTCGTAGCGGTCGCCGTGCGGCGTGAAGTTGGCGCGCAGGCGGCCGCGGTCCATATGCGCCAGACTTGAGGCGGCAAAGACGCCACGTCGTGCGAGCGACATCGCATCGAGGTCGATGTCGGTAGCGAAGATCTGGAGGCGGTACTGGTCGAAGGCGGCGCCCAGACGTTCTGAAAAAAGGATGGCCAGCGAATACGCCTCCTCGCCGGTCGCACAACCGGCAACCCAGACGCGGATGTCATCGCCGGGCTGCTTGCTGGCGAGAATGTCGGCGACCACCTTGTCGAGCCGGACAAAGGCATCGGTATCGCGAAAGAACGCGGTGACCGAGATCAGGATATCCTTGCACAGCTTGTCGAGCTCGACCGGCGTCTGGTCGACCACCTGTAGGTAGTCGTGCAAGGTACTGACGTGGTTTGCCGCCATGCGTCGCTCGATCCGCCGCCACAGCGTAGGCTCCTTGTACTGCGAGAAATCGACCTTGGTGCGGCTGCGCACCTTGCCGAGCAGCGTTTTCAGCGTTGCCGGCGCGCTTGCCGCCTGCGTCGCTACCGGAATCAGGCCACGGTTAAGGACAATCAAGCTGATCTCGGCGCCCATGTTCTCGGGCGGCAGAATCCAGTCCACGCTGCCGGTGTCGATTGCCGACTGCGGCATGCCGCTGTATTTGGCGGTTTCCGGGTCCTGGGAAAAGGTGAAGCCGCCAGCGGCCTTGATCGCGTGGATGCCCGCCGCGCCATCGGAACCGGTGCCGGAGAGAATGATGCCGATCGTCGATTCGCCGATCTCTTCGGCGAGCGAGGCGAAGAAGCGATTCACCGACGGCTTGGGCAGCGATTCCTTGGCTGGTTCGACCAGCCGGAAATGGCCATCCAGCAACGTCAGATTGCGATTCGGTGGCGTGATGTAGACCGTATTCGGTTCCGGCGACATGCTGTCTTCAATGTCCCTGACTGGCATCGTCGTCTCGCGACCGAGCAACTGCGACATCATGCTGCGGTAAGTGGGCGAAAGGTGCTGCACGACGACGTAACTCAGCCCGAGGTTTTTCGGCAGGCTCCGCAATAGCAGGCTGAGCGCCTCCAGTCCGCCGGCCGAAGCGCCGATGCCGACAATGAAGGGCCGCTCGTCGATTCGGACCGCGTGCGCCTCCTCGCTGCCCGGCTTCAACGCGACTGGCAGCTTTCTCGAGTAGGAGCGTTTTTTTCTTGGTGCTTCTTCGCTGATGATGCTCATCGCGTCCTGTCCAATGCGGGTGTGGGGCCGTCGACGACGACCATCCGAAACACGTTGATTGACCTCCGTCTTTGACGTCCGGTTCCCCGGCCATTGCGCCGAACGCACCGCAGGAACCCGGCCAGTTGAGGCCCGATGGCCGCGAATTGTATTCCGATCAAGCGACTTGCAGCGCACCCGTGAGCAAAAAAGCCCGCTGACGTCGCCCTGGCAACAGGTCGCGCCCAAGGGATCTTCGTCGACCGATGAGCCGGGGAAATATCCTGCATCCCGGTGCGTTAGGTCACGCGATGGCGCTCAGCGCTGCCCCAGCACAATGCGGAAACCGGTGCTGCGTGGCCGGTAGGCGGGTTCTATCCGGCTGCGGGTGGCCGAGCGCGCATAGCGGGCGGGGTCGCTCCAGGTGCCACCGCGCAAAACCCGCATCCTGCCAAAAGCCGGGCCACTCGGGTCGACCTGTGGCTCTGGCGGGTACTCGGCATACCAGTCGGCGCACCATTCCCAGACGTTGCCGTGCATCTCGTACAATCCCCACGGGTTCGGTGGCAGCGTGCCGACCGGAGCTGTCCGCTGGCGATAAAGGCCCTTCTCGCCACCAAAGCACGGATAGTCGCCGTGATAGTTGACCTGTTCGGGGGTAATCTGCCTGCCAAACGAGAACGGCGTTGTGGTGCCGGCACGGCAGGCGTATTCCCATTCGGCCTCAGTTGGCAGGCGGGCGTACAGCCCGGGCAGCCGCCGGTTCAACTCGGCGATGAAACGCTGCGCATCATGCCAGGCGACGTTCTCCACCGGATTGCGGCCGTTCTCCTGGAAATGGCTCGGGTTGACCGGCCACACCGCCAGCCAGAAAGCCTGCGTGCAGGCGGTGTCGGCGATCCAATAGCCCTGACTCAGCGTCACTTCATGCGGCACTTCGGCATTGCCCCGCTCAACTTCATCGGCTGTTGATCCCATCCGGAAACGCCCCGGCGCAATCCAGCGAAACACCTGGTGCACACTGCCGACATTGAGCACGACCGACACGCCAAACGAGTCTTCAACGAAGCCGCCGGCGCAGGGCACCGGGAAGGGGCCGGCGGAGCCGGGCTGGATTCTCTCGGGGGGCAGGTTTGCGGGCATGGTCGTTGATCAGCACATGATCGGTGGCGGCACGAACTCGCCGGACGGCTGGTCGAATCGCGAGAATAGAATATACCGCGAAGGACAGCTTTCAGGGTGAGGCTTTCATCACGGCTGGCCCGCCATTGCTCGCGATGCGCTCTCCTGCCGAAGTCCTGCTCCGGGCGCCGCTGGGGGAAGCATGGCCTCCTGCGCACCACTCAGTTGATCGGCGCTGCAGCCGGCGTATCTCCGGGCGGCTGCCGAGTCACTGCTTGACCACCGCGAGGGCGGCAACGACGCGGTGTTCATTCCGGCCGAGGACGGCGGCTACGTGCTCATTGGCCGGCGTCGCCCGCAGCCGGGGCTGTTCGAGGGCATTGATTGGTGGGGGTACCGAGCGGGTGATGGCGCAGACGCGACAGCGGCCTTCCGAGCTGCGCTTGCGCGGGGCCGAACTGCCGCCCCACTGGGATCTTGACCGGCCGGGCGACCTGGCGCGTCTGGCCACCCTGGAAGGATTTGCCGCATTGCGCCAATGAACACCAGGCGTCGCCGCACCGCTGGAGTTCTATCAGTTGAGGTCAATGGCATGTCGTTTGAGGTCGTCCAGGCTGACGATCAACAGACAGGCTTCGTTGGTGGAATTGAGAACAACCCGAGGGGCCTTGCCGGCTTGGAAGGCTTCGCGCCAGCGTGCCGCGCAGAGGCACCAGCGATCTCCAGCGTTGAGGCCGGGAAATCCAAACTCCGGCCGCGGTGTGGACAGATCGTTGCCACGCGCCTTCGAGAATTCGAGGAAGTCGTCGGTGAGCAGGACGCAAACGGTGTGACTGCCGAAATCTTCGCTGCCCGTATTGCAGCAGCCGTCACGAAAAAAGCCTGTCATCGGCTTCTCGCTGCAGGAGCCAAGCAGGCCGCCGAGTACGTTGCGCTGGCTGCCGCCAGAATCGTCCGGCTTCATGCCAGCTCGTCGATCCAGGCTTGCTGGATCGCCTCGAGGATTTTTTCGCCACAGTGTTTTGCGTCGTCGTCGAAGCCCGGCAGGGCCAGTACCCAGTTCATCAGGTCAACGAAGTTGATCGTCAGCGGGTCGACCTCGGGGTGCGTTTCGGCGAGTTCGACCGCGAGTTCGCTGATGTCGGTCCATCTCATCGTTTAACCTCCTTGATCATGTTGATGGAGTAGCGTGGAATCTCAATCACCAATGGGCTCTCATTGACCATTGCCTGACACGACAGTCGGGAGTGCGGTTCTAGCCCCCAGGCCTTGTCGAGCAAGTCGTCCTCGACCTCGTCCGAGGGCTCGAGCAGGTCGAAACCTTCCCGGACGATGACGTGGCAGGTGGTACAGGCGCAGGACATCTCGCAGGCATGCTCGATGGCAATGCCATTCTCGAGCAGGTTCTGACAGATCGATTCACCAGCCCTTGCTTCGAAGAGGGCACCGTCCTGACACAGTTCGAGGTGCGGCAAAACGATGATCTGGGTCATGCGTGTTCTCCCGTCCTTGCTGCGGCGACTTCGCTGTCCAGTTCGTTGATGTGACGGCCGGAAAAGGCCCGGCGGATCGACTTGTCCATGCGGCGTGCGGCGAAGTCCTTGGTGTCGGCTTCGAGATCATCCATCGCCAGCATGATCTGGCGGCGGTTATCACCGAGCAGCGCAGCCTGGAGATTACTCACGTCATGCTCGATCCGCGACCGTTCTTCGACCGAGAGCAATTCCCCATCGATGTCGATTGCCGAACGCACGGCCTCGATCAGCCGTTGCGCGTCTGTCTGCGACTCCTTGAGTGCGCGCCGGAGGGCATCATCCCTGACATGTAGCATCGAGTCCTTGAGCATGCCGGCGATCTCGTCATCCGAGAGGCCGTAGGAGGGCTTGACGACGATACTCGCTTCCACGCCGACGGTCTGCTCGCGGGCAGTGACGGCGAGCAGACCGTCGGCATCGACCTGAAAAGTGACGCGAATGCGTGCGGCGCCGGCGACCATCGGTGGAATGCCGCGCAGTTCGAAGCGGGCCAGCGAACGGCAATCACTGACCAGTTCGCGCTCCCCCTGGACGACATGGACGGCCAGCGCCGTCTGGCCGTCGCGGAAAGTGGTGAATTCCTGCGCCCTGGCGGTCGGGATGGTCGAATTGCGCGGAATGATTTTCTCGACCAAGCCGCCCATCGTTTCCAGGCCCAGTGACAACGGGATGACGTCGAGCAGCAGCCAGTTGTCACCGCCCAAGCCGTTGCCGGCAAGGAGGTTGGCCTGGGTTGCCGCGCCGATGGCGACGACCTTGTCCGGATCGAGGTTGTTCAGCGGCTCCTGCCTGAAAAAATCACCGACGGCGCGCTGTATCTGTGGCATGCGCGTCGCACCCCCTACCATTACCACGCCCTTGACTTCGGCGACCGACAGTCCAGCATCGCGCAATGCTTTCTTGACCGGCTGGATGGTCTTGGCGACCAGGGTCTGCGTAATCTCGGCAAAGATTTCGGTCGTCAAAGTCAGATCGACGACCTCGCCACTGTTGAGCCGGGCGTTGATCGGTGCAACGCCGTGAAAGGTCAGATATTCCTTGGCTTCACGGGCGCGGGTCAGCAGCATGCGCGCATCCTCGACCGACAAGGGTTTGAGCTGGGCGGCTTCGAGCAGCCAGCAGAAGATGCGATGGTCAAAATCATCGCCACCGAGCGCGGAGTCGCCACCCGTCGCCAGCACTTCGAAGATGCCGCGAGAAAGCCTGAGTATCGAAATATCGAAGGTGCCGCCACCAAGGTCATAGACCGCGTAGGTTCCCTCCGATGCGTTGTCGAGGCCGTAGGCTACCGCGGCCGCGGTGGGCTCGTTGAGCAGACGCAGAACCGGCAGACCGGCCAGTCGGGCAGCGTCCTTGGTCGCCTGGCGCTGGGCGTCGTCGAAGTAGGCGGGAACAGTGATCACCGCGCCTACCAGCGGCCCACCCAGCGAGGCCTCGGCACGCAGGCGCAGGACGCGCAGGATCTCGGCCGACACCTCGACCGGACTCTTGCGCCCAGCCACTGTGTTCAGCCGAAGCATTCCCGGACCATCGTCGAAAAGGTAGGGCAGGGCCTCGCGATGGATGATGTCCTGCGGGCCGCGGCCCATGAAGCGCTTGACCGAAGCGATGGTATTGCGCGGATCGATGGCCTGCCTGGCCTGCGCCTCATAGCCGACGTCGCAGTTTCCATCTGGCAGGTAACGGACGACCGATGGCAGCAAGGGACGCCCGAGTTCGTCGCTGATGACCACGGCCAGACCGCTGCGCACCGTAGCGACCAGTGAATTGGTGGTCCCGAGATCGATGCCGACCGCCAAGCGGTGTTGGTGCGGCGCAGCCGATTCGCCGGGTTCCGCAATCTGTAAGAGTGCCATGGAAAATGGGGTCCAGAAGCTGTTGTTGCTGGTGGGGTTTCTGATGCTGCGACTGCGTTCCGTGTCAGGGTTCCCTGCCTACTCTTCAAGTGCCGCCATGGCCTCGTCAATTTCGACGAGCAGTTTTTCGAGGAACATCAATCGTCGCACGCGATCAGCTGCCTGCTCCAGATCAGGCTGATCGTCAAGCAGCATGGCGATTTCCTCATACCGTTCCAGGAGGTCACGCTTCAGCCGATGATGCAGGTGTTCGAGTTCATGGTGTTCACCGGCGGCGCGTACTTCGGCTACGGCCTCGCGCCACTCCATCTGTTCGATCAGGAAGTCGACCGGCATCAAGGTGTTGCTCTCACTGCCAATGTCGTGTGCTGCCAGGTGCAGCAGGTATTTCGCCCGCGACAGCGGCTTCTTCAGCGTCTGATAGGCCTCGTTGACCCGCGTTGCCCATTGCAGCGAGTGCCGTCGTTCGGCCTCGCTGGCACTCGCAAACCGATCCGGATGGATCTGTGACTGCAGTTCCAGATAGCGCCGGTCGAGCAGGGCAGCGTCGAGCCGGAAGGCCGGGGGCAGGTCGAACAGCGAGAAATGGTCAGCGTTGAAGTGTTCGGCGTTGAATTCCATCTTGTCCCGTCACAGCCCATCAAGCCCAGCGCACGCCTCGGTTGGCCGCCGATCAGACGTTGAAGCTCTCGCCACAGCCGCAGGCGTCCTTGACGTTCGGGTTGTTGAAGCGGAAACCCTCATTGAGACCCTCTCGCGCGTAGTCCAGTTCGGTCCCATCGAGGTAGGGCAAACTCTTCGGGTCGATCAGCACCTTCACGCCGTGCGATTCAAACTCGATGTCGTCCGGATGCGCGACGTCGGCGAACTCGAGCTTGTAAGCCATTCCCGAGCAGCCGCTGGTGCGTACGCCGAGGCGTAGTCCGATGCCCTTGCCGCGCTTGACCATGTAATTGGCAACATGGTTGGCGGCCCGTTGAGAAAGCGTCACTGCCATGCAAAAAACCTCCTGCTGTACTTGTTGCCTTACGCTGAAACCTGTTCGCCGTGTTTTTTCCTGTAGTCCGCGACTGCCGCCTTGATTGCATCCTCGGCGAGAATCGAGCAGTGAATCTTGACTGGCGGCAGTGCCAACTCTTCGGCGATTTGTGTGTTCTTGATGTCCAGCGCCTGGTCGATGGTTCTGCCCTTGACCCATTCGGTGACCAGTGAAGACGAAGCGATGGCCGAGCCGCAACCGTAGGTCTTGAACTTGGCGTCTTCAATTACGCCGCCCTTGCCGACCTTGATCTGCAGCTTCATTACGTCGCCACAAGCGGGCGCACCGACCATACCGGTGGCTATGCCCTCTTCTTCCTTGCCGAAGGAACCGACGTTGCGCGGATTTTCGTAGTGATCCAGAACCTTGATGCTGTATGCCATGATGCTTCTCCTTCAGTACTTCATCAATGTGCGGCCCATTGGACCGTACTCAGGTCAACGCCTTCTTGAACCATCTCCCAGAGTGGCGAGAGCTCGCGTAGTCTGCCAATCTTGTCGTGCAAGAGCCTGATGGCGTAATCAATCTCTTCTTCGGTGGTGAAACGACCGAGCGTGAAGCGGATCGAGCTGTGTGCCAGTTCGTCTTCCCGCCCGAGGGCTCGCAGCACATACGAGGGTTCGAGCGAGGCCGAGGTGCACGCCGACCCGGATGAGACGGCCAGGTCCTTGATCGCCATCAGCAGCGATTCACCCTCGACATAGGCGAAGCTGATGTTCAGATTGTGCGGCACACGCTGTTCGAGGTCGCCATTGACAAACACCTGATCAATATCCGACAGCCCCTTGAGCAAGCGGTCGCGCAGCATGCGGATACGCTCTTTCTCGGCGCCCATTTCCAGTCGAGCCAGCCGAAATGCTTCCCCCATGCCGACGATCTGATGGGTTGCCAGGGTGCCGGAACGAAAACCACGTTCATGACCGCCGCCATGCATCTGCGCGGTCAGGCGAACCCGCGGCTTGCGCCGCACGTACAATGCACCGATTCCTTTCGGGCCGTAGGTCTTGTGCGCGCAAAAGCTCATCAAGTCGACCTTCAGTGCCGCGAGATCGATTTCGACCTTACCCGTTGCCTGTGCTGCGTCGACGTGGAAGATGATTCCCCTCGCGCGGCAGATCTCGCCGATCTCAGCGATCGGCTGAATGACGCCGATCTCGTTATTGACCAACATCACCGAGACAACGATCGTATCCGGGCGCAGCGCCGCCTTGAACACTTCGAGGTCGAGCAGACCATTGTTCTGGACATCGAGGTAGCTGACTTCAAAACCCTGGCGCTCGAGTTCCCGGCAGGTGTCAAGCACGGCCTTGTGCTCGATCCGGACCGTCACCACGTGCTTGCCCTTGCCCGCGTAGAACTGTGCCGCTCCCTTGATCGCCAGGTTGTTGGACTCGGTTGCCCCTGAGGTCCAGACGATTTCCTTCGGGTCGGCATTGACCAGTCTGGCCACTTCTTCGCGCGCTTCTTCGACCGCCGCTTCTGCTTCCCAGCCGAAAGAATGCGAGCGCGAGGCGGGATTGCCGAATTTCTCGACCAGATAGGGGATCATCTTCGTCGCCACGCGGGGATCAACCGGCGTCGTCGCCGAATAATCGAGATAGATAGGCAGCTTCAGCATTGCTCTTGCTCCGGGTTGTCCATGTTCTGGCAGATATTCATTGTGGTCTCGGGAATTCTCGGCGGTCAGACAGCCATTGCGGTCAAACGTTGCAGCCGGGTGACCATCGCCTGCAGGCTGCCCAGAAAGGCGGCAACCTGTTCCTCACTGTTGCCGCGACCGAAGCTGATGCGTACGGCGCCGCGAGCCAGGTCGGGCGCAACGCCCATCGCCCGCAGCACATGCGAGGGCTCAGGGTTGGCACTTGAACACGCCGCGCCGCTGGCCACGGCATAGCCGGCACGATCGAGGTACCCCACCAGCGTTTCACCGTCGATTGCGGGGATCGCAAAATAAACGGTGTTTGGCAAACGTTCGGGGCCTTGGCCAAAAAGTACCGCGCCCAGCCCGAGCAAACCGCACTCGACCTGCTGGCGCAGCTTGAGCACATGCTGAGCCAGTGCGTCGCGGCGCTGTACCGCCAGCTCACAGGCAACGCCGAAGCCGACGATCGCCGCCACGTTCTCGGTGCCAGAACGCAAGCCGCGTTCATGTCCACCACCTGCTATCAACGGCTCGAGATCAAGCCGCTTGTCGAGTACCAGCGCCGCAGCGCCCTTGGGACCACCGATTTTGTGCGCCGACAGCGTCAAGGCATGAACCCCGGCCGTATTCAGGCGACGAAAATCAACCGGCAGTTTGCCGATAGCCTGGACCGCATCGGTGTGGAACCAGGCGCCGACTGACCGTCCACGTTCGGCAAGCGACTCGACATCCTGCAGCACGCCTGTTTCGTTGTTGGCCAGCATCACCGAAACGATCTTCGGCCTGGCGCTCATCACCGCTTCGAAGTTTTCGGGATCGATCCGTCCGTCGGCGTCGACCGCCAGTCTTGCAAGCGTCCAGCCGTGTTTGCATAGCTGCTCGGCCGGCTTGATCACGCAGGGATGTTCAACCGCGCTGACGGCCAGCAGACCAGGCTTGAGACGCCCGGCAGCGCCCTTGATCAGCAGATTGTTGGCCTCCGAGCCCCCACTGGTAAAAACCACCTCACTGGCGTGAGCACCGACTGCTGCCGCCACCTGGCCGCGTGCCTCGTCAATCGCCCGCCGCGCTGCTCGGCCGTACTCGTGTCGGCTCGAGGCGTTGCCGAACTGCAGCGCAAGGTAGGGCAGCATCGCTTCGACCACCGCCGGATCGGCTGGGGTACTGGCGTTATGGTCGAGATAGACGGGTGCAAACATGACTACGAGCCGACGAGATTTCAGCCGCCAACGGCGACCGTTTTGGCGCGGGTCCGCGGCCGGGTGCGCCGCGCATCCTGCATCACGGCAACGTGGCCGCCTCTTTTCTGCAGCTGCTGGTCGACCAGCTCGGCCAGCGTCACCGAACTCAGGAAGTCGTACATCTTGTCGTTCAGCGTTGACCAAAGCTCATGGGTCATGCAGCGTTCGTCATCGCGGCAGTTTTCGCGCCCACCGCACTGGGTCGCATCAAGCGGTTCATCGACAGCACGAATGATGTCGGTCACCGTCATTTCGCTGGTCGGGCGTGCCAGGCAGTAGCCACCTCCTGGGCCGCGCACACTCTCGACGAGGCCGTAGCGGCGCAACTTGCCAAACAGTTGCTCCAGGTAAGACAAAGAAATTTTCTGGCGATCGCTGATGCCGGCGAGAGATACGGGGCCGTCGGCACAGCGCAGTGCCAGGTCGATCATCGCAGTGACTGCGAAGCGTCCTTTGGTGGTCAGGCGCATGGTTCCTCCATCAGTAGTAGTTGATCAGATTAGTATACTAATCGAAGGTTCAGAAATTAGTCAACTATTTTACTCAGGTATTGTGGGTCGAATGGGTCGGCGGTTATCCGTTCGCTGTCGACGTCGACGCCAGCCGCCTCGAGTTTTCTCAGCAACCGGTCAAAGCGCCGGTCAAGCTCCACGGCATGATCAAGCAGGCCATGAATCGCCTTGGCCAGGGGGTCATCCTGATCGCCACCCAGGGCGTAGGCAGAGAAGCCCAGTTGCCCTGCCATCTGCTCGCGCTTCTGCGCCATTTCACCGTCGATGATCCGTGCCGGATTGCCCACTGCCGTCGCTCTCGCCGGTACGTTCTTGACGACCACGGCATTCGAGCCGACTTTGGCCAGCGCGCCGACGGTGATCGGTCCCAGCACTTTCGCCCCGGCACCGATGACGACCCCATTTTCCAGCGTCGGATGGCGCCGGCCCTTGCTCCACGAAGTTCCGCCCAGGGTGACGCCGTGGTAGAGCGTGACATCATCGCCGATCACCGCCGTCTCGCCGATCACCACACCCATCCCGTGATCGATGAACAGGCGGCGCCCAACGGTTGCTCCAGGATGGATTTCAATGCCGGTAAGAAAGCGTCCCAGGTGCGAAACGAGGCGGCCCAGCCAGCGCAGGCGGTGCATCCACAACCAATGAGCGAGGCGATGCGAGGCCAGCGCGTGAACGCCGGGGTAACAGGTCAGCACCTCCCAGAAGGTGCGCGCGGCCGGGTCCCGGTCGAATACCGATTGAATATCTTCGCGCAGGTGGCTGAACATGAGGGGGAAATCCTTGAGCGAAAGTGCCTGAGTCCTGGGGTAATTCTACAATATCCGACTGTTATGGTCCACTATTGCCGGCAGGGCCGGGCCTGCCGCCTCGGCCGGCAAGCTGTTTCTCGACAGCGTCCAGCAGGCCGCGCAGGATATTGATCTCATCGCGTTCGAGTTCAGCACGTCCGAACAGTCGGCGCAGCTTGGGGAGCAGTCGTCGCGGGCGCTGCGGATCGAGGAAGCCGCTGCTCACCATCACCCGCCCAAGATGGTCGTAGAAGCGCTCGATGTCCTGATTGGTTGCCGGTGGCGAGGCGAAGGGAATCGCCTTGGTGACAACCGGTGGCGCGTTGTCGAAGGCGGTCAGGCGCAACTCATAACACAGCAGTTGCACTGCTGAAGCCAAATTCAGCGAGCTGTAGGCAGGATTGGCCGGGATGTAGACAGTACGCTGGCAGCGCTGTACCTCGGCGTTCGACAGACCGGATGTTTCGTTGCCAAACAGCAGGGCCACGTCACCGTCGCCGGCTTTGGCCAGAATTTCGCTGGCCGCTGCCCGTGCCTGTACTGCCGGTGGCCCAAGATTGCGCTGCCGTGCCGAAATCGCGCAGGCAAAGACGGTATCGGCGAGGGCCACATCGAGACTCGTGCAGACTTGCGCCTGCGCGAGAATTTCATCGGCACCAGCCGCCCGCGCCACCGCCTCGTCGTCCGGAAAGCGCTTGGGATTGACCAGCAGCAGACGCGAAAGACCCATGGTCTTCATCGCCCGTGCGGCCGCGCCGATATTGCCCGGATGGCTGGTCTGCGACAGGACGACCCGGATTCGTTCGAGTGGGGAATTCGAACGATGAGACCCTGCAGGTCGGTTCATATTAGAATCGGGACTCCTTCACACCAATCGGGCGGCAACGGCCGCTCGTCGGGTCTCCCAAAAGCCATGCATCCAGCGCTCAACATCATCATCAAGGCAGCGCGCCGCGCCAGCCAAATCATCAATCGCGCCTCACTCGATCTCGAGCATCTGCAGGTCACCACCAAGCGCCAGAGCGACTTCGTCACCGAAGTGGACAAGGCTGCCGAGGCGGCGATCATCGACGTGTTGCGCGAGGCTTATCCGGAGTACGGCATTCTAGCAGAAGAGTCCGGCCAGACCGCCGGCAGTGCGGGTGGCAGCGAGTACCAGTGGATCATCGATCCGCTTGATGGCACCACCAACTTCATCCACGGATTTCCCCAATACGCCATCTCGATCGCGCTTGCACATCGCGGGCAGGTAACCCAATCGGTGGTCTACGACACAGTGCGCAACGAGATGTTCACCGCCAGCAAGGGCGGTGGTGCTTTTCTCAACGAGCGGAGGATTCGGGTCAGCAAGTGCATCCGGCTTGAAGATGCACTGATCGGTACCGGTTTTCCTTACCGGATCTACGATCACATCGATGCCTACCTGGCGATTTTCAAGGAGCTGGCCCGGAGGACCGCCGGCATCCGCCGGCCCGGTGCCGCCGCGCTCGATCTTGCCTACGTCGCCTGTGGTCGCTTCGACGGTTTCTGGGAATTCGGCCTGTCGCCGTGGGATATGGCCGGCGGTGCGCTGCTGATCTCGGAAGCCGGCGGCCTGGTCAGTGATCTCGCCGGCAACGAGAGCTACCTCCAGACGGGCAATGTGGTGGCCGGTACACCAAAGGTCTTCGCGCAGTTGCTGCAGGTGATTGACGGTCATCGTACGCCAGGTTTGCTGGCCTGAATTCCGCAATCGAGCAGGACGCGGATCGCTACGGCCGGATACTGCAGATAACTTCGCAAAGAGGGCAGGCGGGCAAGCATGATTCGTGGACCTGCGCCAGCGCGTAATCACGATCAGCAGGAAAAATAGCCGCATCTCGTGCGGCGTGATGCGAACACCAGGCCGACGGCAAGCCGCGGCAGACGCGACAGGAGGAAGCGATGCCCCAGTTTAGGACCTTGTTGACATGCATTTTGCTGCTGGCTGCGGCGGTTGCCGCAGCCAGCGACGCTGATCGGGATGACCAGTTACGGCGCCTGGAGGGTGCCGTCAGTCGACTCCAGCAGGAGCAGCAGTCAGCGTACCAGCAGTTCGGCATGGTTCAGGAATTGCGCCGTTCGCTGATACAGCAGACCACACCGCTACCCCTGCCGGCGGTCAGCGGCATCGATGGCGACGTTCCCGACTATGATGAGCAGGTGCGGCAGCGCAAGCAACTGGAGGAGCAACTGCGACGCTACAGCGTCGAACTGGATCGTCTCTACGCGCGCTATCGGGAACTTGAGGAGCAGAAGAGACCGCTGTTGGACAGGATCAGCGAACTGTCGCAGTCACGTTAGCAAGGGACTATGGCTACGGAGTTGCTCTTTCGTGATGACGCTTACCTGAAAGTCGCGAGCGCGCGGGTTGTTGCGTTGCACCCCAAGGGGATCGAGTTGGACCGGACGATCTTCTATCCACTTGGTGGTGGCCAGATTGGCGACACCGGCGTCCTAGTGCGAGCCAACGGTGAACGCATTCCAATCGAGGACACGCGCAAGGACCACGCTCTTGATGTCGTGCTGCACCAGACCGCCGCCGCTGCGGCGCGACCAGAAGCCGGTGAGACACTGACGCTGGAAATCGACTGGCCGCGCCGCTATCGCCTGATGCGCCTGCACACCGCGCTGCACCTGATGTCCTGTGTCGTGATCGCGCCGGTTTCTGGAGGCAACATTGGCGCCGACAGGGCGCGTCTCGACTTCGATATCGACATGAGCCTGCTCGATGGCCAACGGATCGAAAGCCAGATGAACGAGTTGATCAGCCGCTGTATCGAGACCGAGACCGTCTGGATTACCGACGATGAACTGGAGGCGAGACCGGAACTGGTCAAGACCATGAGCGTACAGCCACCGCGCGGTGCCGGAAGAGTGCGTCTGCTGCGCATCGCCGGCGTGGACCTGCAACCATGTGGCGGAACACACGTTCGGAACATAGGTGAAATCGGCGCTATCCGGGTGGTCCGAGTGCGCAACGAAGGGAAGCACAACCGGCGCGTCGAAATCGTTCTCGCCGATTGAAGGAGGTCAGCCGGCAGGGTGGCGATGGCTGCCGCGTGCCACTTGATTGAACATTGATGACAGCAATGACAGCAGAGGAGAGCAGCAATGGGATTGTTGGACGGCATAGTGGGTGACCTGTTGGGGAACTTGCCGGGCGCAGCCCGACAGGCACCTGGAGCAGGTGGCACGGATGGTGGCAACAGCGTGCTGATGGCACTCTTGCCCATCGTGCTGGGGATGCTGGTGAACCGGCAGGGTGGAGCAGCGACCGGTGCCGAAGGCGGTGGTGGCCTCAGCGATGTCCTTGGGGGCATGCTCGGCGGTGCGCGCGGCAGTCAGGGCGGTGGCCTTGGCGACGTTCTCGGTGGCATGCTTGGCGGTGCTGGCGGTACTGGCGGTGCTTTGGGTGCTGTTTTGGGCAGCGTCCTTGGTGGTGGAGCGAGTGGCGCGAGCGGCGCCGGTGGGCTCGGTTCCCTGCTGGAGCAGTTTCAGCGCGCGGGTTTTGCCGAGCAGGCCAACTCGTGGGTCGGAACGGGGCAGAACCTTCCCCTCCCGCCTGGCGCGATCGGTCAGGTCTTCGGCAGCGATACCCTGGCGCAGATCGCCCAGCAGGTGGGCGTTACCGAGGCTGAGGCGGCCGAAGGTCTGTCGCAACTCCTGCCCGAAGTCGTGGATCGCTTCACGCCGGAGGGCAAGGCGCCGGACCTCGATCAACTCGCGGCCAGCGTCACTGCCTTGACCCGGCAGTTCGGCGGGTGACGCAGCCCGAGCGAGCCGCCGACGGGTACCATCGCCACGACCGAGTGCCGGACCTTGGCCGTTGATCCGGCCGGGCGCGCGCGCCTGGCTGGCTCCATCTGTATCGTTGCGTCGGCGGCGGGGTTCGGGGCGATGCCAATCTTCGGCAAGCTGGCCTATGCCGAAGGTGTCGATTTGCCAAGCCTGCTGTTCCTGCGTTTCGCGCTGGCCGGCGGACTTCTGGCGGTCGTGATGCAGATGCGGGCGCTGCCCTGGCCGCGCGGCAGCAATCTGTTGCTCTTGATCGCGATGGGCGGCCTGGGCTATGTCGGGCAATCATTCTGCTATTTCGCGGCGCTCCAGCATGCCTCTGCCGGGCTGACAGCGCTGCTGCTCTACCTCTATCCGGCAATCGTCACCGTGCTCTCGGCATTGCTGGCGCGGCGGCGGCTTTCACTGCCGCGCATGCTGGCGGTGGCCACGGCGCTGCTGGGGACCGGGCTGGCAGTTGGTGGCAGCCTTGACGGCAGCGTTCTCGGCATTTTGCTGGGTGTGGGTGCAGCGCTGATCTACTCGCTGTATATCCTGGTCGGTGAGCGCGTCACGCCCGTGACCGGGGCGATGCCATCGGCGACCGTGATCATGCTGTCAGCGGCGATGGTCTACGGCCTGATAGTGTTCTGGCAGGGCCCGGCTTTTCCTTACTCGTCCACGGCGTGGGCGGCGGTCGGGGGCATCGCGCTGTTCTCGACCGTGGTGGCGATCATCGCCTTCTTTGCCGGCATGGCGCGCCTGGGTGCTGCCGATGCGGCAACGCTGTCGACGCTGGAGCCGGTGGTGACCGTGGTTCTGGCGGCACTGTTTCTTGGCGAGGCAGTGGGTGGCTGGCAACTGGCCGGCGGCGCCATCATTCTCGCCGCGGTCATTGTACTGGCGCGTTCAGGCGAGGCGACGGCGTAGTGCCTGGGGCAGGAACTCGAGGAGCCGCTTGACGACTGCCTGTGGTTGCTCGCTCATCATTGCGTGGCCGCATTCGGGAATCTCCGCCCGAAGCACCTGACGCAGCGCCGCTTCGAGCGGTGGCAGGTTGCGGCGCGGGGTCATCCGGTCGCGGCGCGCGACCAGCAGCAGCGCCGGGCAAGCGACCTGCGCAGCCGCTTCAAGGCCATGCTGATAGTTGTTGCAGTTGGCGAGGTCGATCGCCAGCACGCCGGGTGGGCTGCGGCGCATGATCGCCAACGTCACGCCCGGTCCCCAGATGCCGTAGCCATGGCCGCCCGTCAACCGGAACTTCGGCGTCAGCGAATACTCGTTCATCATCCTGATCGTGTTGTCCGGATTGGCTTTGGCGCCCGCGATCAGGGCGTCGGCCACCGGCATGGGCGTAGAGGTGCCGAGCAGTGCCAGTCCGCTGGCGCGTTGTGGGTGGCCGGCGGCGCACTCGAGGGCAACCAGCGAGCCCATCGAGTGTCCGACCAGGATAGCCTGGCCGACGCCAGCCGCATCGAGCAGGGTCGGTACCCAGTCGGCGAGCGCTTCGATGCTGGGCAGCGCGGGTCCGCTGGACAGGCCGTGTCCCGGCAGGTCAGGGACCAGCACGGCGCAGCCGGCGGCGGTGAGGCCGCTGGCGACCTGCTGCCATGCGTCGCGGTCATTGGCGGCGCCGTGCAGCAGCAGGAGCGGGGGCCAGGGCGAGCGATCAGGGTTGAAGGGCTGGCCGCCAGAGGCCAGGCGGCAGCGGTACCCGGCGACGGTCAGTTCCAACTGGCGAGTGGTCAGCGGGTTTGCACGGGTTGCCGGGTCAGGCCAGGACATCCGGCTCCAGCATGTGCTCGAGCAGGACGATGCGGTCCTTGAGCAGCAGCTTGCGTTTCTTGAGGCGCCGGACCAGGAGGTCGTCGGGCGGCGGGTTGAGCATCAGGTGGTCGATCACCTGATTGAGGTCATGATGCTCTATCTGCAGTTCATGCAGGGTGGTGCGCGTTTCAGTGATCTGTTCTTCGGTCAGCATGGTCGGCGATATTCCCAGGTTGTGATTCGGCTAGCCGCGCAGGGCTTGCAGCCCCCCAAAAGGCGAGCATGCCGAGAACGACGGTCAGCAAGATGCTGCGCGTGCGCCAGGCAATCAGGGCTGCCAAAGTAGCGGCTGCAATTTGCGGCAGGTCGGGCACTATGGTAGGCGCGCCAACGGCAAAAAACAACGGTGGCGCGATGATTGCCGCCATCACCGCCGGCGGCACGCAACGCAGGGCCTGCGCTGGTGTCATCCCCGCGCTGCTGGCGGCGGCGCCGCAAACGATGCCGAAAAGGATGATGCTCATGCTCATTGGAGCCAAGGCGCGAACGCCGGCAATAAACTCGACGCGCGTGCTCGGGACTTGCGGCATGGGCCACTTTTGCGAATAGAATAGAGGGTGAAATTGTAACCCTGAGAAAGCGCCGGGAGGAGGCAGATGGTTTATCACATTATCGTTTCGTTTGGGCGGGAGAGACAGTACGAGTACAAGTTCTCCCACACCGAACTGGCTGCCGGCTCTCCCGAAGAAGCACGCCGCTGGTTTGACAAGGAGTTCGCCGACCTCGAGTGCGAACCCAGTAATCCGATGGGCAAGGTCCTGATCATAGACAAGATTCTCAACGTCGCCCGCTACGGTGGCGAGCAGCGCTTCATCGAAGGCAAGGACTGGGCGACGCGCTTTGCCCGTTACACGGCGTTGGCACTCGGGCGGGATACCGTTCGCATCGACGTTGCCGCTTTCAATATCGGCTACTGACCCATCGGGCAGTGCGCGCAGCGGCGCAGGTTTGGCGGCCTGTGCCGTTTCTTTTTGGACCATCAGGGCTGAAGATGTGTTGTGATCCTTGCCCTTTTGGTGCCCTCAAGCCGAGACGGAGAGTTGGCGATGTGCAGGCATAGGCGATGAGTAGGGCTTTCACCAGAGAGACGGCCAACGACGAAGACGAGGAGGAGGGAGCGGAGCCCGCGCTTCGCCTGCCACAGGGCACTCGCAACTACATCACGCCGGGCGGGCACGCGCGCATTCGGGCCGAGCTCGAGCAATTGCTGCGCGTTGAACGGCCGCAGGTGGTCAGCGTCGTACAGTGGGCAGCATCGAATGGCGACCGTTCAGAGAATGCCGACTACATCTATGGCAAGCGGCGGCTACGAGAGATTGACCGGCGCATACGTTTCCTGACCAAGCGCCTCGATCAGGCGGAGATCGTCGATCCAGCACGGCGCGCGAATACCAAGCAGGTGTTTTTCGGGGCGACGGTGACCATCTGCGACGAGCAGGGACTTGAGAATACCTACCAGATTGTCGGCGTGGACGAGACGGATTCTGCCCGTGGACGTATCAGTTGGGTGTCGCCGCTGGCGCGAGCGCTGCTCAAGTCGCACGCCGGCGACAGTGTGCGTTTTCAGAGCCCGGCTGGCTGGCGTGAAGTCGAAGTATTGAACGTTGCGTACCTGAGCATCGAACCTTGAATACCTGATGCGCTGCTGCTGCCCGGGCCGCCGCGCGTTGCCGTCAGGGCTTGAAATGGCAGCGACCGTCCCCAACTGCGGAGTCATTGCTCGCAGTCCGTAGCGCCGCCGCTTCGGGGCTGTTTTTCGTCAGCTTTTTCGTCAACGCTTTCCACGGAGTCTTGCATGGGTGCACAGAAGGAAACCCTCGGTTTTCAGGCAGAAGTCAAGCAACTGCTGAACCTGATGATACATTCGCTGTACAGCAACAAGGAGATTTTCCTGCGCGAACTGATCTCCAACGCGTCGGACGCCTGTGACAGGCTGCGCTTCGAGGCACTGAACAATGCTGCCCTGTACGGCGACGATGCCGAATTGAAGATTCGCATTTCTTTCGACAAGGAAGCACGGACGTTGAGTATTTCAGACAACGGCATCGGGCTTTCGCGCGACGAGGCGGTCGAGCACCTGGGAACGATCGCCAAGTCGGGAACCCGTGAGTTCTTTTCGGCGCTGACTGGTGATCAGGCCAAGGATGCGCATCTGATCGGCCAGTTCGGCGTCGGCTTCTATTCCTCGTATATCGTTGCCGACAAGGTGACGGTGGTTTCCCGCCGTGCCGGCGTCGAAGCCGGTCAGGCGATCAGATGGGAATCGTCCGGAGAGGGCGATTTCACCATCGAGGTCATCGAGCGGGCGCAGCGCGGTACCGAAGTGACCCTCCACCTGCGCGCAGGCGAGGACGAGTTCCTCTCAAGCTGGAAGGTGCGCGAGATCGTCCGCAAGTATTCTGACCATATCACGCTGCCGATCCTGATGAAGAAGGAGCAATGGGACGAGGAAAAGAAAACGCAGGTCGTCACTGATGAGGACGAGACCGTCAACCAGGCGTCGGCGCTGTGGAGCCGTCCAAAATCGGAGATCACCGACGAGCAGTACAGCGAGTTCTACAAGCATGTGGCGCATGATTTCGAGGATCCACTGGCGCATGTCCATGCCCGTGTCGAGGGCAAGCAAGAGTATACGCAGTTGCTCTATATCCCGTCGCGCGCGCCGTTCGACCTTTTTGAGCGCACTGCCCGGCATGGCATCAAGCTGTATGTTCGCCGGGTCTTCATCATGGATGACGCCGAGCAGCTGATGCCGCTCTATCTACGCTTCGTACGCGGAGTGGTCGACTCCAACGACCTGCCGCTCAATGTTTCGCGTGAAATCCTGCAGCAGTCGCGCGATATCGAAGCGATTCGTGCGGGCTGTGTGAAGAAGGTGCTGGGCCTGCTCGAAGGCCTGGCTGACAGCGAGGAAGCGAGCGAGAAGGAAAAGTACGTCAAGTTCTGGCAGGAATTCGGTCGTGTTCTCAAGGAAGGCATTGGCGAGGATTTCGCCAACAAGGAGCGCATCGCAAGGCTGCTGCGCTATGCTTCGACGCATGCCGATACGCCGGACGAGAACGTCTCTCTGGCCGACTACGTCACGCGGATGAAGGATGGCCAGGAGAAGATCTACTACGTTACGGCGGAAACCTTCACTGCCGCCAGGAACAGCCCGCACCTCGAGATCTTCCGCAAGAAGGGTATCGAAGTGCTCCTGCTTTCCGACCGCGTCGACGAATGGGTGGCCGGTCACCTGACCGAGTTCGACGGCAAGCCGTTGCAGTCAGTTGCCAAGGGCGGGCTGGATTTGGGCAAACTCGAGGATGTGGCCGAAAAGGAAGAGGCGGAGAAGGCTGCCGACGAGTACAAGGAACTGCTCGATAAGGTCAAGACGACGCTGGGTGACAAGGTCAAGGACGTACGCGTCACTCATCGACTGACCGACTCGCCCTCGTGTCTTGTGGCCGATCAGTACGATCTCGGTGGCAATCTGCAGCGAATCCTCAAGGCTGCCGGGCAGCAGGCGCCGGCGAGCAAGCCGATCCTCGAAATCAACCCCAAGCACCCGGCGGTACAACGTCTCAAGTACGAAGAAGCGCGCTTCGACGATTGGGCCAACCTGCTGCTCGAGCAGGCAACGCTGGCCGAGGGGGGGTCGCTCGACGATCCGGCCGGTTTCGTCAAGCGAATCAACGACCTGATGCTGGCGCTCTCGCTGGGTGGCGGGCGCTGAAGCGACTTCCGCGATGACTGTCGGCGGCGGGCCGGCGCTACTGCACGGTCTGCCGCCGATCCTCGATGTCGGCGTCAGGATCCTGATTCTGGGCAGCTTTCCTTCGCCGGCCTCACTTGCTGCGGAGCACTACTACGCGCACCGGCAGAACCAGTTCTGGCGCCTGCTTGGGGTACTCCTCTGCGAACCGCTGCCCGTTCTCGACTATGCTGACAAGCAGCGCAGCTTGCTCAAGCACCACATCGGTATCTGGGATGCCTATCGCCAGTGTCGCCGGCAGGGCGCGCTCGACGCAGCGATCCAGTCAGCCGAGGTCAATGATTTCCTGCGCTTGCGCGAGGAAGCTCCGCAGTTGCAGCGCATCTGCTTCAACGGCCGGACTGCCGGCAAGTTTGCCGTCTGGTTCCAGAAGGCAGGCTACCAGACGATCGTCCTGCCGTCGACCAGCCCCGCCTACACGCTGGCCTTCGAACGCAAGGTCGAATTCTGGCGCGCGGCCGGGCTCGGGGAAATGGCTCCTGACTGATCGACGCGCTGTGTCCGGTCTGGCAATCGGCATTGAGCAGGTTGGGCAGTCTCCGGTATAGTGACCGCAGATCCCCCTGGAAGACTGCATATGCCCCAAGCCGCGGTCAACGCCGTCCATGAACATCGTCTGACACTCGCGGAAGTCCTCGACTGGCTGGTTGCCGATGGCCTGGTGGCGGTGACCGACGCCGATCTCCTGCTCAAGGAGAGTCGTCTCAAGCGCCTGACGGCGCATCCGTTGGTGCTCATCGCCGACCAGAAATGGAAGTCGCAGCAGGAGCCTCATCGACCATTGACCCTCGACGATCTCGGCGAGTGGCTGGGTGGCAGGGTGGGACTCGAGTATCACCACATCGATCCCCTGAAGGTCGACTTCACTGCCATCACCGAAGTGATGTCGAGTGCCTACGCCACACGGTTTGGCATCCTGCCGATTGAGGTCGCGGCGCGCGAACTCGTGGTGGCGACCACTGAGCCCTACCTGCGCGACTGGGAAAGGGAGATCAAGGCGATCATCAAGAAAGAAATTCGGCGGGTGATTGCCAATCCGGTCGACGTGGCGCGCTATCTGGTTGAGTTCTACAATCTGGCGCGTTCGGTCAAGAAAGCCGCACAATTGCGTGGCCCGACCGGCAACCTGTCGTCTTTCGAGCAACTGGTTGAACTCGGCCGGGCCAACCGCCAGTTCGACGCCAATGACCAGCACATTGTCAATATTGTCGACTGGCTCTGGCAGTACGCTTTCGAGCAGCGTGCCAGCGACATTCATATCGAACCCCGGCGGGATGTCGGGATCGTTCGTTTCCGGATTGACGGTGTCCTGCATCAGGTCTACCAGATTCCCATGAGTGTTCTGGCAGCGATGGTCAGCCGTGTCAAAATACTCGGCCGCATGGACGTGGTCGAGAAGCGCCGCCCGCAGGATGGGCGGATCAAGACGCGAACGGCCGACGGTCAGGAAGCTGAACTGCGTCTGTCAACGCTTCCCACCGCTTTCGGCGAGAAGCTGGTGATGCGGATTTTCGACCCGGAAGTGCTGGTCCGTGGTTTCTCCGACCTCGGCTTCAGCGACGACGACCAGGCACGCTGGAAGACGATGTCGGAAAGACCCAACGGCATCATCCTGGTCACCGGCCCCACCGGTTCAGGAAAGACCACGACGCTCTATTCGACGCTGAAACAGCTCGCGACACCCGCAGTCAACGTGTGCACGATCGAGGATCCAATCGAGATGGTCGAGCCGGCGTTCAACCAGATGCAGGTCCAGAACGTCATCGATCTTGGTTTCGCGCAAGGGGTGCGCGCGCTGATGCGGCAGGATCCGGACATCATCATGATTGGTGAAATTCGTGACCTGGAAACCGCCGAGGTGGCCATTCAGGCAGCCCTGACCGGTCACCTCGTGCTGTCGACACTACATACCAACGATGCGCCTTCGGCGATCACGCGCATGCTTGATCTCGGTGTTCCCCCGTATCTGCTCAGTGCGACGATGCTCGGCGTGATGGCGCAGCGCTTGGTGCGCATTCTCTGCCCGCACTGCAAGCAGGCGCAGCCGGCCAGCCCGGTCGAGGAGACCATGTGGGATCAACTGGTGGCGCCCTGGAAATCGAACCGCCCGTCTCGCTTCTACCGTCCGGTAGGTTGCCTCGATTGTCGCATGACAGGCTACCTCGGGCGCGTCGGACTGTACGAGATTCTGATGCTGTCGCCGGACGTCAAGTTGGCAATCAGCGAAAACAGGGACATCGCCCGGATTCGCGATATGGCTTTTCGGGAAGGCATGAAACCCTTGCGGATCTCGGGAGCGATGAAAGTTGCGGCGGGCATCACGACTCTGGCAGAGGTGTTCAAGGTCGCACCACCGGTGGAGCAGAGCTGATTGCGCGGGGTTTGGCAGTGCCGGCGCTATACGGCTGTCCCGAGGGGCCAGGGACAGGGTGGCCTGTGCTGTCTGGCCTGAGCTTGGCCAGGGTAGACCGAGGAGTTGCTCCGTAACCCAGGGCCCGATGAGCGTGGACCCCTTGCCGACCCTCAAGTCAAGCCGCATTGGTGCCGTAACTGTCAACACGAAGCATTGGAGGGCTTGCGCTAACTTGCCGAACGAAGGGGCCAACTTCTCCTGGCGAGGAGAATGGCAGTCTCCCCAGCAGGGGACGTATTTCCATATGGAGGTTCACGATGAGCAGTAGCAGGATCGAAGACAGCGATCTGCTTTCGGTCTTGTTTTCCCCGGACACGGTTGAAGTCGCGCCTTCGCCTGCCAGCATCCTGTGGAAGGTACTGCTGGTGGACGACGAGACCGACGTCCACACCGTTCTTCGCCTGGCCTTGCAGGATGTGGTCATCGAAGGGGGTGGACTGCTGCTGTTGGATGCTTTATCTGCCACAGAGGCGAGGGCGGTGCTTGCTGCCAACCCTGACATTGCCTTGATCCTGCTCGACGTGGTGATGGAATCCGATCAGGCGGGCCTTGATCTCGTGCACTACATCCGGGATGAACTGGGTAACCGCAGCGTACAGATCGTCCTGATTACTGGCCAGCCGGGCTACGCACCGCAGCGGGAAGTGATCTCCGACTACGCGATCGATGGCTACCGGCTCAAGTCGGAACTGAGTGCCAACCAGATCTTCGTTCAGGTCTGTTCGGCGATTCGTAGCTATCGGCTGATGCGCGAACAGGAGACCCTGCAACGGCATCTTGAGCAGAAGGTGACGGAACTGGATGAGGCCTTGCAGGCGCTCCGCGAAAGCGAGGCCAACTTCATCCGGGCTCAGTCGGTTGCCCACGTCGGGAGCTGGAACTACGAACTGGCGAGCGACCGGATGCATCTGTCGGCGGAAACCTGCCGTATTTTTGGTGTGCCGGAAGGGACCATCGGCAGTTACCAGGCGTACTTGGCGCGCGTCTTTGCCGACGATCGCGAGGCGGTCGAGCAGGCATGGCAATCGTTTCTCGAGCGGGGTGGCTCCTTCGAACACGAGCACCGGATCATGGTTGGCAAGGCCATTCGCTACGTCCGCCACCGCGCCGACCTGACTTCGGGCGCCGACGGCAGGCCGCTGCGCAGCCTGGGTACAACGCAGGACATCACCGAGCGCAGGCAAGTAGAGGAGGAGCTTAGGCGGTCGAATGGCGAGCTGGAGCAGTTCAGTTACGCCATTTCACATGATCTCCGGCAACCCTTGAGAATGATCTCCAGCTATCTCCAATTGCTCGGCATCAGCCTTGGGAACCAATTGGCCACCGAGCAGCGCGAATATTTCAATTTTGCCATCGACGGCGCCAAGCGTCTGGACCGAATGCTGGTTGCACTGCTCGAGTACTCTCGGGTTGGTCGCCTCGGTGAACCGCCGGCGTGGCTCGAAAGTCGGGCGATACTCGATGAGGCGCTGCTGTTCCTGCAGCCGTCGATTGCCGAGGCGCAGGCGATCATCAGTATCCGCGGCAAGTGGCCACGCGTCTTCGTTCGCCCGGACGAGATGCTGCGCCTGTTGCAGAACCTGATCGGCAACGCGGCCAAGTTTCGCGTTGCCGGGCGGACACCGATGATCACCGTTTCCAGTCAGGTGGCGGGTGGCGACTGGTGCCTGGCCGTTGCGGACAACGGGGTGGGTCTCGACCCGGGTCAGCTTGGTCGCCTGTTTCAGGTGTTCCAGCGCCTGCAAAGCCGCGCCCGCTTTGAGGGCAGCGGCGTGGGTCTGGCACTCTGTCGCAAGATTGCCGAGCATCATGGCGGGCGAATCTGGGCCGAGTCGGCAGGCGAGGGTCAGGGCAGCCGCTTCTGCGTATCACTGCCTCTGCCGCGGGAATGCTGATGCCGGCGCCCAGTGATCTGCCGTCACTCGAGCGCCCGGGTGGGCCGACGACGGCCGGTGGCCGCCTAATCTGGCGGCCGGTATCCCTGGCCGTCGTGGTTTTTGTGCTGGCTGCGGCATTGACAGCCGGGTTGATCTGGCGTCAGGAACAGTATGGCGTGCGCGAAGCTCGCAGCCTGGCCACCGCCGTGGCCGCCGAGCGTGCTTACGCCATTCACCTCAGCGCCGATCGTGGGCTGGTCGCCTTTCCGGATGTGCTGGCTTCGGCCCAGCTGGCTGAATTGGAGGAGCGTGGTTACGCCTATGAACTAATCCGCCTGCATCCGGACAGCCGCGAGAAGGAGGTGATCAGCGCCTCGTCATCGCGGTCACTGGTGGACCCGGTTGAAGAAGTGCTGTCGATACAGAACGCCACCTGGACCCTGCGCGTGGCGCCAGTCGAGGGCTGGAGCGACACCTCGGGGCTGCTGTGGAAGTCGGCCTTGGGCTTGTTCTTCTGCCTGCTGTTGGCCTGGCAGGCGGCTTGGCAGGCGAAACTGGTCGCCGCGGCAAAGGCCCATGAACGGACCCTCGAGTTGCGCGTTGCGCAGCGTACGGCTGATCTGCAGCGCTTGGCCGAAGTGACCGCGCACCACTTGCAGGAGCCGGCGCGCCGCGTTGCCAGCTACGCGGGCCGCTTGCGGTCGCAACTGGCTGGCCGCATTGACGATGAGGAAGTGCAGGTGTCGCTTGATTTCCTTGGCCAGCAGGCAGGTCGTTTGCAGGAGTTGCTGCGGGACGTGGAACTTTATCTGGCAGCGGACCAGCCGCGCGGCAAGGTTGAGTGTTGCTCTGTCGAGCAGACTCTTGCCGACCTGCTGACCCAGCTTGCCGAGCCCATCGCCCGGGCGGGCGCCAGGGTCAACGTCGGCCCCCTGCCGGACGCCGTGATCGACGCGCCACGTCTGAAGGACATCTTTCGAGTTGCGATCGAGAACGCGCTGCGGCATGGCCGCGGCGATCAGGCGTTGCGGATCGACATCAGTGGCGAGCAATCCGGTGCGTCGGTTCGCTATCAGATCAGCGACAACGGTCCCGGCGTCGAGGAAGCGTACCGTGCACGAGTGTTCCGGGTTTTTGAGCGTTTGTCGTCGGGTGGTGAAGGGACCGGCGTCGGACTGGCGATTCTCCGCCGCATTGCCGAAAGTACCGGTGGCCATGCCTGGCTCGAAGAAACCCCTGGCGGAGGCTGCCGATTGGTGCTGGAATTGCCGGCCGGACATCAGCCGCCAGCAAGCCGTCGCTCATGATCGTTCCAACCAGTCTCAATGAGCAGTGAACCGAGAGAAATGAAGCCCCCATCGTCCCACTTCCTGATCCTGCTGGCCGAGGACGAGCCGGCCGATGCCCACCTGCTGCGGCTGGCGCTGATTGAAGGCCGTGTCGAGGCCGACCTGGAGCATGTCGCCGACGGCCGCGAGGCGCTTGAGTATCTGCGCCAGCAAGGTCATCGCTTCGCGCATGCGAGGCGTCCGGACCTGATCCTGCTTGATCTCAACATGCCGCGCATGGATGGCAGGGAGTTCCTCGCGGCTGTCAAGGCGGATGGTGCGCTTTGCGATATCCCGGTGGTGGTACTGAGTACGTCGGAAGTCGAGCGCGACGTGGTCGCTGCCTACCGTCTCGGTGCCGCTGGCTACCTCGCCAAGTCGCCTGATGTGACTGAGTTCACCGAAGAGATACGTCAGTTGACTGCCTACTGGGCTTGCCCTGAGCGTTTGCCGGAACAGCATTGAGGAAGAACAGATATGAATCGGTTCGGCCAATCCCTGTTCGTCCTGATCGTCCAGGCAGCAGCCGGCGATACGCGCCAGGGGGAACTGCCGATCCATGGCAATCGCTTCACTGTAGAGCACTGGTTCAAAGCGGGTGCGCTTGCGTCACAATAGCAATAGTCGGTAAAGCATGAAGCGATAGGGCGAGATGGAGAGTTGCACATGAACAGGTCGCTCCAGCAGCAGATATCAATCCTGGTGGTTGAAGACGATCCCGGCGATCTCGGACTGATCCGGGCTTACGTCAGCCGTGCCGGTCTGCGGCGCGTCGGCGATCGGGATCCGGTGGTCTGGACGGCGACCCTGGTCGAGGGGGTGGCGCTGGCGGTCGCCAACCGGCCAGATGTCGTGCTGCTTGACCTGTCTCTGCCTGATTCGGCCGGACTCGCCACGGTGCAGGTGATGCGCGGCGTGGTGCCCGATGTGCCGATCATCGTGCTCACCGGCCAGGACGATCATCAGCTTGCCGAGGCTGCCTTGCAGGCGGGCGCGCAGGACTATCTGGTCAAGGGGCAGTTTGAGCACGATGCACTGGGTCGGGCCATCCGGCATGCGCTGGTCCGTCAGAGGCTCGAATCGCGTTTGCGTCTATTCGAGGCGGCGCTCAATTCCGCGGCCAACGGAATCATGATCACCGACGTCAACGCAACGATCGAATGGGCCAATCCGGCATTTACGAAAATGACCGGAATTGCGCTGGCCGAAGCCGTCGGTCGCAAGGCCAACGAGGTGCTCAACTCTGGCAAGCAGGACGCCGAGTTTTACCGGCGCATGTGGGAAACCATTCTCGATGGCCGGATATGGAGCGGCGAACTCATCAACCGACGGCGGGATGGCAGTCTTTACGACGAGGCGCTGACCATTTCACCGGTCACCAACAGCAATGGCAGCATTCAGCATTTTGTTGCCATCAAGCAGGACATCTCGGCCCGCAAGGCGACCGAAGAACGGGTGCAGCACCTTGCCCACCACGACCAGTTGACCGATTTGCCGAATCGCGTGCTGTTGAGCGACCGTTTGTTCCAGTCTTTGGCGCAGGCGCGTCGGGACCGCAGCACGCTGGCGCTGATGTTTCTCGATCTTGACCAATTCAAGCCAGTCAACGATACGCTGGGTCATGATATCGGTGATCTTTTGCTCAAGGAAGTCGCGCTCCGTCTGCAGGCTTGCGTGCCGCGCGACGCGGACACCGTTTCGCGCCTCGGGGGCGACGAGTTCGTTATTCTCCTGGCACAGATCGACAAGGCAAGCGACGCCGTGCTGGTGGCCGGAAAGATCCTCGCCGCGATCGAGCGGCCGTTTTGCATCGGGCCCCATGTCATCGGTATCTCGGCCAGCATCGGCATCGCTGTTTATCCGCAGCACGGCGAGGACGTGAACCAGTTGTTGAAGAACGCCGACACGGCGATGTACCTGGCCAAGAAGACAGGGCGCAACTGTTACCGATTCTTCCGGCAGATCACCGAAACGGCGGGGGGGCTGGCTTGATGGCGGATCAGACAGCAACGACACGGGAACCGCCGGCAAGTGCGGAGAACTCGCCGGTTGCGAGGGGTCGTGACGATCAGCCAATGTTCTGGGCACCCTCGCTCGCCTTTCTGAGATATACCGGCTGGTCGATCGTCGTCGCTGCGGCGGGGACCCTGCTGACCATCCTGCTGACCATACCGGAACAGCCATGGCGAGCCGCCGGTCCGGCGGTACTGATGCTGGTGGCCATAAGCGCACTGGGGCTGATGTCGACGGGCCGGGTACGCGCGTCGCTCGCTGTCCTGGTCTGGGGAACGTGGCTCACGGTGGTCGGCATTTCGACCTTCTTCGGGGGTCTGCGCGGGCTGCTGGTGATTGTCTATCCCTTGCTGATACTGACCGGGGGCTGGCTGCTTGGGACGGCGACCGCTGTGCTTCTCGGCCTGCTGACGGTGGCGGCAATTTTCGGTTTCCTGGTCGCCGACTGGTGGGGCTTTCTGCCACACCCGCCAACTCCCATTGTGATGTACGCCGTGGTCCAGACGGCCGGGATTGTGGTCGCCATGCTGCTGATCACCCATCTCATTCGCTCGTATCGCAGCAGGATCGATGAGGTCGAGCGCTTGAGCGCCAACCTCGCCCAGCGCACCGCCGATCTACAGGCGCGTGAAGCCGATCTGAATCGAGCGCAGGCGGTTGCTCATGTCGGCAGTGGGGTGCTCGACCTGGCGACCGGCAAGATAGAGCTGTCAGCGGAGAGCTGTCGGATCTTCGGTCTTCCCGAGGGCACCACGGGCAGCATGGCCATGTTCATGGCGCTGGTTCATCCGGAAGATCGCAGCGCCTTGCAGCAAGGCGGTGAGGCGGCACTCAAGGGCGAGCCGTTCGACAAGGAATTGCGGATCGTGATCGGCAACACGGTTCGCTGGATTGCGCAGAGAGCGGAGGTCGAGTTCGACAAGGGCGGCAGGCCTTTGCGCAGCGTCGGTACCACCCAGGACATCACCGAGAGAAAGGAACTGGAAGCCACCTTGCGCGAACAGCGGGAGTTCTTTCGGCTGATTTCCGAGAGTATTGGCGAGCACATCGCGGTTCTCGACCTGGAAGGACGGCGGGTATACAACAGCCCCTCGTATCGGCAGTTCTTTGGCGATACGAGGGATCTGCGCGGCACCGATTCGTTTGGCGATGTGCACCCCGATGACCGCGAACGGGTGCAGCGGGTATTCAGAGAGACGGCCGAAACCGGTGTTGGCCAGGACATCGAGTATCGCCTCGTTCGGCAGGATGGCAGCGTCCGCTACATGTCCTCGGCGGGAAAGGTGATCAAGGACAAGCAGGGTCAGGCGGTCCGCATCGTCGTCGTATCGCACGACATCAGCGACCGCAAGCAGGCGGAACAGTGGGAGCGCATTGCGGCGACTACGTTCGAGTCGCAGCAGGGCATGTTCATTACCGACGCCAAGGGGGTCATTCTGCGCGTCAACCAGGCATTCACCGAGATCACCGGCTACAGCGCCGAGGAATGCGTCGGACGCACGCCGAAGCTGCTCAGCTCGGGTCGCCACGACGCTGCTTTCTATCAGGCGATGCATGAGAGTCTTGCGCGCACAGGGACCTGGCAAGGCGAGATCTGGAACCGGCGCAAGAACGACGAAGTCTTCCCGGAGTGGCTGACGATCTCCGCCGTCAGGGACAGCGAGGGCTGTGTCACCCACTACGTATCGACGCTGATGGACATCACCCTGCGCAAGGCGGCTCAGGAAGAGATCCGGCATCTGGCCTTTTACGACCCCCTGACCGGGCTGCCGAATCGCCGCCTGCTGCATGACCGCCTGCGGGTGGCCATGGCCGCCAGCGCCCGTCGTGACCGGCAGGGTGCACTGCTGTTCATCGATCTCGACAATTTCAAGACGCTCAACGATACGCTCGGTCATGCCATGGGTGATCTGCTCCTGCAACAGGTGGCCAAGCGCTTGTCGGGCTGCGTCCGGGACCGGGATACCGTCGCCCGTCTCGGCGGTGACGAGTTCGTGGTCATGCTTGAGGATCTCGGCACGCAATCGCAGGAGGCCGCCAAGCAGAGCCGGATCGTCGGTGAGAAGATTCTCGGTGTTCTCAATCGCCCCTATGATCTGGCCGGGTCCGAGTACCACAATACGCCGAGCGTCGGCATCACCCTGTTCGGTGGCCAGCAGGAGGATATCGAGGAACTGATGAAGCGGGCCGATCTGGCCATGTACGAGGCCAAGGCGACCGGTCGCAATACCTTCCGTTTCTTCGATCCGCAGATGCAGGCCGTGGTCACCGCGAGGGTTGCTCTCGAGCGGGATCTGCGCGAGGCGCTGCAAAAACAGGAGTTCTTCCTGTGCTACCAACCGCAGGTCGACAGCGCTGGCCGCATCGTCGGTGCCGAGGCCCTACTCCGCTGGCAACATCGGCAGCGTGGCTTCGTCTCGCCCGCCGAATTCATTCCTCTCGCCGAGGAAACCGGGCTCATCCTTCCTCTGGGCCTGTGGGTGCTGGAAACCGCCAGTGCGCAGGCGGCCGTCTGGGCGGCCGAGGCCGGCCGAGAGGACTTCACGGTTTCCGTCAATGTCAGTGCCCGCCAGCTCCTGCAGCCCAACTTCGTCGAACAGGTGCTGGGGGTCCTTGGCAACACCGGTACCAACCCGCACAACCTCAAGCTTGAACTGACTGAGAGCATGTTGCTCGACAAAAACCAGGAGATTATCGCCAAGATGACCGCTCTGAAAGAGCGGGGCGTCGGCTTCTCGCTCGACGATTTTGGCACCGGCTACTCGTCGCTGTCATATCTTAAGCGGCTCCCGCTCGATCAGTTGAAGATCGACCAGTCGTTCGTCAGGGACCTGCTGACGGACCCCAATGACGAGGCAATTGCACGCACGATCGTCGCCCTGGCCAGCAGCCTCGGCCTGTCGGTCATCGCCGAGGGTGTGGAAAGTGTAGAACAACGCAACGTTCTGGCGGCACAGGGCTGCTACACCTACCAGGGCTACCTCTTCAGCCGGCCGCTACCTTTGGCTGACTTCAACCTGTTTCTCCGGCGGCATTGACCACGGCTTTCCCGCGTAATGAGGCAATCGCCTCGCGCCGCGGGTCTGCCGCCGACTCCTGGTCACGAGTTCATCGGGCTTCCTCGTCGTCACGATCAGACGCCAGCGTCTCCTGCAGGCTGTCCAGGTCCTCGCGGTTTTGCCGCAGAAAGAAAAAAAGGCCCCACACCAAGCCGCCACCGATGATGGCGACCAGTGCGACAGCGCCCCAGTCCAGGTTGGCCAGCGATCCAGCGTCCATCGGCTTTTCCTCAGTATGCCCGGGCCCATTATGCCACCCGCAGCGCCGACCAATGCATTTCAACCTTGACTGACGGAACAGCCTGTGGCGTCGCAGGAATCGGGAACCCGGGCAGAGTGATGGCGCAGTGAATGGACAGCACGCTTGCGCGGGTCCGATTACGGTCCGGTCTCACCCAGCCGGGCGATCAGGCCGGAATGGCGGCGGGTTCGGTTGACGCAGGCATTGACCAGAACCTCCTGGCCAGCGACCAGGCAGACTCGCTTTGACGCCCGCGTGACGCCGGTGTAGAGCAGCTCGCGCGTCACCACCCGGTTGGTCTGCTCGGGAAGCAGCAAGAGTACCGACTCAAATTCGGAGCCCTGCGCCTTGTGTACGGTCATGGCAAAGGCGGTGTCGTGTTCCGGTAGACGGATCGGCGCGACCGGCCGGAAACCGGCGTCCTGCCCGGGGAACCAGACCATCAGCTCACCGGCATCGTCCGGCAGGCAGAGGCCGATGTCGCCGTTGAACAACTTCAGAACGTAGTCATTCCTGAGCACCATAACCGGGCGTCCGAGATACCACGGCGAACCGGTGACGGTGGCGTGGGTGTCGCCGACCGATTGCTGCAGGTGCCGGCTGACGAGCGCGTTGATGGCATGGACGCCACGCGCCGTCTCGCGCTGCGCGCACAGGACGCGAAAGCGATCAAAGGCGGCAAACACCTGGCGGCGGCGCGTCGCCGGGTCGGCGTGCGCGTGCGTGAGGGCTTCTCGATAGGGCTGATAGCCGTCGCGAATCGCCTGCCGTGTCGCGGCTTCGAGGTCGGCGCTGCCGTCGGGTAGCCAGCCGACCGACAGATCCGTGGTGCTGGCCAGCCAGTCGCAGGCCTCGGTGCCGCGGCCAGCATTGATGTCGGCAGCCAGACGGCCAATGCCGGAGGTGCTGGCGAAACGGTGGCTTTCCGAGAACCAGACGACGCAGTCGGCGAGCGGGGTCGGAGTGATCGCTGGCGGTGGCTGGATGCGCGCCGCCGGCGTCGCGGTGAGCGCGGCGAGTTCGGCAATACACGCTGCTGTCAGCGTCGGGTCGGCTGAGATCTCGGAAAACACCGCGCCGGCCTCGACTGCCGAGAGCTGGTCCTTGTCGCCGAGGAGGACCAGGCGGGCGTCGGGTGGCACGGCTTCACACAGGTGGCAGGCGAGTGCGAGGTCGAGCATCGACGCTTCATCGACGAACAGCGCATCGATCGGCAACGGGTTGCTGGCGTGGTGCCGGAAGCGGCCAGGTTCCGGCGTGACGCCGAGCAGGCGATGCAGCGTATGCGCCTCGCGCGGCAGCAGCGCCTGCAGTTCGGGTGGCAGGTCGCCAGCGCGTTGGCGCAGTGCATCCAGCATGCGCACAGCCGCTTTGCCTGTCGGTGCCGCCAGGGCGACTCGCAACTTGGGATTCTCGGCCAGCAGACAGGCCAGCAAGGCGACGACGGTGGTCGTCTTGCCGGTGCCCGGGCCGCCGCTGATGATCGTCAGCCTGCCCCGCCAGGCGAGGGCGGCGGCCAGTTTCTGCCAGTCCGGCTGATTGCCGAGCCGCTGTCGATTGTCGAAGAACATCCGGTCGAGTCGATGGCGCAGCTCGTCGCTCGGTGGCGATCCGCGACGCACAGCGCGCTGCCGAAGGCTCGCCGCCAGGCGGCGCTCGTAAGCAAAGTAGCGGTGCAGGTAGAGACGTCCGTCGCGGTCAAGGACCAGTGGCAGGACGGACGGCAAGGTTGGCGTCTTGCCCGCCGCGACGACCATCTGGCTGGCCAGCAGGCACTGCGACAGCTGGTCAGCCGAATGATCGGGGAAGAACTCGACGAGATCCTCCAGTGGTGCACAGACATGCCCGGCCTGCGTTGCCAGACTGACTTGACGGCCGGCCGCGGCGAGTACGGCCAGGGCCTCGGGTGGCGCACCCGCCTGTTCGGCCCATTGCCGCAGGTGGCTAGCGAAACCCTCTGCGAGATCGTTGCGGGCAGGCGGTTCCGACGAATGCGGGGTGCGGGAACTCATGCGCTGGTCACCAGCGAAGCACCCCACAGCAGAGCGTCGAGAGAGTCGATGGTCCCTTTTTGTGGGCGATGGTGGTAGACGCCGCAGGCGAGTCGCTCACCTGCCGGGGTCACCTCGTGCCAGCCCGGGCGGACACCACGCACAAACAGGTAGTGGACGCCGCCGAAATGACTTTCGTAATCGTAGTCGGTGATCCGATGCCGCAGGTAGCGGTGCAGCGCGACGCTATAGATCAGGTGCTGCAGGTGGTAGCCGTGTGCCGCCATCGCCGCCGACAGTCGCTGCTGGCCGTAGTCAGCGGGGGTGAAGCCGAGATGGTTCGACTTCCAGTCGAGGACATGGAAGCGATCTGCCTGGCAGAACACCAGATCAATGAAGCCCTTGAGGTAACCGTCGAGCGGGGCAAAGCCAAGTCTCGGCTGGTTGTAGCCGTGTGCTGTCAGCCAGCCGTTGAGTGCCGGTGCGGTGAGCCCTGCGGCGGGCAGGTTGAAGCCCAGTTCGACCAGACGTTGCCGGCGCGCCACCGAGGACAGGACGATGTCGCCGGGCAGCCGGGTCGCAAGGACGTCGTCGAGCAGTCGGCGCAGCATGTGTGCCAGGCGGCGGCCGGATTCGCCATCCGGCAGTCCCGGTAGCGAGAGGGGATGGCTGGCCAGCACCTCGTCGATGATCTCTGGCCAGCGGCCCGGATCGGTGAAGTCGATGCGCTCGAAGAGCGCATGCACGCAATCGCCGGCGGCCGGTCCGCGCGGGAAGTAGAGGATGTCGTCCGGCGCGACTTCCGCCGGCGCGGCGGCGCCGACGCCGACGGCGGGCAGGCCGGTGAGCGAGCGACCGTCGTGGTCGCTGGCCGAAGCTTCGCTCTCGGCGCCATGCTGCAGGCTGCTGAAACTGCCGATTCGCCAGCCGCCGGCGATGTTCGCGGGTGCGGTCAGCGCGGTCAGGCTCGCTGGCGACAGGCCGACGCCGGCGAGTGGTGTCGGCGTCTCGCTCGGGAGGTCGCGCAGCGACAACGACGTCGCCGCCGTCCTTGCCAACGTCTGCCAGGCTTCTTCGATTTCCTCCGGCGGTCGCTGGTGCGTCAGCCAGTCCGCATAGCGCATGTCCTTGCCGGCGACCAGCCAGTTGAGCAGGCTGCGATTGCCCTGGGCCATCGATGGCCGACCGAAGGACAGGGTCGCGTAGCAGCCGGCAACCAGGTAGCAGCGGTACGCCGCTCGCGTCAGCGCGACGTAGAGCAGGCGCATGAACTCGGCGTCCTTCTCCTCGCGTCGCCGTCTCGTGATCGCGTCCGCTTCGACCGGATCCAGGTCGGACCGGAAGTCGATTACCGGCAGCCCGTCATCGTCGTGGTACTCCTTGCCCTCGAACTCGGCAAAGCTCGACTGGTGTCCATCCCAGAGGAAGGGGCAGAAGACGATGCCGTATTCGAGGCCTTTCGATTTGTGGATGGTGACGATCTGCACCAGGTTGCGGTCGGATTCGAGGCGCAACTGGGCGACCTCGTCGGCCCCCAGGTTGCTGCGCTGGCTGGCGAGCCAGCGCAGCAGCGCGTCCGGTGCCGGCTGGTCGGCACTGGTCTGTTGCAGCAGTTCGCCGAGGTGCAGCAGGTTGGTCAGCCGCCGTTCGCCGTCGTTGCGCGCGAGCAGACGCAGGGCGACCGCTTCGCTCGCCATCCAGGCGCGCAGCATGACGCCGAAGCCGCGGCGAAGCCAGGTCTCCCGATAGCCGCTGAAGCGCGCCATGGTTTGCAGAAGCCCCATCTCGTCGGCAGCCAGCGCAGCGACGGCGGCGGCATCGACACCCATCAGTTCGGTCGCCAGCGCGCTGTAGAGGAGCGAGGGGCGCGCCGGTTCGAGGATCGCCAGTAGCACCCTCTCCAGATCCTCGGCGTCGGCAGTGTGGAAGATGCTTTGCTGCGAGAGCTCGACGCTGCCGATACCAAGCTGCAGCAGCGCGTCCCTGAGCAGGCGCCCCTGGGCATGGCTCCTGACCAGGATGGCGATGTCGCCAGGCGCCAGGGCGCGTTCCCCGAGCGTGATCCGGCCGGCCTGCGCCGCGCGCAGCAGGCGCGCCACTTCGCCGGCGGTGGCGTGCAGCACCTGCCGCTTCGCTTCGGCGCGCAACAGATACTGGCCGCCGGGAGCGGGCAGTCGCCAGACGTGCAGCGCCGCTGGCGCTTTCCCGCTTAGGTCGGTCAACGGCGGACGCGGTTTGTCGCCGACGGTCACCGGTTCGTAGTTCAGGCCGGCGAGAATGAAGCTGGCGGGATTGGCCGCGAAGAGTGCGTTGCTGGCGGCGATCAGCCCAGGCGTCGAGCGCTGGTTGTGGCGCAGCGTGTACGGTGCGCCGGCCTGCCGGCGGGCGGTCAGGTAGGTGTGCAGGTCAGCATTGCGAAAGCTGTAGATCGCCTGCTTGGGATCACCAACGAGGAACAGTGGGCCCGCTGCCTGCGCATCGCCGGCGGCGTAGATACGGCTGAAGATCGCGTACTGCAGGGGATCCGTGTCCTGGAACTCGTCGATCAGTGCCACCGGATAGCGGCTGCGCAAGGATTCGGCGAGCCACGGGAAATCGCCGGAAGTGAGCGCTGCATCGACGTTCAGGAGCATGTCGTCGAAGGTTTGCACGCGCAGCCGGCGCTTCTGCTGGCGCAGCGCGGCGGCGGACTCGCCGAGCATCCAGCGCAGCAGGTGCAGGCGGGCGAGGTGCAGTGCCTGCGTCACCGACGCGTGCCGCGCCAGCAGATCGTCGGCGGCGGCGAAGAAGGGATGCGCGGGAGGCGTCTGGTTCTTCTTCGTCCGGGCGGCGATCATGTCCGCCGTGAAGAGACGCGCCTTGCTGGCTTCCGGAACGGCAGCGCGGCACAGGTCGCCGCCGGTGAACCACACGGTCCAGGCGCGGGCCCCGGCGCGGACGCTGTCCTCCCTGTACGAACCAGCGTTGAGCGCGGCGAGCCCGGCGAGCAGTACGTCGGTCGGTCCGGTGCCATCGCTCCCCCATAGCTGGCCGGCGCGCTCGAAGGCAGCGGCTAGGCCAGGCGTGTCGATCGCCGTTTCGCTCGCCAGTTCGTCCGGCCAGATGACGCGCGCGCGGGACCTGGCCATCTGACGGCCGAGCAGACCGGCCCAGCTTGCGGGCGAATCCCCGCGTTGCGCCAGGTGGTCGGCCAGAGCCGCCGGCATCGCGCCGCTGGCGACGTGGCGTCGCCAGAAGTCGCTGACTGCCTCGAGGCGCAGCGGCTGGTCGTCGCGCAGCAGTTCGAGGCTGAACGGCAAACCGGCAGCAAACGGAGTGTCCGACAGCGCACGCTGGCAGAAGCCGTGAATCGTGAACACGGCGGCTTCGTCGAAGGTATGCAGCGCCGCTTCGAGGCGCAAGCGCATCTGCGGCTGGTCGACGCCGGCGTTGTTCTCGACGGCGGCGACCAGACGGGCGACGAAGGGGTCGGCAGTGCTCGCGCCGCGCTGCAGATACGCAAGGACATCGACCAGGCGGCTACGGATGCGCTCGCGCAGCTCGGCGGTGGCCGCGTTGGTGAAGGTGACCACCAGGATCTGTGGCGCGTCGAGACCCCTCTCGAGCAGCAGGCGCAGGTAGAGTCCGCAGAGGTTCCAGGTCTTGCCGGTGCCCGCCGACGCCTCGATCAGGCGTAGTCCGTCGAGTGGGCAGGTGAAGACGTCGAGGTCGATCGTACCGGCAGCGTCCGGCGCAGAGGCCAGGCTCATCGGCGGGAATCCTCGAGATAGTCGAGCAGCGGGGCGAAGACGGTCTGCGTGCACTGCTCGAAGTTCCAGTCAAGTGGCTCGGCGACCCCTCTGAGCGCCAGGCGGTAGGCGGGATCAGCGCTCTCTCCCCAGTCCGCGTTGCGGTTGTGTGTCCAGCACCGGCGTGCGGCCGCCATGCCGCCGCTGATGTAGGCCCACGCGCTCTTCGGGAAGAAATGCAGCGGCGTCGACAGACCTTGGCGATAAAGGCCGATCAGCTCGCCGAGGTGGGCGCGGGCGGTGCTCTCATCGCAGGGCCGCAGGCGGTAGCTGCCGTCGCGCGAGTGCCAGGTGGTCTGCAGACTGACATCCGTCGGCGCCGCGGCACAGAGGAACAGATGGCTGATCCAGCCGGCCAGGTAGTCGGTCGGGCGCACCTCGTCGTAGCGATAGCGCACCAGTCCTGCCGGGCGCAGGTCGCCGAGCGCTCCGGCGAGCTGCCACCTCTCACCCTCGAGCGGAAAGTCGAAATGCGCGTGCACCGCCGGCAACGGTGCTGCCGCGAGTTGCGGCGCGAGTCCCGTCGCGAAGCGGCGCATGCGCGCAACTTCCCCAGTGATCAGTCGCTCGCCAAGCGGCCCGGGTGGAAACTCGCTGCCGGCCAGTGCCAGTGCCAGCACCTGGTCGTCTTCACGGCCGGCCAGCACGGCCGGCAGCAGACGCCGGGCGAGTGCCTGCAGGCCCGGATAGTCGGGAAGAAACGGTTCCTCGTCCGCCAACTCCTCTTCGGCAACCGCCAGCGCCACGTTGAGCCGCTTGACGAGCAGCGTCCGGCAGGGGTTGCCGAAGAACCCCAGTAACTGTTCGAGGCTGACCTGTCGCCATTCCAGCGATGGCGGTTCAAGCCTGCCGGGAAAGAAGGGGAGGGTGGCTTCGCTCTTCGGTGCATCAAGCTCATCGCCGTCCTCGTCGTCCGCGCACTCTGGTGCAGCGGCGAGCACGGCGCTGCCGCCGAGTCCCTGGCGGAGCGCCTCGCAGTACTCGGCGTTGAAGCTGCGCCGGCGATGATCGCCGCCGCTGACGAAATACTCGGTGGAGAAAGCCTGCAGCGGGTGTTCGACGGTCAGCCGTCGGCGAACGGCGTCGACGCTCGCGGGGTCGGCCGGGTTTCTTGCGCAAGCAGCGGCGACGTAGTCGATCAGTTCAGCGAGGAGGACCGACGGTGGCACAACGCTGTTGTCGCGGATGCTGCGGCCGCTATAGCTCAGATAGAGGCGCTGCCGGGCAGCGAGGACGAGGTCGAGGAACAGGTTGCGCTCGTCCAGGCGCCGCTGCCGATCGCCCGGCTGCGGCCGCAGTGCCATCAGGTCGAACTCGGCTGGCCGGTTGGCGCTCGGGAACGCACCATCAGTCATGCCGAGCAGGCAGACGACGCGGTAGGGCAGGGCGCGCAGGCTGGCCAGCGAAGAGAAGGTGAGTACGCCGCCGGGAACGCCGCCACGCCCCGGATCGTCGAGCAGCGTGCGCAGCGCGCTGTGCACCACCGCCAGCGGCAGTGGCGAGCGGGCGCCGCCGCGCAGCATGTTGGCGTGCAGTTCGTTGATCGTCGCCTGCATGCTGCGCAGATCGTCGACGAGGTCGTTGTCGGCGCGCGTGAAGCGGCCCAGCGCCTCGCTCAACGAGTGCTGCCAGGCGCTGGCGTCGCGCGCTTGCGACCAGTCGTCGCGCAGGGCTGCGAGCGCGTGCAGGAAACGCCACCAGCGGCCGAGCGTTGCCGCATCGTCGCCTTCGGGATTGGCGGCGGCGATCCGTGCGGCGACAACGGTATTGCGCGCAGCCGCGTCATCGCCAAGGGCGTAGGCGAGGAACAGCCGGTGCAGCCCATCGGCAAAGCTGTGCCGGTCGGTGGCCGGCAGATCGAGGCGGCTGCGGCTGCTCGCGTCGAGGCCCCAGCGGATGCCGGCATCGCGAATCCAGTCGTGGATGCGGTCCAGGTCATCGGCTTCCATACCGAACCTCGCTGCCACCGGCGGCTGTTGCAGCAGGTCGAAGACGACGCTGGCCGCGAAGCGGCTGCCGCACAGCGAGAGCAGGCTATCCAGGACGCGGGCGATCGGATTGACGCGGGTCTGCGGCAGGCCGGTGATGGTGTACGGAATCCGGCGCGGCGCCGGTGCCGTGCCGAACACCGCGTTGATCAGCGGCGCCGCAGCGGGCAGGTCGGGCAGCAGCACGACGATCTGCGAGGGCGTCGGCGGGTCGCCGGCGGCGAACTGCGCCAGCAACTGGTCGTGCAGCACCTCCAGCTCACGTGTCAGCGAATGGCAGACATGCACTTCGATGCTGCGATCGTCGCTCGCCAGTTCGATGCCGCCGGGTGCGAGTTCCCCGAGGTCGAGGATCGCGTTCTGTACCCGCGCCAGCAGGTGCTCGCCGCTGGCCGGCAGGAAGACGCTGTCTTCCTCGGTGATGCTGCCTTCGTCGGCGAACAGGAGATCGATATGCGCCTGCGTCTGTTTCCCCCAGGCGGCGAGGAGAGCGTTGCCAACCTCGTGATGACCGTCCTGCTTGCGTGCCACCAGGTAGCTCAGGCGCTTCTGGTCGACGACGTCGAACCAGTACTCGCGGCATGGGTTGAGGGTATAGACGCGGATGTCAATCCAGCGCGACAACTGACGCAGGATGTCGAGGTAGAGCGGCGGCAGGCTGGTCAGGCAGAAGACGCTGGCATTGGCGGGCAGGCCGGCCTGCGCCGGCGCATCGGCACCGAGTTGTTCGATCCGCTGGAAAAACGCGACGGCCGGGTGCTGGCGCCGCGTGCCAAGTTCGGCCGTGATGCGCCGCCAGAGCGCCGACTGCCAGACCTCGTCTTCGGCGCGTCCGCCATCGAGCCCAGGAATGCCGGCGCGCTTGCCGTCCGACCAGGCCGCCAGCCACTGCGGGCGGTAGGTGATGTAGTGTTCGATCAAGGTCGCGCATCGCTGTGCCAGTTCGAGGCGCATCACCGGGTCGGCGTCGCACAGGTAGCCCGCCAGCCGCGGATGATCGTCGGTGAAGCTGCGATCGCCCAGTCGCTCGAACACTCGCCACACCAGCAGCCCCGGCGAGAAGGGCGATTGGTCCTGGATGTCCACCAGTTGGCCGATCTGCTTCCATAGCCACTGCGCGAGGTAGGAGAAGTCGATGTTGGCGCAGATTCCCTGGCGATCGGCGCAGGCGAGTTCGACGCGGCGGCGCAAGGCAGTGCTCGGAATGATCACCTGTTGCGCCGTCAACGGCGAACAGGCTTCCGCGGCCAGACGTTCGAGCAGGCTTTCGAGCAGGAATTCGAAGCGGTTGGACAGGGTCAGCCGAAGCATGGTGAGCAAGCGGGTCGGAGGGCAGGGGCTGATTATCGCATCCGGGGGCGCCGATCCGCTTCTCCCGCGTGACGAAGGCAGTGAAGCGGGACTACAGCGCTGATCACCCGGCTCGAACTCTCCTGCGACAGCCGCCACGGCTGATGCCCGTCCCTGCGCCGTCCGGTGCCGGGCATCCGCTGGTACGGTCCCCGCGAAAAGCTTGCCGGTTTCCGCCACCCGCGCATTGCACTGGCGCACGCCGATTTGTCCGGCTTCTCGCTGTTCTAGGAGGCGCAGTATCCCGGCGTGATCGCGGCGGAGGTGACGCTGCGGAGCCGGCGAGCCTAGCCGATACCAGCATGAACCCCCAGGTTCCCAGGATGTAGATCAGCAGCGCCGCCCAGGAATCCGCGCCTAGCCCCCAGTAGCGCCGCGGTTTGCGCAGCAGGATGCCGGCCACGTACACCGCGGTCATCACCAGCCCGATCATGCCGATCCATGCGTTGGCGCGCCCCTCGTGCGTCAGGACCGGTTGCCCCGCGAGCAGGTCGGCGAGCACGAACAGGATGAGCTGGAAGGCGTTGCCGCCGAAGATGTCGCCGAAGACTAGCGTGTAGGCCTTCATCTTCACGCCGGTGATGGCGGTACTGATCTCCGGCAGGGCCGACGCCAGTGCCAGGACCGTCGCGCCGAACAAGACGCCGTTGATGCCCATCAGGTCGGCAAGGCGGTCGCCGCTCTGCTCGAGCACGACGCCGGCGACCAGCGTGACCACCGACGCGGCGAGAAAGATCGTCACGTTCCTGGCGGTGCTGGCATTGTGCAGGCCGTCGCCCTTCTCGGGGCTGTCCGCAGCGGATAATGCGGGCTGTGCGCTGGTGTCGGCGGGCACGGCGAGGTGCATGTCCTTCCGGTCGCGGCAGCGACCAAGGGCCCGCATGCCGACCAGCCAGAACACGAAGATCGCGATGCTCCCGACGCCGAGCGGACCGACCGCGGCGGTGGCGGGAAGCAGGCCGCTCATGACGGTAATCCCGACCACGCAGATGACGAGCGTCCCCTCGAGGGCTGGAACGAGCGAAGCCGATGCCGCCGATAGGGGGCGCGAACCGCACATGAAGCGGTCGGCGATGACGAGCACCAGTGTCTGCATCGCCACTCCGCCGATCAGGTTGCCTGCCGCGATATCCAGATGGCCGCTGCTGACTGCGCTGACCGTGATCGCCCGTTCGGGCAGGGCGCCGGTGCAGGCTAGACACGCTCGGCTGCTGTCGTTCCGTTGCGGACGCTCAGGCGCTTGTAGAAAGCAGCCGTTGAACGCCCCGGTTCAGCAGCAGGGCGCCAGACCCATCCGCTGAACCGGGGCGTTGGGCAGCGCATTGAGCGCTGCCACGCTTGCGCGCCCCTCGCGAGTTACGGCTGAAGCTCGATCTCTCCCGGCTTCCAGGTCTTGTCGAACCACGGCTCGAGCGGCCCGTAGAGTCGCAGGATCATGAACCACCCCTTGCCGGGAATCGTCTGAACCCAGTTGCTCTCAAGCCCCTTCGGCGGGCGCGGGCCGAAGTGGACATCCACCGAACCGTCTGCATTCGTCTTGAGTGCTTTGTTCTGGCTGCTCACACTCGGGGACTTCTGATCCGTCTGGACCATCGAGCGCGTCTGGTTGTCATAGACGATGACCGACCAGAAATCCTTCACCGGCACGTTGGGCGGCAGGCGCATCTTGTAGGTCTTTCCGCCGTAGAACGGGTTGCCTTTCGCGTCCTGAACGGCCCATGGATACTGCGATCCCTTGCCGACCATCTTCATTTCCATGGCCGGGGTAACGCCGGTGGCAAAGTAGTAGTAGAAGATGTAGCCGTCCATGTTTGTCACGCCGGGCGCGCTCTCGAACTTGTAGCCGCCAAAGAACGGCAGGCGCCAGGCGCTGTCCGGGAAGAAGTAGGCATCTTTCGAGCGCACCTTGAAGGCGATGGTACGCGCCGTTACGGCGCCGATGTTTGCCGCATCCGTGAGGATCTTCTTCATCCGTTGGTCGGGCGCGAAAGGCTGGCCTTTGACAATGCCGATGGAGGCAAAGAGACCGAGCGTCGTCGGGTCGCTACCTTCCGAGGGCTCTTCCTGAATAACCTTGTTCAAAAGCTCCCAGAATGCGTAGTCGCCGGGTGCGACAAAGTTTGCGGGAACGCCGGAGGCATTGGCGAACTTGATCGCCGGAGGATTCGCGGCCTCCGAGAGTTGATAGATCTTCAGGTGTTTCTTGACCGACTCGACGCCGGGCTTCGTCGAGCCATCGACGAGGAAGGCACGGAAGAAAAGCCAGTTGCCAAACGTGCTCGGCCGAACGACCACATAGCCTGCGGGGATCTCACCCTTGTACCCGGGCGGAAGAAAGAGGTACTTGCCACCTTTGCCCCGGTCCTCGCCGGTGATGCCCACATCGGCGACCCAGCGATACCAGAAATCGTTCACGGCGCCCAGAACCTCGGGCGGAATCTCTACGACCAGCGGACCTTTCTTCGTGTCGAGCCAGATGAAGTTGTAGATGGTGTTGTCGTTCGCTGTGAGTTCCACCGTCCGGGGATCGACTAGGTCTTCCCAAATGACATCAGTCTGGTTGGCCGGCCCGAATTTGTTGAGCGAGTCGCGCATGCCAGCCTGATTCACGATCGGGATTGCCATGAGGTAAGCCTGCAGGGCGCGCGATCGATCGAGGTTGTCATAGATCTTCTCGACGGTGTCGGCCTTGGGATAGCCGTAGGTCAGATTCAGGGTGCCGATGGAGCTTTCGATCTTGTCCGGCACGGCGACGCCCGGAGCGATGGGGGTCGAAAACTTGAACTGAGGCTTCGCCGGCGCTTGCGCAGGCGCCTGCCCGAAGGCTCCACCTGAGGCGAATAAAACGATGGCGGCCATTGCCGCCAAAAGGTAGTTACCACTGCTTCCTTGCATCATCTTTCTCCGTGTGAGGGGTAAATCCGGGGTTGCTTACTGTGCGTCCGCGTCGCGTCTGGTGCGACCCAACCTGTCGTCGATGTCAAGAATGCCCATTGGTTCCGTCGCCGTTCGACAACCTCGAACACAGGACACAGTCCAAACGGCTTGTTGTGCCTGGCGTTGAGGGAGTTATTCCAACTTTTTTCTCGCTACTGGACCGCGCAACCGGACAGCTCAACCTTACCAGCGGTTCAACAATGGGCGCAACCACAGTCTGTAGATTACATACGCTCATTCAGTTCCACAGACCGGTTCGGCGTGCACCCGGCACTGATCAAGGCGATCAACGAAGCCCGGCATTAAGTCCATCTCGAAAGCTACATCTTCGAGGATGACGCGACGGGTCGTGCCGTCGCCGCAGCCATGGCCAGCGCCGCCCGGCGTGGCGTCACGGTGCGCATTCTCGTTGACGGTTTCGGTGCCCGTGAGTTTGCTGTTCGCCTGCAGCCGGAACTGGTGGCAGCCGGTGTCCACGCCATGATCTACCGGCCGGATATCGCCTGTTTCCTGCCTGGACGCCGCTTTCGCCGCGCCCTGCACGATGCGGTCAAGCGTGGCGTGGTCAGCCTGCTGCTTGCCCCGGAGGCCAGCATCGTCGTGTGCGACGAGAATTTCGCCAGGGAGTTGCGGCACAGTCTCCGCCAGGTGATGCAGGATGGCGCGCACGAACTGCCGGTCGATCGCTGGAAGCTCTTGCCATGGCCTTCACGCATGCCGCAGGTTTCGCCGCGCGCTGTCACGGACCAGCGGTGCCCCGCTGACACCCGCTCGGCAAAGCGGCAGCAGTGCCTTGCGCTTGGATCACTCCTTGTAGTATCCAACCGCACACACCTGGTCGCCAATCCTGGTAACGAAGGCAACCTTGGTTACGGGGTTAGTCTCTCCCGGGCGCGGCCACATATAGGAAACCTCCGAGATCGATCCCTCCTGTGCCGCGGCGTATATCTCGGCGCCCAGGGGCTTGCCGTACTTGTCCCTGAGATCCTTGAAACTCCGCCCGAGCAGTGTCGGATGAGCGGTGAAGTTCCCGTCCGGACCCCCGCAGTAGGGATAGAGGTCACGGTCCTTGAAGCCCCCTTCACCCTTGGTAAACATCACCAAGGCTCTCGACTTGTCGGCCTTGACTGCAAGCACCACCCTTTCGAGCATGGCTTTCGCTTCGGCAGGCGTTCCCGATGGCGCCGCCCTAGCCACACCGACAAATGCGACGAGAGCGATTGTGGACAACGCAGCCAATCTACCTAGCATCGCAAGTCTCCGTTTCAAGTCATCACCCGACAAACCCATGGCTGACGTGTCGCGAACCGAGAGCAAAACGCCACCTCACCACATGGTAGCCCAAAAAGTCCGCCAGCGTGACCGACATCACAGTGCAAATTTGCCCAAACTATCTGCAATCGCCCCGGCGCAACCCGGATGCCGGGTTTGTCCATTTGATCAGGAGGTTGAGAAACCTGCTTGATGTCCACGCTGGATTTGCGGGCAATCAAATAATTACGATAATTCAATTGGTTAGCTTTAGAACAAATTCACCGTGACCAAGATCATCGGATCGTTGAGGCGTCACGCGCCGAGAGAACGGTACCCACGGCTGTCTGAACGAGATCGCCAAGACGGCAAGCATCGGGTCTTCCTTCGTCAGTCGTTTCGTCAGGTCGGCCTTGTTGGTACCCGACATCGTGGAAGCTCGTCGAACAGAATCGCGCGAGGCTTCATCGCCAGTGCCTGGGCGATGGTTCCGGATTGCCGCTGTCCGCCGGAAAGCTGTTCCGGGTAAGCGTCCGCCTTCTGCGCCAGGCCAATCTGTTGAAGACGCCTGTGTTCATTCTCTGTAGCGGACCTGAGGAACGAAGGCCGGACCCTCGGTGACATTTTCGAGCACGCTGGGCTGCGGGAACGGGTTGAGACGCTGAACCGCCATCGATACCTGCGTCGCATCGAATCGATATCCTTCGCGTTAAGGTGTACGCCGTTCTGTCGCCCCCCGCGCTTCCGTGATAAAGCGTTTGTCATGAAACGTCCTGGAACTGCTCCCGGCGCTGCCGAAACCCTCACGAGCGATTTGCGTCGTGCTACGATCGAAGATTCCCGAGCAGCTTGCTCGGGAATCTTCGCTGGTGTTTCAGCGGAACACGGCAGGGCAGGGAGGCTTGCTGGTTGATTGCATCAGTCTGGAGGGAGGGCCCGAGCTATGGAACTGGCAATAGGTTTCAAGAATGACAAGCTGGTCGGCGATTTCTGGGGAGGCCTTGCAGCGATGCTGGTCGCGCTGCCGTCGGCGATTGCTTTTGGTGTCACCATCTATGCCTCGATCGGTCCAGCTTATGCCGGTTTGGGGGCGCTCGCGGGAATTCTCGGAGCCGCGGCGCTTGGCCTGGTGGCACCGACCCTGGGGGGTACCAATCGGCTGATCACGGCGCCGTGCGCGCCGGCGGCCGCGGTTCTCTCGGCGTTTGCTATCGAACTCGTGCAGCAGGATGTCGACCCGGTGTTTATCGTACTGCGGCTGACCGCCCTCGGCCTGGTGGCCGGCCTGATTCAGCTGTTCCTTGGCTTGATGCGCATTGGCAGCCTGATCAAGTACATCCCGTTTCCGGTGGTCAGCGGCTACCTGACCGGTGTGGGCCTGATCATCATCGGCAGTCAGATTCCCAAGCTCCTGGGCATTTTCGGGAATCAGTCCTTGTGGCGCACGCTCATCTCACCGGAAATGTGGCAATGGCAGAGCGCAGTCATTGGTGTCGTGACGGCGACAGTGATGCTTGGGGCGCCCCTGGTCACGCGCGCCGTACCGGCGGCTATCCTCGGGCTGCTGGCCGGGGTGCTCACGTATTTCGGATTGGCCCACTTCGTGGACCAGTCGATGCTGATCCTCGAAGGAAACAAGCTGATCATCGGGCCACTCGGGGGTTCCGCCGCGGGCATGCTGGAGGCGGTCACTGGTCGTTGGCGGGACATCGGTGAACTCAAGCTCGGGCAGATCGGCGCCCTCATGGGAACGGCACTGACTCTCGCCGTCTTGCTGTCCATTGACACACTCAAGACGGCCGTCGTTCTCGACGCGCTCACCCGCAGTCGCCACGATTCCAACCGCGAACTGGTTGCGCAGGGTCTGGGCAATGTCGCCTCGGCCTGTGCCGGCGGAATGCCAGGCGCGGGGCAAATGGGTGCGACCCTGGTCAATTTGGCGAGCGGCGGTCAGACGCGCGTCTCCGGGGTCATTGAAGGCGTGTTGGCGCTGATCGCGTTTCTTGTCCTGGGCGCTTTCATTGCCTGGATCCCGGTCGCCGCACTGGCTGGCATCCTGATCGTTGTGGGCATAAGGATGATCGACCTCAAGAGTCTCCACCTGCTGGAATCCTCCTGGACGATGCTTGACTTCGCGGTGATCATGGCGGTGGTGGCCGTGGCGTTGGTCTACAGCCTGATCGCAGCGTCCGCGGTGGGCATTGCCCTGGCCATGTTCCTGTTCATTCGCGAGCAGTTGACGAGCACCATCATTCGCAACAAGCTCGACGGGAGTCAACGGTTCTCGAAACGGGTGCGCCTCGGACCCGAAATGGATCTGCTCGTGCAGCGCGGTAGCCAGACGGCGATCGTGGAGTTGCAGGGCAGCCTTTTCTTCGGAACCAAGGACCAGTTGTACTCTGCGCTCGAGCCTGAACTGGGCAAGCGGAATTACATTGTGCTGGACATGCGTCGTGTGCAGTCGGTCGACGTCACGGCGGTGCATCTCCTGAGTCAGATCCGGGACTCGCTGGCCGAGCGCGGGGCCTTCCTGGTCTTCAGCGGCCTGACGCACACCCTGCCAAACGGACGGAACCTTGCCGAGCTTTTCGAGCGCATGGAACTGACGACCACCAGCGATCAGGTCAAGGTGTTCACCGAAGTCGACGACGGACTCGAATGGATTGAAGACCAGATCCTGGGTGAGCAACTGGAGCAAGCGGCGGAACTTCCGCCGCTCGAGGTCTACGAGATGCAGATCTTCAGGGACTGCAAGGAGGACGCACTGGTCGCGCTGGTCGAATGTCTCGAACGGCGCTCGGTGACAAGGAATGAGAAGGTGTTCTCGGTCGGCGACGCTGCCGACCGCCTGTATCTGATTCGCAAGGGTGCCGTGCGCATCACGACCCCAGTCCCCGGAACGTCCATCAGCCACCACCGGCTGACCTACGGACGTGGCGACTTCGTCGCCGGCCTGTCCTTCATCAGAAGGGCAGCCAGTTTCAGTGCCGATGCCACTGCCATGGAAGACTCCGAGCTTTACGTGTTGAGTCGCGCGAGCTTCGAGAAACTGTGCGAGGAGCACAGGCGCCTGGCCTTTAACCTGATGGAAGCGATTGCCCAGGTACTGGCCATGCGCCTGAGCTATGCGGACAAGGAACTGCTCGCGACCCAGGACTAGCGAGCGGGCACAGCGCGATCAGCGGTGACCCAGGCGACGTGGCCAGGGCGCGTGACGCCGGCGCCGGCGATCGCACGTACCGACCCGGCGTGGCGTCGATGTTCGCATGCTCGTCGGCACGCAGCAGAATGAAGTCCCCGACAGCGCGTTCGAGGTTCTGCCGCACACGCCCCTGCACGCGGTCGTCAAATCAGATCTCGTGGTCCGACAGACGCAGTCGCCAGGCCCGGGCCGCCCGTCCATAGGCCAGATCCGTACGGCAGGTGCCGGGGTACACCATGCCGCCGTCGGCGGACACAGGTGGCGCGCAGGCAGCTGGGTGATCTGCCCCGAGACTGTCATGGCCGTCAGATGCCGATGCTCCGCCACGCGGATGACGCCACCCGAGTGGACGACGGCGAGAAATTGATGAGGTGCCTGTAGTTGAGCAGGGCGCATTACTCATTATTCGGTTTTTTGGAATGTTGGGATGACTATTATCTGTTTGCTACGAACAGTCAAGATACCCACAATTGGGTTCCCTGTTCATTCAGGTTCGTCCACCCGAAGGAGACTCCATGAACTTCCCGATCCATGCCCAAGGTTTTACCCTGACCGCTTTCCCGGTTTCCCGCCAGCAACCGCTCATGGCCGAATCGGAATGAAGCCCTCCGCCATGGAAACTGCCCAGTTAGGCTTTGTCATGGGTTCCGACTCGGATGGGTCGCCGCTGCAGGCGGCGGTAAGCGTCATCGAGAACGACTGACATGATTCCGCTACAGATCAGGATGGTCTTCGGGAGCAGCGAGGCGCATGCGGTCGAGCTCGACCAAGGGCATAGCAACGAATTCATCGCCGCTGCCGGGCTCGACCTTACCTCCCAATACCTCGAACTTCGCGGCCAGCACGGGAGCCCTGCATGACCGAGGCCGCCAACAGCTTTGCCACCGGCCCAATGTGGGCCGGCTTCATCGTTTTCGTGCTGGCCATGCTGGCGCTGGACCTGTTCGTCTTCGGCGGGCGCAAGGCGCACCGCGTGCATGTCAGGGAAGCCGCCGCCTGGGTGGCCGTCTGGGTCAGCCTGGCACTCGCCTTCGCCGGCCTGCTCTGGTGGTACCTCAACGGCACCCAGGGCGCTCAGGTGGCGGAGAAGAAAACGCTGGAATTCCTCGCCGGCTACCTGATCGAACAGTCGCTGTCGGTCGACAACATGTTCGTCTTCGTCATGATCTTCAGCTACTTCGCCGTGCCGCCCGAGTTGCAGCGCCGCGTGCTGCTCTACGGCGTGCTTGGGGCAATCGTCATGCGCGCGGGGATGATCCTCGCCGGCGTCTGGCTGGTAACGCAGTTCGCCTGGATCCTCTATGTCTTCGGTGCCTTCCTGATCATCACCGGCATCAAGATGATCATCTTCGCCGAGGCGGAACCCGACCTCGAAAAGAATCCGCTGCTGCGCTGGCTGCGCGGGCACCTGCGCATCACCCCCACGTTCCACGGCGAGCGCTTCTTCGTGCGGCAGAACGGTCTCCTCTGGGCGACGCCGATGTTCCTCGTGCTGGTGCTGATCGAGGCCAGCGACCTGGTGTTCGCGGTCGACAGCATCCCGGCGATCTTCGCGGTGACCACCGACCCCTTCATCGTGTTCACCTCGAACATCTTCGCCATCATGGGCCTGCGGGCTCTGTACTTTCTGCTGGCTGACATGGCGGATCGCTTCCATCTGCTCAAGTACGGCCTGGCGATCGTGTTGGTCTTCATCGGCGGCAAGATGCTCGCCATGCCTTGGTTCCACATGCCGATCCAGTGGTCGCTGTCGATCGTCGGCAGCATCATCGCCGTGTCGGTCGTGGCCAGTCTTGCCCTGTCGAAACCCCAATCTGCCGCCGCTGGAGAAGACGCATGAGGCAATTACCCGATCTTCCCGTCGCCATCACTTCCGAGCGCGACAATGACGGCCGCCTGGTCGGTCTCGCCTTCGACAGTGTGCCACCGTTGCCGACACCCGAAACGAATCCCTGGCTGGTAGCGGTCGACGGCTCGGACAACGCCCTCCGCGCTGTCGCACATGCCGTGCAGCAGGCCAATGACATGAACGCTTGTGCCCTGCATCTGGTGCATGTGCAGCCGTGGCTTTCCAAGGAAGCGGCAGAGGCGGAACTGGCGCACCGCGCCTGGCTTGCCACTGAACGGGCGCGGGCGCTGCTCGACGCAGAAGGACATCCCTGGCGGCTACATGTTGTGATGGGTGACGTTGGCAAGGGCATTTTGCACCTGGCCGAACAGCTTCATTGCCGCAGCATCGTCATCGGCAGTCGCGGCCTCGGCCTCACGGGAAGCCTATTGTTCGGCTCGGTGACGAGCAAACTCATGCACTTGGGTGGGCCACCCCTGGCGGTGGTGCCATGAACATCGCCGTCCTCAGGTTGAGCGGGGCGCCGGCTGACGTCGCCCGGCCAGCACGGATTTTTTGAGAACCCTTTACTTCAACCACGGGAGACTGCAATGAATGATCCGAGAATCCGGGCCATCGCCCTGCCGAACGGCGGCGCGGAGTCCATCCTGACCACCAACAGGGTGGTCCGCAACACCTACCTGCTGCTGTCGATGACCCTGTTGTTCGCTGCCGTCATCGCCGCGACGTCGTTGGCGCTGAAACTGCCGCATCCCGGACTGATCGTCACGCTGGTAGGCTTCTTCGGCCTGCTGTTCGCCGTGCATAAACTCAAGGACAGCGGCTGGGGCATTCTCGCCGTGTTTGCCCTGACGGGTTTCATGGGCTACACGCTTGGCCCGGTCATCAGCCGCTATCTCGGGCTGCCCAACGGCGGCGAGATCGTCATGCAGGCGATGGGCGCCACTGCAGCGATCTTCGTCGGGCTGTCGGCCTACGCACTGACGACGAAGAAGGACTTCAGCTTCATGGGTGGCTTCCTGATGGTGGGCATCCTGCTCGCCTTCCTTGCCGGGCTGGCGGCGATCTTCTTCGAGATCCCCGCGCTGTCGCTGACCGTCTCGGCCGCCTTCGTGTTGCTGATGTCCGGCCTCATCCTCTATGAGACGAGCAACATCATCCACGGCGGCGAGACCAACTACGTGCTGGCCACCGTGACGCTGTTCATCTCGATCTTCAATCTCTTCTCCAGCGTGCTGCAATTGCTGGGTTTCATGGGCGGCGACGATTGAGGACGATGTCTGCCGTGATCCAACGCCTGCGGGCACTGGCGCCCACTCGTGAGCAACTCGAGGCCAACCCCTGGTTGCGCGGGCTGGCGCCTTATCTCGCCAACCCGAAGCTGTGGCACTGGTCTCGCCGGGGCGTCGCGATGGGCTTGGCGATCGGGCTGTTCATCGGCTTCCTGATCCCCGTCGCCCAGATCCTGCTCGCCGCTGCGGCAGCGGTCCTCCTGCGCGCCAACGTGCCGGTTGCCGCCGCCGGCACGCTCGTGACCAACCCGCTGACCGTCCCGCCCATCTACTACGCTGCCTATCACCTCGGCGCCTGGGCGACGGGAACTTCCGTTACGGCGGCGGTCTCGCTGGCCGATCCCAGCGAATTCTGGGAAAGCCTCGGGTCGATCGGCATGCCGCTGTTAACCGGCCTGGCGATGACCGCGAGCTTCGCCGCCATCGCCAGTTACCTGCTGGTCTCCCAGGCATGGATATGGCGTGTCTCGGCGAAACGGCGGAGGGCTCGGCCATGAGGCTGTTTTCTCCACTCTATCCCCGCGCCATGGTCTGGTCCCGGCCTCCGCATGCGCCCTGGCACCTGGGCCTGCTGGCGTATCGCTGAAATGAGCCCGAACGCCAACATGACCGACCTCCCGGCCCACGATGGACGCCAGCGGGTACGCGCCTGGATCGAGCGGCCACGCGTGCAGAACTTCATCATTGCGCTGATCCTGCTCAATGCCGTCTTGCTCGGCCTGGAAACCTCGGCCGGCGCGATGGCAGCGGCCGGCGGGATGATCGTCGGGCTCGATCGCGCCATTCTGGCGGTGTTCGTCGTCGAAATCGCCTTGCGCCTTTACGCCCACCGTGCGGCTTTCTGGCGCGACCCGTGGAGCGTGTTCGATTTCGCCGTGGTGGCCATCGCGCTGCTTCCCGCCACCGGGCCGCTGGCAGTGCTGCGGGCTCTGCGGGTGCTGCGCGTGCTGCGTCTCCTGACCATGGTGCCGTCGATGCGGCGCGTGGTCGGCGCCTTGCTCGCGGCGATTCCGGGTCTGGGCTCGATCGTCCTGGTGTTGCTGATCATTTACTACGTCTTCGCCGTGATCGCCACCAACCTGTTCGCCACGACCCACCCGGAATGGTTCGGCGACATCGGTCGTTCGCTCTACACGCTATTCCAGATCATGACGCTGGAAAGCTGGTCGATGGGCATCGCCCGACCGGTGATGGTGGACTTTCCCTACGCCTGGGCTTTCTTCGTCCCCTTCATCCTGGTGGCGACCTTCACCATGCTCAACCTGTTCATCGCCATCATCGTCAACGCCATGCAAAGCTACCACGACGCAGAGCAGCACGATGCGAGAGAGGCCGTGGACATGGCGCGCCAACACATCGAAGCCGACCTGCATGCTGAAATACGCGGTCTGCGCGACGAAATCCGCGAACTGAAAGCCTTGCTGCCGACCACCGCCGCATCGCCACGCTGGAAGGGCTGAACTCGCTGCAGCCCGCGCCCCCGCAGGAAAAACTGGCGGCCTTCGGCATCACATGGATGCACTGAACGGCAAGATCACCTGCTTGGTCGATGACGAGCGTCACCCATGGTTACCTCCGCACGGCGATCGACCCACGTCAGGTCGTCTCGGCCAGCGGTTCAGATTCGGGCCATCATTCAGTCTGTTGGGAGGGCAGGGTGCGCTGCAGCAAGGCGTCAGCCAGCGCCATCTCCAGGGCGTCATCAGTCAAGTGATTGTTTTCGATCACTCCGGCTTGCAGGTACTCGATCGCCAACGTCACCAGATATCGCTCAATCCGTTCCGCCCGTTCGACGTCGGCCTGCATGTAGTGGTCAAAAGGATCGACCGTTCCCTGTCGCACCCGGGCGGCGATGCGTTGCTGGCGGATGGCCGGGTCGATGTCCAGGACGATTGTCGTGGCGCTGGTCGTCGCTTGCAGGGCGTGTAACGCCTGGCCCAGGGCAGGCGTTACCGGCGGCGGCGGGATGATTGGCCCATAGGCGAAGGCCAGTAGTCGCAGGGCGGTATGGCTGACCACCACAAGTGGGCGATCGGCAGGGCGGAAGCGCTGCTGATCGCGCGCCACTAGCTTCTGGGCCAGGTAGGGCGTCAACGGGCGGACTAGCGGGAACAGAGTGAGAAACACCTGCTCCTGAAACCGTCCCCAGCGACCCTTGCGCGCGCTGCTGGAGCGGGCGTCGACGGCAGCGCCGGCAAAGGCCCCCGCGCGCTTCTCCAGCGAGTAGCCCCGGGCCTGCCAACGGCGCACCAGGAAGTCCGCGACATAATCCTTGCCGGCGGCGTCGGTGCCGAGAATCAACAGTACCGGTGGGGGTGGGGGCAACACGGAGCGTACTCTTCGGGGTGGTATCAACGGGTTCAAGAGCGACGTAATCTTCGTCGTCAAGGTCTCGGCGGATTGATCCCCTATGTTAATCGCTCCGTCCTGATCTGTTCACGCGTGGAACGGTGAATGACCCTGACACGTCGCCCGAAATCCCGAAGTCTGCTGCTCGCAAGGAGAGGAACCCGGTCGCTCAACCGCGTTAGCCGGCGAATTGCGTGGCGAGGACTGCCAGTTTCTTTACTGCCGCTTCGGTCTCTTCAAGACTTTCCTCGGATTGACGCAAGGCCGCACGCATGCTCTCGGCCGTTCCTGCAACGCTCCGGACATGCCGGCTGTGGGCGGTACTGCTCTGGGCGATATGGTCGATGGTGTCGAGAACCCCCTGCACAAGCTGATCCGATCCGCTACGCTCCTTGGCCGCAGTCACGGCCAGGTCAAGCCCGGCTTCCAGTTCACCCATGCCCTGCCGCATCACTTGCACGGCGCTGTCGGCGTGAACCTGCACGGAGTCGATCATCTGGCCGATGTGCACGGTCGCGGTGCGCGTGCGCTCGGCGAGTTTTCGCACCTCGTCGGCAACCACTGCAAAGCCGCGTCCCTGCTCGCCGGCGCGCGCAGCTTCAATCGCGGCATTCAGCGCGAGGAGGTTGGTCTGGTCGGCGATCTCGCGGATCACGCCGACGATCTGGCCGATCTCGTGCGTGCTGCCCTGCAGTTCGACGATGGTGTCGGCCGAGCGACCGACGCTGATGCGGATACTGGCGGTCATGTGCTGTAGCGTGGCAAACTGCTCGCTGGCCTGCGTGTCGGATCGTGCCAGTTCGCTACGCATGCCATCAGCCTGCAGCGAAGCGGCCTGGATCTCCTCCATTTGTTGCCCGAGCGATGCGAGGATCTGTTGCATCGAATCGAAAACCTCGCGGGCCCGTTCGCGGGTGCTTTGGCTGTTGCCGAGCAAGCTCGCGTTGGCGTCGCTGATCTCGCTGTTGATCGCCGTCACCTGACCGAGAATGCCGCCCAGGTTGTCGACCAGGCTGTTGAGCCATTGCGCGATCTCGGTGATCTCGTCGCGCAAGGCACCGGGGCGATCCAGGCGAAGGGTCAGGTTGCCGCCGCCTTCGGCTATCGTCTGCAGCATCAGGTTGGTTTTGGCCAGCCGTGCCGATGTCGGTTTCAGGCTCAGGCGATGGAACAGGGCGCCGGCCAGGATCAGGAAGCCGGCCTGTGCCAGCAGCGTCTGCAGTGCGTTCAGACCGAGTCCGACAGTCAGTACGGCGCTGCCGCCGATGGCCAGGGCACCGGCGAGGGCCAGTGCCCTGGCCAGCCGATGGCTGAGCGGACGGCTGCGGAACACCTCCTCGAGGTCGGCCTCGCACATCATGCCCCAAGTGTCGGGGGAGCCGGGCATCTGAAAGCTTACCCCCTTGCCGATCACCGGGATATGGCGGTAGTCCGAGTAGCCGGGATAGTCGACGTAAAGGTTCTGGCCGCAGCGAATGGTCTCACGTACGCCGGGATGCAACTGGCCGGTAGAGGGATCGTTGAAAACCAGTTCCAGTTCGGTGTGGCGCTGCACCCGCACGGTGCCGTAGGGTGTCCTGACGCCATCCTTGAGGTTTTCGCCAAGCGAGAAGGAGCGATCCTCGAAACGCGAGCGGGACAGGGCTACGCCAGCCTGGATCGTCGGGTCGAATACGGCGCGTGCCATGAACAGGTAGTTGTCGCCAGACTCATGGAAGACGTGGCCATTTTCGCGCTGGATCAGGTCGCCGACCACGTCGTTTGGCACCCGTGCGCCGAGGATTGCCAGCAGTTTGCCAGCGCGCAGCACCGGTTGCAGAAAGAGTAGCGTGACCTCGTCATGGAAGGTCGAGGAAGAGGGGCCGATCTCGACGGTGATCGGGTCGACATAGGGTCCGTAGAGAAATCGCGTCGCTTGCGCGGCCGCCATTACGACGGGTGGCAGTCTGCGCTCTCTTGTCTGATGGGTCGACGCCAGGATCGCGCCATCGGGCGCGGCAACGAACAGCTCGGAGGCGTCCGTGCAGATGTGCAGGCGCGCGCGCAGCCAGTCCGTGGTGATCGCCGTCGGATCTCGCGCTGAGCGGGCAAAGCCCTCAAGGTAGGCCCATTGTTGATTGGCCCAGTTGTTGAGCAACATGACGCGGGTTTGCGCAAAACCCTCGAAGGCCTGCTCAAGCGCTGCCAGATTATGGCGATTGAGGTAGGTAGCCCAGCGCATGCGGAGCTTGCTGGTCGCGCCGAACCACGGCAGCCAGCGCCGTTCGGTCGGCGAGAGGTTCATCTGCACCCTGCTTTCAGTCATGTTCACCCTCGCTAACGAAGTGGAGCAGCAGGATATTCCAAGCAATTTACATGCCGTCGGCGGGAGAGCGACAGCCCTCGCAGGCCGGAGCCTGTAGTCGGCACGGTTCGTTGTCTGCTCGTGCTTGCCGCACCACTCCGAGGCGCCTCGGTCACGCCCGGGCACCACGGCAGTGCGGCCACAGGGGTCCTTTGCGGCCAATAGACGGGCCCCAAAAAGGCAGCGCTGTCGAGGCGCCGTTGGCGGTCGCCAGGAGCCGGCCCCAGCGCATCAGGTCGTACTCGGCTGGCCGGCGTGCAGCCCCCAGCGGATGCAGCAAGTGCCCTCAGAACTGAAATGCCTGGTTTAACGAACAAAACTCGTCACCTTGAGGCCGAAGGGCACCGCATCTTCTGCCTTGATATGGCACACGACCGGAAAATCAATTATCCTCAAGCTCCCAGAACGCAAACAAATATGGAGTTTGAAGGATGACTAACAAAGGGCAACTTCTACAAGACCCGTTTCTCAACACACTGCGGCGCGAGCGCGTGCCGGTTTCGATCTACCTGGTCAACGGCATCAAGCTACAAGGCCAGATCGACTCCTTCGACCAGTATGTCGTCCTGCTCAAGAACTCGGTCACCCAGATGGTTTACAAGCATGCGATCTCGACGGTCGTGCCGTCTCGCCCGGTTACCATCGTGCAGGACGCCGACAGCGAGGGATGATGCCTTCAGCGATGTCTTTCGCCGGCCCGCCGCTGCCGCGTCGAACCGCGTCAAGCACCTTCTTCTGCCACCCTCTGACGACTCCGGCTTGCGCCAGCTTCTCGTAGATCATCGGCATGGCTGAGCGCGCGCCCGCCGAGGAGCGTGCGGTCATCGTCCAGCTCGACTTCGGTCGTGAAGACCTTGCCGAGCAGCTTGAAGAGGTCCGCTTGCTGACACGGTCGGCGGGCGCGGCCATTTGTGCCGTGGTGCAGGGACGGCGTCACAGCCCGGATGCGGCGACCTATGCCGGCAAGGGCAAGGTGGAGGAGGTCGCAGCCGAGGTCGCGGCGCACGGAGCCGATCTGGTCATCTTCAATCACGAGCTGAGTGCTGGCCAGGAGCGCAACCTGGAGCGCGCGCTGCAGTGTCGAGTGATCGACCGGACCAGCCTGATCCTCGACATCTTTGCTCAGCGCGCCCAGAGTTCAGAAGGGAAGCTGCAGGTCGAGCTGGCCCAGCTCGAACATCTCGCGACTCGCCTGGTGCGAGGTTGGACACATCTGGAACGGCAGAAGGGAGGGATCGGTCTGCGTGGGCCAGGCGAGACCCAGCTCGAAACCGATCGTCGTCTCCTCGGTATCCGAGTCAGACTGCTCAAGGGACGTCTGGCCAGGTTGGAGCGCCAGCGGGGCGTTCAGCGCAAGGCACGCGGCCGCGGTGACCTGTTGAACGTCTCGCTGGTCGGCTATACCAATGCCGGCAAGTCGACGCTGTTCAATGCGCTGACGCATGCCGGCGTTTTCGCCGCCGACCAGTTATTCGCAACGCTCGACACGACGACGCGCAAGCTGTGGCTGCCGGAGGCAGGCCACATCGTGCTTTCCGATACTGTCGGCTTCATTCGCGATCTGCCGCACTCGCTGGTGGCCGCCTTCCATGCCACGCTGGAAGCGACGGCCGAGGCCGACCTGCTGCTGCACGTGGTCGATTCGGCGAGCCCGGCGCGCGACGACCAGATCGCTGACGTCAACAAGGTGCTGGCCGAGATTGGTGCTGCCAATGTGCCGCAGCTGAAGGTGCTCAACAAGCTCGATCTTACGGGCTTGCCGCCGGCAGTCGAGCGGGACGAATATGGTAGAATCCTGCGTGTTCGCATTAGCGCTAGATGCGGTGAAGGTCTGCCACTGCTGCGCGGGGCTCTGGCCGAAATTGCTCTGGCGAAGACAATGGACCAGCGTGAGCGGTTGTCTGGCGCCGTTGCTTCGCATGATACCGATAGGATTCTTGACTCAGATGATTCCCCATGATTTCTAGCCTTGGAGTGTTTATGTCGCTCAATGACCCACAGTGGGGCAATCGTGGCGGCGATGATGGTGGTGGCAGACGCCCCAATCAGGGACCACCCGACCTTGAGCAGTTGTGGCGTGACCTCAATCGCCGGCTCTCTGGCATCTTCGACAGGAAGCGTGCCGGCGGCGGGGGCGATCGCGGTGAGGGTGGTGGTGGGAGCCGGCCACCGGTCCAGTTCAATCCGAAGTTTCTTGGCGGAGGCATCGGATTGCTCCTGGTTCTGGTCGTGGTCGTCTGGCTCGCGAGCGGTTTCTACATTGTTGACGCCTCGCAGCGGGGACTCGTTCTCCAGTTCGGCCGCTATAAGGAGAGCACCGAGTCCGGCCTGCGCTGGCGACTGCCGTACCCGATCCAGGCGCATGAACTGGTGAACGTCTCGGGCGTCAGGACGCTGGAAATTGGCTATCGCGGCAGTGAAAAAAACAAGGTCCTCAAGGAAGCCCTGATGCTTACGGATGATGAGAACATCATCAACATCCAGTTTGCGGTGCAGTACATTCTCAAGGATCCCGTGGAGTACATCTTCAACAACCGGCATCCCGACGATGCCGTGATGCAGGTGGCGGAAACGTCCATCCGAGAAATCGTCGGCAAGAACAGGATGGATTTTGTCCTCTATGAAGGTCGCGAGCAGATTGCGGTCAATGCCTCGAAGTTGATGCAGGAGATCCTTGATCGCTACAAGACCGGCATCCTGATTTCCAAGGTCACGATGCAGAACGCACAACCACCGGAGCAGGTGCAGGCGGCGTTTGATGATGCTGTCAAGGCGTCGCAGGATCGCGAGCGGCAGAAGAACGAGGGTCAGGCCTACGCCAACGACGTGATCCCGAAGGCCCGCGGTACCGCTGCGCGGCTGATCGAGGAGGCAGAGGGCTACAAACAGCGGGTGATCGCCACTGCCGAGGGTGATGCGAGCCGTTTCCGGCAGATCAATGTCGAATACGCCAAGGCGCCGGAGGTGACGCGCAGCCGTATGTACCTCGAAACGATGCAGCAGGTCTATTCGAATACCAGCAAGGTGTTTATCGACAGCAAGGGTCAGGGCAATCTGCTCTATCTGCCGCTCGACAAGCTGATGCAGGCTGCCGGAGCGGTTGCCGCGTCACCAGCCGGTGGTAGCCCGGAGTTGCCGGTCGCTGCCCGAACGTCGCCGGCGATTTCCAACGAGGTGCCGCCACAGGTCGTCGAGAAGACCGAAGCGCGTTCGCGTGAGACCCTGCGGCAGCGTGATCGGGAGGCCCGCTGATGAGAGCCGGAATGAATGTCGTTGCGGCCATCTTCGTCGCCGTGCTGGTGGTTCTGGGTGCGACCATCTTTACTGTTGACCAGCGTCAACACGCCATCGTCTTCCAGTTGGGTGAGGTGCGTGAGGTGATCGAGGAACCGGGTCTGTACTGGAAGTGGCCCCTGATCCAGAACGTGCGCTATTTCGACAAGCGCATTCTGACCCTCGACAGTGCCGAGCCGGAACGTTTCATCACCTCGGAGAAGAAGAACGTTCTGGTCGATTCCTTCACCAAGTGGCGAATCATCGATCCAAAGCTGTATTACATTTCGGTTGCCGGTGATGAATCGCGGGCCAAGACGCGTTTGACGCAAACCGTGAATGCCGGTCTACGCGAAGAGTTCGGCAAGCGCACCGTGCATGATGTCGTCTCGGGCGAACGCGACAAGATCATGGAGCAGATGCGCGAGAAGGCTGATCTCGATGCACGCAAGATCGGCGTCCAGATCGTCGACGTGCGCGTCAAGCGGGTGGAGCTGCCGACTGACGTCAGCGATTCGGTCTATCGTCGCATGGATGCGGAGCGCAAGCGTGTGGCCAACGAGCTCCGTTCGCAGGGTTCTGCAGAGGCTGAGAAAATCCGGGCGGAAGCCGACAAGCAGCGTGAGGTGATTGTTGCCGAGGCTTATCGTGACGCGCAGAAGATGAAGGGTGAGGGCGACGCCAAGGCCGCCAGCACCTACGCCGAAGCGTTTGAAAAGAACCCTGAGTTCTACGCCTTCTATCGCAGCCTTGAAGCCTATCGCGGCAGCTTCAAGGGCAAGAACGACCTGATCGTGGTCGAGCCGAATTCGGACTTCTTCAAGTACATGAAGAGCATGGGCCGGGGTGGCGACAAAGCTGTCAAATGACTGACAACCTGTTGCTTGCCCTGGCCCTGATGCTGGTGCTGGAAGGCCTGCTGCCGTTTGTGGCGCCGAACGCCTGGCGCGAAACGTTCCGTCGTCTGATACGCTTTACCGACGGGCAGATACGTTTTGTTGGTCTGACGTCGATGCTGGTCGGGCTCGTGCTGTTGATGATCTTCAGATGAACTGGCTGTTGCCCGAACACATTGCTGACGCGCTGCCGTCGGAAGCTGCCCGGATTGAAGGGTTGCGGCGGACGCTGCTGGATCTGTTCCGGGTGCATGGTTACGAGTTGGTCATGCCACCCCTGCTCGAACACCTAGATTCCCTTCTCACCGGATCCGGGCAGGATCTGAAACTGCGTACGTTCAAACTCGTCGATCAGCTGTCCGGACGCACCCTCGGCGTGCGTGCCGACATGACGCCACAGGTCGCCCGCATCGACGCCCATTTGCTTAATCGCTGGGGAGTGGCGCGACTGTGTTATTGCGGCAGCGTGCTGCACACGCTGCCGGCGTCGCTGGCGGCGAGTCGCGAACCCATCCAGATCGGTGCCGAACTGTATGGCCATGCCGGGGTGGCGGCAGACCGCGAGGTCATCCGGCTGATGGCGGCTGTCCTGACCGCAGCCGGCTTACCCGCAGCGCGGGTTGATGTAGGCCATGTCGGCGTCTTTCGAGCGCTGGCGGCGGCGGCCGGTCTCGATGCCGATGTCGAAGGAACGCTGCTGGCATTGCTGCAAGCGAAAGACGTGCCGAGCCTTCGCGAATGCTGCCGAAAACTCGACGAGCCAGTACGCTCGGCGCTGCTGGGCCTGCCCGAGCTTTATGGAGGCGTCGAGATCCTCGCGGCGGCCACCAGGGTGCTGCCCGCCTTACCTGAAATCTCGACTGCTCTGGAGACCTTGCGGCAGTTGCAGAGGGCGTTGCCCGATTTGCCGCTGTCGTTTGATCTGGCCGACTTGCGCGGCTACCATTATCACAACGGTGTCGTGTTTGCTGCCTATTGTCCGGGGTTTTCGAGTGCCATTGCCCGTGGTGGCCGCTATGACGGCGTTGGCAAGGCCTTTGGCCGCGAGCGACCAGCGACCGGTTTCTCTTTGGATCTGCGAGAACTGGCGCGGCTGGCTGCGGCTGGACCGGAGACGGGGGCAATCCTGGCGCCCTGCTCCGCGGCCGATGAGGCACTCGCGACGTTGCTTGCGGTGCTGCGCCAGAAGGGTCAGATCGTCGTCGAAATGTTACCGGGCGAGACCAGCAGCGAAGGGCCGCTATGCGACCGCCAACTGCGCGAACGCGACGGGCAGTGGCTGATTGAGCCAATCAACAGGAACGGATCACCATAATGGCAAGAAATGTCGTGGTCGTGGGCACCCAATGGGGCGACGAGGGCAAGGGCAAGATTGTTGACTGGCTGACCGATCATGCCAGAGGTGTGGTACGTTTTCAGGGTGGTCACAACGCCGGTCACACGCTGGTTGTCGGCGACAAGGTCTACAAGCTCAATCTGGTTCCCTCGGGGATTGTGCGTGACGGTGTCGGTTGCTTCATCGGCAACGGCGTCGTACTGGATATCCATCACCTGATCAGCGAAGTCCGGGTACTCGAGTCCGGCGGCATCGACGTTCGCTCCCGTCTCAGGATCAGCCCGGGTTGTCCGATCATCCTCGCCTACCATTCGGCTCTCGATCACGCGCGGGAAGCGTTCAAGTGCGCGGATGTCCGGATCGGCACCACTGGCAAGGGTATTGGTCCGGCCTACGAGGACAAGGTGGCGAGGCGGGCGCTGCGGGTATATGACCTGTTCCATCCTGGCCGTTTTGCCGAAAAGCTGAAGGAAAACCTCGACTATCACAACTTTGTCCTGACCCGCTATTTGGGATCGAAAGCGGTCGATTTCGATACCGTTCTGGCGCAGGCGATGGCTGATGCGGAGGAGATCAAGCCGCTGGTCACCGACGTTTCGGCGGCGTTGCACGCGCTCAACGAGGCGGGCCATAACCTGTTGTTCGAAGGCGCACAGGGCGCTCTGCTCGACATCGATCACGGAACCTATCCTTTCGTCACATCATCGAACTGCGTTGCTGGCCAGGCGGCAGCTGGTTCTGGAGTTGGTCCGGGGATGCTGCATTATGTGCTGGGAATCACCAAGGCCTATTGCACGCGCGTCGGTGGTGGCCCCTTCCCGAGTGAGCTCGATATCGAACACGAGGGCCTGCCGGGCCATCAGATGTCGCAAAAGGGCTGCGAGTTCGGGACCGTCACCGGACGCAAGCGCCGCTGTGGCTGGCTCGATGCGGCAGCGCTCAAACGTTCGATCCAGATCAACGGCGTGACCGGTCTGTGTATTACCAAGCTCGACGTGCTCGACGGCCTGCCGGAACTAAAGATCTGTACCGCCTACCGGCTCGACGGGGGGACCGTCGATCTGCTGCCGATGGGGGCGGATGAGGTGGCCGATTGTCAGCCAGTGCTAGAAACCCTGCCGGGCTGGTCCGAGTCCACCGTCGGCGCCAACGCGATGGAGGCCCTTCCGGTCGCGGCGCGTGCCTACCTCGCGCGCATCGAGGAGCTGTGCGGGATTCCGGTGGACATCGTGTCAACCGGTCCCGAGCGCCGGGAAACCATCGTCCGGCGGCACCCTCTGAAGTGATCACCGAGATTGCGGGCCGGGGCGCTGCTTGAAACCCTGCGGGTCGGAGTGGACTTGCCGCCGCCGTCGGGAAGTGTTGGACGGAAGCGGCGGTGGGCAGCGCTGGTTTTGTCCCCGTGTGCAGGCCGCGGTGGAATGATGCAGCGATCGCTCGCTGGTACGGGAGGTTGGCATGGGCATTCTCGACTGGTTCAAGAACCGACCGGCTCAATTCGATCCGGACAGGGTTTCCGAGGAACTGATCCGCGGTGCCACCGATAAGGCCATCACCGTCACCAACCCGCGCCTGATCGTGCTTTCGTCATGCCACCAGCGCCTGGCGCCGGCGGTTGCTACCACGATCGAGTTCCTGCGGGGAATGGTCAAGGCGCTGCCGGAGGCACGCCCGCTTTCGTCGACCATCTGGGCTACTGATCCAGCGTTGCGGGCATTCTTCGTGGCCCCCACCGACATTCCGGCGGTGCTTGGACGATCAGACAATCTGCGCACCTTGTTTGACAAGTTTCCCGAACTCGATGAGGCCTGTCTGGTTCTCGGCATGGCCTTCAACGAGCAGCAGACCTTCGGGATGGCGTTGCATGGCGACATGGTTCAGCGTGATGTGGTTCAGACCAGCGTCAGTTTCTCGGACCATCGAACGCATCTTTGCGGGCGGGACGAGGGCAGGCTGCAGCGTGTCATCGGGACCCAGGCTTACGAGTACCTGCTTGCCCAGGCGTTGGCCGAGATTGGCGAGGATCGCGCGGAAAGGCAGGAACTGGAGGCCAACCGAGCATTGATCAGGGCACGCCTGCGCCTGCTGCGGCAACAGGGGCCCGGTCTTGGCTCGATGTTCGGCCAGGCGCCGTCGGCGCGCAGTGAGCAGGCCAGACTCGAGCAGGAGTTGCTTGAAAACGAGCGCCAGTTGGCCGCGGTCGGCAGCAGTGAGTCTTCGCTGGAAATGGAGCTTGGCTGTCTGAAGGAGGTGCTGGAGAATCCGGAGCGGTATCTGCGCATGGAGCCCAGGCAGGTGCGAGTCAACGCGCTGAACGTGGTAAGCGAGCAAGGGAGTGCCGAAGAGGCTGCCGAAGTGGATTTCCACATCGCCGACCTGACCGGCGCTCCGACTGTGCGGCGAGCATTCGTGCTGGCGCGCGTCGCGCGCGCCGAATTGCCTTTGCCGCAAAAGATCAATTTTGACGATGCCGCACGTTATCTTTGATGGGTTCACCGTGGTTTGCCTCGTCGGCGCGCGAGGGATCCATCGTCAATGCAGCTTTCCGGCACGGCGATCACCAGGGGACTTCCCCTCAACAAGCCAGGAACGTGTTTTCGCACGTTTGCCATGGCGCTAGGAGAATCAGACATGAAACGAGAGCAAGTTCGTGATCAGTTGCTAGCCCCGGTCCTGCAATGGACCCGCCTGGGACGGCAGGCCAACAAGCTGATGGTCGGGTCGATGGAGGTCATCAGTTACCGCAGCAGCCGTCTCTTTCGCGGCGCTACGCTTCGCGAGCAGCATGACTGGCCAGAAATGGGCCTGATGGCGAAGGAGAAGATCGCGGTGCCGATTGAGGCCGCGGTCGCCATGACCTCGGCGCTTCAGAGCGAGACGCAGCAGTTCGTCAGCGAGATCGGTCAGGCAACCTTGACGGTCGCCGGCAGCATGATGGCCCTGGCCACCAGTCGCAGCACCGAGGAGTTTGGCGCCCGGCAGCTGGCGCTTGGTGAGGCGATGATCGGTGCCGCATTAAGCTGGTATCAGGTCTTCGGTCGCGCCGCCGAGGTTGCCGAGCAGGGCCTCCGGCCGATCCTGCGTCAGGTGACGGATAACGCTGAACGGCTCAGCTAGCGCTCTTCGGACAAGCGCGGCTACCTGGTGGCTATCGTTCCATAGGTGCTGGTCGAACTGCTCAAGCCCGAGCTGGTTGAGGTTGCCGTCTGATGCCGCTGGTTTCTGGCAATGGCCGGTCGTTAGCCGGCTGGTGGTCGCATTCCGGCTGTGCCAGTCGCCGGTCAGGCCGCTGAACCCACCTCCTTGCCCGCCGGCGCGATGCGCACCGCCAGCGGTTGCGAGGCATCGAAACGGATGTCGCGCTGCGGAAAAGGAATGGCAATGCCCGCCGCGCCCAGGCGTTTCTCGATGGCAAAGCGCAGGTCGCTATCAATCCGGCGCGAGTCGTTCGCCAGCTCGCCCCAGTAAACCAGGACCATCAGCAGCGCGCTGTCAGCAAAGTCCTCGAAATAGACCTCTGGCGGCGGTTTCTTCAGTACCTGTCCGTGATCCTCGGCACATCCGGCGATTATTTCGGCAGCTTCCCGAACCGGTGAGCCGTAGGCAATGCCGATGCGGATTTCCCGCCGTCTGCGCGTATCCGAGTAGGTCCAGTTGACCACCTGATTCTCGAGAAAACTGGAGTTCGGGACCACCGCCTCGACGCCATCGAAGCCGCGTACCGTCGAGGCACGCAGGTCAACGGCGACGACACGGCCGGTCATGCCGCCCAGTGCGATGATGTCGCCCACCCGAATCTTGCGTTCGAAGAGAATGATGATGCCGCTGATCACGTTCTTGATGATTGTCTGCGTACCAAAGCCGATGCCGATAGCCAGCGCACCACCCATGAAGGCAAAGGCAGTCAGCGGGATGCGTGCCAGGTTGAGGATGAAGACCAGCAGCACCAAACCAAGTGCAATCATCGCCCAACGGCGCACCACAATCGCCACCTGTTCGTTGACTTTGAAGCGGGTGACCATCAGCCGCTGCAGCCGCCTCGCGAGCAGTGCGAACAGCCAGTAGCCGACCAGGAACAGGAGCAGCGCGCCTATGCTCTTGCCGATGGTCACCCCGTAGCTGACGGTGACCGTCTTGCCGTCGATGAGTGTCGAGTCCTCGACGGCGAACATTTCGAAGTTCCAGATTCCCTTCATCGTCTGCGCCAATTGCAGGGCGACGAGTTTCCAGTCTTCAGAGCTGGCGCTCTTGCCCTGAAAGCCGAAGTCGTCCAGCCAGCGCTGGATCTGCTGCTGCAGCCGGCTGCTGATCCGCTCGACGCGCTGGTAGGCCAGCAGCCGTTCCTTCATGGTGGCGAGCAGCTCGGCCTGCTGGGCAGCGGATGCGGCGTCGGAGGTGCCGGCGTCAACACGCAACTCCTGGTCCCTGACCTCGACGCGCGCTGCCTGCTGCAGTTCCTCAAAGACCTGTTTCCGGCTTGCGAGTTCAGACCAGGCCTGGCTCAGCCCGGTGATCACCGCCTGTCTGGTGGCGGCGTCCTCGGACTGCAGGCCGACGTAGCGTTGCGCCCAGGCGTCGCTGCTTCCCTGTACCAGGATCTGAAGCCAGGTCAGGGTCATCAACTGGATCCGTTCGGTTTCCAGTTTCGCGTCCAGAAGTTGTAGCTGGCGCGCTTCCTGTGGAGCGGCGCCGTCAGCCCGCGCCACGACTTTGCGCAGCCTTTCGCGTTCGGCAGCACGGCGGGTATTGGCAGCGACAAGCGTATCGATCTCGGAGTTCAGCCGGCTCAGTTCCTTGCGCAGCATCGCCTGCTGCTGCTCGAGTTCGTCCTTGCTCAGGCGTTGCTCTGGCAGTACCCTGGCCAGCAGATGCTCGATCTCCGTGCGGAAGGTCTTCAAGCCCTGCATCTCCAGAGCACTCCGTTCCTGGCCGAGGCCGATGTTGGCCAGATTGGCCTCGGCCAATTGGCGGCGCAGAGTAGCCATCTCCAGAGTCTGTCGTCCTTTCTCGACCTCTTCCTGGCCCTTGGTTCGGGTCAGCTTGTCCTCTGCCAGGCGGATCGCTTCGCTGGCTCGCCGCTGCTCCTCGACCTGGCCGGCCTTGAGCGTTTCCAGCGCCCGTTCGGTCGCCATCAGCCGCTGCAAGCGCTGCTTTACCGCCTCGTGTTCATCGCGCACGGCATCAACGCGCAACGCCGAATAGGGCGGCGGACCAGCGAAATCAGCGATCAAGGCTTGCTTTCTCGGGTCTTCGGGTGGCGACCGCCCCAACTCATCGAGTTCATCGAGCGAGGCTGAGCTGCTCGATGAAGGCGATGACCAGACGATCCAGAATCCGCTGGCGGTCGCTCACCAGCAGACCCGGCGCATCGCTGCCTGGATCCGGCCTGGTTTGCCCCGCTTCCTGCTGCCGGCGTGCTTCGGCCAACTGGGCTTCGGCCTTGGCGCGCGGGTCGACCTTATCGGCTGCCGCGGCGGCCTTCGGCGCCTCGGCCTTTGGCTTGAGAAGCGCAAACTGGGCGTGGCCCAGCGGCGCGAACAGCGCCACCCAGAGGATGACAAGTGCCTGCAGTCGGATGATCATCGATGCTGGCTCCCGGGCAGGACAGGCGCGCGCGCCGCGGCCGCCGAAAAGCCGGAGATGCGGGCGGGAGAATGCTTCCGGATGGGGGCCCTGCGGCGGCGACGGACGCTGGTGAAACGTGTCAAGGGGCAGGTGGGCGAGGGCACGAGAAGGCTTTCTTGAAGATGGTTGCCGTAGTATGGCAAGCAAGGGATTCCGACGTCCAGCGAATCGGCGAGGAATCCCGCTGGTTGGCGCTTTCGGGCTGAAGACGGTTTGCCATGCTTGGCGGTATGGAGAACAGGCCGTTTGTCTTTCGTATGGCGAAGGAAGATAATTCAAGCGTCGTTTCGTCCAGTTTGTGACCCGCTCGCGGGGATGTCGCAGTGGTTTGTGCTGGCCTGGTCACGCTCGATCCGAACGTTGATCGTCCCGGCGCGACAGCCGATGCCAGCGACGCATAACGCAAGGGAGGCGCGCATGACATTGCCCGGACATCGAAGCCTCACCCAACACGGGGGGGCACTTTCGCTCTGGCTCAGAGTGGGCTGGCTGGTCGTGTCTTGTCTCGCCCTGAGCGGTTGCTCTTCAATCACCCTGAACGCTGTCGTGGAGGGTCGGTTGGTCGCTGGCGGGCCGATCCCGGGGGTCGAGGTCATTCGTCAGGGCGTTCGCTCGCCAGTGCAGGACAACATGGGCTTGCAGCCAGGCGACGAAATCCGCACGGGTCCGCAGACGATAGCTGTGCTCAGTTTCATTGACGGTGCCAGGGTCTTCGTACAGCCGGGGACGCATATCCGGATCGGCTCGGTCTTCGTCTATTTCGGTGAAGTCCTGGTGAAGGTCAGGGGCTACTTCCAGGTAGAGACCAGATACGCAACAGCCGGATCGGAGGGAACCCAATACCTGGTTCGGGTTGATCCCGGAGATCAGGTCAGGGTTGTCGTGGCCGAGGGCAGGGTCGGACTTGTTTCCCGGTCCCGGGGTTGGAACAAGGCCATCCTCGGCGTCGGGCAAGGTGCCTGGCTGGTCGGCTTGGACGCCCCCGTCGGCTTTCCTCCGGCGACTCCTTCCGAGATCGAAGACATCCGCCGGCGCATTCAGGCGCTGGATGCGCTCGTTCCGCAACCTGCAGAACTCGGGCCGCTATTGGGTGGCGGTGCGGCCGTTGGTGCAGGGATTGGCTTGGGGTGGTTGTTGAAGGACAAGCACAGAGATGACGCTGAGCGCAGCCCGACCGATCCTCCACGCGGCCGTGGCCGCGTTCCTGTACCGCAAGACGAGACGTCGCCGCCGGTCAGGGATCCGCACAGGGAGGACGCTGATCGCAGCCTTACTGATTCCTTGCGCCGCCGCGGCCGTGCTCCTGTGGAGCAGGACCAGACGTTGACGCCAGGCTTGAGACCAAAGCTTCCATCAACACCGCAGGACAGCGACAGACTGCGCTAAGGGCGTTGTCAACGACCGCCGTGCTCCCGGGTTCGAATGGTCGAACATGCCAGACTACAGGCAAGTGCTCCCCGACTAAGGAAAGAGGATGCCCAGTCTCTTCATCAGTTATCGCCGCGAAGATACCGTCGCCTACGCGGGGCGCCTCTACGATCACCTCGGCAATCACTTTGGTGCCGACAAAGTCTTCATGGATATTGGCCAGATTGCGCCTGGCGAGGATTTTGTCGAGGTTCTCGAGGCGAGGATCCGAAGCAGCGAGGTGGTCATTGCACTGATCGGACCGGCGTGGTTGAGCGTCAGCAACGAGCAGGGCCGCCGGCTCGACCAGGCGGACGATTTTGTACGTTACGAACTTGCTGCCGCGCTAGCGCAGGGCAAGCGCCTGATTCCGGTGCTGGTGGGTGGCGCGAGGATGCCTAATGCCAAGGAACTGCCGGCGGCCATCGGCGCCTTGGCGCGCTGTCAGGCACACCCGGTCGACGACACGCGTTTCGAGTATGACCTCGACGCACTCATTCGATCGATCGAGCGGCGGCCATCGCTGCTGCGGCAGTTCATGCAGCTCGCCAGTACCGAGCGGCTGCGCAGATGGCGGCAGGGAATCGCGGCGAGCATCGCTCTGCTGATGCTGTTCGGCGGCTGGGTGCAGTTGTTTGACGTATTCGGAATCGATGCCCGGATCGAGAGCTACACCATGGCGCTCGGTGATCTGGTCTCGAGTGTCCCGCTTAGCGAGCGGATCGTGATCGTCAGTTTTGGTCAGCGGTCCGAGGCCCGGCTCGGAAGTCCCGGGCCTGGCTGGCGCCACGAACACGCGCGACTGATCGATCGGCTCGTCGATGGCGGCGCCAAGGTCATTGCCTTCGACCTGTTCTTCGAGAAGCCCGGTTCGGCTGACGCCGAACTGCTCGCAGCGATTCGTCGCGCCAGGGAACGTGGCAGCCAGGTTTTCGTCGGCGTCAGACAACTTCTGGCTGGCCGCCCGGCTCTCACTGGTGGGCTGAGCGAAACGGCCAGCGGTGCCGGTCTGCTGTGCATCGGTGGCAGGATCGCCTATGCCTCGATCGCTCCCCTGGCCGTGGTGAAAATCGCTGCCACCGCCGGGAGCAGTGGTTCGGGTGCCCTGGGTGACAATGGCAGGTTTCCCGCCCTGGGCCTGCTTGCGGCAGGTGCGGCAACGCTTGCCATTGACGAAAGGCGGCGACAGCTGACGATCGTCAGCGACCGTGGCCAGATATTGTGGCAGGGGCCGCTGCAGTCCGTCAGACCACAGGTCGAAGCTTCCGGCGAGTCGAGCAGTGATTGCCCGCTGTTGACGGCTGGTGACCAGGTGGCCGAGGCGATGATTCGGCTGGCGCCGGTGGCGGCCTGGCGCGACCCGTCGCGCCGCCATGACTTCGAACAAGTCGTTGGGCCGGGCGCCGGCGTCAAGCCGGGCCAGCTGGATGGCAAGATCGTCCTGGTCGGGGATGCACGACCGGGAAAGGACGAGTTCCGGGTCCTGCAGGGGTTGCGCCCGGAACTGCGCCACGGTGTCGAGCTGCATGCCGACGTGGTCAACAACCTGCTTCAGGGAGTCCATGTCCGCCGTCTGGGGGCGACACCGCAGTTCCTCCTGATGTTGGTCCTGGCCGCGGCAGGTGGCTGGCTGCGTGTATTCAGGCCGGCCACGTCAGTACTCGCGCGCCGCTTGCTGGTGTTCGCCGTTGTGTTGGCTTACCTCGCGCTGACCATCGTGATCTACACGAGCTCTGGCGTGCTGCTCAACACCGCCTATCACATCGGTGCGTTCCTGTTGTCGTACTGGCTGCTTGGCAGGCTCACACTTCACTGGCGGCAGGTGACCCGCGATCCCCGTCCGTGACCTGTGGCGGTCAATCGGGCAGGAGCGGCCGGTTCCCGGGCTCTGCAGTGCCTGCCGCGGGTGTCTTTTTCGGCACCGCAGGTACCAGCGATGGGGCTCCCTTGACCATACACCAGTGCGGCGCTAGAGTCTGCCCTGCCCATAACGAGAACCGAGACAATGACCGGACAGGTTTCCGGCAGGCAAACTGCCGCCAGCAACAAGCTCCGCTTGGTGAAGGATCTTCTGGGGCCCTACCACCGCTGGGTAATGGTCATCTTGGCGGCCATGTTGGTTGAGACAGCGATGTCGCTGGCCGGGCCGTGGCCGCTCAAGATCATCCTTGACAACGTGGTCGGGAGCCACAAGCCCCCCGGTTGGCTAGACGCGCTGCGCTTCATCGACCTTGGCGGTGACAAGATGGAACTCGCCGCCGTCGCCGGGGCGGCCGTGCTGGTGATCGCACTGGTGGGGGCTCTGGCGAGCTACATCGACAACTACTATACCGAGAGTGTCAGCCAGTGGGTCGCGCACGACCTGCGCATGCGTGTATACGACCACCTGCAGCGCCTGTCGCTGGGCTACTACGACACCCACCAGACTGGACCAATCCTGTCCACGCTGACCTCTGACATCAAGACCATCCAGGGTTTCGCTTCGTCGGGAACGCTCGGTATCCTGGTCGACCTGCTGACCATCGTCGGGATGCTGGGAATCATGTTCTGGCTCGATTGGGATTTCGCGCTGGTCGCTGTCGGCGTGACACCGTTTCTGCTGCTGTTCGTCGCGCGCTTCAACCGCGAGGTGAAGGACGCGACGCACGAGGTGCGCCGCTATCAGAGCGATATCGTCGCCGTCGTGCAGCAGGGTCTGGAGTCGATCCGCATCGTCAAGGCCTTTGGCCGCCAGGAGCTCGAGGAGAATCAGCTCGCTACGGTCAGCCACGCCACAGTCGACGCGGCACTGGCCGCGCGCCGGGTGAAGTCGCTGCTCTCGCCGGCGGTATCGATCACCGTTGCCCTGTGTACCGGCTATGTCCTCTGGCGCGGTACCGGGCTGGTGCTCAGGGACGTGATGACGCTCGGTGCACTGACCGTCTTCCTCACCTACCTGAGCAAGTTCTTCAAGCCCGTGCAGGATCTGGCGAAGATGAGCAACACCATCGCCCAGACGGCAGTGGCGATCGAGCGCATCCAGACCATTCTCGACACCGACGACATTCTGCCGGTCAAGCCGGACGCGCGCGATCCCGGGGACGCTGCGCGGCGAGATCTCGTTCGAGAACGTCGCCTTCGCCTACACCCCCGAGGCGAAGGTCCTGACCAACGTCGTCTGCCAGCATCGCGCCGGGACAGACTCGTCGGCGTCGTCGGCCCCACCGGCGGCGGCAAGTCGACCGTGGTGAGCATGATCCCGCGCTTCTACGACCCGAGTGCCGGCACGGTACGCATCGACGGCGTCGACGTCCGCGACTTCGACCTGCAGGCGCTGCGCCGGCAGGTCGGCTTCGTGCTCCAGGACACCTCGCTCTTTCACGGCACGATCCGCGACAACATCGCCTATGGCCGACCCGGGGCGACCCTTGATGAGGTCAGCGAAGCGGCGCGGCTGGCCAACGCCGACGAGTTCATCGCCCGGATGGCGCATGGCTACGACACGATGGTCGGCGAGCGCGGCATGACGCTCTCGGGCGGCCAGCGTCAACGTATCGGCATTGCCCGGGCCGATCGTCCGCAACGCGCCGATCCTGATCCTCGACGAACCCACCGCGGCGCTCGATACCGAGTCCGAGAAGCTCGTCATCGACGCGCTCGAAAAGCTGATGAAGGGGCGCACGGTGATCACCATCGCTCATCGCCTGTCGACCATCCGCCACGCCGACAAGATCATCGTCCTCAAAGGCGGCGTCGTCGCCGAACAGGGCACCCACGACGAATTGCTCGCGCCTCGGCGGCGTCTATGCCGAGCTCTACCGATGCCCAGGTCCAGCCTGCGTCGCCGATCGGCGCGCCGGGCTGAACTCTCGCCAACCGACCACCAGGAGCTTCCAACTCGCATGCACCGTTCCCTGATTGTCCTGCCTGACGATACGGCGGCCAGCCGCTTCGTCGATGCCATCGCCGCGGCGAAGCAGTCGCTGCGGATCAAGATTTTCCTTTTCTCCGACCCGGGTCTGCTCGCCGCGGTCATCGATGCGCAGCGGCGCGGCGTGCAAAGTGCGGGTCATGTTGAACCCGGCCCGGCGCAGCGGCGAGGCCGAGAAAACGAGGCGACGCGCATGGCGCTCGAGGCCGCCGGCGTCGAGGTACAGGACAGCAACCCGGCCTTCGACATCACGCACGAGAAGTCGCTGGTGATCGATGGCCAGACGGCGTTCATCCAGTCGCTCAACTGGGAGACGAAAAATCTCACCGAAACCCGGGACTTACGCCGTCGTCACCTCGCACCGGCACGAAGTGGACGAGGTCGTCCAGTGTTTCGACGCCGACTGGCAGCGCCAGCCCTTCGATCCGGGCCAGGAAGCGCATCTCATCTGGTGCAACATCAACGGCCGCAACCGCGTCGCGCGCTTCATCGACGCCGCCCAGGAGTCCCTTTTCCTGCAGAACGAGCGCTACCAGGACGAGGTGATCATCGAGCGTCTGGTGCGCGCCACGCGCCGCGGCGTGAAGCTGCACGTGCTCGCCCGGCCGGCGCACTTTCTCAAGAAGGGCAAGCTCGTCGAAGGCGTCGAGGGGCTGCGCATCCTCGCAGGATCTTGGGCGCCAAGGTGCACCGCCTGAAGGGGCTGAAGCTGCACGCCAAGCTGATGCTGGCCGACAGCACGCGGAGTCATCATCGGCTCGATCAACCTCGCTCCCGGCAAGCTTCGACAGCCGGCGCGAACTGGCCATCGAGGTGCAGGACGAGGCGGTCGATCCGGCGCGTGCGGGAAATCGTTCACCACGACTGGGCGAATTCGTCTCCGCTCGACCTCTCGGATGCGGGACTGCTCAGCTGATCTCGCAGGAGAACGAACCCGACGTGGCGCACATGCTGGCACTGAACCACAACAGCGAAGGTCGTGGCGAGCAAGGGCACCACCGGCGTCATGACGACAACAGTCACCACGGGCATGGGAGCCATGGCGGTCACTGAGCGTTTGCTCAAGCAGACCGGAGAAGTACCCTGTGTCAGCGAGCTGACCTCACCAGCCGAGAGACCATGAACTTGACCAGCCATCATCTTTTTCTTGCCGCAATGCTTTTTGCATCGCTAGCGGGCGCACAGCCGGTGTACGAATCCCGTGACCGCGCTGGTCCCGTGTTCTCTGATTTGCCGAGCCAGGGAGCCAGCGAGGTGAAGCTGCCACCGGCCAATCTGATGGATTCACCTCAAGTGGCGCCGGTCGTCATTCCCCGTCCCGAACCGGGGGCAGCATCACCCTACACGGACTTGCAGATCATTCAACCCGAAAACGGTGGCACCGTACATTCGAATACCGGGCAGATCTCTCTGGCAGTGGCCATTGAACCGGCCTTGCAGACCGAACGGGGCGATGCCATCGCGGTCAAGCTGGACAAGGCATGGCTGCCGACCACGCGGACAACGCTGCGGTTCGATATCAGCCCGTCGGAGTGGCAGCAGGCGGCAGCAGATAACATCGAGCATCAACTCGAGGTCATCGTGGTGGACGGCTCCGGTAAGGCGCTAATCAGTTCGGCACCCGTACGCTTTTATGTTCATCGGGGCGACCAGGCATTGACTTGCCGGCTCTCGCCGCCTGTCGCCGTTTCAGGCTGTCGGGCATCCGCCGAGGCGCGAAGGTCTGATCACGGTGAGATTGTGCGCGGGTTCTACCCGCGCACTGGGCTTGGCTAGCAGACTCGGGGGAGAGGGCCCGATGGGGAAGGAGATTGGCGGCGACGGCTTCACTGCGGACGACTTCGTCCGTTTCAGGGACAGCCTTGCTCTCGAGACCCGGCACGCACACGATGCCTTCAGGCACGGCGAATTTGCCGAGCCACGGGCTGGTTGGCAGGTTTCGAACTCGAGGCCTGGCTGATCGACGAGAAGCTGCTGCCGGTGCCCGGCAACGTGTCGTTTCTGGCGCGCATGGCGAGCCCGCTGGTGGTGCCCGAGTTGTCGCAGTTCAACGTCGAACTCAACGGCACGCCACAGCCCCTGCACGGCAACGCGCTGTCTCGGCTGGAAGACGAACTCACCGCAACCTGGCAGCAATGCCTCAAGGTCGCCGGTGCCGAAGGGACGGCGCTTGATCGCCATCGGCACCCTGCCGACCGTCCGCGAAGGCGATCTGTCGCTCGCCAGCATGTCGCCTTGCCGGCGTTACGCGCTGCTCAACGAACAGATCCTGCAACTGCGTGGCGGCCGGCCGCTGGCGCTCGACATCGCGGGCATCGACCAGTTGCGCACGACCCACACCGACGTCATGCTGGAGGCGGCAACGACATCGTTTCAGGTGCATCTGCAGACGCCTGCCGGCGAGGCTGCGCGGACCTACAACGCGTCGCTGATCCTCGCCGCACCGCTGATTGCCCTGGCCGCCAATTCGCCTTTCCTCTTCGGGCGCGCGCTCTGGCACGAGACGCGCGTGCCGCTTGTTCGAGCAGGCGGTCGATTGCTGCGATCCCCAGGCATCCCGAGCACCCGCGGGTGACTTTCGGGTCGGGCTATCTGGGCGCCGATCCGACCACCCTGTTTGCCGAGAACCTCTCGAACTACGCCGTTCTGCTGCCGTTCCGGATGCAGGAAGCGGTGCGTCGTATGCTCATCTGCGCCTGCACAACGGCACCATCTGGCGCTGGAATCGATGCTGATCGGTTTCGACGCCAAGGCAGCGAGCCGCACCTGCGCATCGAGCAGCGGGTGATGCCCGCCGGTCCCAGCATCATCGACATGATCGCCAACGCGGCTTTCTACTACGGCGCCGTGCGCATGCTGGCGAGCCGGCCGCGTGGCGCCTGAAACACAGATCCCTTTCGCCACCGCGCGTGACAATTTCTACCGTGCCGCGCGTTACGGTCTGGCGGCGCCCCTGCACTGGCTCGATGGCCGGTGCGCGCCGGCCAGCGAGTTGCTGCAGCGCGAACTGCTGCCGCTGGCGCGCGAAGGGCTGAATCGAAATGAAGCTTGCCGCCGAGCGACATCGCGCGTTACCTGGAAGTGATCAGCGAACGCCTGCGCTACCTGTCAGAACGGGGCCGCCTGGCAGCTCGCCCATTACGCCCGGCACCAGAACTTTTTCCGCCTGACCGCCGATTATCTCGATTATCAGCGCCACCTCATGCCCGTCCATGAGTGGCCTCTCTGAGTTGCCTCATTCTGCCATGCTGACCGTGCTCGACCACCTGCCCGAACGCTTTCTCGACACCCCCGCACGCGAACTTCACCGTCTGCTCTCCGGCCCGACGCTGATCCACCTGCCGGGACGACGAACGCCACCGCTCTTCATCTCCGTTCTCCTGCACGGCAACGAAGACACCGGCGTCGTCGCGCTGCAGAGCGTCCTGCGGGCCTACGGCAAGCGGCCGCTGCCGCGCGCCCTGTCGATTCTGGTCGGCAACGTCGCCGCCGCGCGCGAAGGTTTGCGTCGCCTCGACGATCAACCCGACTACAACCGCGTCTGGCCAGGGAGCACGGTGCACACGGCGTCGCCCGAATACGCCGCGATGCGTGAGGTGTTCCAGCCTGATGGAGGCGCGCGGCGTCTTTCGCCAGCATCGACATTCACAACAACACCGGCCTCAATCCGCACTACTGCGTGGTCAGTCGACTGAACCAGGCGGTTCTCCAGCTCGCCTTGCTGTTTGCGCGCACCGTCGTCTGCTTCCGCGGTCTGCTCGGTACGCAGACGGTCGCCTTCTCGTCGCTCTGCCCGTCGCTGACCATCGAGTGCGGCAAGCCCGGCAAGGCGGCCAACGAGGAGCACGTGGCGCGCTTCATCGACGCCTGTCTGCACCTCGCGCAGTTTCCTTCGCACGCCGTCCGCGAGCAGGATATCGATCTCTATCACACGGTGGCGACGGTGCGCGTGCCGGCTGCCGCATCGTTTGGCTTCGGCGACGCGCGGGCGGATATCGACTTCGATCCCGAGCTCGATCACATGAACTTCCGGCCACTCGCTGCGGGCACGCTCTTCGGACGCACGCGCCTGCCCTTGCCGCTCGACGTGCAGGACGAGAGCGGGCGTGACGTGGCGGCGGCGTATTTCGCCTGCGGCGATGGCAAGATCCGTTTGCGCCGCGCAACCATGCCGGCTATGTTGACTCTGGATGCGCGCGTGGTGCGGCAGGATTGCCTGTGCTACCTGATGGAACGACTGCCTTTCCCACGCCATGAACGGGTGGCTCTCGATCTGTGCGCGAGCGTCTAGAAAAGGAGGTTTTGCCGTGAGGAAGAAACCGGTCAGCGGTCATTGGGTGATGGCGCGCACGGTCAGACACATGTGTTGCTGGCTGCTCGCGCTGGCCGGGGTTCTCCTGTCCGGATCGCCAGCCCGCGCGGACAGCTCGGGCGCTCAGCTCGCCGCCTACTACGACCGGCAGATGGTGATCCGCGACGGCATTGCCTATGGCTGGAGCGGCAGCGAGCGGCCGCAGCCGATGATCTCCGACGTCATCCAGGTCGGGGTGGGAAAAGACAGCTACTATGCGCTGCGCAAGGACGGCACCCTGCTGACCTGGTCGTCGTCACCGGCCAACGCGGCCTTGCTGATGCGCGAGGTGGTGGGCTTTGCCGCCGGTTCTTCCGGCTGGCTGGCGATCAACCGCACCCGCAGCCTGTGGCAGGGGAGCGGCAGGGAGCCACCACGCAAGATTGCCGAACGGGTGATCGCCGCCGCCGTCGGCGACGGCAGCGATTATTACATCGACCAGGCGGGCGACCTCTACGTCCGCAGCCAGGCCAATCGTGGTCCCAGTCCGGTAACGGACGTCCCGTCGCCAGCGGCGAATTTGTCAGGACCGCAGCCCGGGTTGCCGCCGTCAGGGCGCACAGCGGCCGCTCGCTGTACCTCACGAAGAGCGGTGAAGTGTTCGCCATCGGCGGCAACGTCGCTGGCCCGCTCGAAGCAGGGGCCCGGCGATCAAGGCGACCGCTGCGGGCAGCATCTTCACCGGCGCCAGCGGCGTTGCCACCGGCGCCGCGCATTCGGCCGCGATTCGCCCGGATGGATCGCTCTGGGCCTGGGGCAGTGGTTTCGGGAGCGAAGCGAAAAAGATCGCCGAGCAGGTGGTCACCGTCGCCGCCGGCAGCACCTCGACCATCGCCCTGACCGCCGACGGCAAAGTCCTCGCCTGGGACGCCGGCCGCGGCCCGCGCCAGATCATCCTCGACCGCTGAACGGCGGGGAGGGTCGCGGCGGCGGTCGCTGATGAAACTTTCGGCGGCGCGCTAAGCGCCGATGACGCGGTTCTTGCCGGTTCGTTTGGCGAGGTACATCGCCTGGTCGGCACGCCGGACGGCGTCTTCGCCCGACTCGTCGGCAGCCAGTTGTGCGACGCCGGCGCTGAAGGTGATCAGGATCTTTTCGTTGCCGGCGAGGAAGAAGTTCCGGGTGAGTTCCCGCTGCAGGCGTTTCATCGCAGCAATCCCTTCTTCGAGCCGGGTGTCCGGCATCAGGATCACGAACTCCTCGCCGCCGTAGCGCGCCAGCGTGTCGATCGGCCGCATGTAGCCGCGCACGACCTGCACCAGGTGGATCAGGGCCTTGTCACCCCCCGCATGGCCCAGCCGGTCATTGATCCGCTTGAAGTTGTCGACGTCGAGCAGCGACAGACACAGCGGCACTTCCTTGCGGCGAACGCTGGCGATCTCGCGCGCCAGCGCCTCGTCGAGCCCGCGGCGATTGAGCGCGTCGGTCAGGGGATCGTGGCGAGCCGAAGCGCTCGCGTGCTGGAGTTCGTTGTACAGCCGGCTCAGTTCGGCGTCGGTCTGCAGGGCCCGCGCCTGCAGGTCGTCGAGTTCATCACGCGCAGCCGGCGGTGTCTTCAACCATGCTGCGCGTGGCATCGATCACCCGCTTGAGCAAGGGCGTCAGGTCTTCGATCGTCCTCACCTCGGCCATCTGCCGCTCGCTTTGTTCGAGGTGGAACTGGAAGTCGGTGCTCGACTGATTCATCATCGACAGGTGTCCGATGAAGGCCGTCAGCATCTGGCGCATCGCATCCTGCGCTTCCAGGGTGCGGATCTTTGCCTCGCGCTGCCGGCCGAGGACATCCTGCAGTCGGCGCTCGACGTCGTCGAGACGGCGCAGGGTGAGCGGTGGCGCGACCGCCTGCACGAGCGAGTCGATCTGGCCCTGCAGGCATTGCTCATCGAGGCTCAGTTCGCCGATGTTCTCGATGATCAGTTGCAGGAGCTTGAGCAGGGTCTGCTTGATCTCGCCCTGCTCCTCGGCGGCCAGCGAGGCCCGCTGGCTGAAACCGGAGAGCAGAGGAAGCAGCGCGGGCAGGTCCACCGCCGGGCTTCTGAGCGTCTCCAGCAGCTGGACGGCCTGCCTCGACAACCATTCGTCTTCCTCGCCGAGGGCCGGCAGCAGATCCTCGATCAGGCGCGTGAGTTTGCCCAGGAGTTCGCTGGTCAGCTCTGGTAGCCGTCTGGTGGTTCAGGCCTCGCTGGCAGCGCGGCGACAGCGGCCGGATCGCCATTGATCAGCGCGAGCAGCGCCGCCTGGACGCCCTGCCAGCTGCGTTGCCGATCGCGGCTCCGAGCAGTTCGAGGCTCTGCAACTGGCTTGGGGTCGCTGCTCGGCAGCGCCTTGGCGATCTGGCGCAGCGGCGCCTCGGGAAAACCGGCGACGTTGGGAAGGTTGGCGACCTCGTTGTAGCACGCCTGGTAGTTGGCGGGCGTCGGCAGCAGCTTGCGGGCGTTGAGCTGTCTGAGCGCTTCGCGGGCGATTTCGAGAGGATTTTTGGTGTCGATCATCAGAGAGCAGTCAGTGCCAGGGAAAGCGCTGGCAAGACCATGGCGCTGGCGGTGCCGGATTGTACCTTTATTGATCATTGGTGTTGGTGGTATTGAGGTTGACAAATGTCGCTCGCCGAGTCGCGGGAGCTGTCCTCATTCCGGCGGCGAAGGGCGCAGCCAGTCCGGTAGAATAGGCCGATTGCTCCGGGGAAACAATGGGAAAACTGCTGCTGGCACCGATGGAGGGCCTGGTCGACGACCTGCTGCGCGACGTGCTGACGCGCGTCGGCGGCTATGACCTGGCAGTCAGCGAGTTCATTCGCGTCTCGGGCAGCCTGCTGCCGGCGCGTGCTTTTCTTCGCAGTCTGTCCCGAACTCGCCCGAGAGGGTCGCACCGCTGCCGGGACGCCGGTGGTCGTTCAACTCCTCGGCAGCGACCCGGCCTGTCTCGCCGACAACGCGGCGCGCCTCGCTTCGCTCTCGCCGGCGGGGATCGATCTCAACTTCGGCTGTCCTGCGCCAACGGTCAATCGCCACGGCGGCGGCGCGACGCTGCTCGCCGATCCCGAGCGACTGTTCGCATCATCGTCGCTGCGGTCAGACGCGCGGTTCCCGGAGGCCATCCCGTTCACCGCCAAGATGCGGCTCGGGCGTGCACGATACCTCGCGCACGCTCGACTGTGCGCGGGCGCTCGAAGCCGGCGGCATCGACGCACTGGTGGTGCATGCACGGACCCGGGCCGAGGGCTATCGACCGCCGGCGCACTGGGAATGGGTCGCCCGCATCGACGAAGTCGTGCAGCAGCCGGTGATTGCCAACGGCGAGGTCTGGACGGCCACCGACCATTCCCGCTGCTGCGCCCTGAGTGGCTGTGCCGACGTGATGATCGGGCGCGGAGCGGTGGCCGATCCTTTTCTTGCCGAGCGGATTCGCGCGCTGGCCGCCGGCGAAACTCGCCGGCGATCGCTCGCCCGACTGGCGTCGGCTGCAGCCAATGCTCGCCGTCTTACTGGCTGCAGGTGTGTGCCAGGGTCTCGGCGCGCCAGGCACCGGGTCGGCTCAAGCTCTGGCTCGGTGCGCTGCGGCGGAACCTTCGTCGAAGCCGACGCCCTGTTCTCGCCGTCCGGGAGTTGCGCGCCGTCGACGAGGTCAGCCAGCGCTCGCACGGCATGGCGTGCATGCTCTCGCCAGTGCCGGCGTAGGCGGTCGATGTACGGCAACTCCCGTCTGCCGGCCAGCGCGCAGACCGATCGTCCACCCGCATCTCGCGATGCTGGTCGATCGGCATCGTGCAGGCGCCCTTTCGCAAACCCTATGCCGACTACAACCGCAGCCGCTTTCGCCACCAGTTTCGAGCGCTTTCAGCGCATCGCCGCAGGCGCGCCATTGATCCTCGACGCCTGCTGCGGGGTAGGGGAGAGCAGCCTCGCCTGCTGGCCAGGGCGTTTCCGAACCACTACGTGATCGGGGTGGACCAGTCGGCGTCGCGTCTGGCGCGCGGCAGAGGCCGCTGCTGCCGACTGGCCAGCCAATCTCGATCTGGTACGCGCCGACCTGGTCGATTACTGGCGCCTGCTGCACGACGCGGGTGTCAGGCTCGATCGCCATTACCTGCTCTATCCCAACCCGTGGCCGAAGATCGGCCACCTCGAGCCGGCGCTGGCATGGGCACCCGGTCTTTCCCCACCCTGCTTCGAGCTTGGGCGGCGTCTTCGAATGCCGCAGCAACTGGCCGATCTACCTGATGGAGCTGTCCTTTCGCGCTGCAGCGAATGACGCAGCGAGCCGCTCTGTGCGAGCCCTATCTTCCGGAGCAGCCGTTGACACCCTTTGAGCGCAAGTATCTCGCGTCGAATCATCGCCTGTTTCGTACCGTCATCGATCTGGAGTGAAACCAGGACCTGGTCTTGTGCAGCCGGTGGCGCCAGTGCGAGATGGCGGCATCGCGTGGAGTCGCGGCAGCGGCGTTGTGGAGACGGCCCTCGATTCCCTTCGCCCGCTCCAACCCAGGTCGTGGTACTGCCAACTCGCCGGAATGCCCGCTATCCCCCTAGCCCCTGTGGCGTCAGCGGGTCCTTGTCGCGTTTCAGATTCAGTACGCAGAGAATGCCGGGCGAGTCGGGTGTCGTGCCGAATGATCCTGCCAAGGCCTCGGCGTAATTCTGCCCTGAGATTTTCCGGTGATAGTAGCGCGAGGTGACGTCGAGGAAATAGGGGTCGGGATTCTGCAGCAGGTCGCTACCGATGCTTCGGCTGCCGATCCGCATTTCCCCGCATTTGTTCTGAATCTGGTCAAGAAACGCTTCAAACGGATCGTCAGGTCGCCAAGCATCGGGCGCGCAGGCGGCGAGCACGACGGGAAACAGGGCGACGACAAGCGCCTGGCGAGATGATCGGAGTTGCTGGAGCTGCGCTTGAGGATGGCTCAGGCTGGCGTTGGGGGGAATGTTTCGCATTTTTGTCCCTTCGGGTGAAAGGTATCGGGCTCGCATCCGGTTGCCCGATACCTGACGAGCAGTCCTGAAACAGTGTGGCCTAGCGCGGAACGACGCGTGCGTTTTCCCCGCTGCCCTCGATGAATACCCGCTGACCCTGGAACAGGCTCTGACTCACCGGCTGGGTGATCGATACCAGCACCCCGTTGGTCGTCCGCACGATGATCTGCTGGCCCGGAACAGGTTGGTCGTACTTCTTCTGGACTTCGTTGCCGGCGATGGCGCCGCCGACGGTTCCCAGCACCATTGCCACATCACGTCCGGTGCCACCGCCGATCAGGCTGCCGATGCCGAGGCCGGCAAGACCGCCGACGACAGCGCCAACCCCCGCATGGTGATTGCTTGGCAATTGCACCAGCGTGATCTGTTCGATCGTGCCGCTACGGATTTCGAGTTCTCCGGGCTGCTGTCCAGGGACAGCACACGCGGTCAGGAACAGGGCGAGCGCTAATGCTGACAGGTACGATGAGACTTGCTTGAACATGCTGACCTCCTGGAAAGGCGGGTTGGGTGGGGAAACGTGGTGATCGCCGAACTGCAGACTGACCGTGTGCCGCAAGGATTGTAAACGGTTGACGGAGCGGCGGCTAGGTCAGGTCCGGAGGGGGGCGACTCGATTGGCACACCGGCAAGGCAACGCACGGTTGCCGGCAGAAGACTCTCGCCCTGACCGCAGGTGGCTCGTCATCGCCTGCGCCGCCCCCGCCGCCGCCGTCCCTGCCACTGTTCTGGAAGCTGCTGCGGGCTGCTGCTCGCGATCGGCCCAGGAGGTGTCGCCGCTGGCTGACTGCCATCCGCTTGCGCTGTGCTGTTGCCAACCGCCATCGGCATTGCGGTAGGCATTGCCGTCAGCGCTGGCGTACCAACTCCGCGTGCCGGCGTAGACGGCATTACCTCTGTGGCCATAGACGTTGGCGCTGGCCGAGCCACAGCAGGGGTAACCCCAGTAGGTCGTGGTACAGCGATGGTCATCGTTTGATCGTCCTTTGCTGATCTCAGGTAGGAAGGGCGAGTCCGAGTCGCGCCAGAGTATTCCTCTGACGCTGAGCAGGGTCAACGCGCCACCCGCTCGCTTTTCGGTGCCCACGATGCCTGGATCGGCAATGAGTCGTTCGATGCGCCTGGGTCCAACGCATGCGAAGCCGGTTGCGCACTGAAGCGCCTCGCTGCAAGGGCCGCGCGGCGGTCGAGCTTCTTGCCGGGGAGTTTTCGTGGCGGTATGCTTGCTCGTGCGAATGCGAACGTGACGCGGCCAGAACAACCAACGGCCAAAGAAACCAGGGGGTGTTCTGCAATGAGGAAGCAGTGGGCAGAACATCACGCGCGGCGGTAAGCCGTCGCTGTCAAGGGTACTGAGGGGGCACGATGGCACAAGACACTCAAGGGCAGGCCTTCAGGCTGCCGGTTTTCCAGGGCATCCTGCCGGTCGACCGGTCAGGGCTCGGACGGGACGTCCTGGCCGGCTTCACCCTCGCAGCGCTCGCCATTCCGGGGACGATGGGCTACACGAAGATCATCGGCACGCCGGTGATCACCGGTCTGTATACCATTCTGATTCCGATGAGTCTGTTTGCCATTTTCGGATCGTCGCGGCATCTGTCCGTGGGCGCTGATTCGGCGACAGCGGCGGTGGTTGCCGCCGGTCTCGCCGGCATGGCGGTGCGCGGGTCGAACGAGTGGCTGGCGCTGTGCAGCCTGCTGGCGCTCCTGGCGGCGGTATTCATGTTCGCCGCACGCGTGCTGCGCCTCGGCTTCCTCGCTGATTTTCTGTCGCGCACGGTACTTACCGGCTTTCTCACCGGGGTCGGGGTGCAGGTGGCGCTGCTTGAGGTTTCCGGCCTGTTGGGCCTGCAGCGCACCAGTAACGAGCCGCTCATTGAAATCGTGCACGACCTGCGGCTGATCGGCGAAGCCAATCCCTATGCGGTGTGCGTCTCGCTCGCCGTGCTGGCGGTGATCCTCGGTGGCAAACGGATTTCAGACAAGATCCCGGGCGGATTGATCGCCGTCGTCGCCGCCATTGGCGTCAGCTGGGCGATGGATCTCGGGGCTCACCTCGAGACGCTGGGTGAGGTACCGAGTGGTCTGCCAACGCTTGCCCTGCCGCACGTCGAGTGGAGCTGGGTGCTGATCCAGAAGCTGCTACCGATCGCCTTTGCCTGCTTTGTGGTGATTCTCGCGCAGAGCGCCGCGACGTCGCGCGCCTACGCGGCGAAGTACAACGACCGCTTTGACGAGAACGTGGACATGGTCGGGCTTGGCATGGCCAACCTGGGTGCGGGTTTGTCCGGTACCTTCATCGTCAATGGCAGTCCGACCAACACGGCAATGGTGGACAGTGGCGGTGGCCGCAGCCAGGTGTCGCAGCTCACTGCCAGCGGCATTGTGCTGGTGGTCCTGCTGTTTCTGACGGGGCCGCTGGCGCATTTGCCGACCGCCGTTCTTTCCGCCATCGTTTTCCTCGTGGCGGTGAAAATGATCGATGTCAAGGGTATGCGCCGGATCTTCGGCGAGGCGCGCGCCGAGTTCTGGGTGGCCTTGCTGACCGCCGCCACGGTGGTTGTGATCGGCGTCGAGCAGGGAATCATTCTCGCCATGGTGCTGTCGCTACTCGACCACGTTCGGCGTGGCTACCGGGGAACCAATGCCATCATCGCAGCGGACAAGCGAAAGAAGGGCTGGCAGACCGTTCCGCTCGGCGAGCCACAGCACATCGCACCGGGCCTGCTCATTTACCTTTTTGGTCACAGCCTGTACTACGCCAACGCTGCGCAGTTTGCCGAGGAGGTTCTCCGCCTGGCAAAGGGCAAGGCGCAGCCGCCGCTGGCATGGTTGTGCGTCGAGGCGGCAGCGATCGGCGACGTCGACTTCTCGGCCGCGGCGATGCTGCGCGATACCTGCACGCTGCTCAAGCAACAGGGAATCCGGCTGGTGTTGGCGAACGTTTCTCCGCTGGTGCGCGACCAGTTCGATCGCTACGGCATCACCGAGGCCCTTGGCGTGGATGCGATCTATGGCTCGGTGCATGCGGTTGTCGCTGCCTACGAGCACCAGTCGGCTGCGTCCGCTGGGGCGACCACAGGCGAGACCGGTGGCGGCCCACCGGCCTGATGGTGGGTGCCGGGTCAGCTACGATCGACCCGGCGGAGAGCCACCGCCGGCTGATCTGCTCGGACTGCCGGTTCGCGAGTCTCGCCCCTTACCGCAGGTCTTCGTACTTTGGGAGAGCAAGGCGTTGGCAACGGCCTTGCAGGAGGCGGCGATACGGTTGAACCGGTCTTCTGCGCATCGTGAAGCGTTTGGACAAAGGCAAAGGTGAAGGACTATGCGAGAATGCTTGACAGAGGTGATCGCTGCCTCAAGACGACAGGAGAAGACATGATGAAGCGAAATCAAAATCCAGTTGCGCACTGGTTCGGCAGTGCTTTGTTGGCTGCCAGCGTGCTTTTCGGCAGCGCTGCCGTGGCCCAGGAAAGACCCGTGGCTGAGGCAGCACCTGCCGGGCAGATCAAGGACGAGCGGGCGCTCGATCTGCTGAAAGGCATGAGCGACACGCTCGCGAAGGCGCAAACGCTGGGCTTCCAGGTGCGTAGCCTGGTTCCTTTTGCCACACCTTTCGGGCAGCAGATCAGCCTTTTCGGCACCTCGCGCGTAGCGATGCGGCGGCCCGACCAGCTGTTCGTCGAGACCCGTGGCGAACTCTTTCCGCACAACCTCTACTTCAACGGCAAGACGGTCACGGCGATCGGGGTCGATAAGCGGTTCTATGCGCAGCAGCCGGCAGCGGCGAGCACCATCGAAGCCCTGATCCAGAAGGAGCATCCGGGCTCCGACGCCTTGGCGCCCTTTGTCGACTTGCTCGTCGCCGATCCCTACGCCCGTCTCACCGAGGGTCTTTCGGGCGCCCTCTTGGTTGGCCAATCGACAATCGAGGCGGTCGTCACGGATCACCTGGCATTTTCCGGCAGTGGCGTCGATTGGGAGATCTGGATCGGTAGCAAGGACAAATTGCCGCGCCTGATGATCGTGCACTACCGTGGCGGCGAACGTCAGCCGACCTTCATGGCGACGTTCTCGGACTGGAAACTCGGCGCACCGATCCCGGCAGCGACGTTCAATGCCGTCATCCCGAAGGGCGCAGTGAAGATCGAGTTCAAGCTGCCTGTCCTTCAGCAATCGAAGTAAGCAGCGAAAGGAACAATGCGATGAACCAGATCAAGACACTCATCCTCGGCATCGCCGCGACCGCCGCGATCCTCGTTCCCCTTGCCGATGCCAACGCGTGGGTTGCCGCTGCCCGGGGCTGGGGTGGACGCGGGGCCGTTGCGGTTGGGGGCTTCCATGGTGGCGCCTACTATCACGGTGGCGGCTATTACCATGGGGGGGGCTGCTACGGATGCGGGGCAGCGGCCGGTGCGGTTGCCGGGTTGGCGGTCGGCGCCGCCATCGCTGACGCTTCGCGACCGGCTACCGTTGTTGTCCAGCAGCCGACTTACGTGGCCCCGCAACCGGTCTACGTCGCCCAAGGCTATGTGCCGATCGGAACGCAGTTCGCGGTACTACCCTCAGGGGCACAGAGCATGATCGTGAACGGCGTCAACTATTATCAGAGGGGGCCGACCTGGTACAAGCCGTATTTCGGCTCGAGCGGGGTGTACTACGAGGTAGTGCCGGCACCGTAAGGCCTCAGTGGCCGGGTTGCAAGCAGATGACGAGAGGAGCTTGGCAGGCTCCTCTTCTTGCTCTACCGAGTTGTCGGTCTGCCAGCTGGATGTTGAGCGCACTGAAGCGACTGTTTCCCGTCAGGCGATCCCTCGTCAGAGCAGTGGGCTCATGACCTGGATGCTGTTCTCGAGCAGTCGCCGCCAGCGCGGCCGGGCGCGCCACTGCTCCAGTTCCAGCGCGTGGGAGCGCGATTCATACTGGCGCTGAAGCTCCCGTACTTCCGAGGAAAACCGCTGGTCGTACGCAATCAGCGACACTTCGAAGTTGAGTTCGAAGCTGCGCAGGTCGAGGTTGACCGTTCCGAAGATGGTGATCTGCTCATCGATCACCACGCTCTTGGTATGCAACAGGCCATCGCGAAAGTGCAGGATGGTGATGCCGGCAGCCAGCATGTCGTCGTTGTAGGCGTCGCTGGCGTAGCGGACCAGTCGCGAATCGACCTTTTCCGGAACGATCAGGATGACGTTGACGCCGCGAACGGCGGCCGAGCGCAACGCTGTGAGCATTGTTTCACTGGGAACGAAGTAGGGCGTCGTCAGCACGATTTCGCGCCTGGCCGAATAAATGGCGGTCAGGAGTAGGGCCTCGATATGCCGGGTGGACCCGTGTGGGCCGGAAGGGAAGATCTGGACGCGGCTGTTGTCGGTCAGCGAAAGGATCGGCGGCTCCGGGGGAGAAAAGTCGCCGCCGGTTTGCAGGGCCGTCAGCGACAGAGAAACGGCTTCGAGAGCCCAGGCTGCCGGGCCTTCGATGCGGACCATGGCGTCGACCCATTCACCGACGCCGGCGTCCTGCTTGAAGAAGCGCGGATCGGCAATGTTCATGCTGCCGGTGTAGGCAACGCCACGGTCGATGACCGCAATCTTGCGATGGTCACGCAGGTCGAGACGGACAAACAGCGCGCGTAGCGCATTGACCGGGAGGATTTCGATCACCTCGACGCCGGCGGTTCGCAGACGCGCGACCGATTCGCTCCTGAAAAAGGCGCGGCTGCCAAGCGAATCCATCAGCGCGCGACAGGCGACACCCCGCCCCGCGGCCTCGACCAGCGCGGTCACGAGATCGTCGACGAAGCCGCCTGGGTGCCAGATGTAGAACTCCAGGTGCACCGAATGGCGAGCTGTGTGGATGTCGGCAATCAGCGTACGCATGATTGACTCGCTGTCTACCAGCAGCCGCAGGCGGTGGCCAGCCATCAGCGGCAGGCCGGCAAGTCCGGCAGCCAGGCGGCTGATGCTTTCGGCACTGCTGCTCAGGGTGCCCGGCGCGACGACGTCGCTCGTCGGGATGGCGCGTGCCCAGCGGATGATCTGCGGCTGCAGCTTGATCGCCCGCTGCATCCAGGTACGGCCAAGGCGGCGTTCGCCGATCAGCAGATAGCCCAGCGCACCGACCGCCGGCACCAGGATGACCAGCAGCAGCCACGCCAGCGCCGTGCCGCGCGAACTGCGGCGCGAAAAGATGCGCAAGGCCACGGCGACCGCCAGCAGAACATAGACCAGGTACAGGAAGCTGAGAAACATGTCATGGAGTATGAGACTGCTGCACCAAATTGGTCAACGTAGTCGCACGCCAGCGCCGGGCAGACCTGCGGCGGCCAAGCCGCTTGGCGACGTTTTGGGGCCATGCGGGTAAGCACGGAGGTGGCCGGTCTTCGACTGGAACCGGGCATGCCGCTGGCAGCGCTGCGAGTACCAGAGCACAGGCGTTTGTGATAGCCTGCCGGCGCACCCTTCCGCTTTGCCGTTGCCGACACGGCAGACTGCGCTGGCTTTGTGTGCTGCCTGGCGGGCCTTTCGAGGCTTCCCTCATTTCCCACTGGAGTGCTGTGCGCGTGACTCCCACCATCACCCTTTTCATCAGCCTGTTTACTACCCTCCTGGCGATCATCAATCCGCTTGAGGCGATACCGGTCTATCTCGGCCTGACCGATGGCAAGCCGGATGCGGAACAGCGGCGGGTGGCACGTCAGGCCTGTATTTACGCGTTGTTGCTCAGCTTCTTTTTTCTGCTCTTTGGCACCGTGCTGCTGCGCCTCTTCGACGTTTCCCTGAGCATGGTGCGGGTGGTTGGCGGAGTGATTCTTACCCGAGTCGGGTTCGAACTCTTCAATCCGCCGCCATCAGGCGGGATCATTCCGCGTGCGGACGATAGCAATACAGACGTTGCCTTCGTTCCGCTGGCCATGCCGATCATGTTCGGCCCAGGCGCCATCGCGACCCTGATCAGCATGGCTTCGACGATCAAGCAGTCGCTGGGGGAGCTGACACATTTTTTCGCTGCCAGCGCAGCGATCGTCGCCTGCATGCTCGTAACCTACCTGTCGCTGATTTACGCCAAGCCGATTCTGCGCAAGATGGGCAAGCAGGGAATCGATGCCGCGACCCGCATCGTCGGGTTCTTTGTCGCTGCCATGGGAATGGGGCTGATTTTCAATGGTGCCGTGGAGTTCTTGGAGCCTTACCGGCAGGTGGCAAAGGTCGCCGCCGGGGTCTGAATGCGCTGCTCTTTGCAGCCTGCCAGGTATGACGTCGGGCGCACCGCCGGCGTCAGGCACAGGGCGTGGCCCCGAGGAACATCGTTGCCGAGGGTTATGGCCAATATCAGCCGGTGGCGTCGAACGACACGCAGCGAGGACGCGCCGGGAACCGCAAGATCGACATCGTGCTACGTTCGAAGTGGAAAAAGCTGGCGGCGCGGGTGAGGCGGCCGTCTTCGCTCCCTGGCAGCCGAGGGCGCGCTGGCGGCCTGCCGCGCGCCAATAGCCGCCTATCGAGCAAAGTGCGTGCAGGGGTTGGCATCCAGGACGACCGCCTCTCAGAATTCAGCGGAAGTCGCCGGACCGCCTTGACTGCTTCGTGAAACGACTCCTCGTCCTGCATTCCTGCGGGTGCCAGTTCCTGACCCCTCGCGCTGGCAGCATCGAGCGTCAGTCGCCCTTCCTTCAGGAAGTCCTCTCTGCGGCCGAGATCACAAGTTCGATGCGCTACCAGCCGTCGTTCGCCGGAAAAAAGGCGTTGCGGGCCGTCGATCACCAGCAGGGTCCAGCCGGTGCTGCCGAACCTATGGTCGCTGCCGGAAAGGGTGGCAATGCTGCAGGTGGACAGCATCTGGCCGACGACGCGGAGCGTTCCCTAGCGAAACTTGCGGATCTCCGGCAGCGGCCTCCGCGCCAGCTGCTGCCGGACCTCAGTACGGTCGATTGACCACCACATACTGGACGTCGTTGCCAACGTACTGCCGCTGGTACCAGCTGCTGCCGCACTGCTGATACACCATGCCGTTGTAGTTGTATGGCGAGCAGTTGGGGGGCACGCTTCGTACGACCGAACCGACGACAGCGGCGGTCACCACGACGGTGGCGACGGGGTGATAGTTGTCGTTCCAGCCATCACCGCGCCGGTCGACATCGACATTGACGTTGCGGTTGACATTGACGTTATTGATGCTGGTGTTGCGCACGTCGCGCTGGCCGTTATTGACCTGCACGTCGCGGCCGCCGCCAGCGCGGTCACCACCACCACCGAGCCCGCCGCCACCGCCGCGGGCCTCAGCCATGGGAGCCAGGGCGAAGCTGGCCAGGAGCAGAACGCTCAACGGAGCCAGAAACAGTTTGTACAAAGACCTTTGCATTTTGGCGCTCCTTTATTTTGTATTCAGCGGGCGGATGCCGATGGCCTGGGCACCCCTGGGCGGCGTGAACTTGAAGATGGCATCCGTGAACGTTGGCTTGAGGTTCCAGGCCATATAGGAAACGGACTGTGGGCGGGCTTCGTCAGACCGATTGGTGATCACCAGCTTGCGCGGCAGTGGCGCGTCGCCGGTCGTTATCCAGATCTGCCAATCGACCTTGCCCTGGCGAAACGCGTAGTGATCGCACAAGTCCTTGCCGATTAAATCCTGGCCGGCGTTCATCGCCGACTCGATCTTGTCGGGGGGGCGGCATTGGTGCCCCAGAGGAAAAGATCCGAAAGCGGGATCGGCACACCGTACCTGGCTTCGAGCTGATCGATCATGCCGCCGATATTGCCTGCCAATTCGGTGGTGGCGAAGTATTTCAGCGCCGGCGTGTAGAGCGTGACGGTATTGCCGTCATAGACCAGCTCGCGCTCGGCGCGCGCACTCCGCATCACCGCTCGCAGCTTGTTTGGCCGCTGCACCTGGATCTCTGCCGAGGAACTCTGCTGCAATTTCTGACCATCCTCGAGGACCGCTTCCGAAGACAGCTCGGTCCTGACCTGAATCAGAATGGAACAGCGGGTACCTTTCCTCTGGACACGGTCACCACGTCGCTCGTTCGCTGAGCGTCGGCCGGGTCGACGGAGTGCCCATCCCGCCAATCAGTTTGCAATTCCTTAAATACGACCTCGGAGGCATCCTTCGACCACCCACTGATAAATCATGTCTCTGATCCGCAAGCGATCTCTCGTGGCCGAAAAGATCCACACCCAAATCTGTTGGCGTGCCCGGCGAGGATGACTTCGAGCTTCTCCAGTGATTCCGGCGCGGAACACCAGTAGTCGGGCAAGCGGCTGCGGTAGGCCTCCTGTTTGGCCTGCGCGAACGCGAAAAATCGCCGTTGAAAAGCAACTCGATCTGGCCCGCCTGGCCGGCGGTCGACGCCAGTTGCTGGCGCACGAAGCGCTCGAGTTCCTGCTTCTGGTACGCATGGTCGTCGCCGGGGTCCGCGTTGCCACCGCCGAGGTGAAGATCGCTGACGATCAGGGCTTGCGGCTTGGCTGACAGGCGATGACTCCTGTCCTCGAATTAGCGCTCCGCTCAACTATGCGTACGCATTGCTCCCGGAGTCGTGTCGAACCAGCGGCGACAGGCCCGGCTGAGCGATCTCTGGTCACTGTAGCCGAGCAGAAGCGCCACTTCCGACAAGGGCAACGAACAGTCTGCACTGTAGCCGAGCAGAAGCGCCACTTCCGACAAGGGCAACGGACTGGGCCAGGAACTCTCGTCCCTGTTTCCGCCGGACGCGGTCCAGGATGTCCGTGAAGCGGACTTGTTGTGCATCAAGCCGTCGCTGCAGGGTGCGCTCGTTCATCGCAAGTTGTCGGGCGATATCGGTCAGGCTGCAGCCACCGTCGGCCAGTTGTCGAGCGATCAGTTCCTCTATCTGGCAGGCCAGATCAAGCGGACTGCGTCGAATCAGGTGAGCCACAAAGCGCTCGACGGCAACGCGAATCTGAGGATTTCGACTGTCGAGCACGTTTTCGAGGAGAGATTCGGGAAAGATCACGCCATTACCTGACTGCTGGCACGCCACTTCAGAGGCAAAGATTTCACGGTAGCGGGGCAGCGGGAAGCCGGGCCGGTGTGCTAACACCACCCTCCAGTCAGCGCCGGCATTGCCGCTGAGCATGCGTAGCGTCTGGATCAGCATCAGACAGCACATCTCCACCGATTGCCGCTGCTCTCCGCCAATTTCGGGAGGTAGTTCGTAACGCAGCCAGGCGAGTCCTGCTGTGGGGCCGGCTTGCATCCGCAGTGAGGTACGCGCCACGTGGTACGGTAAATTGCGCGCGATCGCCACCAGCGCTTTGCCCACGGTGTTGGCGCGACTGGCAATGAGTGCGATGGGGCCGAGGGCCGAAAAATCCTGCCGTTGCGCCAGGAGCAGGCCAAAGTCCGGGGCAGCGAGCTGTGATGCCGCGGTTTCAAGCAACGTCACGGCGCCGGGCATGCTGATCGTCGCTTCCGGTTGCGCAAGCATTTGTGTCGTCATTCCAACGCTACTGAGCAAACCGTCGACATCTCCGCCAAGATCACTGACGAGCTCGGCAAAACCGGTCAGCGCTCGGGCCCGCACCAACAGGGAGGGAGCTTTGTTCATGCGGCATGATCATCGGAATGTCGTCAAATGTCTACTGATTGTCGTCATCTGTCCTAGGCTGAAAACCTCACCTGGCCCGAAAATGCTGAAACACTGTGCCCCCCCTGGACTTCAGCCTCAACCTTGATACAGTGGCAGGCGAATCATTCACTGGCGCATACCGGAAAATTTCTGGAGAACTTGAAGAATGCTTGGAGCAAAGCGTTTCAGTCTCGCGAAATTCGACCATTGGAGTAAGCAATGAAAAAGCAATTCCTTGGACTGGCCCTATCCGCGATAGTCACCATTGGGTTGTTTGGTCTTGCATCGGCACAGCAGGTCACCGGCGTGCTGGGTTCCGCCAGCGCCACCACCACGATCAGCGGCAAGCAGCTACCGCCGCCTGATCCGAAGTTCGGTGGGGTGATCAAGCAAAGAGCCTCGGAATCGACCCCGTGGTGGCCGCCACGGGTGGTTCCGCCGAAGAAGGCACCGAACGTGCTGCTGATCATGACCGATGACGACGGCTTCGGCTCGCCCAGCACCTTCGGCGGCGTGATCCCGACCCCGGCGCTCGACCGCATCGCGAAGAGCGGCCTGCGCTACACGAACTTCCACTCCACTTCCCTTTGCTCGCCGACGCGCGCGGCGCTGATTACCGGGCGCAATCACCACTCGGTGGGCTTCGGCGTGGTCGGCGAGATCGCGACCGGCTTCCCTGGTTACGACTCGATCATCCCGATAGAGAAGGGCACCATCGGCACGATCCTGAGGGACAACGGGTACGCAACCTCATGGTTCGGCAAGGATCACAACACGCCCTTTTTCGCGAACAGCCAGGCCGGGCCGTTCGACCAGTGGCCGAACGGTATGGGTTTCGAGTACTTCTACGGCTTTGTCGGCGGCGACGCCAGCCAGTGGCAGCCGAACCTGTTCCGCAACACGACGCCGATCTTCCCCTTCCAGGGCAACCCGGGCTGGAACCTGCAAACGGCGATGGCCGACGAGGCGATCCAGTACATGCGACAGTCGAAGGCACTGGCACCGGAGAAGCCCTTCTTCGTCTACTACGTGCCCGGCGCCACGCACGCGCCGCATCATCCGACGCCGGAGTGGATCGACAAGATCAGCGCGATGCACCTTTTCGACGACGGCTGGGAGAAGCTGCGCGAGACGATCTTCGCCAACCAGAAGCGGCTCGGCATCATGCCGCCCAACGCTCAGCTGACGCCCTGGCCTGACGGACAGGACATCTACAACGGCGCCAAGCTGCCTCGCTGGGACTCGCTGAGCTGGGAAGAGAAAAAGCTGTTCATCAAGCAGGCGGATGTCTATGCAGCCTATCAGGCCTACGCCGACAACGAGATCGGGCGTGTCATCCAGGCCGTGGAGGACATGGGCCAGCTCGACAACACGCTGATCATCTACATCAGCGGCGACAACGGGGCGAGTGCCGAAGGCATGGTCAACGGCACCCCGAACGAGTTCACGACCTTCAACGGCGTCCCGGTGCCGGTCAAGGACCAGTTTCTCTGGTACGAGTTCTGGGGCTCCGACAAGACCTTCCCGCACTACTCGGCGGCGTGGGCCTGGGCCTTCGACACGCCGTTCAAATGGATGAAGCAGGTGCCGTCACATTTCGGTGGCACGGCGCAGGGCATGGCGATCTCGTGGCCCGGCCGCATCGGTGACCCGGGCGGCATCCGCCGCCAGTTCCACCACGTCATCGACATCGTGCCGACCATCCTCGAAGCCACCGGCATCCCGGCGCCGGAGATGATCAACGGCATCAAGCAGCTCCCGATCGAAGGCACGAGCCTGGCCTACACCTGGAACAAGGCCAACGCCAACGCGCCGACCCGGCACACGACGCAGTACTTCGAGATGCTCGGCAATCGCGCGATCTACCATGACGGCTGGGTCGCGGCGACGACGCCGGTGACGCTGCCGTGGGAGCTCAGTACCAAGCCGCCGCCCGATGTGATCACCGGTTACAAGTGGGAGCTCTACAACGTGATGGAGGATCCGACGCAGAACAACGACCTCGCGGCAAAGATGCCTGACAAGCTCAAGCAGATGCAGAACATCTTCTATCTCGAGGCGGCGAAGTACGGCGTGCTGCCGCTCGACAACACGACACTGGCACGCTGGAACGCGCCAAAGCCGAGCCTGACGGCCGGGCGCACCGAGTTCACCTACTCGGGCACGCTGGCCAACGTGCCCGGCAGCACGGCGCCGCACATCCTGAACAAGTCCTATACGATCACCGCCGAGGTCACGATCCCCGCGGGCGGCGGCGAAGGCATGATCGTCACCCAGGGTGGCCGCTTTGGTGGCTACGGGCTGTTCCTGAGCAAGGGCGAGCTCGGGGTCGGGCGGGGCAAGGTGGTCTTCCTCTATAACCTGCTCGACCTCAAGCGCACCATCTGGGAAGGGCCTGAACTGAGCCCGGGCAAGCACACGATCGTCTTCGATTTCAAGTCCGCTGAGCCGGGTCTGGGCAAGGGCGGGACCGGTGTGATGTACGTGGACGGCAAGGAAGTGGCGAGGAACTCGATGCCCAACTCCACGCCGATCACCTTCGCCGAGGACGAGACCTTCGACGTCGGCCTCGACACGCGCACCGGCGTCGCGATGGTCGAGTACCGCTACGACTCCCCGTTCAAGTTCACCGGAACGATCGACAAGCTGACCTTCAAACTCGAGCCCTTTCCACCGCCTCCACTTGCGCACCCGGTAGGCTCGCCTCATCGACGTTAAGCGAAATGAGATGCTTGCCAGAAGTGAGCAGCGTTCTAATACGTGATAAGTGTGTCGGCGTGCGAAATTGATCAAGGCTGGGGGGTGTCATGAAAGGAGCGCTGACCTTCGCCGCCGTCGGTGAAGCATCAACTGGTCTGGCTTTGCTGATCGTTCCAGCACTGGTCGGGCGGGTGTTGCTGGGTGAGGAACTGACCGGCATCGCCATACCTGTCGCCCGGGTGGCCGGCATCGCTCTCATCTCCTTGGCGGTCGCCTGCTGGCCGGGCACGCCGCTGGTAGGCATGTTGGCCTACAGCGCGGCTGCCACCCTCTATCTCGCCTACCTCGGCTTTGCGGGCGGGCCGGTCGGCCCTCTGTTGTGGCCGGCGGTCGTCCTGCACTTGATCTTGACCGTGCTGCTGGCCCGGGCAGCACGTGGTGAGGGAATATCGGCCTGACGTGGCTGTACACAATCCCCGGAAACGGTCTCGGCCCCGGGGACTTTTGGCCAGCACGGGCAACCCCCCGGCTCTGCCGGGGGATGGTTACCCAGGGGCTCGGCGTAGATCTCCACCAACGGTTGTGCCTAGAGGTCGGTCTCGGTCGCCAGAATCAGGCGCGGACGCGACCAGGTGTGGTCGGGCAGGAACATCTCGCACCACACCGCGCGGACCGGGAGCCCCTTCAGGAATCGCGCCACGGCGAGGACCGAGCGCACCCGAATCCGCTGCACCGTGCTGTACAGCATCAGTTCCATCTCCCCCACCGGCAAGGCTTCGAGTACCTCGGCATCGATCCTGCGGTCGTACTTGCGCTTGCGTCCTCGGCGTTTCCGCTCCGGTTCAGGTTGAAGAAACAAGGCCGTATCGCGGCGAACCTGGGCGATGATTCGGACCTGTTGTTCGAGCCAAGGACGATTTTGTCGACGATATAGCGAACCAGTACAGGCCAGTGGACGGCTGTCGGCAACTGAGGCGCGATTGCCGGAACATGGTCAAGACCCTTGCGGATACTGGCGATCATCGCCCAGATCTGATCCCCCGCCGCATGGGAAAGTGTGAGCAGGAGTAGGGATTTGCTGGCGTGCTGAGTCAGGCGCCGGACACCGGCGACCAACAGGGGGCGGCTGGTGATCGCCTCCAGGCGTGCCTTTGGATGCGCCAAGCCCCTCGAACAGCTCCGGCAGACGAGGCAGGCTATGTTTGGCGGCATGGGCTTTGCCGCCTTGTACTTCCGCATCGAGCACCAGGCGCAGTACTTCAGCGCCGGCGAGAACAGGGTGGCGGTCTTGTCCCGGACGATCCGGTTGGCGCTCGGCACGGGCACTTCGCACCACCGCGCGCAGCTTGCTTGGCCGCTCCATCGGGATCTCTGCCTGAGATCAGCGTTGGCATCTGTCTCCCGCCTGATCAGGTTCAGTTACCCGGAACGGGCCGCGCATCCCCATCGCCCCATCCGGTGTGCACCTCGACGAAGTGCGCGATGTGATCGATTGCCAGGGTCGCCTCGGGAAGAAACTCCGCCATCTGGAATGCGTGCGGCACGCCGGGCCAGATCTCGAGTTCGACGTCCACCCCCGCAGCATGCGCTCTGTCGGCGGCGCGAACCGCTTCGTCGCGCAGCATTTCGCTGCTGCCGGCTTGCAGGAACAGCGGCGGAAAACCGCGGAAATCGGCGAATAGCGGTGAGACCTCGGGGTCGATATACGGGTGAGGTGATTGCACATAACACCGACGCAGGACCAGCAGGGTGCTCAACTGGAGCATCGGGTCCTCGCCGTCGTAATCAGCCATGCTGGGGCTGGTAAGCGTGCAGTCGAGCGCCGGTGAGAGCAGCACGGCGCAGGCCGGCGAAGGCTCGCCGGCCGCCCTTGCTCGGTGGATCGTCACCAGCGCCAGATTGCCGCCGGCAGAATCGCCGGCGAGCACGATGCCTTGGGGACTTAGCCCCTGTGCAAGGAGCGCTCGGTAAGCGCGATGGCAATCGTCCGGCGCTGCCGGAAACGGGTGCTCCGGTGCCAGCCGGTAATCGGGGAGGAGGGCGCGCGCGCCGAGGCGACGACAAAGGCGCGACACCAGCGTCGCGTGCGCGTTGGGGAAGCGGAACGCGAATGACCCGCCGTGCAGGTAGAGGATGACCCGCTCGTTGCGGCTACCGGGGACTGTGATCCACTCGGCCGAAACGCCGCCGCAGTCGACCGGCGTGCGCCGCACGTCGGGCGCAAGGCGAAAATAGCGGGCGTCGATCTCCTCGTATTCACGCCGCAAGGCGGCGACATCGGATGCCTGGGTCAGCCGCCGGCGCATCGTCAGCCGCAGCAGGCCGTTCAGCGCCCGCGTCCGCCAACTGGGGCCAATTTGAATCGTGTGGAGGTAAGTCGGTTCGCTGTGCATGGCTGTCCTGTCGTGGGTACAGGCTACGCGAAATTGCGGGGTCGTGGAGGACGAGCATCGCGTTCACCGCAAGAACTTCTGCAGGGATAAGACAGGATAGAATCACATCTTCCATGATCTACTTGGCCAAACCGATGACTCCATTGCCTACGCGCTGCCTGCTGGCTGTTGTGTTCCTGCTCCTGCTCCTGCTCGGCGGTTGTGCCAGCCGACCGATCAACCCGCCGATCACGCAGGCTGACCCAGCCGCGGGCTACCGCTTCGAGACGCGCCTGGGGCGTGTCAAGCAGAAGGAGAGTCTGGTCATCCTCGCCTTCTCCGGTGGCGGTACGCGCGCGGCGGCGTTCTCCTACGGCGTCCTCGAGTTTCTTCGCCGTACCGAGGTCGTTGGACCCCAGGGCCAGCGCGTTCGCCTGCTCGATCAGGTCGATGTCATCACCGGCGTCTCCGGCGGCAGTTTCACAGCCTTGGCCTATGGTCTGTACGGCGACAGACTGTTCAGCGAGTACGAGCAGCGCTTCCTCAAGCGTGATGTGCAGGGCGAGATCATTGCCCGAACGTTCAGCCTGAGCAACTGGGGCAGTCTGTGGTTTACAGGCTGGGGCCGTTCAGAACTGGCGGCCGAGTTGTACGACGAAATCCTGTTCAATGGTGCCACCTTTGGCGATCTGAACGCGGGCCACGGTCCGCTGATTCTGGCCTCGGCGACCGACATCTCGACCGGTGCCCGTTTTGTCTTCAACCAGACGACCTTCGACATCCTCTGTTCGGACCTCAATGCCGTTCCCCTGTCGCGCGCCGCAGCCGCGTCGTCGGCCGTGCCGGTGGTGCTGTCGCCGGTGACGATGAACAATTACGCGGGCACCTGCAACAGGCGCTTTCCCGCCTGGGTGAAGCCGTTCACCGAAGCCGAGGAACCGCCGCGACCGGCGGCGCGCGCGATACGCTCGCTGAAGGACATGCAGGCTTACGACGACGGCGTCCATCGCCCCTACCTGCATCTCGTGGACGGCGGCGTTTCCGACAACGTCGGCATGCGCGCGGTGCTCGACGCGCTGGAAATTTCGCAGGCTCTGCACGAAGTTGGCGCCGCGACGCCGCTCGACGACGCGCGCCGGATCATCGTCTTCGTCGTCAATTCGCTGTCCTCGCCGCCGACCAACTGGGACGAATCCGAGACCCCGCCGGGCACTGTCGGCATCCTGCTGAAGTCAGCCGGCGTGCCGATCGATCGCTACTCGTACGAAGCGATCGAGCTGTTGCGCGACATGGCTCACCGCTGGAAGACCGCGCGCCTGATCGCAAACTCGGCGGCGATGGCGAGCAACCGGGACCCCGCGGTCGCCGCTGCCGTTCGCGTGCCGGGGGCTGAAATCTATGTCATCGACGTCTCGTTCTCGGCGCTGAAGGACCCGGCGGAACTCGCTTACCTCAATGAACAGCCGACCTCCTTCGTGCTACCCGCCGAGGCCGTCGATCGCCTGCGCGCCGCGGCCGGAACGATCATCATGGATTCGCCGGAATTCAAGCGACTGCTGAAGGACGTCGGGGCGGCAATCGTGCCTGACCCGTCGCGCGGCGGTGCGGCGGCGAGCCAGCCTTCCGTGAAGTAGCGCCTCCGGCAGCGTGGCGAGCAAGCGTATGAAAGCGCTCGGCTAGCTTGCGATCGGCGCGGCAGCCAGTCTGCCTGCCGGGTCAGGGGATCCGCTGGCCGCGGCGCTTGTGGTCGCGTGCTAGCTTCCGCCGCCGGGCGAGGCTGGCCGGCGGACTCGCCAGCGCCCGGGCGTGACGCCACTCCAGCGTGAGAACGCCCGGCTGAAGGCGCTGGCATCGGCGTAAGCGAGTGCCGCGGCGATTTCACTCAGCGTCATTGTCGAATCATCGAGCATCTGCCGGGCGATCTCGAAGCGGACCTCGTCGGAGAGTTGCTGAAAGGTGGTTCCGCAGGCCCGCAGGTGGCGGTTCAGGGTACGAACATGCATCGAGAAAAGGGCAGCGACTTCGGTCGCCGCAGCCCCGTGCGTCAATAGCGCAGTCCGCAGCACTCGTTGCACCTGGTGCGGGAAGTCACCCGCAGTTCTTGCCTCGAGTTCGTCGATCTGCTTCTGCAGCAGGCGACGCAAGTCGGGGTCCGCTGCTGCCAAAGGGCGTGTCAGCCACTCGGCGGGGAAAACCAGTGCGTTGTGCTCGGCGTCAAAGCGCAGCGGCGACTGGAAAAAGCGGCGAAACGGGCTGATATCGGGCGGTTCCCGGTGGGCAAAGAGAACCTCGCTGGCTTGCCAGCCGGGCCCGCACAGCCGGCGCATGATGTTGAACGCGACGGCGATGGCCCCGTCGGCGATCTGCTCGGCGGCCTCGACAGCGGGCTGGTAGATGGCGTAGCCGAAGAGCGCCGAGTTTCCGTTGATCACCAGCGTCGGCACTGCGCCGCGGTCGTGGTGGTGCAGATAGCGAACCAGTGTGCGCAGGGCGGTCTCGACGTCCGGCGAGTGTTGCACGAGGAATCCGACCAGACCGAGCGACGCAGGACCGCCCTGCTGACCAACCAGGAGTCCGAAATGGCTGCAGCCGGTCCTGGCGACACAGATCGCAACCAGACGGCCCAGGCTGACGAAGGGAATCATGTTGTCGGGGTCATCGAAAAGGCTTGGGCTGATCCCGGCCTCGGCGAGTAGTTCCGCCGGGTCGACGCGGTGGTCGCGCAGCACCGCAGGAATCGCTGCCGCCCCACCAACGCGAACGACCGCCTCGTCAAACGCTCTCTTAGCTCGCAACCGTCTGCTCCCGTTTTCGAAAATTGCGCTTTGTCCAGGGTGCCCGCTACCCGAACGCCGTCAATCTGTCGTGAATTGTATATCTTCTGTCGCGAATAGTCGCGACACGGCCCCGGGTAGAAGCATGATAATGCGAACGTCCGCAACAGCGAGGGGTTCGGATACGCCAGCTTCTGCCAATGGGTCGACGACGTGGAATGGCTGTGGTATCTGCGGCAACCTTTGCTTGTCCCGCAATGATCCACCGGCCGGTCAGGTTCCGTAGCCAGCCCGGCGGCAAGCCAGCACCGTGACTAACACCAACCGGAGGGAAAAGCAAGGATGGAGACAGGAAAACTCTTCAGGCATCGCGTTGCCGGCGTCATGTTCGGTGCCCTCAGCCTGGCAGCGGTGGCACCGGCGGCGGCCGCCGATGACCTTGTCGGAGCAAGCCGCTTCGACGGTCAGTGGCATTTCAGCCTGACGCCTTACGCGTGGCTACCGACGATCTACAACAGCGCGTCGTTCAACGGACCATTCGGCATCTCGGGCGGCGTGGACACCGCCATGCACACTACCCCGAACGACTACCTCGACGACCTCTCGTTTGCATTCATGATCGCTGGAGAGGCGCGCAAGGGCGACTGGTCGGTGTTCACCGACTACATCTACATGAAGCTCAAGGCACAGGACACCGGCGTGCGAACTGTCAGGGGGCCGGGAGGGGCTGCCTTGCCGGTGGCCGATCTGGGCGCTACGATGGATTTGAAGTCCGACGTCTGGACACTTGCCGGCAGCTACACAGCCTGGCGCCGCGGCGCCTCTCATCTCGATGTTTTTGCCGGCACGCGCTACCTGTACATGAACCAGACGCTCGACTGGAGCATCAGCGGTGCGGCCGGCCTGCTCCCGGGGCGCCAGCGCACGCTTTCGGCGAGCATGAACAAGTGGGATGTGATCGCCGGCGTGAAAGGGGAGGTGAGTCTCAGCGACGATGATCGCGTCTTCATGCCCTACTACCTTGATATCGGCTCCGGGTCCGACAACACGACCTGGCAGGCAATGATCGCTCTGGGCTACCGTTACGGCTGGGGTGATGTCACGCTGGCGCTGCGCAACCTGTCGTACGACTTTACCGGCAGGGGTGAAGGCATTGACACCCGCTTCACCGGCCTGGCCCTCGGCGCCACCTTCCACTTCTAGATTTTTCACCAGGTTTTTTCTCCAAGGAGGCTGACATGCAATCAGGCTTACGTTTGCTGGCGTTTGTTGCAGTCCTTGCGACATCTCTAGCCACCAGTGGTTGGGCGCTCGGGCAGCAGGTCACCGGCACCCTGGGCTCGCCCAGCGCCACAACCACGGTCAGCAACAAGCAACTGCCGCCACCCGATCCGAAATTCGGTGGCGTCATCAAGGATGATGCGCTGAACTCGAAGGCCTGGTGGGCACCGCGTGTCGTGCCGCCGAAGGGCGCGCCGAACGTGCTGCTGATCATCACCGACGACGCCGGCTTCGGCGTGCCGAGCACCTTCGGTGGCGTCATCCCGACGCCGACGATGGACCGCATCGCGAGCGAAGGCCTGCGCTACAACCGGGTTTTCTCCACCGCGCTGTGCTCACCGACGCGCGCCGCACTGATCACCGGGCGCAATCACCACTCGGCGGGCTTCGGCGTGATTTCCGAGCAGTCGACCGGCTTCCCCGGCTACAACAGCATCATCGGCAAGGACAAGGCAACGATCGGCCGCATGCTGCTCGACAACGGCTATGCCACCTCGTGGTTCGGCAAGGACCACAACGTGCCGGCCTTCGCCGCCAGCCAGGCCGGGCCCTTCGACCAGTGGCCAACCGGCATGGGTTTCGAGTACTTCTACGGCTTTGTCGGCGGTGACGCCAACCAGTGGCAGCCGAACCTCTTCCGCAACACGACGCAGATCTATCCTTTCCAGGGCAAACCGGGCTGGAACCTGATCACCGGTATGGCCGACGACGCGATCGACTACATGACGCGCATCCACCAGACGCAGCCCGACAAGCCGATCTTCATCAAGTACGCGCCGGGCGCGACGCACGCGCCGCACCACCCGACCAAGGAGTGGGTGGACAAGATCAGCGCGATGAAGCTGTTTGACGGCGGCTACGAGAAGTTGCGCGAGACGATCTTCGCTAACCAGAAGAAGCTCGGCCTGGTTCCCCGGGATGCGAAGCTGACGCCCTGGCCCAATGAAATGCTGAAGCCCTGGGACCAGCTAAGCGCCGACGAGAAGAAGCTGTTCATCCGCCAGGTCGAGGTCTTCGCTGCCTACGCCGCCTACAGCGACAACGAAATCGGTCGCGTCATCCAGCACTTCCAGGATCTCGGCAGGCTCGACAACACGCTGGTCATCTACATCAACGGCGACAACGGCACCAGCGCTGAAGGCGGACCGATGGGCACGCCGAACGAAGTCGCCTTCTTCAACGGCGTCGGCGATTTGCCGGCTGACGTGCAGCTGAAGTGGTACGACGTCTGGGGTACCGAGCAGACCTACAACCACATGTCGGCCGGCTGGTCGTGGGCCTTCGACACGCCCTTCGACTGGTTCAAGCAGAACGCCTCGCGCCTCGGCGGCATCAACCAGAACATGGTCGTCTCGTGGCCGGCGCGCATCAAGGACAAGGGCGCCCTGCGCGAGCAGTTCGTGCATGTCATCGATGTCGTGCCGACCATCCTCGAAGCGGCGGGTATCAAGGCGCCGGAGATGGTCGATGGGATCAAGCAGGCGCCGATAGAGGGCACCAGCTTCGTTTACACCTTCGACCCGGCGAATGCCAAGGTCGCGTCGCGGCACAAGACGCAGTACTTCGAAATGATGGGCCAGTGGGCGCTCTATGACGACGGCTGGCTCCTCAGCACCAAGGTCAACCGCGCACCGTGGCAGGCCTTCGGCGCGGCCAACCCCGATCCGCTGAACAACCAGGTCTTCCAGCTCTACAACCTGGGCAAGGACTTCAACCAGACCAACGACATCGCCGCGCAGAACCCGCAGAAGGTCAGGGAAATGCGCCAGAAGTTCCTTGCTGAAGCGAAGAAGCACCAGGTCTTGCCGCTGGATGCGTCGGTGGCGGCCCGCATCGTCGCGCCACGCCCGAACATCACGGCCGGCCGGACGGAATTTGTCTACACGCGACCGATGGTCGGCCTGCCGCAGGGCGACTCGCCGTTCCTGCTGAACTCGTCCTACACGATCACCGCCGACATCACTGTGCCCCAGGGCGGCGCCGAGGGCATGATCCTGACCTCGGGCGGACGCTTCGGGGGATACGGCTTCTACGTGCTCAAGGGCAAGCCGGTGTTCCTGTGGAACTTGGTCGACCTCAAGCGCATCAAGTGGGAAGGCGCCGAGGCGCTCACCCCGGGCCAGCACACGCTGGAGTTCGATTTCAAGTATGACGGTCTCGGCGTCGGGACGCTGGCGTTCAACAACATGAGCGGCCTCGGCCGGCCCGGCACCGGCGTCCTGAAGGTGGACGGCAAGGTGGTGCAGACGATCACGATGGAGAAAACGCTGCCGATGATCCTGCAGTGGGACGAGAGCTTCGACATCGGTTCGGACACGCTCACCGGCGTCAACGACGCCGACTACAAGCCGCCGTTCGCGCTGACCGCCAAGCTCAACAAGCTGACGATCAAGGTCGACCGGCCGCAGTTGTCGCCGGCGGACATCAAGAAGCTGGAAACGGCAATGGCTGAGGCGCAGGACGGTAAGCCGCCGACAAACAAGTAAGCGAAACGGTTGGCGTCCCGATGGGGGCGCCAGCCGCGTCCATTTCGATCTGGCGGGGAACCATGAAAACAGCGGCTGCGCTCTACCTCTCACTCTTAACCGTTGCAATCGGAACCATCCCGGCGACGGCCGTTGCCCAGCTTGTCCCCAAGGCGGCAATCCAGTCGGAATCCGCTTTTTCGGCCCTGCCGGGACGCTGGGTGAGGCCCGATGGCGGCTACGTCATCAACATCAGGAGCATCGATGCCAGCGGCAAGCTCGACGCCGCTTACGCCAATCCGAACCCGCTGCCGTTTTCCAGGGCAGAAGCGACGCGCGAAGGCAATGTCATCAAGCTCTTCTTCGAACTGCGGGCCGCTGGCTACAACGGATCGACCTACACCCTGACCTACGACCCGGCAGCCGACGTGTTGAAGGGCGTCTATTTCCAGGCGGTGGCGCAGCAGAAGTTCGACGTCTATTTCACGCGTGCAAGGTGAGTGAGGTGTTTTTTCGCTAGCGATCATGAGATGTTCCCCAAATGATTCATCGGCGTGGATTTCACGCCTAACCGCAGGAGGCAGAAATGTTCAAGAAAACGCTCATCACAGTCGTTCTGGCCGCCACCCTTGGCGGTTGCGTCAGCCAGAGTACATATAACCAGGAAGTACAGACGGCGAATACCTACGCCGGCCAGAGCCGTACCTATCAGGCACTCAGTGCACAGCTCCAGAAAGAAGTTCAGGCCGATCAAGTGCGTATCAAAGAGCTACAGGGCCAACTGACTGTCACACTGATCGACGAGATTGTATTTTCTTCCGGCAGTGCCCAGATGAATGCCAAGGGCCGCGAGACGCTGGAGAAGATCGTCGGCACGCTGCAAAGCGTCACCGACAAGCGCATTGTCGTCCGCGGCTATACCGACAACGAGCCGATTGGCTACGAACTGCGCCAGCGCTATCCAAGCAACTGGGAACTTTCTACCGCACGTTCGAGCGACGTAGTACGTTTCCTGCAGGCAAAAGGCATCGATCCGACGCGGCTTGAGGCTTCCGGCTTTGGCGAGTACCAACCGGTTGCGCCCAACAGCACTGCTGCCGGACGCAAGGAAAATCGCCGTATCGAAATCGTCCTCACCGATATGAAGTTCTGAACGACGGATCCATAAACCCAGGAGTTCATGATGACCAGACAACTCACGATTATTGCAGCCCTGGCCGCGACACTTGTTGCCGGAACTGCCCACGCGCAATATCCAATCATGGATCGTGTCGCCAGCAAGGTGATCGAGAAGTACCAGACCTCGACCTGCCAGCAGCTATGGCAGGAAAAGGCGCAAAAGCAGGGCCAGCCGAAGCCGGAGATGGAACAGCGCGTCATCCAGATGCTGCAGCAGGATCCGCAAATGCGTCAGGCTTTCTTCGACAAGGTGGCAGCCCCGATCGTCAACAAGATGTTCGAATGCGGGATGATTCCATGAACCTTGTGACCAACCACTTCATTCGTCAGACCGGCATCGCCCTGGTCCTGAGCCTGCTGGTGGTGACCGGCGCCAGCGCGCAGACGGCGCCATCCGGCGCCAAGCCGGCCAAGCCGGCGGTCAAGAAGAAGGCGGCGCCGGTCGACAAGCCGGCACTTGAGGCGCGCGCGGTTGACCTGCTCAAGGCGACCAGCGCCCGGTTGGCAGCGGCCAAGGCGATGTCCTTTACCGCCACCGTCAGCTACGAGCATCCCAGCCGCCTCGGCCCGCCCCTTGTGTTCACGTCGCGCTACGACGTCGTGATGCAGCGGCCGGAAAGGCTCCGGGTCATCAACCTGGGCGACGGCCCGGCCTCGGAGTTCTATCTCGATGGCAGGACCATGGTTGCCTTCGCGCCGGCCGAGAACCTCGTCGCCATCGTCGAGGCGCCGCCGACCCTCGAAGCAGCGCTGAGGATGGCGTTTGAAAAGGCGGCCATCTACTTTCCGTTCACCGACTTGCTGCTTCCCGACCCATTTGCCGCGATCGCCGACGGCACCAAGCTCGCGTTTTACGTCGGTCCGTCCGGACTGGTTGGCGGGGTCAAGACCGACATGGTTGCCTGGGCCAACGACGACGTTTTCCTGCAGATGTGGGTGGGTGCCGACGACAAGCTGCCGCGCCGCATCCGCGCCGTCTTCCGTGCCGACCCGCTGCGCCTGCGTCACGACATGGAACTGTCCAACTGGCAGCTCGATCCGGCAATCGCGGCCGATGCCTTTGGCACGGCGAAGGCGAAGGATGCTCGGCGCATCGACTTCGCGCATCCGGCCGCAAAGCCGCCGCCGGGCGTCAAACCGGTCGCGAAGTCGCCCAAGCCCGCAACCAAGTCGCAGTGAGAATGGAGGCGAAAATGAGCAAGTCACTTATCGGCATATCGATCCTGCTGGCCGGCGCCCTGTGTTCGTCGCAGGCCATGGCATGGGCCAGCGCCAACCGCTTCGGCGGTTCGACCGCGCACGTTCCCGGCGCCACCGAGCACACAAACGCCTTCGGTGGCAGTTCGGAGCACGCCTATGGCGAGGGCACCGAGCACACCAACGCCTACGGCGGCAGCACCGCCCACGCCTGGGGTGGCGGCACCGAGCATACCGATGCATATGGGGCGACGGCCTACCGGCCCCCCGCCTACCCGGGATATCGGCCGCCAGCCTACCCGGCGTATCCCGTCTATCATCCGCCGGTCGCGGTACCGGCCTATTCGTCGGGCTGTTACGGCTGCGCTGCTGCGGCCGGGGCGGTGGTCGGCGTGGCCGCCGGAGCGGCAGTGGCGTCGGCCAATACGGCGGCGGCGACATCGACCGCCTACGCTGCCGGCGTCGCGGCGGGTGCCGCCAGTGCGCCGGTGGCCTACGCGATGGGCGTCAACTACGCAGTGCTGCCGTCTGGGGCGTCGCCTGCGAACGTCGGGGGTGCCACGTACTACATCGTTGGCAACACGTGGTTCAAGCCGATGTATGGCGCCAACGGTGTCTATTACCGCGTTGTACCAACTCCCTGAGAGGGAGGTCGACCCCGCTTCCCGGAGCGGGCGCAATGCAAGAACCTGAAAGTCAATTTAGAGGATGAAACGATGAAAGCTTCAGCATTTATCTTGTCTGCTGCGATGCTGGCGATGACGTTTGCTCCCGGTGCTTACGCGGTGGAATGCGTAGACGGTGTTCGTCGTGCCGAGTGTGAAACATCGCGAGGCGCTGTGGAGGTCCGCAAGCCGGTCGAGCCCGTTCCGGCGCGCGGGGTTGAAGTAGCTCCCGCACGGGGGGTTGAAGTCGCCCCTGCCAGGGAGGTTCCCGTGGCGCGTGACGCCGAGGTCCGTGCGACGCCGGAATGTCGTATGGTCGACGGTCGGCGAGTCTGCCGCTAAGCAGCCCGGCCTGTGCTTGGCGCCCGGTCGCTTGGTGGGCCCCTGCCGGGGCCCTTTCTGCTTCAATCTCGGCAGCGGCAGCATCCATCGCGCCGTCTCCAGGTGACGTGCCAGCGCCCGTGAGTGGGGTCCAGCAGTGCCTCCTGTCGCGCCACGTTCCCGGGCAGCCACCGCGTCCGCGCAGTGCGGCAGCCGTGGCGGCACCGGCCAAGCTCGTTCCCGTTTCCACAGGCAACTCTCGCGCCAAGCGGGAGCGAGCGCAGCTTGACCGCCCCTGGCCGGGTGGCTAGCATGTCTTGGCTGTCGTTGAGCCACTTACCAAACCAAGGAGTCTGACCATGAAACTGCACCACCTCTTGATGAATGGCGTAATCACTCTTGCCTTGTTGTCCGGTGGCGCTCTGGCCGCTGACGACAAGGCCGCCAAGCAGGCCGAGATCCGCACGGTCGCCCAGGCCTCGCTGGAGAAGTTCTATGCCGCGCAGCCGGAGCTCAGGGCGCAGGTTGCCAAGGCTCCAGGCTACGGCGTGTTCACCACTTACGGGCTGAGCTTCCTGGTTGGCGGTGCCGGTGGCAAGGGACTGGTCCATAACAACAAGACGAAGAAGGACACCTTCATGGCGATGGCACAGGCGAGCGCCGGTGCCGAGGTCGGGATTGCGGAAAGCGAGACCCTGATCATCTTTGCGTCTCCAAAGTCGATGGACTGGTTCGTCAACAAGGGTTGGGAAGGTGGCGGCGGCGGCGGGATGCAGGCCGGCGCTGGCGGCAAGTCGGCCGGCGTGGCGGGCGGCGGCGGCCCTGGCGGGGCGTACTACACCCTCACCAAGAACGGTCTGCAGGCCGGAGTCGCGGTCAAGGGGACCAAGTTCTGGAAGGACGGGGATCTTAATTAAGCGGATGTCCGCGAGAGGGGGAGTTACACCCTCGGCCGGTACGTCGTATGCACATTGCTGGAATTCGCCGTAACGTTGGTCTACAAGGTTTCCTGGCAGTCGTGGCACTCTGGCTTGGCATTGGCGCCAGCAGTGCAGCGAAAGCTCAGGACATCGAGCCGCGCGCCTATTCCAACGCCCCGGTTGGTGTGAACTTCCTGATCACTGGCTATGCCTATACGGAAGGTGCGGTGCCGTTCGACGCCTCGTTGCCCGTGGAAAACGCGCGCCTGAGGACGTCCAGCCTTGTCCTGGCGTATGCGCGCGTCCTTGATCTGTGGGGCAAGTCAGGCAAGTTCGACGCCATCGTGCCCTATACCTCGCTTTCGGGAACGGCCGAGCTTGCGGGTCAGCCCGTCGACCGCGAGGCCAATGGTCTGGCCGATGCGAGGTTCCGATTGTCGGTCAATCTTTACGGGGCGCCGGCGCTGACGCTGCAGGAATTCAGGAATTACGAGCAGGACCTGATCGTCGGCGCGAGCCTGCAGGTCTCGGTGCCCTGGGGCCAGTACGACTCCAGCCGGGTGGTGAACATCGGCACCAACCGCTGGTCGTTCAAGCCCGAGGTAGGGATTTCCCAAGCCGCGGGTCCGTGGACCGTGGAGTTCCAGGCCGCAGGAACCTTCTTCGCAGACAACAAGGACTTCTTCGGAGGCAGTACCCGGTCGCAGGATCCCATCTACTCGTTGCAGGGGCATGTCATTTACGGTTCCCGCTCGGGCATCTGGGGTTCGCTCGATGCAACCTACTTCACCGGTGGCCGCACGACGGTCAACGGCGTGACGAAGGATGATCTCCAGCAGAACTGGCGCCTCGGCGGCACGCTGGCTTTCCCCGTGGACGTGCGCAATTCTGTCAAGCTGTACGGGAGCAGTGGCGTATCGGCACGTACCGGCAACAACTACGACCTGATCGGGATTGCCTGGCAGTATCGCTGGGGCGCCGGGTTGTGAGAGGCACGCGCCGGACGGCATCGTACGGGGCAGGGCGCTGGCTTTGCGATGTCTCCCGATGGCTGCGAACGCGCTTTCCAGTCCTGCTGCTGGCCTTCGTTGTCGCCTTGCCTGCTGGTGCCGGCTTCGCCCAACAGGGCGATCCGCTGCGCGCCGTCGCCGACAGGAACGAAGAGATCTCGAACCGCATCGCCGAGGCGACGATAGCGATCGAGGAACCAAAGAAAGCGCTGGCGGACTTGCGCCGAACGCAGACCGACCTCGAGCAAAGGATGCGCTGGGTTGAACGCCGTGCCAGCGTGCAGGCCCTCGGCGAGGAATTCGCACAGACGCTCAGGGAGTATCTGCGCGGGCTGCCGACGTCCGAGCAGTTGGCTGCCGGCAAGGCGCGCCGCATGGAGCTTCTGGCCGCCGCCAGCGATGCCGAACTGGCTGTCGAGCGCGCCCTGCACCGGCTCGACGATCGCGATGCCGTGATCGACAGCCTGCTGGCGAAAGTCCAGCCGCCGTTCGCCGACGAGGAACTGCCACAGTTGAAGCGGGCGCTGTCGGCGGCGCTGCGGCAACAGCGCGACCTGCTGCAGCGGCTGGCCGGCGAGCAGGAGCAACTGCGCAAGACGCTCAACGAGGCGGGAGATGAGGCGGTCGCGCTGCAGAAACAAGCCGACGCCGCGCGTACGCAGTTGACCGATCTGCTGTTCTGGACGCCCGCGCCACCGACCGCACAAACGCTTGCCGAACTCGCGCCGGCGCTGCGGTGGACGTTCTCGGCCGCCCACTGGCAGGAGGCTGCCGCAGCGATGCAGGCGGAACTGGTGCGCAAGCCGCTCTGGCCGGCAGCGGCGCTGTTGTCAGCAGGGCTCCTGCTGGCCCTGCGCGGCAGATTGCGGCGGGCACTGCTGGCCCTGTCGCCGGCTGCGTTGATGGTCGATCGCTACCGGATCGGGCACGCCCTGGCGGCTCTGGCGGTCACCTGCCTGCTTGCGCTGCCCCTCCCGCTGCTCATGTGGGCGGCGGCCGGCACGTTGCTGGGTGCCCCCGAGAGCCTGGATTTCGTCGGCGCGCTGGCGGAAGCGCTGTACCAGGTCGGCCGGCTGTTGCTGGCCCTGCTGATCAGCGCCTGGCTGCTCGACCAGAATGGGGTTGCCGTTCGCCACTTCGGCTGGGACGAAGCCCTGATGGCGGCCACGGCGCGCGAGTTGCGCCGCGGTCTGGTCATCTTCGTGCCACTGATTTTCGTGGCCGGCCTGAACGGGATGGCGCACGCACCGTTTGCCAACGAGGAGAGTCTCGCGCGCCTGGCCCTCAGCCTGGCAGTGCTGACGCTGGCCGGGTTCTTCTTTCGCGTCCTCCTGCCCGGCGGCGCGTTGATGCGCGGGTTTAGCGAGTACGCGCCCGGCACCTGGGTGGTACGGCTGCGCCCTGTATGGTTGGTCGCTTTGGTCGGCGTTCCCTGCGGCGTGGCGCTACTGGCGCTGGCTGGCTACTTTGTCGCGGCCGGCTACGTCTTCGGACGACTCGTCCATTCGCTGTTTCTGGTGCTGGGGGCCGTGGTTCTCTACGGTCTGATGGCGCTGTGGGTGCAGATTCAGCGCCAGCGGCTCGCCCGGGAGCAGGATGGGGAAGGGGGTACACAGGAGGGCACGCCGGCGAAGCAGTCCGCAACCACCGGCGAGCCCGGGCGAACGGTCGCGCATGAAAGCAGCGCGCCGCGGCGACCGCGGCTCGACATTGCGGCTCTCGGCGAGGAGACCCGATCACTGCTCGATTTCATCGTCTCCCTGCTGCTCGTCGGCGCGCTCTGGTGGGTGTGGCGGGACGCGGTGGCAACGCTGGGGGCGATTACCGACTACAAACTCTGGAGTTACACCGACAGCCTTGGCGGCAAGGAGGTGACGCACGCGCTCACCGTCGGCCGTCTGCTGCTGGCGCTACTCGTTCTGGTGATCACCGCCATCCTGGTGCAGCGGGTCGGCGCGCTGCTCGACATCGTGCTCCTGCAGCGTCTGGACATGCAGGCCGACGCAAGCTATGCGATCACGGTGGTGACGCGCTACGCCATTGCTGCCGTCGGCATCGTGTCGTCGAGCCGCCTGCTCGGCATCGGCTGGGAGGACGTGCAGTGGCTGGTCACGGCGCTCAGCGTTGGCCTCGGCTTTGGTCTGCAGGAGATCGTCGCCAACTTCGTGTCGGGGCTGATCGTGCTTGCCGAGCGTCCGATCCGCATCGGTGACGTGGTGACAGTCGGCGACGTCTCCGGCAAGGTCGCGCGCATCCGCGCACGGGCAACGTCGGTCATCGACTTCGACAACAAGGAAGTGATCATCCCGAACAAGGCCTTCATCACCGGTCACGTCGTCAACTGGACGCTGTCGAATCAGATCATCCGACTGCTGATCAAGGTCGGTGTCGGCTACGGCAGCGATATTGGACTGGTGCAGCGGGCGATCCTCGAAGTCGTGCGCGGCAATCCCGAGGTACTGCAGGATCCGGCGCCTTCGGTCTTCCTCGTGGCTTTCGGCGAAAGTTCGCTGGACTTCGAGATTCGCGCCTTCGTTGGTTCGCTCGACAAGCGCTTGCCGGTACAGCACGAGATCAATCGGGAGATCGCCCGCGTCCTTGGCGAGCACGGGATCGAAATCCCGTACCCGCAGCGCGACCTGCACATCCACTCGGCGCCGGGAGCCTTGCCGGGAAACTTGCGGGACGATCAGCAAGATCTTGGCGTTTGACAGATGCTCACTGCCGACCCAGCGGCAGCCAAGGCTGGGCGTGGAAACATGTGGCGGCCAGGAAGCTATCTGGATGGTCAGCGAGGATGCGGTAGATCTGCAGATCGCGCTGGGCAAGGCGCAGCAGACGGAGGGCTTCCCCAATGGAGGGCGTCATGCAACACCTGTCCTTCGACGCGTGCCTCGAACAACACCGTGCCGGGAACCTGCCCACGCCGCTCGTATTCACTCATAGGGTAAATCAGCAAGTCCAGGCCAACCCCTGGCGCAACCCTGCCGACGGCCTCCATCAGGCGCATGTATTCTGCCGCCTTGTCCGGGACTTCCCCTCGATGACCACCAGGTCGAGGTCCGAACCTTCGTCGCCTGTGTCGTGCGCGCAGGACCCGAACAGGATGACGCGAGTCCGTGCCATGGATGAGGTTGAAAGCACTGCCGCTCAGACCGGAACGCCGAGGACGACGTGGCTGGCCTTGATCAGCGCCGTCGCCGGGACACCTTCCTTCAGACCGAGTTCGAGCACCGCCTCGTTGGTGACCACGGCATAGACCGTCGATCCGCCCGGCAAGACAATCACCACTTCGCTGTTCACTGCCCCCTTGCGCACGCTGCTGACCTGGCCGGTCAACTGGTTGCGCGCCGAAAAGCGCACGTCCGGTTCGCCGGCCAGGATGATGACCCACGGCGCCTTGACATAGGCAATCGCTTCCTGGCCAACCGCCAGATCGAGCGACTTGACACTGCCTTCTGTAACAATCGCGACAATCCGGTCGCCGCCGGGCAGTGTCAGTTCGACTTCGGCATTCACCGCACCATCGACCAAAGCGGTGATTTTTCCTTTGAAAACATTGCGTGCGCTGACTTTCACCGTCTTCTCCTGGAAGGTTTGAGGGATCTGGCCCGATTCTCGCTATATACTTTTATAGGTAACGTGTTATGTCGGGTTGCGAACACTTTAGAGGTGCCCTTCGATCAGCACAACCATAACGCCCCGATATTTTCGGGGCGGTCTGCCACGCCAAGCGGCGCGGCGGCTTTCGCTATATAGATAGTTACATTGCGAGACTGATGAATACACATCGCCTGCGCGGCAAACTCGAGGTCGATACCGAGTTCGGCACCTTTCTTGGCGACACCCGCATCCGCCTGCTAGAGGCGATCGACACGCACGGTTCGATCTCGCAGGCCGCCAAGGTGGTACCGCTTTCGTACAAGGCGGCGTGGGACGCCATCGACGCCATGAACAACCTCGCCGACCAGGCGCTGGTCGTGCGCTCGACCGGCGGCAGGCACGGAGGCGGCACGCAGATCACCGACTACGGGCGCAAGGTCGTGGCGCTGTATCGTGCGTTGGAAGCGCAGTATCAGGCCGCGCTCGAGACCCTGAGCACGAGCATGAACGACGGCCAGGCCAGCGATTTCGATCAGTTCCGCCAGTTGCTCAGGCGCATGTCGATGAAGACCAGCGCCCGCAACCAGTTCGCCGGCCCCATCGTTGGGCTGCGCGAGGGTCACGTCGACTTCGAGGTCCGCCTCAGCCTCGACGCCGAGAACGAAATCGTCGCTGTCATCACCCGCGACTCGGCGGAAGCCCTGGGCCTGGCCATCGGCATGGAGATCAGCGCGCTGGTCAAGTCGTCGTCGGTGCTGTTGTTGAACGACCCCCAGGTCAGGACCTCGGCGCGCAACCACCTGTGGGGCGAAATCACGCGCATCCACGACGGCCCGGTGAATTCCGAAGTCACTTTGAACATCAAGAGCGGCAAGACGGTCTGCGCGGTGATCACGCACAACAGCGTCGAGCGCCTCGGGCTGGCCGTCGGTCAACCGGCCTGTGCCGTCTTCAAGGCCTCTGCCGTCATTCTTTGCAAGTACGTTTGACGCTGAAAGGAGACCCCCGATGAAACGAATTGCGCCCTTGCTTGTTGCCCTGTTCACCACCGTCTGCGCCAGCGCCGACGAAGTCCACGTTGCTGTCGCCGCCAACTTCACCGCGCCGATGCAGCAGATCGCTGTCGAGTTCGAGAAGGATACGGGGCACAAAGCCTCTCCGGCCTTTGGCGCGACCGGCAAGTTCTACGCCCAGATCACCAACGGCGCGCCCTTCGAGGTCCTGCTCTCGGCTGACGACGAGACGCCCGCTCGACTGGCGAAGGAGGGCCACGCCGTCGCCGGCACGCGCTTCACTTACGCCATCGGCAAGCTGGTCCTGTGGTCGGCCAATCCGGATCGGGTCGACCCGCGCGGCGAGGTTCTGAAAAACGGCAAGTTCAAACATCTGGCACTGGCCAACCCGAAGACCGCGCCCTACGGCGCGGCAGCCGTCGAGACCATGACCAGGCTGGGTGTGCTGTCGGCACTGCAATCCCGCTTCGTCCAGGGCGAAAACATCAGCCAGGTCCACCAATTCATCAGTACCGGCAATGCCGAGCTCGGTTTCGTCGCCCTCTCGCAAGTCATCAAGGACGGCAGGATCGCCTCCGGCTCGGCGTGGAGCGTACCGGCCAATCTCTACGAGCCGATCCGCCAGGACGCAGTCCTGCTCGGCAGAGGCAAGGACAAGCCAGCGGCTACGGCGCTGCTCGCTTATCTCAAGAGCGACAAGGCCAGGGCGATCATCCGGTCATTCGGGTACGAACTGCGCTGACCATGGCCGTCCTCCACCACACGGGTCAGCCACGGGCTGTGACCCGCTGCCCACATGACGATCCGACCTGGTTGATTCATCGCTTCATCCAGACCGACATCGACGGCCCGCCCGGGCGTGGTTTTTTCACCCTTGCCGAGAGTCATCCCGCGTGAAGTCAGCCATGAGCCCCTATCGACTCCCCGACGCGTTTCTCGAAACCCTGCTGCAGGAAGACTGCCCCTGCGGCGACGCCACCACTTTTGCCCTTGACATCGGTCACTTGCCGGGCCACCTGGTTTTTCGGGCAAGAGGGGAAATGGTGCTCTGCGGCAGCGAGGAAGCCCAGCGTCTCGGCGAACTGCGCGGGCTGACGGCCGTCGGTCCGCTGCGCGTCAGCGGCAGTCCGCTTGCCGCAGGTGACGAGATCCTGTGTCTCGGCGGCGACGCCGCCAGTCTGCACCTCGTCTGGAAGACGGCGCAGACCTTGATGGAGTACCTTTCCGGAATCGCCAGCAGTACGGCCGCCATCGTCGCTGCCGCGCGGCGCGGCCACCCGGCGGCCAGTGTCGTGTGCACGCGCAAGAATTTCCCCGGCACCAAGGCGGCGGCGATCAAGGCCGTGTTCAGCGGCGGCGCATCACCGCATCGCCCGAGTCTGTCGGAAACGCTGCTCGTCTTTCCCGAGCACCGGGCCTTCCTCCGCGATGAGGCCCCTGGCACGACGATCGAGCGCCTGCGCCATCGCTGGCCGGAGCGGGCAATCGTCGTCGAAGTCGATAGCGAAAGCGAAGCACGCCGCTGGATCGACGCCGGAGCGGATATCCTGCAACTCGAAAAAATGCCGGTCGATACTCTGCGCCAGATCGCTGCCCATGCCGCAGCCAGCCGGCAGGTGACGAAAATCGCCGCCGCCGGTGGCATCGACGTCGGCAACGCGGCGGCCTACGCCGAGGCGGGTGCGCAGATTCTCGTCACCAGCGCGCCCTATTTTGCTCGTCCGCGTGATGTCGCCGTCACGATGGAATCCGGTTAGCCAGGATGGACAGCGCTGCTGCGGATTTCGCCGCCGTCTGGCTGACGCTCAAGCTGGCGACGGTGGTGACGATTCTCCTGCTGATCATCGGCACGCCGATCGCCTGGTGGCTGGCGCGGACAGGTTCGGCGCTCAAGAGCGTGGTCGGCGCCGTGGTCGCGCTGCCGCTGGTGCTGCCGCCGACGGTGCTTGGCTTCTACCTGCTGATCGCCATGGGGCCGCAGGGGCCGGTCGGACAGCTGACGCAGTGGCTGGGCCTCGGCCTGTTGCCCTTTACTTTTCCCGGTCTGGTCGTCGCCTCGGTGTTCTACTCGCTGCCTTTCGTCGTGCAGCCGATCCAGAACGCCTTCGAAGCCATCGGCGAGCGACCACTGGAGGTTGCAGCCACTTTGCGTGCCGGCCCCTGGGATGCATTCTGGTCGGTTGCCGTGCCGCTCGCACGCCCCGGCTTCATCACCGGGGCCATCCTCGGCTTTGCCCATACCGTCGGCGAGTTCGGCATCGTGCTGATGATCGGCGGCAGTATTCCGGGCAAGACCCGCGTCGTCTCGGTGCAGATTTACGACCACGTCGAGGCGCTGGAATACGCCCAGGCGCACTGGTTGGCCGGCGGCATGGTGCTGTTCAGCTTTCTCGTGCTGCTCGCGCTGTACATCTTCAACCCGCCGCGGAGGAAGGGCGCATGAGCCGGGAAATCCGTGCCCGCCTGCGCATCGAACGTCGCGACTTCAAGCTCGAGGTCGACCTGACGCTGCCGGGCCGCGGCGTCACCGGTCTCTTCGGCCATTCCGGTTCGGGCAAGACTACCTGTCTGCGCGCCATCGCCGGACTCGAGCGTGCCGCCGACGGCTACTTTGCAGTCGGCGACGAGGTCTGGCAGGACGAGGCAAGAGGCCTGTTCGTGCCGCCGCACCAGCGCGCGTTGGGGATGGTCTTTCAGGAAGCCAGCCTCTTTCCTCATCTTTCGGTGCGCGGCAACATGCAATTCGGCGAACAGCGCACGCCGGCCAGCAAGCGCCACTTCGCCCTCGCCGAAGTTGCCGAACTGCTCGGCATCGAACACCTGCTCGACCGCTCGCCCGGCCAGCTCTCCGGTGGCGAACGCCAGCGCGTGGCGATCGCCCGCGCCCTGCTCGCTGCGCCGCAGATCCTGCTGCTCGACGAGCCGCTGGCAGCGCTCGACCTCAAGCGCAAGCTGGAAATCCTGCCTTATCTGGAACGGCTGCACCGCGAGCTGTCGCTGCCAATCATCTATGTCAGCCACTCGCCTGACGAAGTCGCGCGACTCGCCGACCATCTGGTGCTGCTCGAGCAGGGGCAGGTTGTTGCCAGCGGCCCGCTCAAGCAGGTGTTGAGCCGCATCGACCTGCCCGCCGCTTTCGCCGACGATGCCGGCGTCGTCATCGAGACCCGGCTTGCTGCGCAGGAGGCAGACGACCTGAGTCGACTCGAGTTCTCCGGCGGACAGATCCTCGTCACGCGCCGGGACGAGCCGATCGGCACGCGGCTCCGCTGCCGCATTCATGCGCGCGATGTCAGCCTGGCGCTGGTGCCGCAGGTACACAGCAGCATCCTCAACAGCGTCGAGGCGACGGTCGTCGATCTGGCGTCGACCGACACGCCGGGCCATATCCTGGTCCGCCTCGATGTCGCCGGCGAGCCGCTGCTCGCCCGCATCACCCGTCGTTCCGCAGAAAGGCTGGAGATCCGGCCCGGCTTGGCGCTGAAGGCGCAGATCAAGGCCGTCGCACTCCTCGCCTGAGCGGCATACAGCGTGCCAGGGTGCAGGACCACCCTGCGAGTTGGCCAGGAGCAGCCGGTGAGGTGAGCGAGAATTCAACAGCGACCGATCTCCCGCGATACTGCGTCAGCTCTTTACACGTCGGTCGTCACTCGCCGACCAGTCCATCAATAACACCCTGAAACGCGAACTCAGAGAAGAACTTGACGGGCTTCGCTACGAAGAACACTAGCGGTTTGAGCGCTGGTCGCGTTTGCCGCCGTATCGCATGGTGGCCGGCGCAGGGAACCACCACGCCTACACCGAATACGCCTTCACTCTTTACACCCTACAACTCACGCCAGCGGGAGAATTACACCTGCCTGATTGTGGGGCGAACGAATTGCCGAGAAACGGGTTACCGTTCCCGATGCCTGCGTCAGCGGATACGCGCTGGCCGATGAAACACGGGTGATCGACCTGCCCGCCTCAGACGCCCACCCCTTACGCATTGGCAAGACAGGAAAGGAACGAAACAGCGAACTCGGGCTGACCGAACCGGGACGTCATCTGCTTCAGCTTCAGCTTCTGGGCTGGCGTGCTCCTGGCTTTTCCATTGAAACAAGGCCCAGCGTGCAATGTCTGCGGAGCGGCTGGGTTCGCCTTGACGCCAACGCCATTGCGGTCCCCCGAAGTATCCTGGCGAAAGGTTTGCCCCATGATCCAACAGCTTGGCCTGCGCAGACTGTGGCGGACGCAGAGCAAAGTGGACACCGCACTCGTTGTCCGTCGCCTGGGATCAGCGTAAAGTCGAACGCAGCAACGAAAAGCAAACGCGAGGACTGACCGATGAAAACGAATGCCCTGATGGACGAAATTATTTCCCTGCCCATGGAAGAACGTGCGCGGATAGCTGAAGCGCTATTGCAGAGCCTCAATCCACAAGATGACGCTATTACCGCCGCCTGGCTTAGCGTTGCCAACCAGCGCCAAAAGGAGGTGGCCAGCGGTCAGGTTCAGACGATTCCGGGGGAACAGGTTTTTGAGCGAATCCGGCAGCGCCACGCTCGATGAACATCGAGTTTCACCCCGAAGCGGCCGAAGAGTTCGAAGCTGCTGTTGATTGGTACGAAGAGCGTGAAACTGGCCTGGGTCTCGACTTCGCGGTCGAAATCCACGCTGCCATCCAACGTGCCGCCGCTATGCCCGACGCCTCATCGGCAATCGACAAAGGGAGACCGGCATAGACGAAGACGACGACGGCGAGATGGCGCTGATCCAGAGGGACATTCCCGAGGAGTGCATGGAGTTTGGCGAAAACATGCAACGGTCGGCGGATGAAGGGTGGCTTTATCCGGACGAGGATGCCGAACAATAGGGTCGAACACAACACCGGGAGGTTGCAGCCACTTTGCGTGCCGGCCCCTGGGATGCCTTCTGGTCGGTTGCCGTGCCGCTCGCACCCCCCGGCTTCATCACCGGGGCCATCCTCGGCTTTGCCCATACCGTCGGCGAATTCGGCATCGTGCTGATTATCGGCGGTAACATTCCGGGCAAGCCCCGCGTCGTCTCGGTGCAGATTTACGACCACATCGAGGCGCTGGAATACGCCCAGGCGCACTGGTTGGCCGGCCCCTTGGCTCTGAAACCTGCGGGAAAGCCTACGCTGGCAACTCGGCCGTAGCACCCAGATGTTGCCCGCTTTGATATAGTCTGCAATCGGCATAAAGCTGTCCTTGAGAGATCCCTGCCAATTTGCAAAATGGCAGGATGTTTCAAACTCTCACTCTGTCCCAACAAAAAAAGAATGCAAAAGGGCTTAACGCTGATGGCAAGCAATAATGGTGGCGTCAAATCACTCGAATCCTGGATCTGGGATGCCGCCTGCTCCATCCGCGGGGCCAAGGACGCACCGAAATACAAGGACTACATCCTCCCCCTCATCTTCACCAAGCGCCTCTGCGACGTCTTCGACGACGAGCTGAACCGCATTGCGAAGGAAGTCGGCTCGCGCAAGAAGGCCTTCCAGCTCGCCAAGGCCGACCACAAGCTCGTCCGCTTCTACCTCCCCCTCGTGCCGGACGATCCCGAGCAGCCCGTCTGGTCCGTCATCCGCAAGCTCTCCGACAGGATCGGCGAAGGCGTCACTACCCATATGCGCGCCATCGCCCGGGAAAACCCGCTCCTGCAGGGCATCATCGACCGCGTCGACTTCAACGCCACCACCCACGGCCAGCGCGACCTCGACGACGACCGCCTCTCCAACCTCATCGAGGCCATCAGCACCAAGCGCCTCGGGCTCGACGACGTCGAGGCCGACATCATCGGCAAGAGTTACGAATACCTGATCCGCAAGTTCGCCGAAGGCGGCGGCCAGAGCGCCGGCGAGTTCTACACCCCGCCCGAGGTCGGCACCATCATGTCCCGCGTGCTCCAGCCCGAGCCCGGCATGGAAATCTACGACCCCACCTGCGGCTCTGGCGGCCTGCTCGTGAAATGCGAGATCGCCATGGAGGAAGCCGCTTCTTCCCCCTCGCCCCCACCGGGGGAGAGGGCTGGGGTGAAGGGGCAATCCAAACAATTGGCCCCCCTCAAGCTCTACGGCCAGGAATTCACCCCCGAGACCTGGGCCATGGCCAACATGAACATGATCATCCACGACATGGAAGGCCAGATCGAGATCGGCGACACCTTCAAGAGCCCCAAATTCCGCAACAGGCAGGGCAAGCTCCGCACCTTCGACTGCGTCGTCGCCAATCCCATGTGGAACCAGGACTGGTTCACCGAGGCCGACTACGACAACGACGAACTCGACCGCTTCCCCGCCGGGGCCGGCTTTCCCGGCAAATCCTCCGCCGACTGGGGGTGGGTCCAGCACATCCACGCCAGCATGAACGCCACCGGCCGCGCCACCGTCGTCCTCGACACCGGCGCCGCCTCGCGCGGCTCGGGCAATGCCGGCACCAACAAGGAAAGGACCGTCCGCCAGTGGTTCGTCGACCACGACCTCATCGAGAGCGTCCTCTACCTGCCCGAAAACCTCTTCTACAACACCACCGCTCCGGGCATCGTGCTGTTCCTGAACAAGGCCAAGCCGACGGAGCGCAAGGGCAAAGTCTTCCTCGTTAACGCCAGCCAGGTCTTCGCAAAGGGCGACCCCAAGAACTTCATCCCCGACGCCGACATCCAGCGCATCGCCGACACCCTCATTGGATGGAAGGAAGCGGAAAAACTCAGCCGCATCGTCGATCACGCCGAGCTGAAGAAAAACGACTACAACATCTCCCCCAGCCGCTACATCCACACCAGCGACGCAGAAACCTACCGGCCCATCGCGGAGATCGTCGAGGAACTGAAGGTCATCGAAGCCGAAGCCAGGGAGACGGACAAGGCGTTGCGGGGCATCCTGAAACAACTGGGCGTATCGGCGTGAAAAAGAAGCCAGACAACAAGGTAACTTTGCTCACACGTTCCTCCGCGGCGGAATACCTCACCTTCATCACCGCCAAGGGCGAAGGCGGCGTCGAGGCAATCTACGCGGACGAAGACGTCTGGCTCAGCCAGAAAATGATGGCGGCTCTTTATGACGTTGACGTCCGGACGATCAACTACCACCTGCAGAAAGTATTCAAGGACAGTGAGTTGGCGGAAGAAGCAGTTATCCGAAAATTTCGGATAACTGCCACCGATGGCAAAAACTACGACACCGGCCACTACAACCTCTCCGCCATTATCGCCGTCGGCTACAAGGTCAACTCCGAGCGGGCCGTCCAATTCCGCAAATGGGCGACCATCGTGGTCAAGGAATACACCGTCAAAGGCTTCGCCATGGATGACGAACGCCTCAAGGCGGGCGGCACCGTCCTGACCAAACAGTATTTCGAGGAACAGCTCCAGCGCGTCCGCGAAATCCGCCTCAGCGAGCGCAAGTTCTACCAGAAGATCACCGACATCTATGCCACGGCCATCGACTACGATCTCAGCGCCACGGCCACCCAGCGCTTCTTCGCCACCGTGCAAAACAAGCTCCACTGGGCCATCCACGGCCACACCGCCGCCGAGGTCATCGTGGACCGGGCCGATGCCGGGAAGCAGCACATGGGCCTGACCACATGGAAAGACCTGATTAGCAACGATCGTCAGCTGGGCGCATCTGGTGAGCCCGGCTGGGCTTATCCTGAACTCTGTCACCACAGGGAGGTCAGGGCCATGGCAATGAATCGAATTCAGTTTCAACCCGGTTTGTCGATGCCAGAGTTTGCTAAGCGCTTCGGAACCGAGTCGCAGTGCGCAGCAGCGCTGGAGGCGGCGCGGTGGCCGAACGGGTTTTCCTGTCCGCGCTGCGGTGGAGCGGGACACTGTGTTCTGCGCGGGGGTTCCTGCAAGGTTTTCCAGTGCAACGCCTGTCGGCATCAAACGTCGCTGAGCACCGGGACGGTGTTTCAAGGCACCAAGCTGCCGCTGACCGTGTGGTTCCTGGCGATCTACCTCATCAGCCAGGCCAAGACGGGTCTGTCGGCGCTGGCGCTGAAGCGACATCTGGGCGTGAGCTACCCCACCGCCTGGCTCATCCACCACAAGCTGATGCGGGCAATGGAACAGCGAGAAGAGCGCTATGTGCTCGAAGGTCAGGTGCAGGTCGACGACGCCTACCTGGGAGGCGAGCGTACCGGCGGCAAGGTCGGGCGCGGTTCGGAGAACAAGGTGCCCTTCGTTGCAGCCGTCTCGTTCAGTGAGGAGGGCCACCCCTTGCGTGCCAAACTCACGCTCGTTCCCGGTTTCACCCTGACGGCAATTGCCCAGTGGGCCAAGAGCAACCTCGCTCCGGGATCGACGGTGCTGTCGGATGGTCTGGCTTGCTTCAACGCCGTCATCGACGCAGGCTGCGTTCATCAGCCGACCGTTGTCGCCGGGCGAAAGCCCAAGGACCTGCCAGAGTTCAAGTGGGTCAACACGGTCTTGGGTAATCTCAAGACCAGCCTTTCGGGCTGTTATCACGCGCTTGCCTTCCGAAAGTATGGTGCTCAGTACCTCGCCGCTTTCGCCTACCGATTCAACCGCCGATTCGATCTCAGGACCTTGAACGCGCGGCTCCTGCTCGCCGCCGTAGCCTGCTCGCCGCTGCCCCAGCGCTCGATTCGGGCGGCTGACGTTCATTGCTAATCAGGTGGAAAGATGCACCCCATGGAAAAATCCAGAAGTTCGATGTCAGCGTCGCAAAAAACTACCTGACCGAACCGGAGATGGCGCAACTCTCCCGCCTCGTCAACGCCTACCTCGATGTCGCTGAAGACATGGCCCAGCGGCAGATCCCCATGACCATGCAGGACTGGGAAACCCGCCTCAACCGCTTCATCGAAGCCACCGACCGCGAAATCCTGCAGGACGCCGGCAAAGTCACCGCCGAGATCGCCAAAGCCCACGCCGAATCCGAGTTCGAAAAATACCGCATCGTCCAGGATCGCTTGTTTGTCTCGGATTTTGATGCAGAGGTGCTGCGGATCGCCAGTGGTGAGGAGAAAAGTGGAACTGAGGAGGCCAGCGCCGCGGATGCAGTGGATCTGAAAGCCATCGAGGACCTGGAGAAGGAACCCAAAGGGAAGGGTGGCAAGGCGTGAGCGATTGGCAAACAAAGCGCCTCGGAGACATCCTCCAACTCAAGTACGGAAAGAGTCTTTCCGTGAAGAATCGCGTCGAAGGGCCGATACCGGTTTACGGCTCAAATGGAATCGTTGGCTCGCACAGCGAAGCAATCGTCGATGTGCCGGGCCTTATCGTTGGGCGAAAGGGATCGGCTGGACAAGTTCATCGTTCGCTCGGCCCGTTCTGTCCTATCGATACGACCTTCTACGTCACTGCAGCGGATGCGCCCGATACCGATCTCGAATTCTTGTTCTACCTTCTGCGCCATATCGATCTCACGCGGATCACTGGAGACGTCGGTGTTCCGGGTATGAATCGCGAAATGGCCTACATGGAGAAGGTCCACTTACCGGCGGCACTCCCCGAGCAGAAGAAGATCGCGCACATCCTTTCGATGGTGCAGCGAGCGATCGAAACGCAGGAGCGGATCATTCAGAACACCACCGAGCTGAAAAAAGCCCTCATGCACAAGCTCTTCACCGAAGGCCTCCGCAACGAACCCGAAAAACAAACCGAAATCGGCCCAGTCCCCGAAAGCTGGGAGGTGGTGCGATTTGAAGACAGCGTCAGCATCAAGAACGGGCAAGTCGACCCGAGGGAGGCGCCATTCGCTGACATGCTGCATGTCGGCTCCGAGAACATCGAGAGCGACACTGGCCGATTGGTGAAGTTGCAAACAAATGCCGAACTCAAAATCTCCAGCGGAAACTACCACTTCACTCCCGAAGATGTGCTGTATTCAAAAATCCGACCTTACCTGAACAAAGTCGCGCTACCTGACTCCGAGGGGACGTGCAGCGCGGACATGTATCCACTGAGATCGAGTTCCCACTTCACCCGGGAGTTTCTTTTCTACTACCTGCTTTCCGACGACTTCAAAAAGGAGGCCATTTCGTTCCAAGACAGGACGGGAATTCCGAAGATCAATCGCATGCAACTTGGCACCATCCGACTGCCCTGCCCATCGAAGGGTGAGCAGCACGAGATCACGGCTGCTCTTGCCTCATGCGACGGCAAAGTTAACGTCACCCAACGAAAACGCGAGGCGCTCCAAGACCTCTTCCTGCCTCCGTCGGCAGATCCCTGAATTTCGGCAGACCGTCCATCATCCCCAGTACCGTCTCGTGATAATGCACGTGGATACCTGGTTTGTACTCGAAATCCTCCAGAACCGCGGCGTACACATCAATGAGCCCCATACCGGGGTGTTCGGTGAAGAGGTGGCCGCCGCAAAGCGTGCACCACTTGCGGCGACTGGCCGGGGTCTTGTTGTAGCTGCCCATGTACTCTGCGCCGCGGGTCACCTTGACCGCCTCTGGGTTCCACAGTGTGAAGGCATTGACGGGGCCGGCCGACCAATGTCGGCAAGACGCGCAGTGACAGTAGCCCATCGCGGCCGGCTCACCGCTCACGGTCAAACAGGCTGCTGGCTCGAATGACTTTTGTGTTCACTCATCGACGACGTGGAGCGGAATTGCCGGCGTACGTCGGACATGGAGTTGAAAAACGTCGGGGCGGGAGTAGTGTCCAGCGACATCGAGCGTACGGCGCGAAGGTGCCACCCGTGCGGTGTCAATGTCTGCGTAGAGAATGCCTATCTCGCGTCGCATCGGACCTGCGACGATCTTGCCCTGAGGATCGACGACCACCGAGTCGCCCGGGTTGATCCATTCCTCCGGGTCGGGAAACAGTTCCAGGCGTGACGGAAAGTCTTCGGGGACATCGCTGCCACGCAACACGCTTCCGCTACCCAGCACCCAACAGCGTCCTTCAAGCGCAATATGGCGCATCGTGCTGATCCAGCCGTCGCCGCTGTCATAGGTGGGCGCCACGTAGACTTCCACCCCCTCGGCGTAGAGTGCGTAGCGCGCCAGCGGCATATAGTTTTCCCAGCAGATGAGTGCACCCACGCGACCCGCGGGGGTGTCGACAGCGCGCAGGCCCGATGCATCACCCGGACCGTGCACCATACGTTCCGGATTGGTCGGCATCAGCTTACGGTGGCGATTGCGCAGCTTGCCGTCGGCGTCGATCACGACGACCGTGTTGTAGAGGGTACCCCCGCCACGACTGCGCTCGCATTCGTTGAGGCCGCACACGACGGTCACCCGCTGGCCGCGCGCAACTTCACACAAGGCATCCAGATCGCCGGTCGCAAGATCGACAGCGTTGGCGAGCAGCCGAGCATGCAACTGGGTGGTGAGCGCACCATCCTTGCCCGGCGCGAGGCGCCAGATCCACGACGGGTAGCCGGGAATGAAGGTTTCTGGAAGAACGATTAGCGAAGCTCCGGCTGCGGCGGCTTCGCCGATCGAGTCGACCGCCACCGCCAGCGTGGCGCTGCGGTCGAGTAGCACCGGTGGCCGCTGAATGATCGCGATCTTGTTCATGATCTTTCCTCAATCCAAGGTGAAAACGAGATTTCATCGTGCGCGCGATAAACAGGAAAAACCAGTCCATAATCTGAAGCGTTTCAGGGGAGGCTAAGGCCATGACAGAGAGTTACGCGCAGTTCTGCACGGTCGCGCGGGGAGCGGAAGCACTTTGCGAACGCTGGACACCCCTACTCGTGCGCGAACTGCTCTGCGGCAGCAAGCGTTTCAATGATCTGCACCGTGGTGTGCCACGCATGTCCACCAGCCTGCTTGCCCAGCGTCTGCGCCATCTGGAAGACATCGGCGTGGTGCGTCGAACCCGCGAGGGCAAGGTATGGGAGTACGGCCTGACCGAGGCCGGCGAGGCGCTTCGCCCGATTGTCATGGCCCTGGGGCATTGGGGCGCGCGCTGGATCGGTAGCCGGCTTCGCGATGACGAACTCGACGCCGGGCTGCTCATGTGGGATATGCGCCGCTTCGCATGTATCAAGGAATTTCCATCTCGAACGGTGATTATCCACTTCAGCTTCCGTGATGCGCGGTCTGGTGAAGGTAATTGGTGGCTGGTCGTCGAACACGGTGTGGCGGACCTATGCCGTGACGATCCCGGGCGTGAGCTAACGCTTGTCGTCGACGCTACCGTACGCGCGCTGACAGAGGTGTGGACCGGCGACAGGACCCCGCGGGAAGTCATCAACTCTCGTGACCTGCGCGTGGACGGACCGGCGCAGGATGCCAAAGACCTTTGGCGCTGGCTGGGCACCAGCGCGTTCGCAGGTACCCGGAGGGCGGCACTCGAACGTCAATAGTTGAACGCAATGATGTACAGTTGAGGCAGTTCAACTAGCGAAAGCTGTCATCCGCTTGTTGATCGGCGCACGGACCGCACTGGATCGGATGGAGTCAGCCACCCCTAAAAGCTGAGGGCTGCTTGCCGGCAGAACCTGCCGTTCGAGCAAAAAAATGCACGGCGTCGAAGCCAGGGTCGCCTTCAGACTGATTCCTGCCGCTCGGCTTCTTCAGGCTACCGTCGCCTTCCGACCCAAACCCGTCTGTCGAGTTTCTCTGAAGCGGTCCGACGCTCAGCTACGACGTTTTCGTGTTTCGCTTCTACGAAGCAGCCGTTCATGAGCTCCGGCAGTCGGCCACAAGCGGCCGGTCGAAGTGGGAATTCAACCCAATTTTGAATGGCGGGTAGCGGGCCGATACCTGTCAAAGACGATGCCGAGCTGGGAGCGCGCAAAAACCTCTTAGCCAGGCACGAATACTGCCGGACTGATGTTGAAGAACTTGGCCAGTTTCCCAGCCAGGGTCGCGCTGATCTTTCGCTTGCCGGAGAGAATTGCCGAAAGGTTGCTCTGTGGGACGATTTCCGCGAGATCGCCTTGCTTCAGGCCGCGCAATTCGATCAGGTAGCGCAGAACCTCATTGGGCTCGGAAGCTTCGATGGCGAAGTGGTTGGTGTCATAGTCGGCCACCAGTTCGCTGACGAGATCAAGAAGCCCTGACAAAGCGTGATCCTCTTGGTCGCCGATCATGTCCAGCAAACAGTTCATCAGCGAAACCGTACGGTCATACTCTTCATCAGAACGAATCGGACGCAGATGGGCGATGCGATCAAACGCAGCCCAAGTCTTTTGCAGGGCCTTGATGTCCAGAGTAGCAGTAGCCGTTGTCATGGTTATACCTTGCCTTTCCTGTATCGTTTGCACCAGTCGTCGTATTCCCGGTGAGCCATTACCCAACGCACGAACATCTTGCCGTCGCGGTAGCGAACGATGACAACGACCCGATAGTTATTGCCGCCGACATCGAACACGGTATAAGGCGGAACATAATCCGCACTGCCAAAGCTCTGCCGCAGATCAGCAAAGTCGGCAAAGCGTGAATTCTCGGCAACGGTGTGCCAGTTGCGCAAAGACTGCTCGGCTTCAGGATGCCTGTGCCAGAAGTCACGCAGCATCTTTAGTGAAATGATGTGCATAAGGCGAGTATATCCAAACGATATAATTACGGCAAGCGCAACCTCTTAACGGATTTCCGATTTGACTCCAGTCGGACCATAGCCGTCACTAAGGCAGAGCGGCGTGAATGGCCGCTTGACCGGCCAAAGTCGAAGCCCTGAAGAAGCTAAAGCCACCCACTCATCTCGTTCAAGTCCCGCGCGTCTGACGGTGCCTGCCGAATGACCTGTTTGCGGCAAGCGGTTCCGGCGGAATGGACCCACCGTAGTCTCCCGGCGTTCGGTTGGACAACCGGCCGCTGCGCGTCGGCGATGTGACGTCCGGAATCATCGGCAGCGCAGGGCCTGAAACTGCGTCGAAAAACGTCGGCGACGGCGTTTCAGCTTGGCCCTTTCCCGGCATTGATGCTGACTTCAAGCGCGGCGACGCCGGCACGCGCCACCTGAGCGTCTTCACCAGCCTTGACGCCGGAAACGCCAACCGCACCGATGACCATTGCGTCGCACAGGACGGGCTAGACTCAAACGGGCCTGGGGCGACTTATGTTGATGAGATCAATACCTCCGTCCCTGTCCTGCCGGGCAACCGAAACAGCGCAGAAGTTTGTTGATCAATCTATTGGTGTGGAAGTCTAGGCCGGACGGCGGCAACGCAGCATGAAGCGGTCGGATGGCTTCTAGATGTCATGAGGCCGCTGAGGGTCGGGACGCGACCGACCTCTCGTCGAGTTCGTCGCCGGAAAGCGGTCAGTGAAGTTTCGCTTCCCGGAAGCTGCCATTCATCACCGAGTGTTGACGACCCACTGTCGTCATTGGTGGTTCCGACGCTCCAATGGCAGGTTTCTGATGAGGAGCGGTCGCTATGTGTCTAGGAAATCCGGGGCGATTCGGCCGGCCAATGAGATTGATCAGTCTGGCTCGACCTCAATCGGTGGACAGCCTGGTGTCGTTGCGGACCTTGCGCAGCAGGAAGAGCGCGTAGAGGAAGTTGGGTAGCACCATCAGGATTGGCAGCGCCCAGGTCCACCCCGCCGCGAAGTCCACGGGTTCCACTGTCTTGGGGCTGGCGGCCGAGGTCACGAAGGTCCCGAAATCCCACAGCGCGTGGTAGACGATTGGCACCCAGATCGACCCGGTGCGGATCAGCAGCGCGAGCAGCACCATGCCGCTCATGAAGGCCGCCACGGCCTGGACCACGGCCTCAGCGAGTTGTCCGGTGGTGATCACGTTGAGGACATGCACCGCGCCGAACAGCAGCGAAGTCAGTAGGATCGCCGGCCACATGGTCAACCGCGACCGCAGCCCCTGGAACAGCACACCACGGAACATCCACTCTTCCGAGAGGCCGATGAGGGCGGTGTTCATGGCGAGGAAGAGCAGGGTGCCGGCGGGTGGCAGGCCCAGTACCGCGGGCAGCAGCGCGAAGAACAGCAGGTAGAGCGCCGGGAACCAGAGCGCGCGCAACGAACTCGCCGGCCGGGGCGCCACGAACTTGAGGTCGCGCCAGTGCATCGTCAGGGTCACCAGGACAAGCAGGCCGACCGCCATCGCGAGGTTCCAGCTGATGCCGTGAGTCACCGTCTCGATCAGCGGCTTCTTGCTGCCGTCGCTCGCCCAGCGCATGCCGAAGAGCGTCACCAGCGTCCAGCCGATGTAGGTAAGGAGCGCAACTGGCAGTCGCTTCGGTTCGCGAACGACGGTCATCGATCGAGTCTCGTGGTGGGTTGGCGCACGAGTCTACCTCAATCGCCTGGTGGATGTATGCCACAACACGTCGCGCTGCTCGATGCCTCGGCCAAAGCCAGGCCGTAGCGCGATTTCCGAGTGGCCATCACGCGGCCCATCGCCGTGTCCGCCGCCGGCTCAGCGCTGCTCACGGGGTGAGCAAACGACGATCGGCCCGTTGATCGGCGCCAAGCGAACCGAGGCGCCCTCGACCCTGAATCCGACGTAAGGCGTCCATGCGCCGCCTGGTCGCAGCGGTGTGGCCGCGGCGATCACGCGCGCGTCGCCGTCCTCGATGGCCAGCGCCCCGGTGGAGGGGATTTGGAGGCGCACGCCGGCGTCACCCCACGGCGCAACGCTGCACACCGCTGCCGTGTCCTGGCGCGCTGGTCGCGGGGCTACCCGACGGAGCGCTTCGAGCACGGCGATGCGCTCGAGATAAGCGTCCTGCGGGCATTCGGTGTGCCGCTCGCTGAAGGCACACATGCTGCGCCGCTTGAACCAGTCCTGCTGCCCCTCGACCCACGCGCCCGGCGCGACCGCAGCTGCGAAGTCCAGCCCACGCCAGGCATCGCGCATCCGTGCATCGAGCGCGCGCAGGGTGGTATCGCCGCACACCAGCATGTCGCTGGCGTAGGTCGGCGACTCGCAGTTCGCCGCAAACTGCTCGGGCGGCGGCGGTACGGCGGCGCCCGGAGCACCGCAGAAGAGGAACGCCGGAAGGACGGCGGCGAGCAGTGGTTTCATGTGCGGCGGCGTTGAAGGGGAGGTGATAAAGCAAAGTGAGCGCTGGCAAGCGGCGGCGAGGAAGCGGTTCGGGTCGCCGAGAGGACCGGCAGCCACAGCGGGAGACTGGGGCTGCCGATGCGGGCACCGCCGCCTCCGGAACCCGGGCTGGAGCAGCCGCCGAACCGCTGACGAGAAGTCCAGCCAGCAGGCCCTCACCAGTCGCTCGGAGCAGGCGTCACAGCCGCGCCGTCGCCCGCCACGAGGTATATGCCGGGACGTGCCAGTAGTGGCACCCGGCCAGCCAGGCCCTGCTCCGTGCAGGTACGCCGCACCCTGGGGCGTTGAAATCAGCGGTTGCAGGCGTAGCGGCCAACTTCGGTGACGCCCTCGGCGCGGCCGCGGCGGACATACACGCTGACGCACTGGGCGGTGCGATCGTTCCAGAAGTAGGTGGTGCCGCTGTCGGGACTGCCGCCTTTTTCGGCCGCCTGCTGGTAGCCGCGGCGCCCCATCTCGCGCCACACCTCGTCGATATTCCTACCCGACAGGTCGCTCACGCGGGAATTCGACTGGTAGCCGCCGCGGTCGTAGCCGTAGTTGCTGCCGCGGTAGCTGCTTTCCCGGCTGCGCTCTTCGACGCCCTTGGAATAGCCGTCGCTGTACTCGCGGGTGTTGTCGTAATTGTGGTAGCTGTTGTGGTATAGGCCATCGCGGTAGCCGCGCTCGAAGTCCGCGGTCTGGCGCTCGTCGTAGTTCTTGTCGTCGCGGTGGTGCGACTTGTGCGCCAGCGCGAGGACGCCGAGCAGCGCTGCGGCACCGACCGCCACCGCCGCCACCGTCCCCACGTTGCTCTTGGACTCCTTCTTGGTCTGGCCGCAGTCGCCGGCGTCGACGTCCCGGATGTCTTCGTATCGTCCGTCGCGGGTGGTCACCCGAACGCACGCCTGCTTGCTGTTGCTCCACCAGTAGCTGTAGGCGGATTGGGCGGACTTGGCGGTGTCGATGTGCGTGTAGCCGCGTTGCTCCAATGCGGGTTCGCCATCGCGGCCCTTGGCGCCAACCAGGTCGCGCAGGTCATCAGGCACGGCGGCCCAGACCGGCGCGACGGGCAGGCCAAGGGCAACGGCGAGACAGGTCGCCAAGCATCGTTTGAGGGAATTGTTGGGCATGGAAAGGACTCCTTGTAGAGAGAAAGCGAATGGTAAATCAGTGCGCCTTCTGCCGGTTCGGTCGCCTCGGTCGCAGCGGCCTGCTTGGGTTTCTTAGCGCATTTCCACCCAGTCGGCGATTTCGCCGCCATCGCTGACGGTGCAGGCGACCTTTCGGTTGCCACGATTCGCCTTCATGATGATTTCCCAGTAGCCCGGCCGGAGGGCGCTGGTTTGCTCGATGCCGGCGTCGACGCCGATCTTGTAGAGGCAGGCGCCCTTGGCGACCTCGGAAGGTCCGCTGGCCGCGGTCGGCCGGCCGGACGAGCCTTCACCGGTCACCTCGAAGGAAATCGAGTATTTGCAGGTCTCGTTGCGACGTGCGGTCGCGCGCATCTGGTACACCTGCACCCGGTAGGTTCCGGCCTTGGTGGGAGAGGCGCCGAATTCGTTGCCGGCCGCCGACCCGATGTGGATGGCCGAGTCCGGATTGCCCGGCTCCCACACGTTGAAGTAGCAGGAGCCCCGGATTTGGGAGAACAGGATCTGCATGACCTGGCCGTGCCTCACCGAGAGCCTGTAGTTGACGCCCTGGTCGCCCGTGATGCTCGAGCGGATCTCTTTCGAGTTCATGCCACGGTCGAATCGGACGTCGACGGTGGAATCCTGGGCGAAGGCGGTCGCCGGAACGGCCAGGGCCAGCGTGATGGCGAAGGCGGTAATTTGTTTCATCGGGCTCTCCATTGATGTAAAGAAAAAAGACGGCGTTGGTCGTGCGGATTCCCCGGCCATGCGCATCCGCCTACCACAGGCGGATGCGTTCAGCCGGCGGCAGGTACAGCTTGTCGCCGGGCTGCACGCCAAATGCCTGATACCAGGCGTCGATGTTGCGCACGGTGTTCGGGCGCACGGCCGACGGCGGGTGCGCGTCTGTTCTCATCAGCTGTTCGACGGCCGCCTCGCGGCCTTTCCAGCGCCAGGCCTGGGCGTAGGCCATGAAGAAGCGCTGGTCGCCCGTGTAGCCGTCGAGGACCGGGGCCGCCCGGCCGCCCAGCGAGCGCTGGTAGGCGTCGTAGGCGACCACGAGGCCGGCCAGGTCCGCAATGCTCTCGCCGAGCGTCAGCGCGCCATTGACATGCTTGCCGGAGATCGGCTCGTAGCTGCTGACCTGCTGCTCGAGTCGCTTCGTTACCCGGGTGAAGCGCTCGGCATCCTTGGGCGTCCACCAGTCGCGCAGCAGGCCGTCGCCGTCGCTCGCCCGCCCCTTGTCGTCGAACAGGTGCGAAACCTCGTGGCCGATGATCGCGCCCATGGCGCCGTAGTTGACCGCCGCATCGGCGTTCGGATCGAAAGCCGGGGGCTGCACGATGGCGGCGAGGAAGACGATCTCGTTCCACGTCGTGTTGGCGTAGGCATTCACCAGGAATACCGGTTGCAGGAAGATCCCGTGATCCGGGTACCGCGTCAGCCAGCTGAGGTTTTCCTGGCGGATCAGAGCGAGGCCGCGGCGGGCGTTGCCGACCGGGTCGCCGCGCCTCACATCGAGGGTGCTCGCGTCGCGCCAGACCTCGGGGTAGAGCAGCTTGATACTGACCTTGGAGAGCTTGTCGCGGGCCCCGGCGCGGGTTTCCGGCGCCATCCATTCGAGCTGCGCCAGCCGCGCGTCGAAGGCGGCGACCAGGTTGTCGACCATCGCCTTGGCCGCGGGCTTGGCGTCGGGCGACACGTAGCGCTCGATGTAGGCCTTGCTCATCATGTCGGAGAGCGGGCGCTCCTGGCCGCCGGCGTCGAGTACCGCCTCGATCCAGCGCTGCTTCGGTTCCTGCTGCCCCCCCAACTGCTTGCCGTAGAACGCGAAGACCTCGTCGCGCGCGGCCTTGGGCAGGTATTGCGAGGTTCCCGCGACGGCCATGTAGCGCATGTAGTCCTTCCATGCCTCAAGCGGTTCGGTCGCGATCAGCTGTGCCATGCCGACGATCGACGAGGGGGTGGACATGTTGACCACGGGCGGCGCGCCGACGCCGGCACCGGCGAGGTACCTGCCCCAGTCGATGCCCGGGGCACGCTTCGCGAGCTCGGCCGCACTCACCACGTTGTTCTTCTTTACATCGTCGCGCAGCTCGGTGGCCGACCAGGTGATCTTCGCGATCTTCGTCTCCAGTGCCTGCATGTTCCGCGCCCGCTCTTCGGCATTGTCGAAACCGGCGATCTTGAGCAGGCGTGTGATGTGGGCGCGCTGCGCCTCCAGGATGGGGGCATAGGCGGGGTCGAGATAGAGGTCGCGTGAACCGAGGGCAAGTGCGCCCGTCTCGATGTTGACGATGGTCGTGCGGGCCCGGTTGCGGTCGAAGTCGATGCCGACGGTGATCGGCTTCAGGCCCAGGCGGCCGTGGTTGCGGGCAAAGAGATCCGCAAGCTGCTGCCGGTTGCCGACGGCCGCGATCGCGTCCAGCTCGGGCTTGATCGGCGTGAAGCCGGCGGCCTCGATCGCCGCCTCGTCCATGAACGAGGCGTACCAGTCGCCCATTTTCCGGCGGTCGCTCCCCTTGGCGGCGCCGGTGTCCGCTGCGGCTTCGACCAGGATGGCCCGCATCTGCTCCAGCGCCTTGTCCTGGAGCGTCGCCAGTCCACCCGCTTCGACCCGGTCAGCGGGAATCTCGGTGCGCTCGACCCACTTCCCATTGACGTACCTGAAGAAGTCGTCGCCCGGCTTGACCCGGGTATCCATGCTGGAAAGGTCGACGCCCCACGCGCCGTTCTCGGCCTTCCTGGTTGTACCACCCGTTGCGGCCGTGGTTGGGGTGGCATTCGGCGGCACTGCCTCGGCGGAGGCGGCCGCGACGGCGAGGGCCGTCGAAAGCGTGGCTGCAAGTGCGAGACGTTTCATTGCGATCCTTTCCGGGACTGGATTGAGGGGTGCGTTGTCAAGTTCGACGGCCCGCAGGACGGCGGGATTCATGCGGCGACAAGGACCGTGACGTCATGACAGCCCAGGACAGCACCAACTGGAAGAAGTTCTTACATCCAGGGAAACTGTGCCGGCCGCTGGTGGAAGGGCGGGGAGGCGACCGGAACAGCGCGTCACGGCCGTCTCATGGTGTCGGTCGCGGTTGCCTCGAAATGCTGCGCATCCCGATGCAAACGGGCCTTCGGCCCAATCGTGAAGCCCGGTGGCATGGTGTGGCGGGGTGATTGCCCGGCCGGGATCGCCAAGGCTGCCGCGGCCTTATCGATTTCCAGACGAAACAGTCTTTTCTCGGCCTTGGTATCATGCGCCTCTGCATTCGCGGATATTGAACCACTCATCAAGCATGCAGTCAATTTGAGCCATTACCGGATGCGCTGCGGACCCGGCTCCTCTCTGGAGCCCCTGCGACGCGCCGGACATGAAACTGATTCGCCCACCCGACGAAAGGATCGACACCAATGAATACGAAACTGCTTGCCACCCTCGGCTTCGCCCTGCTGGCCCACACATCCGCCCACGCGATCAACGACAAGTACCGCCAGCAACTCGAGCGCTCGGGCTGCACGCAGGTGACCGAAGCGCAAGGGTGCGACATCCACAAGAGCAAGGCGCAGAACGCCAAGGCCGGCTTCGTCAGTGAAGGATCAGCCGACACGGCACCGGCCAAGGCGCAAAACCCCTATGCTGGCCAGTGGGTCGCCAAGGGAACCGCCGGTGCGACCGTCGCCACCATCCGCATCGACAACAAGGAGAACGTCTGGGTGAACGGCAAGAAGGTGAAGGCCAAGCGCAGCGATGGCGGGCTGGTGTTCAAGCAAGGTTTCATCACCTACATGATCCAGGGCGACCGCCGCCTGGTCGGCGAGGACTACTGGGTCGATTCCGATGCCGGCAGCAAGGGGCCGATCGTCGCCGAGTGATTGAGGGGCGCTCGGCTAAAGCCTGCCCTGCAAACATGAGCTTGCCCGGAATGAATAAGGCGGCGGCGGTCGCCCTGATGGCCGCCATCACGGTCACCGGCTGCGTACAGGAAATCCCTTCGGCGCCGCACGGCGCTTTCCCCGTCGCCGAGCGCGCTGCCTCCGTGCTGCCCGTGGCCGGATACCTGCTGTTCAACCAGCCGTCCGGAGCCATTCATGCGCTCCGGCTGCCGTATCTGGAAACGGGCGTCGTCAAGTCGCCATCCATGCGTAACGGGGAACGGGCGACGATCCATGCGCTGAGCGGCCCAGACCGCGAAGGGCGGGTTGCCTACATCGAAGACCATTTTTTCGTCGCCGACAAGAGCTCGCGGCGGCATCTCCTGAAGACCGTCCGCATCGACGGGACGCAGGATGGCGAAGTGTTCGTGCGCTCGGGTGGCGCGCTCTGGGCAAAGACGCCGGCCGGGCATGGGGAGATTGGCAGCCACCTCGCGCTGTCCGCTTCCGGCGGGCTGGTTGCCTTTCTCTCCAGCCTCGAGCCAGTCCAGTTACCCTCGGCCTACCTGCACGTTGGCCATCTCGAAGTGTGGAATGTGGTTACCAGGGCGGGCGGCAAGCGTCTGGCTGCGGTACTCGATGAGGGCCTGGCATGGTTCCCCGACGGCAGGCGCCTGGCGTTCGTCAGGTTAACCCAGCCGGCGGACATCCCCACATCGGCGCTGCCGCCTGCGAGCTTCGGCCGGGCGTTCCAGGATTGGGACAGGATACCCTCGGTGTTCATCCTCGACCTCGACATGGGCACCGAGCGCTTTCTCGCCACCGGCTGGCGCCCGGTCGTTTCGGGCGACGGAACATTTGTTCTAGTCTCCGACAGCGAGGGGAATGCCCGTGGTGTCGAAGCCGCATCCGGCATGCCGCTTGCGCTGCGCTTGCCGCAGAGCGATTGCCCCCGGCTGGTCGCTGCGCCCTCGCCGGGCCTCGTTCTCGCCCTATGCCGACCGGGTTCTGGCGAGTTCGTCGAGTATTCGGAAAACAACAGCCCGCTCTCCGGCGAGAAGCCGATGCTGATCCTGAGCCTCGTCGGAACCGATTCTGCTGACCGCAGGGCCGTGGTCCGCTCAATCAACCCGCGGACCGTCGTCAGCTTCGGCACCGGCCCGGCTAAGGAAGAGTGAGCGGCGCTTCGTAGGCACCGGCGGGGTGGCCCATGAATTGTCCCGGATTCGTAGCCACACGCCGGCCATTGTGAAGCCCAGATCGGACTTAAAGCACAAGGATTACCAATTGCAGCATTGACCGAAGTGCTTCAGCGGGCCGTCCGTCAGCTTCCGAAGTGAAGCCCTTGCGGCCCTGGCGTGCTCAGCGGATGTTCGCCGACTGTCCGACTCGAAGCACCGGACAAGCCCATCGAAACCAACATGTCCGCAAATCGATGGGGCTTGGCCGAGCAAACCTGTCGCGCACATAGATCGTGCTCAATGATTGCCTTCGCTCAATTGTCCGCATAAGCCATCAGGCAGGTTTCAACTGCGAAGCAGACGTTGCAGTGACAGCTATCTGGCAAGGGTGAACTTCCGCTCCTGGCCGGGTCGAGCCAAAGTAGGATTTAAGTTGGTTGCCGCAAACCGGTCATCCGGCGGGTACCTGAGAGGAAAGTTTGGTCGGTATGGCCAACGGCGGCTCATGGCCGGTTGCCGACCGACGCCATCCTACACCCAATGACCGCTCCCGCTTAAAAGCTGCCGGTCAGGCGAGAATAGCACCGCCGAAAGCCGAACGGCCGCTTTCGCGTTGTCCGGTGGTGCGGTGAAGGACTGCTTTCAAGAGCCTCCACCGTCTGCCCCCGGTCGGCTGCCGACAGCAAACCGCGAAAACCCAGTGGCCGCTTGTGGTCCTGGAGCGGCCAACTCGATGGGAAACCGCCGAGGCCGAGCATCACCGGCCGGATCAGACGGGAAGCATGCGTATTCCACGGGAAACTGGACACCGATTCCACAGCAAGCCAGTCCGGGTTGAACAAAAGTCAGGCCTTTCATCGAACCTGGCACTTTTAATTCTTCGAGAAGGGAAGACGCCCCACCCTGACTTCCTCCATTGCGGGCTGGTATTGGTTGCGTCATGCATCGGCAAAGCCCAGCCAGTCGATCAAGATACCCAGAGGTGAGAGGCTCGCTTCTGTCTCGCGGGCGCTCGATGTCCGCCAATCGACCAAGGTGCCGAAGACATCGTAGACAAGCGCCTTGATCCTGTCCATGAACAGTCCCGCAAGAAGATCGTGGAGGGGACATCGAGAATCAGATGTCCAGACGACCGGTTCGTTCGATCCGCGTGGAGAGCGTGCTCGTCGAACCACCGGCCTCGCTCCCCCTAGCAGGTTCGTGATCGCGAATGACCGATTCGATCTCACGAATCAGCAGGCTCATCGTTGTTCCCCAACCGCCATTGTCGATTGCGGTTGCCTGAAACCGCAGCAGGGGAGTCAGCGTGTCCGGAAGTTCCGAGGCGTCCGGAAGTCTCGCGCCCTCGACGAGCAAGGGGAAGATCGCGTTTCGGCGCTGGAGCAATGCTTCAATCTCGGTGCGAACGACATCGTCCTGCTGGTGCAGCCGAGGGGGCTGGCCTTGGGGTCCCGGTGCGAGCCAGGACCGGCCGATGACGATCACGCCCGCCTTGCACGCCACCAGCGCGCCTCCGATTGATTCGTCCCAGGCACGACTGGGGGCGATGCCGCTGATGTCGAGGAACACGCGTCGCAAGCCGAAATGCTCCGCCAGGTCGTTGGCGACTCGGCCGGCCGCCGCCGGCGCATCGCTGCGGCGGTAGGAGATGAAGACGTCCGGGGCAGCGGCGAGCGTTCCGCGAAGGAGGTTCCTCAGTTGGCCGGTTCCACTTACCCAAGGCTCGGCCAGTTGCAGGAATTGCGACCGGCTCACCCCGGGGACCGGGTGCCCTTCCCAAGTTTTGAGGATCTCCTGAAAAACGTCGTCCGAATAGCCGGTGAGACCACCCATGAAGGGGAGCGGAAACACCGGCTTGCCGCGCTCGATGATACGACGCGCGATGTCCAGGGAGCCCCGTCCGCCGCCGACCATCACCGCCGCATCGCAGCGAACGATCGCTTCGCGTTTCCACGCCTCGACGTCGCCCACCGGGATGCAGCAGTCGGCCGGGGCCGGATAACCCGGTAGCGGCAAGCCGCCACGCCGGAAGAAACGCATGCTCCCTAGCGAAACTTGCCAGAATGCGCCCTGCGGCGACTCGCCGCGCTCCTTGAGCGCAGCGCAGAAGGCATCGGCAACCCAATAGTCGACGCCCCTCGAATTGCCGGTCACGAGTCCGAACCCCGCATCCACCAGCGTCGTGCCGATCATTCGCGCGACTCTGCGCTTGGCCGGGGTGGTCCATCCCGTACCGATGACCAGAACGAGCTTCTTGCGACGATTACTCATGGGCGGCTGGTGATCACGCGAGACTGACCGAACTCTGGGCGGTCGGAAGACGCAAGATGAATTTGATGGAGGCTCTTTCGCGCCGACCAGAATCGGAGCAAAGCAATACGCCTGCAAAGGGTAAAGGCAAAGGGAATTCCTCTCCGCGTCCAGAAGTATCGCTGGCCAGGGGAGTCGCGGTCAATCGGCAGTCTCCGGCCGCGCCTCTGACAGGCTCCCAGTCTCGTAAGCCGGTCAATCGCAGCTCACCAAGACAGCCTCTGGTGCGTCGCGCTAAGGTCCTGATTTGCGTACCGCATCATCCCGATGACGCCGCCGGCGTAGCCCTGCGATAGGCGTGGCCGCTTGTCCCGGCAGGGACCACAGGAGCGAAATCACCGTTCCTTGTTCCTCCTGAAGCCCCGAGCCTGGCTACCGAAATCGATCCCTTCCGGCCACGTTTCGGCCGTCAGGATTCTCCGTGACCGCGTACCATCGTCGCTGCTCTCTCCCTCGCAAGTCTTCCCCGGCCACCGCGCCGGGGCTTTTCGGAGGGGGTTCGCCGAGCCCCCTGCGCAAAGCCGATCGAATTTCGTTCCCGCACCCTAAGGGCAGGATCGAGGTGTGGTAGCTGGCCACGACAAAACAAGCAGCAGCATCCACCCCGCCGGGGAGCGTATCCCGGCAGGGATACCTCCAGTCCGCGCGGAGATTTCCCACCCGGCCAACCGGGACCTTTCCAGGGATCCCGGTCAGGGGTGCTTCGGAAGGTCCCGGTCGGGACATTCCATGGAGGCACCAATAATGAAATACGAGTACCAGGCGTCACGTGTCAAGGACGACGCCCGCGGACGGTGGCAGCGGGTCCTGTCCGACCTCGCGCCGGCTTTGCAGGATGCCGTGGCAAAGCGGGGGAAGCATGTCCCTTGCCCGGTCCATGGTGGTCGCGATGGCTTTCGGGTTTTTCCCGATGTCAGCGAAACCGGCGGCGGCGTCTGCAATACCTGCGGCTACTTCGTCGACGGCTTCTCACTGCTGGTGTAGATGTCGGCGGTCAACTGGACCAAACCGGGGCGGTGGCAGTGGGCGGGGAAACATCCGGGCGCCGTATTGTCTATACACCTCACTCAACAATTCCCCGGAGCAACCATGACCCTGCTGATTCTCGGCCTCGCGACTTTCCTGGGGATACACTCCATACGAATCTTCGCCGATGGCTTCCGCAACGCCCAGGTGGCGAAGCTCGGGCTGGATGGGTGGAAGGCCGTCTACGCGATCGTGTCGATCGCCGGTTTCGTGCTGATCGTCTATGGCTACGGCGAGGCGCGCCTGACGCCGGTGGCGATCTGGAGCCCTCCGCTGTGGACCAGGCATCTGGCCGCACTGCTGACCGTTCCGGCGTTCATCCTGCTGGCGGCGGCGTACGTGCCGGGTACGCGAATCAAGCGGGCGGTCGGCCATCCGATGGTCGCGGGCGTGAAGGTCTGGGCGTTTGCGCACCTGATCGCCAATGGCACGCTGGCCGATGTGTTGCTCTTCGGCAGCTTCCTTGCCTGGGCGATCCTGGATTACGTTTCGGCCCGTCGCCGTGACCGCGCTGCGGGCACCAAGTACGTGACCGGGTCGATCACGCGCGACCTTGCTGCGGTGGTCGTCGGTCTCGCGGCGTGGACCGCGTTCGCCTTCTGGCTGCACATCTGGCTGATCGGCGTACGGCCGTTCGGCGGCTGAGACGCCCCTCGGTTGCCGAGAACGTCTGCGTCGGTCAACGGCACCGGCTCCTTGCGGGTGACGCGTACCTGTGCCGCCGCGGCTGCCGGTGTCGACGCGACCGATGGTCTGCGCGACCGCGCCGCCTTGGCGCGGAGCAGTCAGCCGCAGGCGGCCTCGCCAGAGATGGAGGCTGGTATGGCTGATCCCTGCACGCGCGCAGAATTCCGCGACGCTCAACCGGGTGCCGATGGACGGGAAATGGTATTGGTAACTATCCGCAACTTACGTCTATTTTGCCCATGAAAGCCTTGTCTATCGAATTGCCGGCGTTCGCCAAATACCGCGTCGATTACTTGGACGATGAAGGGTTTCGCGGATTGCAGCAGTCCCTCCTGAAGAACCCGGAAGCCAGCGATGTGATCGAAGGGACAGGTGGGCTGCGCAAGCTGCGCGATGGCGATCCGGGGCGTGGCAAAGGAAAGCGGGGTAGACTGCGAGTGATTTACCACTGGTGGGATGGAGGCCGGCAATTCTGGCTCTTCCCCCTGTACGACAAGGATGAAATGGACAACTTGAACGCCGACGAGAAAGGGCGCTCGAGGGGGATGTTGCAAGCTGAACTGGAGGCCAGACGATGAGAAAACGGAATTTGTTTGTGGAGATTGCCGAGGGCTTTGATACCCTGGCGGACGAGCGCGCCGGCAAACAGACGGTGCGCACCCACAAGATCGAGGTTCAGCCATTGTCTGAGGTTACGGCGGCGGAACTGGTGACGTTGCGCGAGCGCGTACACCTGTCGCGCCCGCTATTTGCCAGCTACCTGCGCACCAATCCCCGGACACTGGAAAACTGGGAGCAGGGCCGGGCCAAACCGAATGCCCAAGCTGCGCTGCTGATTCGCCTGGTCGAGAAGTTTCCGGATACCGTTGAGCGACTGGCCGTGGTCTGAACTTCTGGCCGTGGCGAATCAAGCGTTGAGGGCCTCTAATTCGAGCTGGCCCCTTGAGCGCCGGTTCCAGCCAATTGAACTCATCCCGAGCGCCTCGCTGAAGGCAGCTGCAGACGACACGGCACCACAATCGGACTCTTATCCATCACCAAGGAGTCTGACATGGAATCCACTGAAACTCGGGAACCGTGGAACAAAGGAAAGCCGGTCGGCCAAAAGCCACCGCTCAGTCCCAGGGACATCTGGGCCATCCGAATTCACCTTCAGAACGAACACTTGGTACGCCATCTGACCATGTTCAATCTTGCCATAGACGGCAAACTGCGTGGTTGCAGTCTCGTGAATCTGCGCGTTCGCGACATCATGCACGGCAACAAGGTCTTGGCGCGGGCGATGATCGTGCAACGAAAGACCTAGCGGCCAGTCCAGTTTGAGCTGACGGAGCCCACGAGGACCGCTGTCGCGGCGTGGATCGAGAAGGCGGGACTGAGACCGGAGAAGTTCTTGTTCTCCAGTCGGTTGGCGAGATCGCCCCATGTTTCGACTCGTCAGTGCGCCCGGATCGTTCATCAGTGGGTGGCCGCGATCGGCAGGGGAATGGGGGCAACGGTCGAAATGGGCTGGGCACCTGAAAAAATAAATCATCGATACTTCGAGCAAGTTCGAGGTTAGCACCATAACACACTGTTGCCACGCATTATTATGAGAGCAGCCGAGGTTTCTCTCAAGCTTCATCGCCCAAGTCTGCCAATCCTCGTGCGCCAACCTACGCCAACAGCTGCCTTGCGTGGGTTTGAAGTGAGAACTGCTGCTGGCGCAATAGTCAGGTGCAGGGACCCTTCCGATATGGCAACATGAGCGGCGGTGCTGCCGGTCAACCGGAAACAAGCGAACCGCTGCGGGGGGTCCTGACAGCGATCAACAGGCGGGCTTGCCTGCCGGACTGGGAACCGGCAAATCTCGAACAGCAAGGAGTTGGCGATGAATAAACTGGTTCTGGCGCTCTTCCTGGCGATAGGGGCCGCGGCGCTTGCCAATGCCGAGCCGTCGGCGCCTGGCTCTACGGGCATCGGGATCAAGAATTACCAATGGCAGGCGGTAGCGGGCGAGAAAAGCGAAGCGCTTGAACGCAAGGGTAACGGGAAGCGCGGTGAGGTACTTTACGCCTTGTGCCGCAGTTGCCACCAGCCGTCGGGGGGTGGGCACTCCGACGGCAGCATCCCTCAACTCGCAGGTCAGCACAGCAGCGTGCTGATCAAGCAGATGGCCGATATCCGCGCCGGTTTGCGCGACAGCCCGACGATGTATCCGTTTGCCGCAGTACTGTCCGATCCGCAGGACCTGGCTGATCTCGCAGCCTATCTCGAAGGGCTGTGCATTCCCGTCGACCACGGTCGCCACGATGCTCAGGACGCAGTTCAGCAAGTGGCGAAAGGCAAAGCCCTCTACGAAAACGAGTGCCGGGTGTGCCACGGAGCCAACGGCGAAGGTTCCAGGTACAGGCTCTATCCGGTGATCGCTGGACAGCACTATAAGTACCTGCTGCAGCAGATGACCGACATCCGTGACGGCAAGCGCCGCAACGCCAACCCAGAGATGGTCAGGATCATCAGCAAGTACAACGACGATCAACTGATCGCGATTTCGGCTTATCAGTCGAGTCTGGTGATGCCTGGAAAAATGTGCAAGGCCAAGGCGCCGGCCAGGAAGCCATAGCCACGCCGTCCGGGCACGACGACCGTCGATCAGCGGCCTGCTCCCGATGGTACACACAGCTTGAACAACTGCCTGGTATCCGGCGAGCACGGATGGGGCAAGGGCACCCAGAACGCATGTGCTTTGCGCCTGACCGGCCGCAAATCGTCGGTCAACTGCCAGCGCCATGCGTTACAACGGTCTGGGTGGCTGCGGCGTGACTTGTGCGGTTCGCGATCTGCTACCCGGTTTCTCGCCTGCCGACTTCGCGGCGGGTGGCCGCGTGAAGCTCGCCGGCCAGCTCGCTGGTGCGCAGAATCACCGCGATCGGCAACGGCTGGGCAAGTCGCGCGACGCCCATCGCCTCATTTGACCCAGCGGTTCCAGAGCATGCGGTCGATCGCCGCGTTCGCGGCTGGTCGGTCGAAACGGTCGGGATCGAAGTCAAGCCCGGCCCAGGTGCGAAGTTCCTCTGTCTCCGTGCCGTAGGGATCGTGCTCCCAGCGCTCGAGGAAGTCCTGGTAGGCATCAACGCCTCCGGCATCCTCGGGTGGGCAAGCACGTTCCCCCGCCTGGACCCAGGCGATGGGTCCGTCGCCGTAGCGATCGTCAGCATCCCGGACTTGCTCCACGCTCAGGCAATGCTCCCAGTTGTCACCAAAGTCGTAGAGGTAGGTAAAGGTGCTGCCGGCGCCGAGCAGGCGGTTGAGCCGGACGCGTCGTTCGATGGCGGTGGGTCGGTCGGAGTTGTCGCCTTCCGGGTCCGGAACGCCGATGTTCTGGTCGCCGACCCGGAACTCATGCAAGTGCGCGTCATGCCAGCCCATCGCCGCCTGAATGACGTGGTGGAGCATGCCGAAGTTCGCCTGACCGCTGATCACGATCCGGCGCCAGATTAGCGGCTTGGTGTCCACCAGTTCGACCTTGAGGGTGAACAGGGTCGAGGGCGGCTTCTTCGGCGCAGTGGGCATGGCGGTTCCTTGATCAGTTGCTTGAGCAGACTACGGAAGCTCCGTCTCTGACCCGAACGATCCGCAAGCAGATGGCCCAGACGGGCGTGGCGAGCCTGGACCAACCGGCGGCCAGCCGCGTGCCACCTTGCGCCGTTGAGCGGTGCCCGCCGCTCATGAGAGCGTCTGCGGTGGCAGTGGGTTTCGGCAAGCCATGCCAAGCGTCTCAAGACGAAGGCTCTTCAGTAGCGGGTTGATGTGGGCAGCGGGCCATGGTGCTGTGGACAAGTCCGGGAGAGTCGGCCGCTGTCCACAGAATTTGCTGGCAACACTGTGGGCAAGGGGTGGACAAACTGTGGAAAGCTGCCTTGGACCGGCCTCAGACAAGGGAGACCTTGCGCTGCCCAAGAATTGGGCGTCACGGTCAACGACGAGGAAGGTGCGCCGGGTCGTCGGAAAACCCCGGTTCGTCCAGAACTTCGGGTCGACAGCAACGCGGTTGCCCTGTCGCAGGCGGTGGGCGAAGTCGACTGAGACACCATTGACCAGAATCAGCTCGACCTCGGTGTGGGGCACGCCGAGGGCTTCGATTATGCGCCACGGTGGGATGAGTTGCCTGAAGTCAGCTGATGGCCGCCCTTTCCGGGTTTGTGCGAGTGCCCTGCGGCACATTCTGGTTTGCGGCGGACTCTGCGATTGGTAAGATGACGTGGGTGAAGGGTACAGGAGCAAGGCGCTTCTCAGGAGGCGAAACTTCGGCTGCAAGAGCATCAAGGAAATTGAAATGCGGGTCCCGGTCAAGCCACTCTACCAGCCCTATGCTGCTGTCCCAGCGTATATCACCAAGGATGGGTCCGAAATCCGCGAGCTGATGCATCCCGCCGTTCAGGGTAACCGGAAGCAGAGTCTGGCCGAAGCCACGATTCCTCCTGGAACAAGAACGCTGTTGCACAGGCATCTGGTGACGGAAGAGATCTACCACATCACGGCAGGCGTGGGACTGATGACTCTGGGAGCGGCCAGGTTCATGGTCGGAGTTGGCGACACCATCGGCATCCCGCCGGGAACGGCACACTGCATTGAAGCATCGAGCAAGGGCGCCCTGACACTGCTCTGCTGTTGTTCACCAGCCTATTCCGACGCGGATACGGAGATCCTCGAAACGGGCCAGGATGATCAAGGATGAAGCGACCATCGGCTCGACGATCCGTTGGGATGTCCCACAGGACCGCGAGAAGCCGGTCCGGTTGCCCCGGATGTCGTGCCTGCCCCTTCTTTGCGCCTTGTCAGCAACCACTTACGCTGGAGACAAGATCATGGAGATGAGCATTGCTTCAAGTGCGTTTGCGCCTAACGGGCCGATCCCGAGCCTTCATACATGCGAAGGCAGGAATGTTTCCCCAGCACTGACCTGGAGTGGCGTGCCTGCGACAGCAAGGAGCCTGGTCCTGATCGTGGACGATCCCGATGCACCCGATCCGGCAGCACCCCGCATGACCTGGGTTCATTGGCTGCTCTACAACCTGCCTCCGGACACCACCGGGCTGCCCGAGGCCGCACAGTCGTTTCCTGCCGGCACGCTGGCAGGACTCAATGATTGGCAGCGCGCCGGCTACGGTGGCCCCTGTCCTCCCATCGGTCGGCACCGCTATTTCCACAAGCTCTACGCGCTTGACGTCGTGTTGCCTGACTTGAAGATGCCAAACAAGAAGTCGCTGGAACAAGCCATGCAAGGACATATCGTTGCGGAAGCGCAGTTGGTCGGCAACTATCAGAAGGGGCATTGATCTCGCTGCGCAGGTACACCAGCGCGAACTGTCTGGTTGGTGAGACCGCGGCTGGGCGAAACCGCTGCGAGGAGGAAAGGGTCCCCTGGTACGGAAGCCATAGGCAGGCCACTCTGCGCCCGGCGGTGAGTATGGTCGGCTGTCGTGACGTGAAATCGTCTCATGACCCGTCGTCAGTGCTGCTCGGTCCAGGTCTTGCAGCGTTGTTAAGGATGTAAAATGCACTGTCAGCTTCGCAGACAATCAACGGGAGCCAAGGAGTGGACAAAGTGAGGGACATTGAAGAGGCCATTGGCGCTCATGCCCTATGGATGTCGGAGCTTCGGCAGGCCATTCTCGATGCTCGTCCGGGCGTTGAGGTGGGAGGCATTCGGGCAGACGACCAATGTGAATTCGGCCAGTGGTTGTACGGCTCTCGCCTGTCGGCGGCGGACCGAATGACCGAGAGTTACCAGGAGGTCCGCCGCCTGCACGCCGAATTCCACGATCTGGCAGCGCTGTTGGTCGAAAGGGCAGCGGCTGGCAGGATAGTCGAGGCTTACGCTCTGCTCTACGACGAGTACGTCACGATGTCCGGCCGGCTGGCTCTTGCCATGCGGGCGTGGCAGCCATGCTCTACGACGAGTACGTCACGATGTCCGGCCGGCTGGCTGGCTAGCGCCTGCTGAAGGGCCTTGAGTGAACCGAGGTCACGACGAATCCGCGACATTGTTTGATGCCATGCAACGGACTGCCAGATCGTCAATGCTGCGCAGGCGGCGGCTGAGTTCCCTTGCCAGGTTCATGACGATCAGCGTGAAGGTTGGCGGGTCAAACTCGTGAATACAGAATAGATCGCCGTTGGTCAAGGCCAGCGTCGAGACCGGCTCGAGCGCGCGCACCGTGGCCGACCGGTGCTGCGTGTCGATCAACTCCATTTCGCCGAAAACATCGCCCGTTTTCAGAACCGCGATCCGCTTGCCGAACAGGCCTGCCGACTCAGGGCTGGCCTTCAGGACCTCGACGGACCCGCTGCAGATCACGAACAGCGAGTCACCGTCGTCGCCTTCCTCAACAATGACCTCTCCGGCAGCAAAATCCAGCTCGCGCATCAACGGCATGATCGCCGTCATCGCCTGATCGTCAACCCCACCGAACAGTGGTTGATCCTGAAGGAAGCGCGCTGTCTTCACGGAACACTCCTGCGGCAACAACCAATCGCCCATAGCGGGCGTCGCCTTGACGTCATTTTGCACCACCCGGAAGAAAAACAGAAGAAACCCGGCGGGTAGGCGACGGTCGGCACGGCGGAAGTTGGCCAGTACCATGACCATGAGCCACCAGCGATCATGGCTGGGATCTGCTTTCCTTCAGCAGACCGAACCGGCCGCTTGAATCCTGCTGTTGACGGCCAGTTCTCGATCCGTTGCAATCGCCGGATACGATCTGCTGGGCAGCATGCCAGGATCAGGCAATGGCTGCTCCACGGTGATACGTCCTGCTGGAGTAAAATGTGGTCAATGAACGACGAATTCTTCATGCGCGAGGCGATTTCTCTGGCGCTTGCTGCCGAATGCCTTGGGGAGGTTCCGGTTGGCGCGCTGGTGGTTCGCGATGGCGTCATCGTTGGTCGTGGCTTCAATTCGCCGATCGGCGACCATGATCCGACGGCCCATGCCGAAATTGCCGCATTGCGCGATGCAGCGCGCAATCTGCGTAACTATCGCCTACCCGGCTGCGAGCTGTTCGTGACCCTTGAGCCTTGCGTGATGTGTGCCGGCGCACTGATGCAGGCGCGCATTGCTCGCCTGATCTATGGCGCCCGTGACCCCAAGACGGGCGTCCACGGGAGCGTGGTCGACATCTTTGCCGTTGAGCGGCTCAACCATCACACCGAGGTCCTGGGTGGCGTTCTGGCACGGGAGTGCGGTCAGTTGCTGTCGGATTTCTTTGCGGCTCGCCGCAGCCGCAGCGGGCAATGAGTGTGCGCATCCAGATCTCCATCGGCAAACAGACGCTGACTCTGTCGAATGACTCGGGGCGGGTGCTGCGTACCTATACCGTATCTACGGCGACCAAGGGGGCAGGCGAACTCAGGGGCAGCTTCTGCACGCCGCGCGGGCGGCACTTGGTGCGCGCCAGGATAGGTACGGGACAACCGGAGAATACGGTGTTCATCGGTCGTCGGCCGAGCGGCGAGGTCTACTCGCGAGAACTGGCCGAGCGCTTTCCCGGGCGCGACTGGATTCTGACGCGAATTCTCTGGCTGTCCGGCTGCGAGCCCGGCCGTAACCGCCTTGGCCCGGTCGACACCATGCGCCGTTACGTTTACATCCACGGCAGCCCGGATACGGCGCCGATGGGTCGCCCGGGGTCGATTGGCTGCATCCGCATGCATAACGCCGATATCATCGACCTGTTCGACCAGGTGCCGCCTTACACGGTGGTCGATATCAGCGAGGACTGAAAGCTCTCGCAGACGTCGCCAAGCGCGCGTGCGCCGGCATCGAAACTGCGTTCGAGCAAGGTGGTCCGCCCATCCCGATGCCTGGTGAGCAGGGTCGACGCCCGCGTTCCGTAGTTTTCCGAACGGACGAAGACGGCCGAGAGGATACGTTCCCATTCGATCGGGACACCGGTTTCCGGCAGGTGGGAATCGGGCACGATTTCCTGGTCGGCGAGCAGTTCAAGGAACGCTGCCGGTGCCGGTAGCGTTGCCAGGGCCTCGGCAAAAGCCGCCTTGGCGCTCGCCAGCTTGGGCCAGGGGGTGTCGAGCAGATGGTTCGAGAGTCCGTAGATGCCGGGGCCCAGCCAGCGTGTCCGGCGGTCGCCACGGTTCGTACCGTAGCCGAGACGCTCGCCGTCGGCGATGAAGAGGTTGAAGCCGTTGTAATCGCCAGCATGGGTCGCGAGCTGTGCCAGATACGCTGCCGGGCCGTCGTGGCCGGCAACGAAATCGGCTACCAGGGCACCGCGTGAGCGGGCATGGGGGAGTGGTTTGCCGCCCTCACGATAGTTGGTCAGGGCGGCGAAGCGCTGCCCGCGGCTGACGCCGAGCCAGGTGCCGCCGGCTTCGAGGTCGCGCCCGGCGAGGACCTGCGGGGCTTCGGACCAGAAAGCGGCAGGCGCCGAGGGGCGGGCGAAGAACTCATCGCGGTTGGCGGCGACCACCAGGGGATAGTCAGGGTGCGCCTGCCAGGCGAGCAGGATCAGGCACATCGTCGGCTGGCCTCAGGGAATCGGGAAGCCGGGCCCCACGGGTTCGATGTCGATCTGCGAACCACCAGCAGTAGCGAGTTGAAGAGCACCGGCACCGACGAAGCTCTCCTGGACAACCGCCAGGGCATCGTGACCGCCAGCCGGCGCCGGCGCGGCATTGACGACCATGCCGCAAGGCTGCTCGGCATGGAGCGGCGAATAGATCGCTTGCCCCGCGGCCATCGGGCTGGCCGAGTGCGCGCGATAGAGGTGGCGCTTGACCTTGCCGAGATACTGCGTGCGGGCGACAATTTCCTGACCGGGGTAACAGCCCTTGTGGAAACTGACCGCGCCCATTTGCTCAAAATTCGCCATTTGCGGCACAAACTGCTCTTTGGTGTCCTCGGTGATCAGCGGCAGGCCGGCCTGGATATCCAGCCACTGCCAGACAGGGGTCCCGACTGGACGAGCGTGCGACTGCAATTCCTGCCATAGACCGGGAGCCGCCCCCAGGCTGACGACGATTTCAAAGCGTCTGCTATCGAGCCGGATGACGACGCCCTCGGCGAATACAGCAGCGCTCAGCGGCGTCGGTGGAACCGGCAGGCGGGCGGACTGCAATGCGATTTCGGCTTGCGGGCCGGCCAGGCCGATAAGTGGGTGAGTGCCCGACAGGTCGGTGATCTTCACCCTGCTACGCAGGACGAACATCTGCAGGCGCTTGTGAATCGCCGGCAGCAGGTCGGCCGAGAGTTGCAGGCGGTAGTCCGGCCCGTGGTGAAAAAGCAGAAAGCTGGCGAGCATCCTGCCCTTCGCCGAGCACCAGGCCGAATGCTGCGCCATCTCGCTGGCCAGGTGCTTCACGTCGCTGGTCAACTGATTGTGCAGAAAAGCCGCCGCGTCAGGCCCCGCCACCTCGATCAGGCCGAGGTGTGTCAGGGGTGAGACGAGTGTCGCTTCGCTGGCGTTCGCCAGTTCCGCCGCGGGTTCGCCGAAATCCGTGACCAGTCCCCTGTCAATGCGTGCGCCGGTGCCACCAAGAAATTCCTGCCAGTTCAAGTTCATCGTTTCGTCTATTCCATCGGATAGTGATCTGAAAGGCGCCGGCCGCCAGCGGGGCGTGCTCGCCCGCTCTGGACGGTGACCGGTAGTGGACGAGCGCTCGGCAGAGCGCTCATGTTCGCTTCAGAACCATAGGTTTCGGCTATTATAGGGCCACTCGAAGTCCATTCCCTCGTTCCCGCCCAGCAGCCTCGCGGCTGCGCCGGACTGATGCGCAAATTCCTCCGCAAGCTGTTCACTCTCGCCCTGGTTGTGCTGGTGCTATCGACGGCTCTGCTCGCCGCCAGGTTCCTGGCGCCGATCAGTCTGGCGCGCGACACGGTCGAGTTCACGATACCGCCCGGCAGCAGCCTACGAGCCGCAGGCCGCGAGATCGCTGCCGCGGGGGCTGGAATCGATCCCTGGGTTCTGCTCATCCTCGCCAGGCTGACGGGCGTTGAAGCTTCGATCAAGGCCGGCAGCTACGAGATCCACCGCGGCATCACGCCGCTGGAATTGCTGAAGAAGCTTACCCGTGGCGACTTCACGCAAGCTGAAGTGACGTTCATCGAAGGATCGACGTTCCGGCAAATCAGGCAACGCCTCGATGCCCACCCGGATCTGCGCCATGACACGACCGGCCTGCCGGAGGCCGAGATCATGCGCCTGCTTGGTGCACCAGGCGTGGCCGCCGAGGGTTCGTTGTTTCCGGATACCTATCTTTTTGCCAAGCGCAGCAGCGATATCGAGTTGCTGGCGCGGGCTCGCCGCGCGCTGGAGCGGCATCTGGCAAGCGAATGGCAGGCGAGGGCGGCTGGACTTCCGTATCGTGAGCCTTACGAAGCCTTGATCATGGCGTCGATCGTCGAAAAGGAAACCGGTCGTGACGAGGATCGTTCGCTGGTGGCGGCGGTGTTCGTGAATCGCCTGCGCCAGGGAATGCCGTTGCAGACCGATCCGACGGTCATCTACGGCCTTGGTGAGGGCTTCGACGGCAACCTGCGCAAGCGCGACCTCCTTGCCGATACGCCCTACAATACCTACAGGCGCCGGGGTCTGCCGCCGACGCCGATCGCGATGGCTGGTCTGGCTTCCCTTCAGGCTGCACTGCATCCGGCGCCCAGCGATGCGCTGTATTTCGTTGCACGTGGCGATGGCAGCAGTCATTTCTCGCGTACCCTGGCTGAGCACAACCAGGCCGTGATGCGCTATCAGAAAGGCGGGAAACCTTGAGTCAGCCCGAGAACAAGCTCCGAGGAAAATTCATCACCTTCGAGGGCATCGATGGCGCCGGCAAGAGTAGTCATATTGCCGCCGCCGCGGCTTTCGTTCGCGACCACGGGCTGAAGGTGGTGGCCACCCGCGAACCAGGTGGCACACCGCTTGGCGAGAAGCTCCGCGAACTGCTGCTGCACGAGGCCATGCATCTCGAAACAGAAGCCTTGCTGATGTTCGCTGCGCGCCGAGAGCACCTCGCACAGGTGATCGAACCGGCACTCGAACGCGGTGACTGGGTCATCTGTGACCGCTTCAGCGATGCCACCTACGCTTACCAGAGCGGCGGACGGGGCCTTGATCGAGAGAAGTTCGCGCAACTTGAACAGTGGGTGCATGGTCATCTGCAGCCTGACCTGACGCTGCTCTTCGATCTGCCGTCGGCGGTCGCTGGCCTCCGGATCACTGCACAGGCGCGTGACCGGGACCGGTTCGAGCAGGAGCGGACTGATTTTCACGAGCGTGTGCGATTGGCCTATCTCGAGCGCGCAGCCGCTGCGCCTCGGCGCTTTGCCGCGGTTAATGCCGATCAGGCTGCCGAAGTAATCGAGAAAGTGGTTCTACAAACTATTTTAACTAATTGTTTATGAATTTAATTGAATTGCACTCGCCGGTCTGGAATCAACTGCAGGCGAGGCGGGCACAATTGCCGCATGCGCTGTTGATTTCGGGTCAGCGCGGGATTGGCAAGTTTGATCTGGCGCGTTCATTCGCCGAGTCGCTGCTCTGTGAAAACGCTGGCGAGTCCGGCACGGCCTGCGGCAAGTGCCTGGCCTGTGGCTGGCTGGCGCAGGGAAACCACCCAGACCTCCGCCTGCTGCAGCCGCAGGCGCTCGCCAGCGGCGAGAGCAGCGAGGCGGGTGAGGGCGAAGAAGTGGGCAAGAAGAAGCCAAGCCAGCAGATCACGATTGATCAGGTGCGCGCGCTGGATGACTTCCTGCATGTGGGTACGCATCGTCACGGCGCGCGCCTGGTCTTGCTCAATCCGGCCGAAGCAATGAATCGTGCAACCGCCAACGCTCTTCTTAAATCACTAGAGGAACCAATCGCATCTACATTGTTTATATTGGTATCCAGTGAGCCGCACCGTCTGCTGCCAACGATCCGCAGCCGCTGCCAGCTGTTGCCCGTCGGCCGGCCGACGCAAGCGGTCGCGATCCAGTGGCTGCACGATGCCGGGGTTCGTAATGCCGAGAACTGGCTGGCACTGGCCGGTGGTTCGCCGCTGCTGGCGCTTGAACTGAACGGTAGCGGCGAGCGCGCCCTGCTCGACTCGTTACTCGCGCAGGTGTCACGCGCTCAGGGACTCGATCCTCTGGCGGCGGCCGCGGAGATAGACAAGGTGGTCAAGGCTGACAAGCGTCCGGCACCTTTGAAGCGCGCCTTCGATTGGGCGCAGAAGTGGTTGTTCGACCTGACACTGGCGAGCGAAGGTCTGGCCCCACGCTACTTCCTGGCGCAGGCAGCGCTGCTGCAACGCCTGGCGCAAGGCACTGACAGCCGCAAGCTCTTGGCATTCAGTCGAAAAGCGATACAATACAAGGCCCAGTGTGAGCAACCCTTGAATAGCCGCCTGTTTCTTGAAGACTTTTTCCTGAGCTACGCAAGACTGTTCCGAACCTCCTGAGAAGGATATGGCAGACGCAGACACCACCAGGTCAGTGGCTCCCGCCCCCCCGCGCCCGAGCGTATTGTCGCTGAACATCAACTCGAAATCGGCACTGTACGCGGCGTACATGCCGCTGTTGCGGAATGCCGGTATCTTCATTCCGACGACACGCAACTATTCGATCGGCGATGAGGTGTTCATGCTGCTGTCGCTGATGGACGACCCGGCGAAACTCCCGATCGCCGGGACGGTCGTCTGGATCACCCCTGTTGGCGCCCAGAACAACAAGGCCCAAGGAATCGGCGTTCACTTCAAGAGCGACGAAAGCGGCAGCGAGGCGCGCCGACGTATCGAAGGGCTACTCGGCGGGGTGATGCAGTCCGGTCGGCCGACGCATACCATCTGATGGTGGTTTAATGCTGGTTGATTCCCACTGTCACCTCGATTTTCCGCAGTTGTCGGACAGCATCGAGCAGGTCGTTGACTTGATGCAGGCCAATGGGGTTGGCTGCGCGCTGTGCATCGGTGTCACCCTGGAAGATCTGCCGCGCGTGCTGGCTCTGGCCGAGGCATGGCCACTGCTTCTGGCCTCGGTTGGCGTTCATCCGGAGGCGACCGAGGTGCGCGAACCGACGGTTGCCGAACTCGTCGAGTTGGCAGGCCACCCGCGGGTGATTGCCATCGGGGAGACCGGGCTGGACTACTACTGGCACAAGGATGCGCCCGAGTGGCAGCGGGAGCGGTTCCGGACCCACATTCGCGCTGCCCGCCAGGCGCAGAAACCTCTGGTCGTTCATACCCGTGAGGCGGCGGCAGACACGCTGCGCCTGATGGAGGAGGAGGGTGCCGGCGAGGCTGGCGGCGTCATGCACTGTTTCACCGAGACCTGGACGGTTGCCGAAGCCGCACTCGATCAGGGTTTCTACATTTCGCTGTCCGGTATCGTCACCTTCAAGAAAGCGCTCACGGTGAGGGAGGTGGCACAGCGCGTGCCGCTCGACCGCCTGTTGGTGGAAACCGATTCACCCTATCTCGCCCCGGTGCCCTATCGTGGAAAAACCAACCAGCCAGGCTATGTCAAGCAGGTCGCGGAAGAAGTGGCACGCCTGCGTGGCCTGAGCTATGAGGCCCTCGTCGACGCCACAACAGCCAATTTCTTCCGTCTGTTCCCTTCCGCCCGTTCGAAAGTTACTCAATGAAGATCCTCGTTCTATTGTTTGCCTTGCTCCTGCCCGCCCTGGCCTCAGCCGGAGCGTACGAAGACATGGAGGAGGCGCTGATCTCCGCCAACACTTCCTGGGCCATCCAGTTGATCAACCGTGGCATGGACGTCAATTCGGTTGACGCGACGGGTAACACGCTGTTGATGCAGAGCGTCCAGCGCGACAACATGGATTTCTTCGACTTTCTTCTCAAGCGGCGCGCGCGGCTGAACACCCGTAACCGCAACGGCGAGACCGCGCTGAGCCTGGCAGCGTACCAAGGCAAACTACCGTTTGTGACACGCCTGGTCGAAGCAGGCGCAGATGTTAACCTGTACGGCTGGCCGCCGCTGATCTACGCAGCCTTCAACGGTCATGCCGCGGTGGTCGACTACCTGCTGAAGAAGGGCGCCGAGATCAATGCGACAACCGCGAATGGCTCAACGGCGCTGCTGTTTGCCGCGCGCTTCGGGCACCTCGAAGTGGTCGAGTTGCTGCTGCAGAACAATGCCAATCCGAACATTGCCAACGAGCGCGGTGCGACCGCCATCGACTGGGCGCTGAAGACCGAGAACACCGATATCGCAGACCTCTTGCGCAAAGCTGGCGGGCGCGCCGGTGAGTCGGCGGCTGGCGCGCGTTCAAGGTGAGAAAAATGGGGGCAGGGGACGCACCTGCACCCTGCCTGCCTGGAGGAAGCGGTTGATGATCCGGTAGATGTCGGGGTCGAAGCCGCCCCCGCTCGGTCCGTCGGCAAGGCGCGCCTGCAGCGCTTCTTCGCTGTGCTCCGTGCCGATCAGGCGCCAACGGTCGATCAAATGGAGATCCTCGCGCATACCGAACTCGTCTCGCTCGATCAGCACCAGCGGTCCCCTGTAGGGCCAGACCCTGACTTTCAACCTGGCCAGCGCGGTCATCAGGCGGGCGCTGTGCAGCGCCGGCGCTTCCTTGCCAATGCAGACGCCCCGGCAATTCTTCTGCCGGTAAGCGGTACACGCCGCGCCTCTGGCCCCTTCCTCGAGACCTAGCAGCTTGTGGCACAGACGGTGAGCGTCAGCCAGTGTGCGCAGGCTTCGCAAGGCCTCGCGACGACTGGGGTACAAGCCGAAGAGATCATCGGTCAGCGCAAAATCGATGTCATCAGCGAGAGCGAGTAGCGGCCGGAAGTCGCCCTCAGCGCCTTTTTCCAGTTGCCACGAACAGAGCTGGCTGGCCGCAACGGGCAGCCTGGAAGAGGTCCTCCCGGCAGCCTGTTCAGGTGCGGCAGGGGATCCCGAACGAGCCAGGTCGATCGCGTGCAGGCGTGCACCCAACTCGCCCGCCGCTTCACGCCAGTCGATTCTCCAGGTGCCGCGGATCAGAGTGCTCTCGCGCTTGTCCACGCTGAAGTGTGCCAGTACCTGCTGGCGCAGGTTGCTGCTGTGCCGGCTCAGGAGCAGGCGACCATCCTCACCGTAGAACGCATAGGCACCGGCCGCTTCGGGTAGATCGTCGATCAGCATGGGATCGATCTGGGGCGGCAATTCGGGGCGCCCGACGATCACCGCCACGGCGCTCCGGATCGTTGCCGCCGGCAGTTGCTGGTGCCAGCATTGCCACAGGTCCCACAGCAGTCGCGCGTCGGCCAGCGCTCGGTGACGCGTACCGGCGACGCTCAGCCCATGACGCGCCATCAGGGTGTCCAGGTTATGCCGGTGATGCTGCGGAAACAGCTTGCGCGAGAGCTTGACGGTACACAGTTTCGGCGTACGGAAATCCACCCCGATCCGGCTGAACTCGCCTTTCAGGAAGCCGTAATCGAACCGGGCGTTGTGGGCGATGAGCAAGCGCCCCCGCAAGCGGTCGAGCAGAGTGGGTGCCAGCTCGCGAAAAGTGGCGGCGGAACAGACCATTGCGTCATCGATGCCAGTGAGCCCGGTGATGAAGGACGAAAGCGGCGTTTCTGGATTGACCAGCGTGCTCCATTCACGGACACCGTTCTCGTCGACTTCGATCAGCCCGATTTCGATGATGCGGTCGTTGGCAAAGTTGGCCCCGCTGGTTTCAAGATCGACAAAGACAAGGGGTTCGGGCGCGAGGAGGGCTGTCATCTCTGGAGGGTCAACGCCGCCACGAACCGGGGCCGATGGACAACAGACTGGCAACGGGCCACTGCAAACTCATTCTCGCGGGTCAACAGACCGGGCATCAGGCTGCCGCTGCCTGCGCCACTGACGCAATCGCGTCGGCAAACACGTCGGTGAGCGCCACGGGAAAGTCGTGTGCCATCCCTTCGATCACCCGCATCTCGGCACCCGGGATGTGCGCCGCCACATCGTAACCGCAGGCGATCGGGATCAACGGGTCGTCGGCACCGTGCAGCACAAGCGTCGGCGCCGTGATCGTCGCCAGCAGAGCACGCCGATCACCGCTGGCGAGAAAGGCGGCCAGTTGACGCGTCACCCCGCGCGGGTAAAAACCACGCTCATGTTCCTCGGTGAACAGGTTTCGCAAGCGCTGCGGACAGCTTGGAAATTCCGGGCTGGCGACGGCCAGTTGGCGCCTGATGGCGTCTTCGATCAACGCTTCCTTGTCTCGCGTCGGCGGCAACGGCGCCATCAGCGCCTGCGCCGCCGCGGGTGTGGGCGGTGGCAGGTCAGGATGGCTGCTGGTAGACATGATGCTGGTCAGCGACAGTGTGCGCTGCGGATAGAGCGCGGCGACGATCTGCGCAATCGCACCGCCCATCGAGGCGCCAACGACATGGGCCTTCGCGATACCCAGCGCATCGAGCAGACCGATGCAATCGGCGGCCATGTCTTCGAGCGTATAGGGCGCTACCAGCGGCGTCCCCGTGCGTAGCGCGCGACCCACATCCGGAACGCCGGCCTGGTCGAGTTTGCTCGACAGACCACAGTCGCGGTTGTCAAAACGGATCACGCGATAACCGCGGTCGACGAGCGCTTCGCAGAGTTCGATGTTCCAGCGAGCGAGTTGCGCACCAAGCCCCATGATCAGCAGGATGGCAGGCGCCGACTCGGCACCCAAGGCTTCATATTCGATCTGAAGATTGTTGGCAGTGATTTGTGGCATTGGGAAAAGCTCAAAAAGTGAGTAAGACGACGCGAGCCATCGTTCTGGCAATCTACCACCGAATCGATTGAACGGGCCTGAGAATTGGCCAAATGGAGCCCTTGCGGACGAAGAGCCGGCGATTGTGAAAATCAATAAACGGGATTAGGTTAGCCATGCAATGCACTGATTTCATTACGCTTGTGCAACATTGCTGACAACCCGCTGGTCAAGATCGTCGTTCAGGCGAGTGACGGCGGAGCGACAGTCGGCTTCATCGGTCATGGCGTGTGCTCATCAGTTTGCTGTCTGGACGTCTGCTTGGTATGCTGAATTACCGATAATTCGTATTATGTAAACTCATGGCAACATGCGGGGCCTTGCCTCGCCCTGAGCTTTGATCCGCTGATGGTTTGCAAAACGTTTGAAACATTTTTCCGAAACGTTTGAAACATTCCCGAAACGTTTGAAACAGGATTTCTGCCAACTATCACCCGAAATGCGCACCCTCAAAGACTCGCCGGGGTCAAGCCGGTTACGTTGGGCAATATGCCAGGGCAGGAATTTACCTTGTGGGTCGGGTCGCTGTAACCGACGGGCGGGACGCCATCCTGCTCGCAGCAGCACCCCCGCATGACCGTCAGGCCCGAAGCCCTACGATATCTGACGACGCTTTTCCAGATCCTCTTGCCGGTCACAGCCCTGTCAGTATAGATCACCCGGCCAGGACGGAAGTTTGCATGCTGAATCCTGCGCGGGCAATGCCGGCTGGCGGGCATCCTCGTTTTCCATCGGCGGCGGCTGGCCACCGCGTTAAATCTGGGGCCAAGAAGCGAGACTTAACGCGCCAACGTCAAGAAGACAGATGACGCCAGGGCCGGCAGATCAGCCCCACTGACGAGCAAGCACCGGCCTACCAGGTGCGAGCGCTATCGGCCTGCGAAGACGTTCGGGAACGATCGCCGCAATACTTCGGCATCGTCGGGGGGCGTCGACGGCGGGATATGCGGCTTTTGCACAGTCCCGGCCAAACCGGCAAGGCTTTCTGACGGGGTATCCGGGTGGAAGACGCCAGCCCCACCGAATGCGCTGTTGAATGCGTCAATCCCCCGGTCAGACTCGCGTGGGCCGGTCGCAGCGCCAGCGGGCCGGCTCGATGAAAGCCCGGCCAAGTCCGTCAGACTGTTCAGGCCGGGCGTGTTGGTCAAGGAGATATTGAGGAGGCGATCAACCTCCCCCGTTGCGTCGTTGTACGTGAAAACCGGGGAAATGTAACGGTATTCGCTGGCGGCAATCATTTGGCGCGCCTTGGCCGTCCATTTGACGTCGACAGCAAATAAGCCTTGCCCTTCGCGCCAGGCGACACGGCCAAACCATCCTGCTGCCGGAACAGGGTGGCCGTTCTGCTTCGCCAGCAGCGATTGGTGTTCGTAGTCGATCACCAGCTCATCGCGGGAGGCAAGGTCGGCCACGATGCGGGCTGCAATTGCGGCATCAATCCGCCAGCCAGGCAGCCCGGCGGGGCGTCCATCGTTGGCGCGAAAGACCCCAGCCGGCATGATGCGAATTTCCTTCCCGGCGGCTTTCAGGGGCTCGGCGGTTGACGTCGGGCTGGTCATCATGACGCTTTGCCTTTCGGATCGGTGCGAACAGGGAAGCCGATCTCGCGAAGATCACGCTCTAGATCGGCCTTGCGCTGTTGCAGATTGACCGCTTGAACGTTCAGTTCTGCGAGCGCTTGGCGTCGCTCTTGGCGGGTGGTTCCGATCTTGCCAGGGTGGATTTTGTCGTATCCGAGTTCGGCTGCCGGCATGGCTGCCATGATATTTTTCAGCCCTTCCCGGATCAAGTCACCGAAGAAGAGGTAGATCATTTGATCATCGCACTTGACCTGCCCGCGCGTGAGAAACTGCGCTCTGCCCAATGTTGGGTCCGTGCCTTCAATGGCGGCCTCCAGGTCACAAAAACGCAGCGGCTTACCCAAATCGGAAGCAACACACGGGTGTTCAAACCCGCGCATATTGCCCGTGGCGAAAGCGGCAATCGACTCTCGAACCGACGCGCTGTATCGATGGCCACAAGCCTCGATCAGCTCGAATATTCCGGCCTTCAGGTCTTCCGGTGGCAGATAGGCCAAAGGCAGGGCTTTCAGCTCTTCTTGCACAGCGGCTAGCGACGCAGTGACTTGCGAATGCTCTTGGCGCAGATCATCGGCGGTTTTCCGTAGCAGCTCGTAAGCTGCGCGAACGTCTGCGATGTTTTGGGGGGGCATGGGTTGGTTTCCTTCTGAAGACTCGGGGTTGGTTGCTATGTGGTCACGACCGTTGTAGGTGATCCCCTCCTGCCTCGTGCATGGCAGAGGGGATCTCGGGACATGGGGCGGAGCGGGGTGAAGAGCCCCGGATTCCCGGCTATGCGCCTCTCGCGGGTCGTTTGGACCTTTTCGGAAACCCTGTATTACTCCCTGAATTTTCATTCTGAATTCTGGCCAGGCGCTTGGATTGAAAGGCCGGGTAGGTCAATCTGATCCCAGGATCGATTGAGGATGGTTCTGATCTGACGTTCTGTCAGTGCATATTGTTTTGCCAGGGAAGTGACGGATTGACCCTCGTCATACGCTGAGAGAATCAGCCAATTCCGGGCGAGGCGCCTCGCCTTTACGCAGCGAGGCACGTTAATCGCGCATCCGCCATAATGGGCAACCAGCGTGACGTAAGCGGCTTCCCCGATCAACGATTGAAGACGTTGCGCAGTTGAAGCCCTCGGGCCGCGCCCTAACGGTATCCTGATTAGCGTTCCCCCGGCGGCTTCAGCGATGGCTAGCGCATGGCGCAAACCTATGACTTCGCTTAGCTCAACCATGGAGGTTGGCAGCCCCAAATGATGAATTGATTCCATCCTGGCACCTTACCGAGACGGCACCAGGGCCGATGGCCTTGAAGGGCTTCACGAGCACAAAATAGCCAGGCACGGGCGGGGGTGCGGGTGTCGACACGCCGGGCCGGGCGTACCCTCAAAGACTCGCCGGGGTCAAGCCGTTCCCGCAGGGCAACATGGATTACCTGCGCAACCAAATTGGTAACGCAGGGTGGATAAGCCGTTCCCCCAGGGCAATATGCCGATACGATTTGTATCGGCATGGTCAGCAAGGGACGCTGTAACCGACGGGCGGGACGCCATCCTGCTCGAAGCAGCACCCCCGCATGACCACGGCGCTTGCGCGCGCTGATATCTGACGACGCTTTTCCAGATCCTCTAGCCGGTCACAGCCCTGTCAGTATAGATCCCCTCGCAGGGAAAAAAACCCCGGCACAGGGCCGGGGCTCAGAATCGCGTTTTAAGGCTTCGGACTGGCCGGGGTAGCCTCAGCTATTCCCCGCGAAAAATAACCGCGTTAAGTAGACGGTAACTTTGCTCCTGGAGGCTTTGACGCTACGGCGAGAGATAGCGATTTGCAGGGATAGCCAGACCTGACCGCCTCATCGCCCCCTGACAGTTGAATCTCCATCCGCGAGGCATCCTTGAGCGCCATTCTTACCAGCTCATCCACGACCGACACCAGGTGATTGACTATGTCAATTTGCCACGCCATGCGAAGCGCGTCGGTATTTTCGGTTTCGATCAGCGGGATACACTCGGCAACGCAGCGAAGGCTGTGCAGGTGCCCCTGCAGATCCCAGTAGGCACCCGGCAGCGCTCCGAAGTTCTGTGGTGTCGCGCTCATGCGGATTCCTTCGGGGAGTCGTACCGGGGGGGATTTGCGGGGTTCTTGAGCAAGTACCCCTCACTGGCAGAGTTCATGAGGTCTCTGGCGACGATACGCAAGAGATGCCCGAGGGAGTCGATAAAGCCATCATTTCCCGTCACCTCATCGCCAGCCGCTCGCACCAGATCCGCCAGTGCATAAAGGCCAACGCTGGCGAATTCGACTTGTCTGAATAGCTCTTTTGCATGTTTCACGGGGCAGTTATCCATTCTGTTTCTCCTTCGTTTCGAGGTTGCGAAGCCAGCAATTGAGCGCTGCAATCAACAGCCGCATGCTGTTGGTGGTCAGGAATCGCGGGTGGTCAAGCTTGGCGTTACGCTTGACGAACGCGGCGAATCTGGCATCGTTGCAACCAGACATGCCAAGCCGTCGGCACAGCTTGTCCGCCGTGTTCCATTGCGCGGTACTCGGGCGGTTGCCCTCCCCTTGACCGCCACGAACGCGCTTGAGGCGGGGGTTATCCATGACCTTGCAGGTATTGCGAAGCACGTCCGCCACGCGGGCCAGCTCTTGGTCAGTGCAATCCTTGCAACTCCGCTTGCCGGTGTGTTTTTCCAGGAAGGCTTGATACTCCTCCGACCCTGCGCCAAACCCCAAGCGCGCAGCGCCCATGTGAATCAGGCCGTAATAATCTTGACGGGTGGGCATGACTAAAACCTCCTGATCTTGCGGAGTGCGGCAGAATCCACGGTGCCGTAAAGGTCCATGGACATGCGAAAAATGTTCGTCATTGTCCGCAGTGCGCCGGATTGTCTCGCCGCATTGAGGCAATACTCCTTGTCTTCCGCTCCCCAGGCAGACATGACGGCGAAAACGTCGTTTTCAGTCAAGGCATGCTGCCCGTTCTTGCCTTGCCCAAGACCGGCAATGTCTACTCGGAAATCCTCAACCCGGCTGAGAAGTTGCGCATATTTGGCAGTCTTCAAGCGGCGGTAAGTTTCGCCACTGCCGAGAATGGCGATACCGAATGCGCCCTTGTCTGGAAAGCTGCGAAGCCCGTTGAGAATACTCATTCCAAGCCGTTTCGTAGCATCGGCCGTATGCTGCCCCTCATCGATGATCAACACGCCATTCTTGCCTTCTGTCGCCCCAAGAATGGCGCGCGACAGCTCGAACTCGGGGCGCGATTCGTACCGGTCTTCCCCCAGGATTGAAGTGCAGATCAAGCTGAGAATGGCTTTCGGCGAAATGCAGTATTCGTTCAACTCGATGGTCCACACCGGACAATCAAAGCCCTCCCCTTTGCGAGCCCGCGCGATGTATTCGTTGACCGACTCCGTTTTTCCCAGGCCGGAAGCGGCGTCAATCAGAACGGTCTCGCGCATGAATCTGGCCAGCTCAATGCCCTTGATAACAGCTTGTGTCACGCTCGTTTCGACCCGAAACGGACACCGGTCTTTGGGATTCCTGCCGGCCTTGTCAAGCGCCTCGAAGTAGCGTTCGAGCGCTTCAGCGATCAAGAACGAAGTTGGCTTCTCGCCGACACGCCTTGCCGATTGAAAGCAATTCGGCTTCCGTAGCCACATGTCAAGGCGTTCCGGATCAACGCCGGCGGCTCGCGCGATGGTTTCGACGCCTTGCCCAGGGTTTTTCTTCAGTTCATCCGCAGTGCGATCACGGAGAGATTTCCAGAGTTCCGTGTCCAAGGGTGTCTGTTGAGCAGCAAAAAGCCAAGCGGAATCGAGTACGTGATTTTCTTTTTCCTGTATCATTGTTTGCCCTTCAGCAGTTCATCAATCTCATGTGGGGCCGCGCTTTGTCTTTTTCCGCTTGTATTTTCCGGGCCATTGCGGAAAGCCGTTCCTCATCCTCTTGCGTGGTGGCGGTCGCTTGAGGGACGGCGGCGGTTCTTCCCTGAGAAATCTTCCCGGTGTCCCGGTGCCTCCACTCCGCAGGGTTGCCCGTCGGAATCAGCAGATCCTCTATTTCGGTTACAGGGGCCGGTGCGGCGATCCGCTTGCCTTCGCAGGTGACGGCGTGAATCGGTGATGGCAGGGGGGTCAGGCTGGTCACGCCAGGCAATGAGGGCTGATCCAGTTGGCCAGCCTCGCCGATGGCCTTCAATGCCGCTTTTTTCGGCTTCATGAAGGCATTCTTGGCGGCAACGTGCGCGGCGGAGCTCGCGCCCCCTTGCTCTCGAAAATCAATCGCCTCAATCAGCCTCGCGTCGTCCAGCCATTTTTCGCCGTCATAGATGGCCACCGGGCGCTTTGGATCTTCCAGCTCGTAATAGACGTTGTGCTTCCTTGACAGCACTTCAAGCGGCGAGTTGGCGATCTTCTCGCTCCAGTAACGGCACCGGCCATAGCCGGGGATCTGCAGTGTGTACGTGGTTTCCTTCTTGTCCGGCTTGATCTGAGCGCTACCCATCTTGCACAGGCGCAAATGGGCAGCCTGAACCGGTGGACGGGGGTTTTCGGCGCTGAGCGTCGTGTAGACTTCCATCGGCGTGCGACCATCCATGCCGCTGCCGGTGTGCCGGTGTTGCATGTTGAAGTACTCCAGAACAGCGGCCAGTTTTTGCTCGTAGAGCGCAATCGGAATGGCCTTCTCGCGGTCAAAGTCTTCTGGTTTTGCAACCGGGTTGCGGCCACAGTACGCGCCCTGAAACTCCGGCGCTTTGTCGCATCGGTCGGCATAGAAGCGCCAGCCTGACTCAATCGGCTTGTCCTGCCCCCTCCCCGGCTTCGACCATTCGGCCTTGGTGCCGACCAAGGTCATGATTCCAGGCTGTTCGCCCGGCATCACCTTGAAGCGATAGCGGTTTGCCTGTCCACCACTGACCGACTTGGCGGCATATTCTCGCCCGTTGTCGATCTTGGCGAAGTCTGGCGCGCATCCTGCCCGCTCAAGGGCCATGCCGAATGCTGCCAGCACGCCATCTGCCGATGGATTCAGGTAGCCTTTGACCCCCAGGACAAGGCGTGAACGAACCTCCCGCCAGGCGATGATGAAAGGCCGGGCGATGCTGCCGTCTGGCCACCGGCAAACCACGTCGGCCTTGCGCCCGTCTGACTCCCATAACTCATGCAGGGCCAAGCTTGTGTAGTCCCGTTCGACCGAGGGATAGCTTTGCTCCAGGGCTTTCGGTCCCTTGCGCCCGACGGTCATCAGCCATGCCGGCTCCTTCTCCAAGCGATACTGCACCGCGTGATAGCTGGGGATCAACCAGCCCTTGCCGGGGGCCACGGTGCGCGCGTCTTCGAGCACTACGGCCAACGACGTTTCTGAGGTGTTGAGGAATTTGGCTCGGATGTACTCGTAAGCTGCCGGCGTGAAATCCGCCCAAGGCCGTCCACCCTTGTAACGCGGCCGCAGGAGCGGCAACCAGTTCAACTTGGGTTGCCCATCGGTGACCGTCCGGTAACGCCACAAGGTGGCCTTGCTGACTCCAAACTCAGAGGCTACGGCCTTTTCTGCCTCGCCGATGGTTCGCCCGCTGGCCACCAGATCGTGGAAGAAAGACAATGCCTCGAACGCGTCTTGTGCGCGGCGTTTCTGGTCCGCTGGGCTTCGCTCGAAGGCATCCCACATCACGCCAGCCTCTACCCCTGCCGGCTTCACCGGTGCCGGGGCGGCGATCGTTGGCAGGGTCGCTGCCAGGTGCGCGGCTTGGGCCTTGAGGATCTCGGCGTGCAGCTTCCGTTGAGCGGGGGCCGGCAGGCTGGCAACGGGGATCTGCCAGGCGTCAATGCCGTTGACTCGGGCCTTGATTGCGCCCTCGAACTTGCCGGATTCACACTGTCGGGTAATGGTCGAAGAAACTCGCTGAAGTAGCTTCGCTGCCTCTGGCGCTCCCAAAAATTCCGGAACCTTGCACGAACCTAGGTCGTGCATACGGCGTGCACCGCCTTCCCGTGTTTTTTCGCAAAAGCCAGTAACGGCAAGGCTTCTAGCCTGGTCGTGCACGTTACCGTGCGGTGCATCTGGAATGCACGACCTATTTACACCAGGGTCGTGCATTTCATGGCTGTTTGATGCCCTCATTGCACGACCTCAGCAGACCACACCGTGCCGGAAAACTTCTTTCCCAGTCGAGAAGCAACGGCATTGGCGGCGGCCTCCGATTCGTACCGGGCTGCCCGGTCCTGTTTCCAGGTGGCAGCCATGCCGGTAGACGTCAAGGCGGCGGCGTAAATGCCTGCCATTGCGCGGCCTACTACGTCGGTGCAGCGCACCAGGTAGAGATCACTCATGGCTGAATTCCTCCACTATTTCGCCTTCCTTGATGCCCAGGAGCACGGCCGCTTTGTGACTTTTCCCGATCCGCCCGCTAAATCTCCCTTTCAGCACGCCGGCAACCACTGAAGTAGATAGCCCATTGGCTATGGCCCAACCACGCATGCTCTGCCCCGTGCGGGAGAACTCCTCGATGACTTCTTCCCGCGTCCTTAGTTTTTCCTGTCTCATGTTGGCTCCTGTTATGATTGATGCACACAAATCATACAGGAACAAATGTTCCTATGTAAACGATGGAACCGAAAAAAACAGGAACGTTCGGGTCTCGCTTGAGGCAAGAACGGGAGGCTCTTGGCTTATCTCAAGTCGAAATGGCCGAAAAATTAGGCATCACAGCGAGATCTCAGAGGAACTACGAAACAGGAACGCGCGTTCCGGATGCGGAATACTTGATGGCCGCGTCAAGAATCGGTGTCGACCTAATTGTCCTCTTGCACGGTGAGGAGGCGACTCGCCAAGAACACTTTGAATGGAACGATGTTTCTTACGTCATCGCTTTAGAAAAGGCATTTGGGATCAAGCATGAAGACTTTGAACAAGCGGTTGAACTATCCCTAGTAAACGATGATCTGTGCGTTTTTGATCCTGAAATCTTGTTTCTCGAACTGAGACGGCATAGCCCCGTCATTCGGGTTCTCATTGAGCGGGAAAGCGGCCTCGATACGGTCTTGCTTGCTGGCATTTTGATGGGCGTTGAATCAGCCTTACATCTGCGCCAACTGACGATGGTGCCTGACAAGAAGGCTCAAGCCGTGGCCATGCTCTACCGTTCCTTCAAGGCCAGCGGCAAGGTAGATCCCGCCATGATCGAGGAAGCCGTTAAGCTGGCTGCTTCGTGACCCCTTTTTAACGCGTCGGATCTGGCTGTGCCAAATACCGCGCAACCTCCCGACCAAGAACACCAGGGGTTCGGCCAGGAAGCCAAGATCCGGGCCAGAAATGACGAAGCGCCGGCCAGGTTTCCCCCGGCTCGACGCCTCGTTTGCGAAAAGGTTTGAAACAGCCCAAACGGAGGGCATTCCTGTTTCAGATATTTTGGTAAACCGGGCATTTTCGTCTAGAAGTTTCAAACCTGCCTGAAATCTCTAGCAGCCCTCAAACCCTTGCCCCGTCTGGGCTTGCGGCGTCTACCCTCTCGCTCCGTGTTGTTTCAAATGCCCTGCTCCCCCTCAGCGGACCACTCCACTTCAGTCCTGAAGTTCGACCCGCGCACGGAAAAACTCCAGCGCCTCGGGGTTGGCCAGCGCTTCGAGGTTCTTCACCGGCCGGCCGTGCACGACGTTGCGCACTGCGAGTTCGACGATCTTGCCGCTCTTGGTGCGCGGGATATCGACCACCTGCAGCACCTTGGCTGGTACGTGCCGAGGGGTGGTGTTCTCACGAATCTGTTGCCTGATTCGGCCGGTCAGCGGCTCGTCTAGGGACATTCCTTCACGCAGCTTGACGAAGAGAACGACGCGCACGTCGTGCTCCCATTCCTGGCCAATCACCAGCGACTCCAGCACCTCGGGCATTTGCTCGACCTGGCGGTAGATCTCGGCAGTGCCGATTCGCACGCCCCCAGGGTTGAGAACGGCGTCCGAGCGGCCGTAGATGATCATGCCTTCATTGGCCGTCAACTCCACAAAATCGCCATGGCACCAGACATTGGCGAAGCGGTCGAAATACGCCGCGTGGTACTTTGCACCGCCGGGATCATTCCAGAAGCGCACCGGCATCGCCGGGAAAGCTGCGGTGCATACCAGTTCGCCGCGCCCACCCTGGCCAGCCGGAATCGGCTGGCCGTCGTCGTCGAAGACGTTGACCGCCATACCCAGCCCGCGACATTGCAGTTCACCGCGGTAAACCGGTAGGATAGGACACCCGAGCGCGAAACACGAAAGGATATCGGTGCCGCCGGATATCGAGGCCAGCAGAAGGTCGGGTTTGATGTCGCGATAGACGTAGTCGAAGCTTTCCGGTGCCAGTGGGCTGCCGGTCGAGAACATCGCCCGCAGGGCCTCCAGGCGGTGGGTCTCACGCGGCTTCAGACCCGCCTTGGCAATCGCATCGATGAACTTGGCCGAGGTGCCGAAGTGGGTCATGCCCTCGACGTCGGCGTAGTCGAAGAGGATCGTTCCGGGTCGGCCGGTGGCGCCCGCCACAAACGGCGAGCCATCGTAGAGCAGCAGCGTTGCCCCCGAGGCAAGGCCGGAAGCCAGCCAGTTCCACATCATCCAGCCGCAGGTGGTGAAGTAAAAAATCCGGTCATCGGCCCTGACGTCCCCATGCAGCTGGTGCTCCTTGAGATGTTGCAGCAGGGCACCGCCATGGCAGTGCACGATGCACTTCGGAACACCGGTGGTGCCAGACGAGAACATGATGAACAGCGGGTAATCGAAGGGCAGCGGCGCAAAATCGATTTGGGTGGCAGCAAAGGGGGCGACGAAGTCCGCATAGCGCAAGCCGTTTCTGACCCCCCTCACGTTGGGGGACTCGGCGAGGTAGGAAACCACCACGGTGTGGGTCACACTTGGCATCTGGGCGGCGATTTCGGCGTTCCTGGCCATGCAATCAACCGGCTTGCCGTTGTACCAGTAGGCATCAACGCAGAACAGGACCCTGGGTTCGATCTGCCCGAACCGATCCAGCACGCCCTGGACCCCAAAATCGGGCGAGGCGGATGACCAGACCGCCCCGAGCGAGGTGGCGGCGAGCATGGCGATCAACGCCTCTGGCATGTTTGGCAGATAGGCGGCGACGCGATCCCCCTGCCCGACCCCGGCGGTCTTGAGGGCCTGCGCACAGCGCGAGACCTGCGCGTAGAGTTCGCCATGCGAGAGGCGGCGCCTGAGCTTGTCTTCACCCCAGAAAACCAGCGCGTCAGAGTCATCACAGCGGCGCAGCAGGTTCTCGGCGTAGTTGACGCTGGCTTCCGGAAACCAGCGTGCGCCGGGCATCCGGTCGCCATTTTCGAGCACCGTCGTGCCGCGCTCGCCGATCACCTGGCATTCGTCCCATATCGAGGTCCAGAAAGCTTCGGGCTGAGCCACCGACCAGCGCCAGAGACTGGCGTAGTCCGAGCAGCCCACACGCCAGCAGCTGTTCACCGCCGCCATGAAGCTGCCGAGCCTGGCAGCAGCGATACGTTCGGCGCTAGGGCGCCAGAGTGCGTCGCGGTTCATCTCCCCTCCTCCCCGCTGTCGTCATGCGGTCAAATCCGCGCGCAGGTCCTCCGGAATGGGCACCGACTTCCCTGTTGCCACATCCATCCAGACGATCTTTGAATCGCCTGTCGCGTAGACGGTATCGTCTCCCTGCAGGCGGATTTCGTAGTGGGTCGGCACACTGCTCCGGCCAGGAGGTCCGCAAAACATCCTCACTTCGACGACGCCAGGGTAGTTTAGCGGCACCAGAAAGGTGCAACTGGCGTTGATAATTACCGGCGCCGAGCCACGTGGCATCACCTTGAAGCCGAGCTTCTCCAGATACTCGACGCGGGACTGCTCCATGTACCGGAAGTAGACGGTGTTGTTAACGTGTCCATAAGCGTCCATGTCTCCCCATCGAATAGGAATCAGGCTGCTCTGGACGAGTTTGCGTTGGCTTGGCATTGGCGCTCCGGTTCTCGATCTTGTATGCTCGGCCGCGTTGCTGACCGTCAGCGGCCCGTGTCCAGGGGTCCGGCGACGGCACTTCACGCGCGCCGCCGGGTGTTCCTGCCCGCTATCAGAACATGTCTTCCGCTAGCGCCAGCACGCCCTCAGCCCCCTCGGTCACGCTACTCGCCAGGCCAGCGGCCTGCGACAGCACGTGGTCGGCATAGAAGCGCGTGGTCACCACTTTTGCCTTGTAGAACGGATCATTGTCGCCACCGTCGATCTTCGCTTGTGCGATCAGCGCAGCGCGCGCCATCTGCCAACCGCCGGCCACGATCCCGAGCAGCGTCAGGAAGGGAACGGCACCAGCCGATGCGGCTCGAACGTCCGCGCCGTAAGTGGCGACCAGCCACTCACCAGCCTCAGCCAGCGCATCCACGCCAGCCGAGAAACGGCTGCGAATGGCAGCAAAGTTAGCCCCGTTCTGCTTGGCCAGGTCGGCGTCGAGGGCACGCATCGCAGCAATCACAGACTTGAGGGTAGCACCACCCTCGCGCGCCATCTTGCGGCCGATCAGGTCGTTAGCCTGGATGCCGGTGGTGCCCTCGTAGATCGTCGAGATCTGTGCGTCACGCAGGTGCTGTGCAGCGCCGGTTTCTTCGACATAACCCATGCCGCCATGCACTTGCACCCCGATCGAGGCGATGGTCACCCCGGATTCGGTACTCCAGCCCTTCACCACCGGGATCATCAGGTCGACGAAGGCCTGATTGTGCTTGCGTACCTCGCTGTCCGGATGACGGGAGGCTGCGTCGTGGGCTGCTGCCACCACGTAGGCCAAGGCTCGCGTGGCCTCGGCGCGTGATTTCATGATCATCAGCATGCGGCGCACGTCAGGGTGATTGATGATCGGCACCTTGGGGCCGCCGCGCACTCCGATATCCGTACACTGGATGCGGTCGCGTGCGTAGTCCCTCGCCCGTTGATAGGCCCGCTCGCAAGCCGCAACCCCTTCCAGTCCGACCCCGAAACGCGCCGCGTTCATCATGATGAACATGTACTCGAGACCCCGATTCTCCTCGCCGACGAGGTAGCCTGCGGCACCCCTGTGGTCGCCGAAGGCCATGATCGCGGTCGGGCTGGCGTGAATGCCGAGCTTGTGCTCGATCGACACACAATAGGCGTCGTTGCGGTCACCCAGGCTGCCGTCGCCATTGACCATGAACTTCGGCACCACGAACAGCGAGATGCCCTTGACCCCCTCGGGTGCCGTTGGCGTACGGGCCAGGACGAGGTGGATGATGTTCTCCGCCATGTCGTGCTCGCCGTAGGTGATGAAGATCTTCTGGCCGAAGATTCGGTAGCTGCCATCGGCCTGCGGCTCGGCACGCGTACGCACGGCGGCAAGATCGGAGCCGGCGTTCGGCTCGGTCAGATTCATCGTCCCCGTCCACACGCCGCTGACCATCTTTTCGAGGTAAGTCTTCTTCAATTCGTCGGTGCCCGACAGCACCAGTGCCTCGATGGCACCAGTCGTCAGCAGCGGACACAGTGAAAAGGAGTGGTTGGCCGACTTCCACATTTCCCCGACGGCCGCCGCCACCACTTTGGGCAGCCCCTGGCCACCCCACTCGGGTTCGCTGGCCAGCGCCGTCCATCCACTGTCGGCGAACAGCTTGTAGGCCTCCTTGAAACCAGCCGGCATCGTCACGGCCTTGTCGTGCCATCTGGCCCCTTCCTGGTCGCCAGGCCAGTTGAGCGGTGACAAGACCTCCTGGGCAAACCTCGCGGCTTCCTCGAGCACCGCATCAACCAGGTCGAGCGTCGCCTCTTCGCAACCCGGCAACTGGGCCACCTGTTCCACCCCGGCGAGTTCCTTGAGCACAAACCGCATGTCACGGATCGGGGCAATGTATTCACTCATGTGCTTCTCCTTCTATGGCTTCTATGGCTACTGTGGAAACTCCCGGGTTGCTTCGCGAGCTCCCGAAAGGTCAATCAAGAACAACAATTCCTCGACGATGGGCAAGGTGAAGCCGCTGCGCAGTCCGTCACGATTGTCGCGCAACAGCTTCTCGAGATAGTCGGAACACTCCGGTCTTCCCCAGAGGGATATGATCTGGTCGCGAATGCGCGGGATCTCTTCCAGCGTAACTGCTTTTCCCGGTACGCCCTCGACCGGCAGGAGCTCGAGTTCCTCGCTTGGTTCTCCACCACTCCAACGAATGACTTCGACGTTGAAGTTCCGGTTCAGCTTCAAGGTCAATGCTTCGAACTCCTTGCGCATGCCGTTGCGCTCGTAAATCTGCAGTAGCCGGATCCAGGGTCGCAATGACTCCTGCGGCAGAGCTGCGAGGTATTCCTCCAGGGTTCTGGCCGCTCCGGTCACGCGACCGAAGGAGAGCATGATCTCAGCCAGTTCGAGCGCGGGAGCGGCGCCGGCAATTTCCGGCCCGGTGTGCGCGGTCAACGGAGCCGGAGCCGGCAGTGCAGTCGGCTGCGGAACCGGAGCCGCGCGGAGCGTCGGCTCGGTGGCATGCCCACGCGGCTTGATCGCGCCGGTCGTCGTCGGCTCCGTTTGCAAGAACTCGGGGTTACCCGGGGCCGACACCGGGAAAGCGGCGGGTCCGCGAGCGCGAGCTTCTACCGCGAGACCTTGACGGCGGAGCACCAGGAGCAAGACCAGTACCGCCACCGGGGCAAGCCCGGCAACCAGCAGCCACGGGTCAGAATCTGCCGCCGCTGCGGCCAGTTGCTGGCGCAGGTCTGGCGGCGAAGCCAAACCGCCAGTTTGTACCGCCGCGGCCGGGGAAGTGCTTGGCACATCCGCTGCCCGATATGACGACGCTGGCGCAAGCGGAATCGTGGGCGCCTTGGCCGTGGCGAGAGCGAAATCGCTGCCCGGTGCGGGCGGAGTCGAAGGAAGTGCCGTTGCCACGCCTTCCAGCCGTTCCTCTGCCCTCTTGAGTTCGGCCACATTTGCTTCCAGCCAGGCAAGCTTCTCGCTCAGGGCTTTCGGATCGTCATTCGCTTCATTGAGCATCTCCAGCGTGCGATGTTCCAGACGCAATAATTCACGACCGAGAACGCTGCTCTGCCCGGAGGCAGCCAGCTGCTCGCTCAGGCGTAACGATGCTGCCTTTTCAGACCCAACGCTTCCCGATGTCTCCGGCTCCGGGCGCTTGGCTGCCGGCGGCTGGCTGCGCGCCGCCGCTGGCGCTATCGTTCGCCCGCGCTCTGCGGCAGGCGGCGGGTCCGCTGGCCGCTGCACTGACCGGGCCATGGCAGTTGTGCGCGGCGCTTGAGCGGATGCTTCACCGGACGGCGGCGAGAGCAACAGCGTGTATCGACGCGAAGCACCGTCAGCACAGGTCGACCGGACCCCGAGCTGTATCACCGGATCATGTACGGGGGCTGCTGAGACGATGTTCAGCCTGCCCTTGCCGCGTTCCCGCTGGTAGTCCAGGCGCGCCGCCGTGATCCAGGGAAAGTCATCGCTGACCGATTCTGGTTGGTAGAGCTTGAGGCAGGCGGGGTTGAAGCGCTCTGCCGGGTGCTCATCCACGTCGATTTCAGCATACAGGATCTGGCCCAACCGTGAACTGCTGCGAATCTCGCCAAGGATGACCGCACTCGCCTCAGGCGTCGCAAGAGACGACAACACGGCTGCAACAATCAGTAGCCAACCGGGGACTCTCGATGCCATCAGCAAAGGCCACCTTGTCGTTGAAACCGCTTCAGCGGGACAGTCATCTTCTTCCGAAAAACTGCGCATCTTCAAAATCCGCCAGCAACTCCGGCCGATAGACGGCAAACAGCGTGCTCAACATACCCGACAACCAGGCCTCGGAAAAGCCCAGCAGAAGAAAGTACGGCAGGTACTCGCTGGTCAGGTAGTCGCTGTCGTATGCCCCCGCCAGTACCAGTAGCATGCAGGAGACCACCCCAACAGCCATCACTGCCAGCGCCGAGGCAAAGAAACCCTTGCAAAAAATATAGACGAACAGGTGTCTTGGCAGCACCCGATCGACCAGTCGATGAAGCCAATGACTCGTAAACACGCCGACTCCAGCCATCAGCAGGGCGTTCACAGCAAAGGCCTCGAAGCCTGCCGCTCCGTTCAGTGTCATTCCGGCGAGGACCGCGCAGAGGCCAATAAACGCCAGGGCCCAGCCAAAGCACAAGGTAAAGACCGTCGCACCAAGCAGGTGCAGCGCAAGGCCGGGCTTGATCCCGGCCTTCAGGTGCCAGAGCAGGATCAGGCCGACAATCATTGCCAAGAAGGCATTCAGACGTCGACTGTCAGTCAGCACGTGCCACGGGGCACGCCTCGCCGCCAGGGACGCCGCGATGGCGAACAAGCACCAGGCCAGCACGTTCCAGTAGCCATCGATCAGGCCGTCGGGCAGGTTCATGCGGCCTGGCCTCCCTGGCGCGGCTCAGCCGAGTTCCGCCTGCAGCGCCGGCAGGACTTCGAAGAGGTCGCCGACCAGGCCATAATCGGCGACCTGGAAGATCGGTGCTTCGGCGTCCTTGTTGATCGCGACGATCACCTTGCTGTCCTTCATCCCGGCCAGGTGCTGTATGGCACCCGAAATGCCGACCGCGATGTAGAGCTGCGGCGCGACGATCTTGCCCGTCTGGCCGACCTGGTAGTCATTCGATACGTAACCGGCATCCACCGCCGCCCGCGAGGCGCCCAGGGCGGCCCCGAGTCTGTCGGCCAGCGGTTCGAGCAAGCGGTGAAAGTTCTCGCCGTTGCCCATGCCGCGACCGCCCGACACGATCACCTTGGCAGCGGTCAGCTCCGGTCGTTCCGACTTGCTCAGTTCGCGACCAACGAGCTTGTTCTGGGCGAGATCGGGGCCGGCGCTCAGGCTCTCGATGCGCGCGCTACCCCCGTCGCCGGCGGCTTCGAAGGCCGTCGCCCGTACCGTGATGACCTTGACCGGGTCGGCCGACTGCACGGTGGCGACGACGTTGCCGGCGTAGATCGGGCGGACGAAGGTGTCGGCGGATTCGACGCCGATGATCTCGGAGATCTGCGCCACATCGAGCAGCGCGGCCACGCGCGGCATGAAGTTCTTGCCGCAGGTCGTCGCCGCCGCCAGCAGGTGAGTATGGCTTGCCGCATTGGCTACCACCAGCGCCGCCAGGTTCTCGGGTGACTGATCGGCGTAGTGCGGCGCGTCAGCGACCAGCACCTTGCTCACGCCGGCCAGCCCTGCCGCGGCATCGGCGGCCGCGGCACAGGCGCTGCCGGCAACCAGCAGGTGAATCTCGCCCCCGATTTTCGTCGCCGCGGTGACGGCGTTGCGTGTCGCCGGCTTGATCGAGGTATGGTCGTGTTCAGCAATGACGAGAATGGCCATGGTCAGATTACCTTTGCTTCAGTCTTGAGTTTCATCACCAGATCGGCCGCATCGGCCACCTTGATGCCTGCCGTTCGCTTCGGCGGTTCGGCGACCTTGAGTGTCTTCAGGCGCGGCGCGACATCGACCCCCAGCGTCGCCGGGTGGGTCGTCTCGAGCGGCTTCCTCTTGGCTTTCATGATGTTCGGCAGCGTCGCGTAGCGCGGTTCGTTGAGGCGCAGGTCGGCCGTCAGCACGGCTGGCAAGAGCACCTCGACGGTTTCCAGGCCGCCGTCGATCTCGCGCGTGACGGTCGCCAGTTGCCCGGCGACGACGATCTTCGAGGCGAAGGTTGCCTGCGGCCAGTTCATCAGCCCGGCCAGCATCTGCCCGGTCTGGTTGGCGTCGTCGTCGATCGCCTGCTTGCCGCACAGGACGATCTGGGGCTGCTCCTTCTCACACACCGCCTTGAGCAGCTTGGCGACCGCCAGTGGTTGCAGCTCGACATCGGTCTGGATCAGGATGCCACGGTCGGCACCAATCGCCATCGCCGTGCGCAGGGTCTCCTGGCAGTTGGCGATGCCCGCCGAAACAGCGATCACTTCCGTGGCGATACCGGCTTCCTTCAGACGCACCGCCTCTTCAATCGCGATCTCGTCAAAGGGGTTCATCGACATCTTCACGTTCGCCAGATCAACGTCGCTCGCGTCAGGCTTGACGCGAACCTTGACGTTGTAATCCACCACTCGTTTCACTGCAACGAGGATCTTCAATTTTCTCTCCTTTTCAGTACAGTAATCGATATCAATCGCGATTCAGGCAGGCCGCGTTTGACATTGCCCAACTCTGACCGGACAATAGGCCATACTCTCTCGTATGGATAGCGTACGGTACCGTATGGAGCCATGGCTGTCAACGCTGTCGACCGCGGCAACAGCGCATGAGCTTGTAATATTGCCTCAGCCGCGTCATTCAGGAAAGGACCAGATGACGATGAAGCGCCTAAGCACACGGCCACGTGCCGCGCTGGACCGCAACGAATGGATCCTGGCAGCGATCGAGGTGCTCGCAGAACAGGGTGTCCAGGGGATGCGAATCGAGGTTCTGGCGAAGAACTTCGGTGTAACCAAGGGTAGTTTTTACTGGCACTTCAAGGATCGCCAGGATCTCTTCGACGCTGTTCTCCAGACCTGGCGGGATGGTCGCATCCGTGATATCGAGAGACAGAGCGTGGCCATACCGGACAGCGAGCAGGCGCAACTCCTGCACCTGATCGACGTCTATGGTGCCACCCGGAACCGCAAGGGAATTTCGATCGAACTGGCGGTACGCGAATGGGCCAGGCGAGACGCTCAGGCTGCGGCCGTTGTCGCGGAGGTCGATACCTGGCGTCTCGAATGCACGCGGAAGCTGTTTGTCGCCCTCGGCGTTTCCGAGGAAGAAGCGAAAAGCCGCAGTCTGCTGCTCTACGCTTACGTTTTCGGGCAAAGCCTGATGGCCTGCGAAAGCTACGATCCACGGGTGAACGAGTTCAAGCGCTGGATCGCTGAACTGATCGTCAAGCAGCCGCATGGCGCCCCGAGCAGCGACACCTGAGATTGACCGAAGGACCCTCTCTTTCGCTGGAGATTGCCGCATGCCAGGAACTCCCACCAGTCAGCAGTTCATTCTTGCTCTCGACCAGGGCACGACCAGCTCACGCGCCATGCTCTTCGGACGCGATGGCCGTATCCACGGCGTTGCCCAACAGGAATATGCGCAGTATTACCCGCAGCCTGGATGGGTCGAACACGACGCGGACGAAATCTGGCAGACGCAACTTGCCGTTGCGCGTGCCGTGCTCCGCGACCACGGTATTCCGGCCAGTCAGATTGCCGCTGTCGGCCTGACCAACCAGCGCGAAACCAGCGTCCTCTGGGATCGCGCCAGCGGCGAGCCAGTGCACCGCGCGATCGTTTGGCAGGATCGCCGCACGGCCGGTCTGTGCGACGAACTCGCCGCAGCCGGTCACGCCGAACTGTTCCGCGAGCGGACCGGTCTGGTCCTTGACGCCTATTTCTCGGGCACCAAATTGAAATGGCTGCTCGACCACATCCCAGGCGCGCGCGCGCGCGCCGAACGAGGCGAACTGGCGTTCGGAACGATCGACAGTTGGCTGGCGTGGAAGCTGTCGGCTGACCGGGTGCATGTCACCGATCCGTCGAACGCCTCGCGCACCCTGCTCTTCGACATCAGACGCCTCTGCTGGGATGATGAATTGCTGGCCCTGCTCGACATTCCGCCCGCCGTACTGCCGCGGGTCGTCGACAGCAGTGGTCTGATTACGCAGCTTGCCAGTGATCTGCTCGGTGCGCCGATCCCGCTGGCCGGCATCGCCGGCGACCAGCAGGCGGCCACCTATGGCCAGGCCTGCCTCGAACAGGGAATGGCCAAGAACACCTACGGTACAGGCTGTTTCCTGATGATGAATACCGGCCAGCGAGCGATGAACTCGCACCACCGCATGCTGACCACCATCGGCTGGCGGCTGCATGGGCAGACGACCTACCTCCTCGAAGGCAGCGTCTTCATGGGCGGCGCCATCGTCCAATGGTTACGAGACGGTCTCGGGATGATTTCCCGTTCCAGCGAAATCGAAGCGCTGGCCGCTTCCGTACCAGACAGTGGTGGCGTCTACCTGGTACCCGCGCATACCGGCCTCGGTGCGCCATACTGGGATCCCTATGCTCGCGGCGCCCTGCTCGGCATGACGCGCGGCACCAACCGGGCGCATGTCGCGCGCGCCGCACTGGAAGCGATCGCCTATCAGAGCGCCGAAGTCCTGAACGCCATGGAGCTGGATTGCGGCGAGCACTTGCGCGAACTGCGCGTCGACGGGGGGGCGGCGGCGAACAACCTCCTTCTGCAGTTCCAGGCGGATCTGCTCGGCGTGCCGGTGGTGCGTCCGCGCATCACCGAGACCACTGCCCTCGGCGCGGCCTACCTTGCGGGACTGGCGGTCGGATTCTGGCGGGACGAGGCGGAGCTGACTTCCCTGTGGCACGCCGAACGCCGCTTTGAACCTGGCATGCCCGCCGAGCAACGCGCTACCCTGCTCGGCGGCTGGCGTCGTGCTGTCGAACGCTGTCGTCACTGGATCCCGGCCGAGTGAGCGATGATGACGCACGGTTGCTGCAAACGTCCGAGAAATGGCTGGCCATCATTCGCCAGCGCTCTCGGGCAGAACCTGCGTTGCAGCTCGCCAACTCCCGTCCAGATCCTCGCAGGCCAGCGCGACGATATCGCGATCCAGTACTCCCCGTCTGACGAAGTCATCGAGAAAACGCGGAATCTGTTCTGCGCGCTGCGCGCCGCGGTAGGGGCGGTCCTGTGCCAGGGCCTGAAAAACATCCGCCACAGCGACAATGCGCGCCTCGCGGGCGAGGCGGTCGGGGCCGCAACGGAAGGGGTAACCGTGGCCGTTGAGTGCCTCATGATGGAAGGCTGCCCACTCTGCAACCTGCCCCAGGCCAGGAATGTGGCGCAAGATCTGGTAGGTTTCGAAGCTGTGCCGCTCCATCACCGAGAACTCCAGAGGCGTCAATCCGGCCGGCTTGTCGACGATCTCGTCGGGCACGCACAACTTCCCCACATCGTGCATCAGGCCGGCAACCTGGAGCTCGGCCAATGCGTCGCCGCTCAAACCGACTCCCTCCCCCAGATGACGAGCCAGTTGCGCTACACCCAGAGAATGCGCCGCTGTGAACGGGCTCTTGGCGTCGACAATGCTTGAAATCAGCCGCGCAACGTGGCCAAACTGAGGAAAGTCAATCGTTATCCGCCAGTCACTCAGCGCCAGATCATTGAGGTAGCTATGCACATGGCGCGGCACCAGGGCAATCCAGAAAGCTTCACGAGCGGCAGCCGCGACGAAAGCCTTTACCGCGTCCGGAGACAATAGCGAGCCAGCAAGCGTAGCAATCGCTTCGACAACGCCATCACGGTTGAAAAGCGGATTCTCCAGGCCCTTTTGCAGCAGCATGGCATCGACGCGGTCAGCCAGCAAGATGAGGTTGCTATCGAGCGCGTCTACCTCGCTCAGCCCGCCAGGCAGTTCCGGCCACGGGGTGTGGTGATAACGGATAGCGTTCGCCACCAGCGACAGGTGGGTAAAGGGCAGCAGCAGTCGATACCCTCTTTCGCAGTGTTCTTGCCGGTCATCCCAGTCGGCCTCGCGTTGCAGCCGGCGGTGCACAGCAGTAGACGACACGCCAAGGTCATGCAGCAGGCTGGCGCAGACCAGGCGGTCCAGCTGCTTTTCCGGCAAACCCAGCATCAGCCCGGTTTCGCGCGCGATCATGGCGACGCGCTTGCCGTGCTGAAAGTCGTTGACCCCGACCAGGTCCAGTGCGTCGGACAACGCCAGAATGGCGCTTTTCAGGTCGATTCTCAGAGTCATCGAAGGCCAGGCAATATCGAAGGCCGAACCGAGCAAGCACCGGGGTAACGCCCTCCGCGACACCCGTACCGCCGAAGCAGGCAGGATACGTCGCGTCCAAGGGCGCTCCCCAGAATCAACTCGCGTCCGAACGGACGCGATCGGCCAGAAACCTCAGGCGCCTCGCTCGCGCATCCAGCTCGCAACCTTCGGTGCCAGGACCTTTTGCGCCAGACCACCGGTGTAGATGCCGATGTGTCCGGTCGCGATGGCAAACTCGGTGTAATCCTTGCTGCCGACATGCTTGCCGAGGGCGACGGTGCACGGCGGTGGCACGATGTGGTCCTTCTCGGCAAAGATGTTGAGGATCGGCATCGTGAGTTCCTTGAGGTCGACCTTGCGACCGCCTACCTCCAGGGTACCCTTGACGAGCTTGTTGCCCTTCAGGAAGTCGCGGATGAACTCCTTGAACGTCTGGCCAACGGCATCGGGACCACCAAACAGCCACTTCTCCATGCGCAGGAAGTTCTGCAGCGCCAGGCGGTCGTCGAGAATATCGATCACGTCGGCGTACTTTCCGTAATTCAGGATGAACGGTGAAGCCATCATGAACGACTCGTTGAGCACACTCGCCGGCACGTTGCCATGCACGGCGACCATCTTCTCGACGTCGGCGTCAGCCCCCATGGTGAACATCAAGCCCTCGTGTGGCTTGTGATTCGCCTTGTAGGCATCGAAATCGATCGGCGACACAGTCAGCGTGAGATGGCTGATCTTGTCCGGATTGAGCGTCGAGTAGGTGGTCGACATGGTGCCACCCTGACAGATACCGAACAGGGCGATCTTGTCTACCCCATGGCGCTTGCGAATGAAATCGACCGTGTCGTCGAGGTAACCGTTGATGTAATCGTCAACCGTACGGTACTTGTCGACCTGACGCGGATACCCCCAGTCGTTAAGGTAGACATCAATACCCTCGTTCAAGAGATTACGGACCAGTGAACGATCGGGCTGCAGATCGGCCACCTCGTAGCCGTTGATCAGCGGCGGCACGATCAGCAGCGGCGTTTTCATGATCTTCGCCTGGTCGACCAGCGCGTGGTAGTGATAGACCTTGATTCCGTCCTGCGCAAGAACCACGTCCTTCGGCGTGCTGCCAATATCGATATCGTCGTCGGTCAGGTTGGTGAGATTGCTGATGCCCTTGGCGAGTTTCTCGTTCAGGGCTGCGGTTTCAGCCGCGACGTCAGCGGGAAGAATCTGGATGGGGAAAGAAAACATCGGTAGCCTCCTATAGGTCTATTAGCTTATCAGCCGAATTACAAGGTGCAGACTTTCTCGGCTCATTCGCTCTTGGCGCGCGCTGCCGCCGGCTTGCGAGGAGCGCTGGCCTTGGGAGCTGCAGCCTGGGGCGGCGGAAGCAGTGCCTTCTTGAGCGCTCGCACCTCCATCTTCAGTTCGTGGATGACCTGATAGGCTTCGTCCAGTTCGCTGCGAGTGGGCATATCCAGACCGCGAAAGATATCCTCGACGACCGCGCGCTGCGTGAGCTTGAATTGCTGCTGCGCCTTGGTAAACGCGTTCTGCTTGTCGAGGAACTCCTGCGTATTGAACGTGACCAGCAACGACTTGTCGGCCGTGCGGTACCAAAGGCCCATCAGTTGACGCACAGCGGTGATCTTCTCTCCTTTGGCAGCCACCTTGGCGAGTTCTTCGATGGTCGCTTCGACGGCCTTGGCCAGAGCTTCGGCGAACGCCGTGTGGAAAGCCAGACTGTTCCTGCGCAGATCGACGACCGCGTCGACCAGACGCAATACCTTGGTGTTTTTCTCGCGCGACGCACCAAACAGAGGAATTTCCCCGACGCTTGCCAAGGCGGCATCGCCTTCCATCGACAGCAGGCGATTGATTCCGGAGGTGCCGCCGAGCATCGCCTCGCCGACGTGCCCCGACGAAGCTGCCTGCATCAGGAACGACAGCCAGGGACCCATGGCATCGGGCAAGTCCTTGGTCAGCGTTGTATTCAGATTACCCAGGTGCGAGCCCATGCCAAAACTGCGTTCGAGCATCGCCGTCGATTCCTTGGCCCACTGCTCGGCAAAACCCTTGAGGTCGGGGCGCCAGTCCTTGTTGGCCTCGAGATTTGGCGCCACGACCTTCATCGACTTGAAAAAGAAATCCATGACGCGATTCATCGCGCCCTGGCTGCCGGTCATGCGATCCATCAGCATGCGTGCGGCTTCGTTCGTACCTTTGGTGGCGGCTTCAACACCTTTTTTCACCGCCTCGACAGGGGCTTCAGCGTTGCCTGGAAGATTCTGCAACAGCGAGGACCAGTCGCCCCACATGCGCTTCTGCATATCAGCCCAAGCGTTGACGACGCCGCCCAATTGCTCATTCGGATTCTTGTTTTCCACTCCGGTGATCTCCTTTCAGTGTGTCGGACACGCCTACCGCCACGGTAGGCGGATGCCCAGCGGTAGACGGCGTGCACTCTACAATAAAACTGCGGCCGTCTGTCGACGGCCGCGAGGATGCAGCTTTACGGGTTTGTCATTGGTCAGACCAGTGCCACAACCGCATCTCCCTTGTGCTTCGCCTCACCCTGCTCGTTGGCACAGGTCAGCTCGAGACGGACACACTTCTCCCCACCCTGCTCCAGCTTTTCGACTACCTTACCGGTGCACACCATGCGCTCACCAATTTGCGTGATCGCGGTGAAACGCACGCCAAAACTGCGGATGGCGTCCTGCGGCACCCACTGCGTCAGCAGACGGCCAAGATACGCCATGCCCAACATGCCATGGGCGAAAACATCTGGAATCCCGTTCGCCCGGACAAAGTCCTGGTCGAGGTGCAAGGGATGGTGATCTCCCGACCCCGTCGCATACAGGGCCAGCGTCAGTCGCGACACCGGCTCGGTGGTGAAGGAGGGAAGACAGTCGCCAACATTCAGCGCATCAAAATTCGGTTTTGTCATCGACTTTCCCCTATGCCCGAATAACCATGACGGAGCGCACATCGCACACCAGTTCGCCCTGCCGACGCACCTTCACATCCTTCACGACGAACTGCAGCGCGCCGTTCCTCTTGTCGTAGATATCGGTGATCTCTCCGTCGAAGTCGAGCTTATCGCCCGAATAGACCGGCTTGTGGTAGGTGAACGACTGTTCGCCATGCAACATCTTCATCAGGTCGCAGCCCATCGTCTCGAGGTAATCGAAAGGATGGTCCTTGTCCATGTCCATGCAGAAAAAGAAGGTCGGTGGCACCAGCACGCCCGGCAGATCAGCCTGGCGCGCCGCTTCCTCGTCAAAGTAGATCGGGTCCGTCTGGCCCGTCGCCTTGGCGAACCACTTGAGTTGCCACGCCGTCGGGGTTACCGAGTGTGGCGGCACCTTCATGCCTATGTGTTTCTTGTCAATCAACATCCGATTCACTCCTCGTCCACCCCGGACGCCGGGGTGGAAACGCTGGTTGGCGACTTGATCAGAGAACTTCGATGGCAATCGCAGTGGCTTCACCGCCGCCAGCGCAGAGGCCGGCGATGCCCCGCTTGAGGCCGCGCGCTTTGAGCGCGTAGAGCAGCGTCACCAGGATCCGCGAACCCGTGGCACCAATCGGATGCCCCAGAGCACAGGCGCCGCCATTGACGTTGACCTTGTCGGCAGGCAGCTTGAGATCCCGCATGGACGCCATCGTGACCGCTGCGAAAGCCTCGTTGATCTCCCAGAGGTCGACGTCCTCGGCCTGCCAGCCGACCTTCTTCAGCAGTTTCTGGAAGGCAAAGACCGGGGCGGTGGTAAACCAGGCCGGGTCATGGGCAAAGGTCGCATGGCCGACAATCCGGGCCAACGGCGTGATGCCGCCGCTCTTGGCGTCGGATTCGCGCATCAGGACAAAGGCCGCTGCACCGTCGGAAATCGACGACGAGTTGGCTGGTGTCACCGCTCCATCCTTCTTGAATGCCGGCTTCAGCTTCGTGATCTTCGATACGTCGCACTTCATCGGCGTCTCATCGAGGGCAATCACCTCTTCGCCCTTGCGCGAGGTGACGGTGACTGGCGCGATCTCGGCACTGAAGACTCCCGAGGTGACGGCTTTCTGCGCCCGCGTCACCGATTCGATGGCGAAGGCGTCCATCTCTTCGCGCGAAAAGCTGTACTTGTCCACACACAGCTCGGCGAAAGCGCCCATCAGCTTGCCCTGCTCATAGGCATCCTCGAGGCCATCGAGGAACATGTGGTCGTGCAGAACCCCGTTGCCCAACCGATAACCGGAGCGGGCGGTGGTCAGCACGTGCGGTGCATTGGTCATCGACTCCATGCCACCGGCGACGGCGATATTGATCGAACCGGCCAGCAGTTCGTCATGGGCAATCATGACCGTCTTCTGGGCCGAACTGCACATCTTGGTCAAGGTGACGCACGGCACCGACTTCGGCAGGCCGGCGCCGAGCACCGCCTGGCGCGCCGGCGCCTGACGCAAACCTGCCATCAGGCAGCAACCCATCAACGCTTCGTCGATATCTTCGCCCTTGACGCCCGCCTGTTCGACCGCCGCCTTGATCGCAACGCTGGCCAGCTGCGGCGCGGTCATCCCCGCAAACTGCCCCTGGAAGGCGCCCACTGGCGTACGCTTGGCGCCGACGATAACAACTGATTCACTCATAATTAAGCACTCCTTGAAAACAACGGATACTGCCGGTTTGGATGTGTCCTGCTTGCCGGCAACTACTTCCCAGGCATGCGGATGGCACCGTCGAGGCGGATGACTTCACCGTTGAGATAGGTGTTCTCGCAGATATGCCGCACCAGCGCCGCGTACTCGGCAGGATAGCCGAGGCGTGACGGGAACGGCACCATCTTGCTCAGGGTATCCTGAACGGGCTGTGGCAATCCCTTCATCATCGGTGTCCCAAATATGCCCGGCGCGATCGTCACGACGCGGATGCCGTGCGCGGCCAGCTCGCGCGCCACCGGCAGGGTCAGTCCTACCACGGCCGCCTTCGAAGAGGCATAAGCGGCCTGGCCAATCTGACCGTCAAAAGCGGCGATCGACGCCGTATTGACGATCACGCCACGCTCACCGCCTTCGTTCGGCTCGTTCTTGCTCATCGCCTCGGCGGCGAGACGAATCATGTTGAAGGTACCGATCAGATTGATGCTGACGACGCGCGAGAAGGTCGCCAGGTCATGCGGACCATCCCGGCCAAGCACCTTCTTGGGTGGCGCCACGCCGGCGCAGTTGACCAGTCCGTGCAGCGCGCCAAATTCACTGACAGCCATTTCGATGGCAGCACGTGCGCTCGCTTCATCGGTCACGTCGGTTTTGGCAAAGCGCGCGTTGGCCCCCAACTGCGCTGCCTGCGCCTCGCCGGCAGCGGCGTCGACGTCGACAATGACCACTTTCCCACCAGCATTGACCAGGCCGCTCGCCGTTTCCGCTCCGAGTCCGGATCCTGCTCCCGTTACCACAAACACACTGCCATTGATTTGCATGATTACCCCCAAAAAAATATCGCGACATCACGCGATGCCGCGCTCCTGGCCTGTGCCGACGGCGATTGATGAGAACTCACATCGTCACAGAAAATCGCGCGCTCCGTGCTGATTCGAGGAGGCTCCTCTGGATCAGGCGAAGGCCCCGGGTGTGCTGCCCCGCAACAGTATCGATTGGCTGCCCTGACCCGGCACGCATCGTCACAGAGACGAGTTCCAGGCAAGCCGCGGAAGGCTGCGAGCAGTGCCGGCATTGTCGAATGCGGAGCACTGCCGAGTCAAGCACCAGACGCACTGCAGCATGGCATTCGAAAGCCGGTCGCCTCGACCGATCCCGGGATGACCGCAGGCGAGGCGGAGACGCCGCCGCCCGATCCCTACCACGGGACGATCGATGGTCTCGCACAAGCTGTTGACATGGATCAGGAATTGGCCTGGCCGATGGCTTAGGATGGCCAATGATGCGGGCGAACATGCGCCCACGGCTGAACTGAGTCAGCGCAAAAAAGGAGAATCCCCATGGTCGAAACGCTCAAAGAACTCCCGGAACCCCCCACGGCCGATGCAGCCCTCCCCGAGGGAGCTGCTGACACAGCGAAGCGGCGCAGCAGGCAGAGTACAGCGCGTCGCAAGAAGCCCGTCGAGGCTGCAGCCCCTGCAGCAGCAGCCGTCACTCCAGCCGCCCCCGTAACGGAGCAACGCGCTGCCAATCTGCCCCCCGCAACTCCGGCAGCAGTGGCACCGCCGCCCTCCCCTGCAGCAACGCCGGCTTCCCACGCCCACGGCGACTTCTCTCGCCGCCTCGGCGACCGGCACCTGCTGGACTCCGGCGCTCTGGAAGACATCGATCGCATGACCAACATCGCGCTCGGCCAGTTCAGTGGCGGCGTGTCGCCGGCCTCGCTGGCGATGGCCTATCTGGACTGGACAGTTCACCTGGCTGCCTCTCCCGGCAAGCAGTTTCAACTGGCGGCGAAAGCGGCGCGCAAGGCGATGCGCCTCGGAGCGTACGCCCTTTCGTCCGCGGTCACCGGCACCGCCGAACCGTGCATCAAGCCACTGCCTGGTGACCATCGCTTCGACCATCCGGGCTGGGAGCGTTTTCCCTACAACGTGGTTTACCAGGGTTTCCTGCTCAATCAGCAGTGGTGGCACAACGCGACCACCGGCGTCCGCGGCGTTTCCAAGCACGGCGAAGCCGCCGTCTGGTTTACTGCCAAGCAGATTCTCGACATGTCGGCGCCGTGCAATGTCCCCTTCCTGAACCCCGAGATCGTCGAGGCGACGACCAAGGAGCGCGGCGCCAACCTGGCGCGCGGGGCCGAGTTCTATGGCGAGGATGTCCGTCGTTCGCTGCGCGACGAGAAGCCAGCCGGCATTGAGGCCTTCCGGGTAGGCGAGAACCTCGCCGTTACCCCGGGCAAGGTCGTTTATCGCAATCTGCTGATGGAGCTGATCCAGTATTCGCCGACCACCGACACCGTCCAGCGCGAACCGGTGCTGATGCAGTCCGCGTGGATGATGAAGTATTACATCCTGGACCTGTCGCCGCACAACTCGCTGGTCAAGTACCTGGTCGATCGGGGCCACACCGTGTTCATGATCTCCTGGATGAACCCGCGCGCGGAGCACCGCAACCTGGGCATGGAGGACTACCGCAAGCTGGGAACCATGGCGGCAATCGACGCCATTTCCGACATCCTGCCGGGACGCAGGATTCACACCGTTGGCTACTGCCTGGGCGGAATCCTGCTGACCATCGCCGCCGCCGCGATGGCTCGCGACGGCGACGACCGTCTGGCCAGCATCAGCTTGTTCACCACCATGACCGACTTCACCGATGTCGGCGAGATCAACGTCTTCATGGATGCCAGCGAGGTTACCCTGCTCGAAGACATGATGTGGGAGAAGGGTTACCTGGGGCACAAGCAGGTTTCGGGTGGCTTCCAGCTCCTCAAGTCAGCCGACCTGATCTGGTCGAAAATGGTCCGCGAGTACTACCTTGGCCATCGCGAGCCGATGTTCGACCTGATGGCCTGGAATGCCGACGGCACGCGCATGCCCTATCGTCAGCACTCCGAGGTGCTGCGTCGCCTGTATGTCGATAACCAGCTGTTCCAGGGCAAGTACATGGTCGACGGGCGCGCGATTTCAATCAGCAACATCCATGCGCCGATGTTTGCCGTGGCGGCCGGCGCCGACCACGTGGCGCCGTGGCACTCGGTCTACAAGCTGCACCTGCAGAGCGACGCGACCGAACTCACCTTCGTCCTCACCAGCGGTGGGCACAACGTCGGCATCGTCAATGAACCGGGCCACCCGCGCCGGTCGTACCAGCTCAGCGTCTGCCGCGAAGGCGAACGTTTTCTTGACGCCGAGACCTGGAAGCAAACGACGCCAGTGTACCAGGGGTCCTGGTGGCCAGCTTGGCAAAAATGGCTCGAACGGCACTCCACTGGCGCCGAAGCAGCACCGGCGATGGGCGCTCCCGACAAGGGCTACGAGCCGATCTGCGACGCGCCGGGGACCTACATCCATCAACAGTGACAACCAGCACTGGCTCGGTCGCCGCCAACGGTGACCGAGCCGCTTCGCACTCGTTCCCCCCGATCACACGTTCATCTCTGCACCGCACTTCCCGCCGGCAGAACATCGATTTCGGCGGCACCGCCGGTTTCGGCCGTGCCTGCCAGTTGCCGTCAGTGACTATCCCGGTGTTCGATCTGGTAGGCGTCCCGCATTTCCCGCTTTAGCGTCTTGCCAGCGGCGTTGCGTGGAAAGTCGTCCATGATCTGGACCGCGTGCAGGCGCTGGTAGCGGGCACCGACACGCTCGTTGATCCAGTCAAGCAGTTCGCCCGCGCTGACCGCCGCGCCGGCGCGCAGAAGCACCGCCGCGACCGGCGTCTCACCCCATTTCTCATGGGCGACGCCGAAGACGGCGACTTCCCTCACCGCCGGGTGGCGGGCCGCGACTTCTTCGACGTCCTTGGGGTAGATCTTGACCCCACCGCTGTCGATCATGTCTTTCTTGCGGTCAACCAGGTAGAGATAGCCCTCGCCATCGGCGTAACCGAGATCACCGGTAAATAGCCAGCCATCGCGGATTGCCTGCTCGGTGAGGTCCGGGCGACCGTAGTAGCCGAGCATCAGTGACGGCCCACGCCCGACGATTTCGCCGACTTCCCCGGTTGCCGCGTCGCGGCCGTCCTCGCGTACGATACGCATCTCGTAGAAGCACGGCGGCGACCCGACCGAGCCGGCCTTGCGTAGCGACTGGGTCTTGTCGAGGATGGTCCAGAAACCTTCCGTAAGGCCGTAGAGCTCGTAAAAGCGATCCGGCAAGAGGCGGTTGAGCAGGTCCTTGTGTTCCTGGTAGAGAGGGGCTCCGAGTGAAAGGATCATCTCGAGTGAGGCAAGCTTGTCGGGTGAGAAATTTGGCGAGTGAAGCAAGGCAATGATCTGCGCTGGCACCATCATGGTGTGTGTCACCCGCTCGCGAGCAATGATCTCGATCGCCTCCTCGGCGTTGAATTGCCGCTGCAGGACGTAGCGCGCGCCGAGGTAGAAGCACGGCATCAGGGTCACGAAGGCGCCGTTGAAGACGATCGCACCGGTGTGCAGCACCACCGATTCCGGCCGCATCCGCCAGGCCGCGGCAAACAGGGTGCAGTACATCGAGCGCACGAAGTGGCTGTGCATGATGCCCTTTGGCAGCCCGGTGGTACCACTGGTATACATGACGTTGAACAGATCGTCCTGGGTCAGCGCGACCGGCCTTGCCCGGCCTTCGGGACAGATCGTGAGGAGCGCTTTGTACCCAGGATAGTCGGCTGTTGGCCCATCGACCATCAGCACGTGGTCGGCACGCAGGCCCGGAAGCTCCTCGCGAACCTGGTCGACCAGCGGCGCCATCGAGCTCTGGGTGATCAGACAGACTGCCCCCGAGTCGCGCAACAAGCTGGCCAGGCCGGAAGCCATCAGCAGCGGGCTCAACGGCACCAGTACCGCACCGATTGACGGCACTGCCCAGTAAACCTCGAGGAGTTCGCGGCAATTGGCGAGAACGGTCGCCACCCGGTCGCCCTTGCGCACACCGAGCCACTGCAGCAGGCAGGCGCAACGACCGACACGCGCATCGAACTCGCGCCAGCTCAGTCGCTCCTCCTCGAAAACGACCGCTGTCTGATCCGGTCGGAACTTCGCGTGATGTCTGGTCAGTGTCGCTAGTTGCAGCATCGTTCTCTCCCTCCAGGATAGCTGCGCCCCACCTTGCCGGTTGCGCGCTCCAGCCAGGTGCCCTGGCTCATCGCAGCGCAGCAAAGCGCTACTATACCGCGTTGACCTGCGCCGCGGCACAAGCCTCTGGTGACCCCCCCACGGCCCCCTGACAACGACCCGCGCCAGACCATCGAGACGGTCCGCCCGGCATGAATGACAACCCTTCCAGCCACAATCGAAACAATCCCGTCAAGAACCGTCAAGCGATGTGAACAAATCTCGCGCGGAGGAGTAGAATGCATTGTGCGGCGCGCAATAGTGCCCGAGTGAATGGGTTTCAAAAGGGCGATTTTCGGTGGCCAAAGTCGCGCGAGGAATTCTAGAGGAATCACCGGTATCCGCCTTCCAGGCGGAACCACGGTAATCGTGGGTTGCCCCTGCGGGCTGACCCGTTTTGGCTGACGTTAATTGTTGGAGGTTGGAAAATGTTTGCACTGCTGAAGGAAATGCCGGATTTCACGGCCAGTTGGATGCGCTACACATTGGCGATGATGCGCTCATCGAACCGAGAAATTAACGAGTTCAATGACAATCTCTTCATTGCCGCTCACATCGCCATGACTGCGGCACGCGACAATCCGCTGAGCATGCTGGAAACCTTCGAGATCATGGAACACAACGTGGGCATGATGCGCAAGGGGATGGCCGGCGCGCAAGGCAAGATGGCCGACTACGCTTTCGACCAGATGGAAGAAGCGACCCGCGCCTTCCTGAACACGGTCCTGAACTCCGAAGGTGAAAAGCTCGGCGGCTACATGCGGCGCGAAGCCGAAATCATGGAAGCAGTCGCGAACTTCCACGAGCAGATCGAGGCGATCGGCGACGAGTTCGGGTTCCACTTCAACACCTCTGCCTACAAGCTGGTACACGAAACGGACGCCTTCGAGCTCTACCAAGTGCTACCGCTCAAGGAAGGCGTCAAGGTGAATGAGCATCTCAAGCCGGTCATTCTCGTACCACCGTACATGCTGGGCGTACACATCCTGGCCTTCCTGCCGTACGAGAACAAGAGTTATGCCCATTCGTTTGCCAATGAGGGCATTCCGACCTACGTCCGCGTCGTCAAGGACATCATGACCAACGAGAAAGTCCAGACGATGACGCCCGAAGAGGACTGCGAACAGACACGCCAGCTCTGCGCCAAGGTCATGGAACTCAACGACGGCAAGAAAGTGACGCTGAACGGCACCTGCCAGGGCGGTTACATCTCGCTGATGAATATCCTGTCGGGCAAGTTGAAGGACGTCTGCGACGCACTCATTACCAACGTCACGCCGGTTGACGGAACCTATAGTGAGGCGATCAGCGGCATGCCGACGATGCACCACGACTTCACCACCACGACGCTGCCGAGCGGCAACAAGGTCGCCAACGGCTACCTGCTGAGTCTCGGGATGCGCTTCGTCGCCATCGACCGGGAGACGCCGCTGGTCAAGGTTCTCGACCAGGCTTCACTGCAACGTGCCACCGACATGAACCCGGGCAAGACGCCGGCCGCCCTCTTCCGCTGGCTGCTCAAGGAACGGGTGCACCTGCCGCGCGCGATCGCCAACATGAGTTCGCACACCTTCCAGGATCCGATTGGCGATGACGGCACGCTGCCGGTGAAACTCTTTGACCAGCCGCTGAACATCAAGAGCCTGATCGATCTCAAGGTTCCCTGGTACCAGAACTACGCGATCAAGGACGACCTGGTCACGCCGCCCTGTGCCACCGCCGGCAACAAGTTCCTCGAGGGCTGGAATGGTCTTGAGTCGGTTGCCTTCTTCGGCGGTCACGTCGCCATCCTGACCAGCCCGTACGGCAAGAAGGCGCCGGTCAATGGCACGTTCAAGGACGCCAACGGCAAGGATTCCCGCGGACCAGTGAAGTTCCAGATGGACATCTCCTGATTGGCAGGAGTCACCTGGCGGCTGACGAAGCGGCATCGCTAACTGCCGCACCATAGCCGTCAATCGGCGTCGCCGGCCTGAGATCCCGCATTCAGGCCGGCGACGCTTTCTTCCAGGTACGGAGCTGGGAACAATCAGTCATCCAGGACAGCGTCCTCGGCGCCAGTTCCGACCAGAACACCGACGAGCTCCCGCCCGGCGGGCGCTTGCATCAACCCATTTTTACTCCGGAGATCCTTTATGAGCTACGACAACATTAACGTCGAAGTGCGCGGAAAAGTCGGCTTGATCACTCTCAACCGCCCGAAGCAGCTGAATGCCCTGAACGATGACCTGATGGACGAGCTCGGCAAGGCGCTTGGCACCTTCGAGGCTGACGAAAACATCGGGGCGATCGTCATCACCGGCTCGGACAAGGCTTTCGCCGCTGGCGCCGACATCACCGTGATGCAGTCACTCAGCTACATGGAAGCCTACAAGGGCGATTTCATCACGCGCAACTGGGACACGCTCAAGAACTGCCGCAAGCCGGTCATCGCGGCTGTCGCCGGCTATGCCCTGGGTGGCGGTTGCGAACTGGCGATGATGTGCGACATCATCCTGGCGGCTGACAATGCCCAGTTTGGTCAACCCGAAGTCCGCCTGGGGATCCTTCCCGGCGCAGGCGGCACGCAGCGTCTGCCGCGCGCCATCTCGAAGGCCAAGGCGATGGAAATGTGCCTTGCCTCGCGCAACATCGACGCTGTCGAAGCCGAACGCGCCGGCCTCGTTTCACGCGTCGTTCCGGCCGACAAGCTGCTCGACGAAGCAATGTCCACTGCCACGCGCATCGCCGGCTTCTCGCTGCCGGTCGTGATGATGATCAAGGAATGCATCAATCGCTCCTACGAAAGCTCGTTGTCCGAAGGCCTGCTGTTCGAACGTCGCACCTTCCACTCGGCCTTTGCCCTCGACGATCAGAAAGAGGGTATGGCGGCTTTCGTCGAAAAGCGCAAAGCCGCCTTCACCAACCGCTGACCCTCGGCTGCTACCGCTTCGACCGGCGCCCAGCAAGGACGCCGGTGAGCCGGCGCTGAGTGGCGGAGTAGCAGTGCTCTCAGCAGTGGGCCAGATCGACCGCGTTGTGAACCGTGATCTGGTCCACCCAGGCCTTGGCGTGAACCGTACTGTAGATGTTTGAACACGCTGCCACTTCCAGGGTCAGCGTCACCGTGCGGTTGGCAAAGCGCGACAGATCAATCGCCGACTGGCGCAGCCATTCGGTTTCCTGGTGGACCATGCCGAGGGCCGTCACCTCGTCGACGACCTGGCCATCGATCAGGACTCGGAAACTCGCGCTGGTGTAATCATTGACTCCGGCGCTGAGATCGAGCCGCCGGACGTAACTCAGTTCCGGCTGCGGACCCAGTTTGACCTGCCGCGAGATCGACTGCGCCCTTGCTCCCAGGGCGCCACGGTCACCTGACGAGGCGTGGCCATGGAGCATCGAGCCGCCGCGGAAGGCACGCGGGTCGTCGAGCAGCAGCTCCCAGCCGGACCCCTCCCAGCCAGCAGCCTTCAGGCTGCCTGCGGACGCCGCCGAACCGGCGCGCTGGCCGACGCCTTTCAGCACTCCAGCTGCCTCCAGCGCCGTCGAAATGATCCCCGGCACGTCGATGCCGAGCGGCGCCGTGCTGTCCGTGCGACGGCTCCGCCCGGCCTTCAGCAGTCCTGCGGCCGCCAGAGAGGCCGAAATGATGCCATGCACGTCGAGGCCGAAGGGCCGGTTGGTCGCAGCGCGCTGATCCTTCGGTCCGGAAGCGTAGCCCTGACCAGCATCCGCAGCATTCTCGTCGTTGACCACCCGCTCGCCACCGCTGAATCGGTTCGCGCCACCGATGCTCTCGGCAGCCGCTGCACTGGCCGCACTCCTCCCAGCTTGCTCGGCTGCCGCCGGCTCTTTCGCGCTGGCCGGACGTTCGGCCAGCAGGCCCCAGAAATCCGCGATCCGGTGTGTCGACGAAATCCCGACCGCATTGAAGAACGGCGCGGCCGTACCGCACTGATGCGGTTCGGCGCCCGGGTCCAGCGCGGCACCGTGCGACATGCCGGTCACCGTGTAGGACTCGATCAGTTCATCGCCGTCCGGCCCCTGCCAGACGCGGCGCGGATACCCGTCGACCGTCATCTGCACGGTCGGCTGCAGATCCAGGCCGTGCAGGTCGGTCCATTGCTTGATGATTTCGTCCGCGTTGACCGGCTTGACGGTGGTGTCGGCGTCGCCGTGCCAGACCGAAAGCTTCGGCCAGGATCCCTGGTGCGGCGATGCTGCCCGCACCAGTTCGCCCCACTCCCGGGCCGAACGGGAACGCCCCTGGAAAATGCTCTCGAGGCCCTCCTGCAAGCCCCTGGCGGTACGGTAGGGAACCCCGGCGAGCACAGCGCCGCCGGCAAACACCTCTGGATAGGTCGCCAGCATGATGGTCGTCATCGCGCCGCCCGATGACGTCCCGGTCACGTACACCCGGCGGCGATCAAGGCCATGATCCGCGACCATTCTGTCTACCATTTGCCTGATCGACAGCGGCTCACCCTTTTCGCGCTCGTTGTCCTCCGGCTTGAACCAGTTGAAGCAGCGCAGCGGATTGTTGTTCCAGTTCTGCTGCGGCAACAAGAGCGCAAAACCGTAACGATCGGCCACCGTCGACCAGCCGCTGCCCTTGTTGTAGGAGGCGGCGCTCTGCGTACAGCCGTGCAGCACGACGACCAGCGGTGCGTTGGCCGGCAGCCGTTCGGGGACGTAGCTATACATCCGCAATTCGCCCGGGTTGGAGCCAAAGTTGGTGACTTCGCGCAAGCGGTTCTCCTGCGAATCCACCTGTTCTGACCAGGCCTGCACCGCAGTCAGTGCCGACAGGAGTTTCTCCCAGCGGCTACCGTGCGGCGTCTTCGCCGCGAGTTTTGCCATTTTGGCGATGGCGGCCACTTTATGGCCCAGTTTATTCAGCATTGGATTACTCCTGTCGTCGGACAATGTAGTGAGCAAACCGATCTCGATCAACTTCCGGACCGGCAAGAAAACGGAGTGGAACAGGCCTGGGGCGACCACGCCACCACGCTGGGGATCAAGCCAGGCCGGCGGAGCGGCGTCCGGGCCCAGGCCATAGGTGTGACTGATGACGGCCCGCCGGCCCTGCCACCAGCTGCTGAACTGGAGCGAGGCAACCGGGCAGCCTCGGTTGATCCAGACGCCGAACAGTTCGCTGGCGACTATCGGCCGCGTCTCCTCGGCACAGGCCAACTGCAGCAAGGCGGCCAGCGCCTCACCGAAGGACAGCCCTTCCAGCCGGATCGACGAGGTGGCACACTGCTCGGCATTCGCGGCGGTCACCGCCGGGCCGAAGAGCACCCGCGGGCTGTTGTCTCCCGCCGCGACCACCGTCGGCTGCAAGCCGGCATAGCAGCTGATCGCCTCGACCGTCTGCGACTGTTGCGGCGCGGCCATCGTCCCGATCAGCAGCTGCGCGGCGTACTCAGGGGTCGCTGGTGGCGAACCCCGCCCCCGCGGTCCGGGAAGCATCAAGCCCCCGGTGACCATCAGCGTCACCCGAAAGCGCAGGTCCCGACGCGACTCACCGAGAATGTCGGCCAGTCGTTCGCTGAAATCGTAGCGTGCAAGTCCATTTACCATGAGGCAACGATAACACGCCTCCGTGAAATGTGCACGTATTTATTGAGTAAGTGACAACAAATCATTTTGTACCGCGGCCTGCGTCCGGCCAGGCCCGATTCCGGGGCTGCCGAGGACGACAGCGGCGAACACTCGGGACCCGCCGCTTGCCCGGTGTGCCTCACCAGGACCGGGTGATTGCGGTAAGATTCGTTGCCGCCTGCCCCGCTTTTGCTACCCAACCCGATCTCATCGGTCGCGCCCGGGAACCCAAGCCAATGATCGACCTGTACACCGCCGCCACCCCTAACGGGCACAAGATCTCCATTGCCCTGGAGGAACTCGCCCTGCCCTACACGGCGCACACGCTGAACCTGTCGAAGGGCGAGCAGAAGCAGCCCTGGTTCCTGGCAATCAACCCCAACGGTCGCATTCCAGCGATCGTCGATCGCGCCGAGGACGACTTTGCCGTTTTTGAGTCGGGCGCCATCCTGATGTATCTCGCCGAAAAGACCGGCCGCCTGATGCCGCAAGACCGCAGGGGTCGTTCGCAGGTCATCCAGTGGTTGATGTTCCAGATGGGAGGCATCGGGCCAATGATGGGGCAGGCGAACGTCTTCTTCCGCTATTTCCCCGAAAAAATCCAGCCGGCGATCGACCGCTACCAGGGCGAGTGCAGGCGATTGTTCCGCGTCCTCGACAGCCATCTCCGGGAGCATGAGTTCCTGGCGGGGGACTATTCGATTGCCGATATTGCCAACTGGGCCTGGGTTCGCACACATCGCTGGTCGGGAGTGGACGTCGATGACCTGCCGCACCTGCAGCGCTGGCTGGGCCAGATTCGCGCCCGCCCGGCGGTGCAGAAAGGCATCAACACGCCCCCGTTGGCGATCGACCGCGACGCCGACGACGACAAGGCACGGCAGTTCGCCGAAGAGGCACGCCAGATGGTCGAGATGGGCCAGTCGCGCCAGGGCGGCGTCTGAGCCTGCCCCACCCCACCGCCCGCCCACCGCGCTCATCCAGCAAATTCTCAAGCCAGGAGAACCAGATGAAACTTTTCGTCTCACCACGGGCGCCCAACCCACGCCGGGTACTGATGTTCATTGCCGAGAAGGGACTGTCCGGCATCGAGCGCGAGGTCATCGACCTTGGCAAGGGTCAGCACCGCGACGAGGCCTTTCTCGCCCGCAACCCAATGGCCAAAGTCCCGGTTCTCGAACTGGACGACGGACGCGTGCTCGGTGAAACGCGCGCCATCTGTACCTATCTCGAGGGCCTGGCGCCGCTGCCCAACCTGATGGGCAGCGACTTTGAAGAACGTGCCTTCATCGAGATGGCGGACCGGCGAGTCGAACTGTACCTTTTCGGAGGCATCGCCAACTGGATCCGGCACACCCACCCGGGGTTGGCGCCGCTCGAACAACCCCAGTTTCCGGACTTCGGCCGCTCGCAGGGAGAAAAGGTGCGCGAAGTGGCGCGCTGGCTTGACAGCGAACTCGCCGATCACCCCTTCGTTGCCGGCCAACGCTTCACCATCGCCGACATCACTGCTTTCTGTGCCGTCGAATTTGCGCGCGGCCTGATGAGATTTCAGCCCGCCCAGGAAGGCATGCCGCATCTCCAGGCCTGGCGCGACCGCGTGGCCGGGCGCGCCAGCGCCAGCGAGGGTACCTGACCCACCGGCAGGACCTGCAGCCGGCGAGCTGATACGGCCGCAGGTTCAAGTCCAGACCTCGCTCAGGCTGACTGATCGTTACTGCCCCCTCCCGGAGACCCCTCATGGTCCGACGTCAAGTTCACACCTTCCATCACGCGCCAGTCGCCCCCTCGAACCGACCACCGCTGCTCTTCGTGCACGGCGGCTATGTCGACGCCAGGTGCTGGCAGGCCCACTTCCTTCCCTACTTTGCCAGCCGTGGCTTTGACTGCTACGCACTGGACCTTTCCGGGCACGGCCACAGCGAGGCGCGCGCGCCTCTCGACACGCTGAGCCTCGACGATTACCTGGCCGACGTCTTGCAGGTGGTCGCGGATCTCGGCAGGACACCGGTGGTCATCGGGCACTCGATGGGCGCCTTCCTCGCCGAGCGCGTGCTCGAGCAGTCACTGGCCAGCGCTGGCGTCCTGATGTCGCCGGTGCCGCCGCACGGCACGCTCGAATCGGCAATGAATCTCCTCATCCGCTACCCGCAATTCCTCCGTGAAGTCTCCAGGATGACCCGGGGAGCCTTCGACTCGGACGGCCTTCGCGTCCTCAAGGAAGTCTACTTCACGCCCGCAACAAGGCCCGAAGTGGTCCTGCGTCTGGCCCAACTGGTGCAACCCGAATCCCTGCGCGCCATCTGCGACATGGCACTGCTCTGCTGGCGCTGGCTGCCGAAGGTGCCCGACCGACCAGTGCTGGTGGTCGGCGGCGAGCTCGATGCCGTGTTTCCGCCGCACATGGTCCGGCGTGTCGCCAGACGCTGGCAAGCCGAACTGCAGATCATCCCCGAAGCCGGCCACGCCATGATCCTCGATCAGCACTGGAGAGCCTGCGCGGCCTGCATCGTCGACTGGCTGGAGCGACTCGAAGGACCGCAACCGATGCCGGTAACGCGATTGGAGCCAGAATGCGCACTCGCCGCATCTTCCTGAATCGCCTTGATCCGGCGCACGAGCCGCAAGATGCCGTGGTGGTGATCGACGTCCTGCGTTCCTTCACCACCGCGGCCTACGCTTTCGCCGCCGGCGCCAGCACCATCTATCCGGTGGAAACGATCGCCGGCGCCTTCCGCCTGCAGCGGCGCTTGCCCGATGCAGTGACCACCGGCGCCGTCGGCGGTGGCGACCCCATACCCGGTTTCGATTTCGGCAACTCGCCGTCGGCGCTGCAGGGCGCCAGTCTCGCCGGCCGGCCGCTGATTCAGACGACTGCAGCCGGCGTGCGCGGCCTGACCCGTTTTCGCCACGCGCGCGCGCTCTTTGCCGGCAGCCTTGTCCTTGGTCGGGCCACCGCCACGGCGTTGCTCGATTTCCAGCCGGACGAGGTGTGCTTCGTGATCACCGGCGAATGGGTCGATCGTGACGGCGATGAAGATGTGGCCTGCGCGGACTATCTCGATGCGCTGCTGCACGGCCAGGACCCCGATCCTGAACACTACGCAGCGCGCGTGCGCGACTCCGATTTCGGTCGCCGCTTTCAGGCCGGCAACAACCCCAACCTGCCACCGGGCGATCTCGCTCTTTGCGCTCAGCCGGATCGTTTCGACTTCGCCCTGCGGGCCTCGCACTCGGACGGTCACCTGCAGCTCAACCGGTCACGCGCCGGTCAGGAAAGTCCTTTGCGCAGCGGCCGCGAAGGCGCCAAGGGTCAACTCCGCAACGGCCTCAGGTTGCAGGAAAAGTAGCTGTTCCGTCCCCTGCCCCGCCCTGACTGACGATGGCCCGCATCCTTCCCGACGGCTGGCGCGAACTCGCCGTCACCGGCGCCGCGCAACGCGAGATCGAAACCCTCGCCCGCCTCGCCAGCGGCCTGCCCGACGACTATACGGTCTACCACGCGGTGCACTGGACCGGTATCGACGGCGGCCATGCGATCTACGGGGAGATCGACTTCGCCGTCGTCAATCTTGCCGGGGACCTGTTGCTCATCGAGCAGAAGAGCGGCTTTCTCGATGAAACGGCGGCGGGCCTGGTCAAGCAATACCCGGGCAAGTCGAAGAGCGTTCCCGTGCAGATTTCGCGCATGGTCGGCAACCTCCGTGGCAAGCTCGCGGCGCGTGGCGACATTCCCTCGATCGCCACCGACGCCCTCCTCTACTGCCCGGACTACACGGTCAGGAACCCCGAAACTGCCGGCCTCGTCCCTGAACGCATCGTCGACGCCAGCCGCCGCGGCCAGATCTGCCGAATCATCCAGCGACTCCTGCCGGCTGGTGAGGAGACGCCCGCCGCGCCCAAGGTGCACGCTTTCCTGCGCAACCTGATCCAGCTCGACACCGACGTCAGCGCGCTGATGGGGCACGCCCGCGAACTTGTCACCCGGCTTTCCGGCGGCCTTGCCCACTGGGCGCGGCGGCTCGACTTCGAGCCCTTCCGCCTGCGGGTCACCGGCACCGCCGGCTCGGGCAAGACCCAGCTCGCCCTGGCCGAATACCGCGCCACCCTCGAAGCCGGCAGGCGGCCGCTCTACGTCTGCTTCAACCGCCCGCTGGCCGATCACTTCAGCCGCATCGCCCCGGCCGGCGGCCTCGCCTGCACCTACCACCAGCTCTGCGACCAGCGCCTGCGCCACGCCGGCGAAACGCCGGACTTCACCGCATCCGACGCCTTCGAGCACCTGCAGAAGAGGGCCGCCGAGCTGCCGGTCAGTGCGGCCTTCCTGTTCGACACGGTGATCGTCGACGAGGGCCAGGACATCTCGCCAAAATGGCGCGACTTCATCTTTCGCCATGCGCGCGCCGATGCGCGCCTCCTGTGGCTCGAAGACCCGCTGCAGAACCTCTACGGACGCCCGCCAACGCCGCTGCCCGGCTGGGTGACGTTGCGCGCGCAGAGCAACTACCGCAGCCCGCGGCCGATCGTCGAGTTCTTGCGCCAGCTGCTGCCCGGCGACCTCGACATCGAGGCGGCCTCGCCGATCGCTGCCGACGACATCGAATTCCTCGACTATACCGACACGCCGGGCCTGTTCGCCCGCGTCAAGGAGGCCATCCGGCTCTGCTACTCCGCCGGCTTCAGGAAGCACGACGTCGCCATCGTCAGCTATCATGGCCGTGAGCAGTCACGGCTCCTGGCGCTCGACCGCCTGGGCCAGACCAGTCTGCGCCACTTCACCGGCGACTACGACCTCTTCGGACAGCCGGTGTATAGTCAGGGCGACCTCCTCGTCGAATCGGTCTACCGCTTCAAGGGCCAGGCGGCACCGGCGATCATCCTGGCCGAGATCGATTTCGACGTACTCGACGACCAGGCCGTGCGCAAGCTCTTCGTCGGCGCCACGCGCAGCTCGCTGAAGCTGATCCTCGTCTTGCACGAGAAATCAGCGGCCAGACTGATCGAACGCATCGGCTGAGCAGTCGGAACATTTAAGCAACGTTAACAGCTACCTGGAAGCATAAGCTGGAGCACTTTCTGAGAAGTCCCCCAGCGAGATGGTAGGCTCGCGTGGGCTCCAGGAGTCTTGTAAAAGCAATGTTCTATCGAACCGATTGCAGGATACGTCGAATGGTGCATAAACACTTATGCGCTCAAACACCTTTTTGGAGGACATCATGAACACTGTTCGCTGGAACATCGCCGTGTCGCCGGACGTGGATCAATCCGTGCGCATGTTCATCGCCGCGCAGGGGGGCGGCCGCAAGGGCGACCTATCGCGCTTCATCGAGGAGGCCGTGCGCGCCTTCCTGCTGGAGCGGGCCGTTGATCAGGCCAAGTCCGCCGCCGCTGGCATGAGCGAGCCGGAACTGACCGACCTCATCGAGGAGGCGGTGCAATGGGCACGTGAGCACTGATGCGCGTCATCCTGGACACCAACGTGCTGCTTGGCGCGTTGAATTCGCCGCACGGCCCGCCTGACGCCATCTATCGCGCCTGGCGCGCCGTGCGCTTCGAGCTGGTGACATCATTGGCGCAGCTCGATGAACTGCGGCGCGTGAGCCGTTACCCAAAGCTCAAGGCCATTCTGCCCGCGCACCGCATCGGCACGATGGTCAAGAACATGCAGCGCGCCATCGTCCTGGAGCGTCTGCCGACCCTGCCGGAGGGCGACGAAGTGAGCGATCCGAACGACGCTTTCCTGCTCGCGATGGCACTGGCCGGCGACGCAGACTACCTGGTAACGGGTGATCGCCGTGCCGGGCTGCTGCAATCGGGCAGCATCGGCCGCAGACGCATCGTCACCCCCGCCGCCTTCTGCGCCGAGGCGCTTTGAGGCCAGGCCGGTCGGCTTCCTGTCCACCAGGCAATCGAACGCTACGGGCGCTTTCCCGACCCCCTCTCTGCCGACGAGCTGGCGGAATCTGCCGGGGCGCTCTGGCGCGCCGGCAGCGGCTACGTCGTCGTCGCCGGGAAAGGCATCGCCAGGGCGATCAGCTCGTGATCGCGCCGCCAGATGACCTCGGCGCGATTGACCACCAGCCACCAGCTTTGCGTGGCCGGATGCGGCTTCCGGCCGGCGAAGGCTGCCGGCGTCAGAACGGCGAGACACCAGCTCGGCTCGGGTGCCCGCACCGAGCGATAGATGACCGCCCCGACGCCACCGTCCCGGGCGACGCGAGCGAAGGACTGCGTCGCCGCGTAGTCGCTGGGGTGCGTCCAGGCGGCGGCGTCTGTCCGGAAGGGGGCGTCGCGCAGGTCGACGGCCGTGGTGCGCAACTCGGCGCGGAAGGCAGTGTGGGCGACCGGGCCGATGCGCGCCAGGTCTTCGGCATCCTGCAGGAAGCGCCAGCGCCAGTAGCCGAGTTCGGCGCAGGCGGTGCGGATCGTTGCGGCACCGTAGAAGACGCCGGGATCGGTGACGGCGCGAAAGCGGGAGCCGTGTGCCGCGGGCGGATAGCGAAAGGGGGTCGCCAACAGGTAGTCGAGTCCGCTGGCCGCCTCGGGTACCGCCGGCTTGCTGGCTTCGAGCAGCGCCTCGAGGACTTCCTGCTCGGCGGCGTCATCGACGATCTTCATCGTCGCTGCCACATGCTGCGCCTCGACGATGCGCCAGACCCAGCCGCGCCAGTCGCGCGCCTCAGACGAGACTGCGGGAGGCGTCCAGGTAATGGACGACACGTACCAGTCCTTCGGTGTTGGCGATGAGGTCCACAGGGCGACCGTTGAGCCCGCGGTTGTTGCTGGCGAGCCATTTGCACGCGGTCTCCTGCTCACCGACGATGGAGTCTAGCGACCGGAAGGCGCGGACGAACAACACCGCCAGCTCCCACTCCTTGCGCTTCTGGTCGAGCTGGTAGGCGCCGGAGTACAGTCGGCTGACCGTGGCCGCGCTGATGCCGAGTACCTTGGCCAGAAGGGAGCGCTGGATGTGCAGGTGATCGGCTGCGCGCGTCACCGCCTTGCTCAGGACGGCCGCGGGCTCGGCCTTGCTCACCGCCTGAATGCTTGTTCCGGACATCTCGTTCTCCTTTCCAGGGAAATTATAGCGGACCGTTCTTTCTGTGGGAAGTGATGACCGGGGTCTCGCGAAGGGGCCGTGGGTTGCACTCGAGGTACCCTGGCGGTCTCTGGCCGTTGCTGGCGGCATTGACGCCGCTCGCCGCGGCTGCCTATACTGGCCACGGAACCACCGGATCGGCCATCCCCAGGGCGATTCGCGAGAGGACCGAAACATGCGGGGGCGGACGCCGGACCACAGGATCGACTCTTCAGGCGGGCGCCGCACCAACGAGTGACCACGAGCTGCGCGCAGCAAGGAGGCCCGGACATGCAACGCGAACTTCCCGATCTGAAAGTCACGCCGCCGGTAGAAGGCGAGAAGGTAAGCATCGCCTTCCACGCCGACGGGAAACAGTACGAGCTGCCCGTCCTCGGCGGCACCCATGGTCCGAAGCTGATCGACGTCCGGCGCCTCTATGCCGAGACGGGCTATCTGACTTACGACCCGGGCTTCATGTCGACCGCCAGCTGCGATTCGGCGATCACGTACATCGATGGCGAGGCAGGCATCCTCCTGCACCGCGGTTACCCGATCGAAGACCTTGCGGCGCACGCCGATTTCCTCGATGTCTGCTATCTCCTGCTCTACAGCAAGCTGCCGTCGGCCGCGGAACTGGCCGGCTTCAGGGATCTGATCGTGCACCACAGCATGGTCCACGAGCAGTTCAAGCGCTTCTTCGAGGGCTTCCGCCGGGATGCCCACCCGATGGCGGTGATGGTCGGCACGGTCGGCGCGCTGAGCGCCTTCTATCACGACCGCATCGACATCACCGACCCGGAAGCACGGATGGTGGCGACGCATCGTTTGATCGCCAAGATGCCGACGATCTGCGCCATGGCTTTCAAGTACTCGCTCGGACGCCCGTTTCTCTATCCGCGCAACGATCTCGGCTACGCCGAGAACTTCCTGCGCATGTCGTTCGGCGTTCCCGCCGAGGAATACGTGGTCAACCCGGTCCTGGCGCGAGCCATCAACCGTTTCCTCGTTCTGCATGCCGATCACGAACAGAACGCCTCCACGGCAACGGTGCGCATTGCCGGTTCGAGCCGTGCCAATCCCTATGCCTGCGTCGCAGCCGGCATCACGGCCTTGTGGGGGCCCGATCACGGCGGAGCGAACGAGGCGGTGGTGAACATGCTCGAGGAGATCGGCAGCAAGGACCGCATCCCCCTCTACATCAAACGCGCCAAGGACCGCAACGATCCCTTCCGGTTGACCGGATTCGGCCACCGGGTCTACAAGAACTACGATCCGCGGGCGGCAGTGCTGCGTGAATCCTGCCATGAGGTGCTGGCCGAACTGGGCAAGGAGGACGAGCCCTTGTTCGCACTGGCGCTCGAGCTCGAACGGATCGCCCTCGATGACGAGTACTTCATCGAGCGCAAACTTTTTCCGAACGTGGACTTCTACTCGGGAATCATGCTGCGGGCGATCGGCTTCCCGACCGCGATGTTCCCGTCGCTGTTCGCGCTTGGCCGCTCGATCGGCTGGATTGCCCAGTGGAAGGAAATGATCGAGGCATCCGACCAGCACATCGCGCGGCCGCGCCAGCGTTACACCGGCGAGCCCGTGCGCGCCTACGTGCCGCTGGCCGATCGCTGATCTCGCCGACCGCCGGGCATTGGCGCGCTGCGCCCGGCGGTCGTCATCGACTCACTGCTCGCGCTCCGGCTCGTCAGCACCCCTGCTGTAACGGCCTGCTCTATACAGCGGCACCGCTTTTCCACGACAATGGCCGGCACTCATCAGCCAGGAGACACTTCCCATGGACTACGCCGCCCTCACTTCGCTGCTCGCCCTCGGCCTGTTCGTCGGCATGGTGCTGCTGCTCGAACTCGGCCGACGGATCGGCGTTCGCCGGATCGCCAACGATCCCGAAGGCGCGCAGGCCGGGACCGGAGCGGTGGACGGGGCGGTCTTCGCCCTGCTCGGCCTGCTCATCGCCTTCACTTTCTCGGGCGCAGCGACGCGGTTTGACGAACGGCGGAACCTGATCGTCCAGGAAACCAACGACATCGGCACCGCCTACCTGCGGCTCGACCTGTTGCCTGCCAGCGCGCAGCCGGCGCTGCGCGATCTCTTCCGGCGCTACGTCGATTCCCGGCTCGAGGTCTATCGCAAGCTGCCGGACATCGAGGCCGCCAGGGCAGAGCTGGTCCGTTCGAACCAGCTGCAGGGCGAGATCTGGAGACAGGCAGTCGCCGCCGGCCGGATGAGCGAGGCGCCGCCGGCAGCCAACATGCTGCTGCTGCCGGCGCTCAACCAGATGATCGACATCACCACCACCCGCACCATGGCCGCACAGGTACACCCGCCGATGGTCATCTTCGTCCTGCTCTTCGGACTGGCACTGGTCGCCGCGCTGCTCGCCGGCTACGGCATGGCCGGCGGCAAGAAGCGCAGCTGGATTCACATGATCGGCTTCGCCGCAACCATGGCGCTGGCGGTAAACATCATCATCGACATCGAGTATCCGCGCCTTGGCCTGATCCGGGTTGACGCGTTCGACCAGGCACTGGTCGAGCTGCGGGCGAGCATGAACTGATCTCCGTGGCTCCGAGTCTTGCGCCAGGGCCTGCTTGACCCACCGCCAGTCCCGCGCGTAATCACGCCCACTGATACAAGACCCTTCCTTCCCTGAGGGCGCGACCGACGACAGGGTGCGCAGAATCCTTGAGTCGCTCGACTTCATCGCGACCATAGAGGACCAAATCCTTGCCCATCGCCAGCTTGCGCAGGGCCAGGTACAGGCGCGCAGTTTCCTGGCAGCGACTGCGCTGTGGGCTGAAAGGCTCAGGCTCGACGATCAGGAGATCGACGTCGGAATCCGGCCGAGAGTCACCGCGTGCTCGCGAACCAAACAGGATCACGGTGTCGGGATTGGCTTCACGAACTGTGGCGCTCCGCTGTTTCATTCATCTGCGGAATGTCTCCCGACGATGCCAGGCCAGGTATACCAATACAGGTCACAAACGACTTTAACTACTGATCTTAACTGGCTGTAGAATTGAATAAGTTCTTCCTGCAGAGACAGGCTGCGATGCTGAGACTGACCACCCAGGCGGCGGCGGAAGCCTTAGAAAACGAGCGTTTTCAGCACCCGTATCCACACGTGCGGCGCAAGATGGAAGCGCTGTGGCTGAAAAGCCAAGGGCTTGCACACCAAGACATCGCGCGGTTCGCGGGCGTGAGCGGCAAGACTCTTTGTACCTGCCTCCAGCAGTATGTGGAGGGCGGCGTCGCAGGGCTGAAGGAACTGCATTTTCGTCGGCCGCAGAGCGAACTGGTGGCGCATCAGGAGACGATAGCCGCTTCTCTTCTAGCCCATCCGCCGGCTTCGATCAATGAAGCAGTGGATGCGATCAGAACGCTTACGGGTTTGAGCCGCTCGCCGACGCAGGTGCGGCTTTTCCTGAAAGAGAAGTGCGGGATGAAACGCCTGAAGCCGGTTTCGGCAGCAGCCCGCGCCTGGCCGGCGGTGGCTTCGAGGATGCGGCGGTGTTCGCGGGAGAGGTTGGTTTTCATTGTTATGGTCTCGGGAGGTCAGCTACGGGCAAAGGCGAGCAAGGGGGCGATGTCGCGCGCGTCAGCGGCTTGCAGGGCGGCGATATAGCGTTGCCGGGTTTCATTCGCATCGGGCAGGCTGGCGCTGCCCCAGGTGAAGCGGGGGCGGCCCAGGCGCTCGATGAGCAGATCGGCTATCAGCCGCGCGTGGCGCCCGTTGCCGTTGGGAAAGGGATGGATGGCGACGAGACGGTGATGGAAGCGGACGGCGATTTCGTCGAGCGGCAGGCTGCCGTTCGCGACCTGGAAGCGGACGTCGTCGAGAAGCTTCTTCAACTCGACACCGATCTGGAGCCAGTCGACGCCGATGTTCTTGTCCGATTTGCGGAAGCTGCCGGCCCAGCGCCAGGTTTCGCCGAACATCTGCTGGTGCAGGCGGCGCAGGAAGCCTTCGTCGAGGATTTCCTTGCGCCGCTTGCGCGCCCAGGTGTCGCCTTGAACGATGTTGAGTTGCTCCCACTCGTTCAGTTCGCCCTGCGTGGTGATGTGGCCGGGAATCAGGCTGGCCAGTTCGTCAGCATCGAGCGGCGTGGCGCCGGGTGCGTAGTCGAGGTTGATCGGCATGTCGCTCAACGAGTCCGCCGGTCGGTCTTCCACAGCGCACGCTGGGAGCCGGAGCGCAGGGCTTCGATCAGGGCGCGGGTCTGCTCCTCGCGGGCTGCCGGCGACGTGGCCTGGGCTTCCAGGGCCATGGTGTGGCTGATGGCTGCCATCTGCTCGAGCGCCAGCGCAGCAGCCCGTGCCTCTAGCGTTTCTTCGAGCGGCCTCCGGGGCACCAGGGCGTAGCGTAGTTCGCAGCCCAAGGCGTCGGCGGCCCGGCGCAGGGTGGCCAGGCTGATGGTTTCGTCAGCTTCCGAACTCTCCAACCGGATGACCGTGGAAGGGGCGACGCTCAATCGGCTGGCGAGATAGGTCGCGGACATGCCCAGCCCATCGCGAATGGCCCTGATCCAGCCGGACGGCGGACGCGGCGGCAAATCCGCGCTACGCCAGCGTTCCAGTGCGGCGTCGAGTTGGCGAAGCCTGAGTTTGGGAAAGTTTGTTTTCATTTGATTGCACCATAATGCACAACGGCGTTTTTGAATTGTGCATTAAAGCGCAAAATGCGTAAATGCCAAATTGCATCATGGCGCAATAAATAGCTTGTCTCATAGCTGAACCGGTCCGGCAGGAAGCTTCGCCAGGACGCTCGTTCGTACCTCGGACAACCAGGCGTCAAGGTCCGCTTCGTTACGCACGATGCGGCGGGGTGGTGCGATTGGCTGCACGGTGGGTTCCAGCTTCCGCGCCGCCGCAGTGAGGGCGCGGGAGAGTTGGCCGCACAGGGCGTGGCGCTTCTCGGTCCAGCGTTGCGGCGAGCAGGCGGCCAGCGAATCGATCAGTTCCCTCAGGGTGCCAACCCCGGGCGGGCTTTCTGGAGACGAGAGCTGGACATCGCGCAGTATGGCGGCGCGATCTTCGGGCGCCAACTTACACCATTCGGCCGATGCGTCGAGTTCCTTGTGGCACTGGTCGTACTCCTGACGGTACGCGGCCGAGACCTGGGCGAGAAGACGGGTGGCACCCTTTTCTTCTTCGGCCAAGCGTTTGACCAGGTCGCGACCTGAGAGGCCGGAGAACTCATCGATCAGTGGATTCGGTCGCCCCTCCGGGCGTGGTGCGGCACCGGTTGCCCGGCGTTGGGCGTCCTTGAGCTTGGCTACGAATTCCGGGGCCTTCGCCTCGGCATCATCGGGCCTGCAGCGCATCAAGCGGGCGATGGCGCGCCTTTCCTCCGCGGACAGGGGTGCGGTTTCGCGCGAGACGGTGCTGGCGGTCACGTCACGGCGGTTGAAGCGGCCGGCCGGCCGGTGCGCACCCGAAGCGTTGACGATGGGCAATTGGCCGGCAGCGAAAAGCACGGCAAGGAGGGCGTCGACCGCATCCTGCCCCCTGCTGGGCCTGCTCATCGCCTTCACTTTCTCGTGTGCGGCGACGCGCTTTGACGAACGTCGTAACCTGATCGTCCAGGAAACCAACGACATCGGCACCGCCTACCTGCGGCTCGACCTCCTGCCCGCCAGCTCGCAGCCGGCGCTGCGCGATCTCTTCCGGCGCTACGTCGATTCCCGGCTCGAAGTCTATCGCAAGCTGCCGGACATCGAAGCCGCCAGGTCAGAGCTGGTCCGTTCGAACCAGCTGCAGGGCGAGATCTGGAGTCAGGCGGTGGCCGCCGGCCGGATGAGCGAGGCGCCGCCGGCAGCCAACATGCTGCTCCTGCCCGCGCTCAACCAGATGATCGACATCACCACCACCCGCACCATGGCCGCACAGGTACACCCGCCGATGGTCATCTTCGTCCTGCTCTTCGGACTGGCACTGGTCGCCGCGCTGCTCGCCGGCTACGGCATGGCCGGCGGCAAGAAGCGCAGCTGGATTCACATGATCGGCTTCGCCGCAACCATGGCGCTGGCGGTAAACATCATCATCGACATCGAGTATCCGCGCCTTGGCCTGATCCGGGTTGACGCCTTCGACGAGGCGCTGGTTGAGTTGCGCGCTAGCATGAACTGACTTTCGTGGCTCCGAGTCTTGCGCCAGGGCCAGGATGAACCCAACGCCATTCCTAGGCTGGATCAGGCCCGCTGATGCAAGACCTTTCCTTCCCGGAGAGCGCGGCCGACGATAGGGTGCGCAGAATCCTTGAGTCGTCGCTCGAATTCATCGCGACCAACATGATCTGCTGGCCCAGATCGTGCCCATGGACGCAATCGGCGAAGGTGCCAAGGTCAATCAGGGAATTCTCGTCTCCCAAGTGCAAGGCGCGCTTGCGGTCGGCCAGCTGTACCGTCTGCTTCAGGGCCAGCAGCAGGTGGCCGAGGCTGGACTTGCCGGAACTGTTGCTGCCGAAGATCACGGTCAACGGCGCCAGCGGGACCACTTTCGTGTCCTTCCACGCCTTGAAGTTCTGAATCTGCATCCCGGTCAGCATGACGGTTCCTTTCGTTCCGTCCGCATCATGCAGCGCATCCCACGCCGCAAGCGCTGGGCGGCGGGTACGGCATTGGCCAAATCCACGGGTTTCATTTTTCATCAGGACGCGGCAGGCTTCGGTGCTTGTTGGCCGCAAGCACGATGGCTGCGATCAGCGCTTCAGACCGTTTTGAATCTCGCGGGCAAGCAGCGATGGCAACATCGCTGTGACTATCTCCGACTGGCTGAAAGCGTGACCTCAAGATGGCTGATCAGCTCATCCAGGAGTTGTGATTTATGGGCACTCCTGCACCGGTTATAGTGATACGACAACTCACCGATGACATCGGAAGCCACATGCGGTCTGAATCTGATCCACTTCTTCCGGCCGTTCTTGAGGTCCGCCTGTGTCATTTCATCGGTCACCCAGAAACCGGCAAGCTCCAGGATGAGCTTCTTTTCATCGGCATGTAAATCCACTTCAATGAACTCATCCGAGCTATTCATGTGCATCACTCCAGCAAATGGATACCCATCGACACCGGGCAGCGTCTGCAACTGTCTGGAGAGCCCGTCCAGCCGCAGGCATGCCGCACCCACGAACCTTCAGCAGACGGGGACGCGCCGCCGCCCGAGCCGCCCGGTCCCTTCGTCTCACTTGTTACCCCCATTATTACCTCGATGAAAGGGGAATTACCCTTTCTTCCTTCACGCGGCGGCTGGCCCTCGCCCGAGACACTCGACTCGACCTTGCTTCTGTTCGTCGCGCAAGACCGTTCGCACCATGTCGCGGCTAACGCCCCGGCTGGTGACTGCTTCGGGAAAGGCGCCGAAGTTCAGGTCACTGAGAAATTCGACGTTGAGGGCATCGATGTCGATGGCGAGGTAACGGGAGAGTCCGCCATCCTCGCCTTCCCGCTCGCGGATCAGGCTTTTGCCCCGGCCGGCAAGGCGCAGGTACGCCGCGAAGATAGGCGGCATCCCAGATCCCCCAATAGCGCACGCCAAACTGAATAGGACACGCTGGCCAAACCAACGCACGTATCTAGGCGTACCGCGAAAGCGGAAGCGGATGATGACTGCAGCGCGTGATAGCTATATGCTTCGCTGATGTCCGAAAGTACCTGCCCATTTTGTACCCTTCCCGCGAATCGCATCCTGCGGGAAAACGTCGATGGCATGGTCATTGATGACGGTTTTCCAATCTCTCCCGGCCACACGCTGATCATCCCACGGCGACACATGGGCTCCTTTTTTGATCTATCGGAAACCGAGCGAAATTCGCTACTCTCCCTTCTCGAGGACGCTAAGTGGCGCCTTGACAAAGAGTTCCGGCCGGATGGCTATAACATCGGGATCAACGACGGCTCAGTTGCGGGGCAAACCGTCCCACATCTACACATCCATCTCATCCCCAGGTTTCATGGCGATCGCGAGGATCCGCGAGGCGGTGTTCGTTGGATCATCCCTGAGAAAGCGGATTACTGGTCGTCTCGATGAACCAACCAGCCCCCGAAGAACAGATCATCTTTCTCCAGCAGATTCAGCGCCTGTTTGTTGAAGGCGAGTTCACCGCTACCTACAAGTTTGCACTACTGCTGAGTCTCGCGGAGTTGGCGGTGGAATACGGAGACGATTCAGGGGACGCCCTTCCCCTAGAAATGCCGTGGGTCGGCGAGAAATTCGCCGAGCTTTACTGGCGCCAACTCGCCGAGTACAGCGCTGGCCTGCCGGATACCACCAGTGGTGTTCTGCACCAGAATCATGGTGCGCAGGCCGCAGTTGTTCGGAGCCTCCGCACGATCTACCGCGCCACCGCCGGTAACTTCAGCCTCGCAAGAGTGCACGACGCGTGGGCCGATACGGTCAGGGCTGTGGCTAGTACGGTTCGCACAATGCCACTCCGCTACCTGCAGGTTCTCGGCGGCAAGCTTGAGCCGTTCCTCTACCGCTACCCGTGCCGACCCGGCTTCATTGACCTCAATCCTGGCGTCGCTTTCAACTTTCGCCGGTACCAAGGGCTAATCCAGCAGTTGGCGCGCGCAGGCTGGGTCGAGCACATCCGCAGCAACAAGCAGAATACGCCGATGCTTGGTCAGCTCGACGATCTGGAAAGCTTCATGTTCGGATCGGCGAGGGCTGCGCTCGGCGATGTCGCAAGCGTTCTCGCACCGCTGCAGGACCATCTCTGCTTCTACTGCCGCGAGAGGATCGACCAGCGTGCCGAAGTCGATCACTTCGTCCCTTGGGTGCGGTACCCGAGGGATACGGCACACAATTTCGTGCTGGCCCACCGGGGATGTAACAACGCCAAACGTGACATGTTGGCCGGGCAGCGCCATCTCGAATCATGGATGAGCCATCTTCAGAAGAAGGGCGGTGAAATCGGAGGACAACTACGTCAGCTAGGCTTTGTTGCGGACTCAAAATGCTCGATTCGTGTCGCTCTCTGGGCGTACGAGCAAGGCGTTGAGACAGGCAGCATCGGATGGATTGCTCAAGGCCACACCGAGCCGTTGGTGGATGAATGCCTTTCGGTTTTTCGGCGTCCAGGCGGGTGTCTCCAGCCGAGTTGATCTTGCAGTACTCGCCTACAACGCCACCGAGTGGTGTTCTCCCGATTTTTGCCGAGGCCAGAAGCCTCGTCCTCGAAAAACTGGCGGCCGGCCCGGTTGGGCGGTAGATTATCGGCTTAAAGATACCGCTTACTCCTGCCACAAGCCATTAACCGCCGTATATGTACCGTTCAGTTCATCAATGAGCACCCTGTCTTTTACCACCCCGCACGAACTCCAGATCCTCCTCGGTGAGCGGCTGCGGCGTCTGCGTCTAAACCGCAACCTCGATCAGCTGACGACCGCCGAAAAGGCTGGCGTTTCGGAAAAGGCCTTGCGCAATCTCGAAGCCGGCCGGGGATCGACTGTCGAAACGCTGCTGCGCGTGCTGAAGGCGCTCGATTCGCTGCAGGGGATCGACCTGCTCGCACCCGAGGCCACGGTCAATCCGCTTGACCTGCTGCGCCAGCCCAAGCTGCCGCAGCGGGCGCGCCGGCGCGAGAAGGAGAGCGGATGAACACGCCGGTGATCGAGGTCCGCAGCTGGGGCCAGCGGGTCGGCGCAGTCGCTCCCGATCCGCGCCTCGGCTGCTACGTGTTCGCCTACGACCCCGCCTGGCGGCGCAGCGGCATCGAGCTGGCGCCGCTGACCATGCCGCTGGCTGACCCGCGCCCGAGCTTTGCCTTTCCCGAGCTGAGCGACGCGGGCTACAAGCGCCTGCCCGGCCTGCTCGCCGATGCGCTGCCCGACGACTTCGGCAACGCGCTGATCGACGCATGGATGAGTGCTCGCGGCGTCGAGCGGCGCGCCATCACCACCCTCGACCGCCTGGCCTACATGGGCCGGCGCGGCATGGGGGCCCTCGAATTCAAGCCGGCGCGCGGCGCACACCGCGAGAGCGCCGAGCCGCTGGCGATGAAGAGCCTGGTCGAGAGCGCGCGCAGGATCATCCGCGCCGACCCGTCCGGTGACCTGCAGGCGCAGGCGGCACTGGCCAACATCATCCGCGTCGGTACCTCGGCCGGTGGCGCGCGCGCCAAGGCCGTCGTCGCCTGGCATCCGCAGACCGGCGAGTTGCGCAGCGGCCAGTTCGACGCCGCCCCCGGCTTCGAGCACTGGCTGCTCAAGTTCGACGGCGTCGGCAAGGATGCTGAGCTCGGCGGCAGCGCCGATTACGGGCGCATCGAGTACGCCTACCACCTGATGGCGACGGCCGCCGGTATCCGCATGTCGCCCTGCCGCCTGCTCGAAGAGAGCGGGCGCGCCCACTTCATGACCCGCCGTTTCGACCGCGACGTCGTCGATGGCATCACCGTCAGGCACCATGTGCAGACGCTCTGCGCCATGAGCCATGTCGACTACAAGCAGCGCGCCACCCATGCCTACGCCCAGCTCTTCATGGCCGTCGCCCGGCTCGGGCTGGGCGACGAGGCGATCGGGCAGACGTTCCGGCGGATGGCTTTCAACGTCATGGCGAGGAATTGCGACGACCATACCAAGAACTTCGCTTTCCGCCTGAAGCAAGGCGGCAGCTGGGAACTGGCGCCGGCCTACGACGTGACCTACGCGCACAATCCCAAAGGCCAGTGGACTTACCAGCACCTGCTGGGCGTCAACGGCAGGTTCAGCGGCATCACCCGTGCCGACCTGCTGCTCGAGGCGGACCGCTTCGGCGTTCGCCGCCCGCTCGACGCCCTTGCCGACGTGCGCGCCGCCCTCGACGCCTGGCCCGAATTCGCCCGCCAGGCCGGCCTCGCCGAGCCAACGATCGCCGCTGTCCGCTGCGAGTTTGAAGTGTTATGAAAAACTCCGGGAGACGCCGATGAGCAACATGGGACGCATCTACCAGATCGACCAGATGCTTGGCGCACAGCGCATCGTCAGCCGCGGGGAACTGCAGGAACGCCTCGGCGTCTCCTGGGCGACCCTCAAGCGCGATATTGCCTACATGCGCGATTGCCTCAACGCGCCGGTCGTTTTCGACCGCGCGCTGGGCGGCTACCGCTTCGCGAAGATCGAACAGCGGCTCGGCCCACCGTATGAGCTGCCCGGCCTGTGGTTCGCCGCCGAGGAGATCCATGCCCTGCTGACCATGCAGCATCTGCTCTCGAGCCTGGATACCGGCGGCCTGCTCGGGCCGCAGATCCAGCCCCTGCTCGCCCGCCTGACCGGCCTGCTCGGCGCCGCCGACAACCCGGTCGAGGAAGTGCAGCGCCGCATTCGCATCCAGGCGGTCGGCGCGCGTGAATTGCATCTCGATCACTTCCAGGCGGTTGGCTCGGCCCTGTTGCGAAGGAAGCGCCTGCTCATCCGCTATCACGCGCGCGGCACCGACGAGGTGACCGAACGCGAAGTCTCGCCGCAGCGACTCAACCACTACCGCCACAACTGGTATCTCGACGCCTGGTGTCATCTGCGCGACGGCCTGCGCGCCTTCTCGGTCGACGCCATCGAACAGGCCGAAATCCTGGATACGCGGGCGATCGACATTGCCGATGAGCGACTCGATGAGGTGCTCGGATCCGGCTATGGCATCTTTTCTGGCGACCAGGTCTCCTGGGCCGTGCTGCGCTTCACGCCGGAGAGGGCGCGCTGGGTGGCCGCCGAGCGCTGGCACCCGAAGCAGGAAGGCAGGCTGCTCGACGGTGGCGACTACGAGCTGCGTGTGCCCTACGCCGACGACCGCGAACTGATCATGGACATCCTGAAGTACGGCGGTGACTGCACGGTCATTGAGCCGGCAGCGCTCAAGGCGAGAGTGGCCGAGGAATTGCAGCGCGGACTGGAAAATTATTTGGCGTAGCGCGTCTCAAGCTCACTCTGTGAGCCCGGGAGGGCGCACACTGGCTGCCATCAACCCTGACGGAGCCTACCATGCCCTCTCACGACACCCCCTTCTTCGACCGCCTGCAGGCAGTCTTCAACGTTCTCGTCGGCGTCACCGATACGCGTTCGCTACCGTATGCCTTTCGCGAGCCGGCGCCTTGGGAGATTGACCCGGAGGCCCTGCAGCGCCCGGCGATCTGGCGGCGGGCCCGGCGGGTGCGGTAGGCGCACTCCGGCCAGCGGCCATCTCGCCTGGTGAGCGCAAAAGGGCAAGGTTAAAAGTGCAAGGTTTCGTGAGTGTCAACGCACAAGGAAGTTTCGCCTAGTCGGGTGCCCTTGCGCGGTGCAGCCAATACGGGGTGCAGGCAACGAGCGTCCTGTGCGCAACGCCGGACCCAGTCACTTTCGTGGCTGCACCACCGTTGGGCTCTCCATCGGCGATAGCAACTGCCCGATCAGCGTTGCTGGCATTGGCGTCTGGATTCCATAGTCCGCCGGGAAATGCTCCGGCAGATAGAGCGTGCCGAACATCCGGTCGATCCATGGGAAGGTCGCAGCGTAGTTATGGTCAATATGGTCAGTCCTGCTGTGATGCCAATGGTGGAACGCCGGTGTCGCCACTAGCCACTCCAGCGGTCCAAATCGCAAGCGCACGTTGGCATGCAGGAAAAAACCCATGAAGGTGCCGATCAACGTGATCGCGATCGGCAGCATGCTGCCCGCCGGCCCGGCGCTCCCGAGCCCCAGGATATACAGCGGCAGCAGCCCGGACATTCGCGTCACCACCATGTCGATCGGATGGGCTCGGCCATTGACCAGAAAATCGATATGTTCCGCGCTATGGTGTATCGCGTGAAACCGCCACAAAAACCCGATTTCATGACTGAGCCGATGGCCCCAATAGGAACCGATATCGGCGACGATCAGCCCGGCGGAAATGGTGAGCCACAGCGGCAGTCCATGTACGCTGTCATGGAAGCCTGCGGGCAAGACCTTTTGCACCAGCGTTGCCAGCACCGCCAGCGGCACGCTCATCAATGCCGCCGGGACCAGGCTGCTGAGAAAGTAATAGGCCAGGTCATTGCCGATCTGCGGCCGCAGAAATTTCGACGGACGCTGCGCAAACAGTCGCTCCAGAGGCACAAATAGGGCAATCAGTAGCATCAGCCAGAGGCACAACCGGAAGACGTCCACGACAAAGCGGGCGATCTCAGGAGGCAAGCTGGAAAGCAGGGTCATCAGCCTTTCACGCAGTCAAGGAAAACCGCGGGCGCAATTTTCCGCGCCCGGGACGATCTACCCATCCACGCTGCTCACCCGAGTTCGACACTTTTTGCGTGCCAAATGCATAAATGAGGTTGCGGGTACAATAAAAACAATGGGTTAGCGCGCGGCGAAAAATTTCTTGTAGTGACACGTCTGGCCTAGGAAGCCATTGCGATCAGGACGATATCTGGATACAGTAGCGACATGTTCGTGAAGATCACCACGTCCGGCCCGAGGCAGTACGTCAAGCTCGTCGAGTCCTACCGGGACACCTCCGGGGTACCTCGCCAACGGGTCATCGCCACCCTCGGGCGCATCGAAGCGGTCCGATCGGGCGAGGCCGACTCGCTGCTCAACGGGCTGCTGCGGGCGGCTGGCAAGCCCTCGCTGGAGGAGGGAACCGGCGAGGTCGCCTTTGCGCCGGCGCTTTGCGTCGGCGATACCTGGCTGCTGACCGCCCTGTGGAAGGAGTTGGGCTTTGCCGACGCCTTTCGCCGATTGCTGCGCAACCGGCACCAGTTCGACGCCGAGCGCCTGTTGCGGGTGATGGTCTTCAACCGGCTGTGTGATCCGGAATCCAAGCTGGGGATCCTGCGCTGGCTGGAGGGCACCCGGGTTCCCGAGGTGAGCGCCGAGTCGGTGATCCACCAGCACCTGCTGCGCACGATGGATACTCTGGCGGACTGCGCCGACCGGGTAGACGACACCTTGACGGGTCTCCTGCGGCCGTTGATCGACCAAGAGTTGGCAATCGTCTTCTACGACCTGACGACGATCCGTACCGAAGGCGGCACCGAGGAGTCCGAAGACCTGCGGCACTTCGGTCATGCCAAGGAGGGCGGTACGGTGCGCCAGGTGATGTTGGGGGTGGTGCAGACGGCGGACGGCCTGCCGATCCATCACGAGGTCTTTGCCGGCAATACCGGCGAGACGACGACGTTGGTGCCGACCATCGAGAAAGTGCTGGCGCGCTACCCGATCAAGCGCGTGGTACTGGTTGCTGATCGCGGCCTGCTGAGTCTCGACAATCTCGAAGCCATCCGGGCGCTGCGGGTCGGCGATCAGCCGCTGGAGTTCATTCTGGCCGTGCCAGCCCGGCGCTACGGGGATTTTGACCGCCTGCTCGCTTCCTTCCATGAGAAGAGCTGCCGGTTGGCGACGGAAGAGGTGTTCGGTGAGGAGCAGTGGCAGGGGTTCCGTCTGATCGTCGCCCACCGCCCGGATCAGGCCAGCGAACAGGGTCGCGTGCGCGATGAGCGCCTCGCGGCGCTCGAGGCCGATGCCGCGCAGTGGGCCGAGAAGCTCGATGCCCAGGAAGCCGGCCAGACCCGTCCGGGCAGGAAACTGTCCGACTCCGGAACGATCGCCCGTTTCTACAAGGCGGTCGCTGACGCACATCTGGCGCACATCATCAAGGTGAATCTGTCCTCCGCGGTGTTCACCTACGAGATCGACCAACGGGCGCTGCAACGCGCGCGGCTGATGGATGGCAAACTGATCCTCGTCTCCAACGTTCCGGACTCTCCTCCGCCTGAGCTCGTGGCCCGTTACAAGGCGCTGGCCGACATCGAACGGGGATTTCGTGTCCTGAAGTCCGAGATCGAGATCGCGCCGGTCTTCCACCGCCTGCCGGATCGTATCCGCGCGCATGCCCTGATCTGCTTCCTGGCACTGCTCCTCTATCGCGTGCTGCGCCTGCGCCTGAAAGCCAAGGCCAGCCCTTTCTCACCGGAGCGTGCCTTGGAGATCGCTCGCCGGATCCAGTACCACCAGGTCACGCTGCACCAACGCCAGTCCGCGTCCGGCCTGTCCGCCATCACCCCTCAGCAGAAGGAGCTGTTCGAAACCGTCGCCCTGCCCGAGCCCTCCGCCAGACGCCTGTAGTGCCAATTCGGGAACCGTGAATTGCGCACAAACAATCACTTAGCCGTATTTTTGTCGAACTCGGGTGCTCAGTTGGCAACGGCCGTTTGGCGACGGCGACGCGCGCCGACACCCAGCAGGCCGAAGCCGCCGGCGATCAGCAGTGCCCAGGTAGTCGGTTCGGGAACCGCAGTCAGCGAAATCCCATCGAGGTTTATGCTGGGAGGGTGACCACCGGGCTTTCCATGAGCCAGAAAGTTCAGCACGTTACCTCCGGTACCATTCCATGTGAAGATATGGCTCGTAGTAAACCAGCCAGAAAACCCTTGCTCCGGGAGATTTACGCCAACCAAACTTGGAGGTATGTTTTGAGTGAAAAAGTGCTGATCGCCCAGACTTACGTCCAGATAATTATCCGTTATTGCACCAGTTTCATTATCACGTTGCACGGCCCCCCAACTGAAACTTAGCTTGTATTGCTGACCTTGCACCAAACCATTGATCGATTGACTAATGGCTCCCTGGAAACTGGGATCACCATCCAGATTAATGAAATGGCCGGTGCCGTCTGGGTTCACGCAATTGTTTCCGCTTACAAAACCTAATGCCGGATTGCAATAATACGATCGCGGCATGAATGGGGGTAAGCTTGCATCGGCGAGGTTGTCGTAGATATAAACAACATTGTATGTGGTACTACCGCTCGCCCCGTGAACATCCCAATTCGGGATGTAACCGGCTGCTGGATAAGGGTTGCCACAAAAAAATGGGCTATTGCAGAAAAAGTTGACGGTACTAGTGTCGCCTGGTTTATCGAAGCTGCCATTCAGGACCAGGTTTGTCGCCTCCGCGGTGCTGCCCAGGCTTGCTGCTACCACGATACCCAGCATCAGTGATTTGATCTTCATCTAATTGGTCCTTCCAAGTAAAGTTCCCAAAGCGAATCAATGGGGCCAACCTGAGGAATGATGAATCAACTAGCCGAATCGATTGACTATTCTCACTAAAGTTAAAATCAACCGTGCTTACTTGCGGCTCTTTGTTTATCTACTGCTTCGAAGACGGGCAATGCAAATCGGTGGTAAGAGGATGGGTCGGGAGCTGCTGTTTTCGAGCAACTCCGGTTTGTTCAGCTTGTTCGTGATCGCCTTCGTGATCGAAGGATAGGGAATCAAACCGTACCAACGAGAGTAGGCTTCGGCTGCAGGGTGCGCCGGCGTGATGCGGCGAGTCCGAGGAGGCCGGCACCCAGCAGTGCCAGGGAGGCCGGTTCCGGCAGCTCGTTCAGGAAGCCGCGGATTTCACCGCCGCCAGCAAAAGTGGTATGAATGTTCAGGTACGCCCTGCCTTCAGCAAGCCCCAGGGCGAGGGCGGCTTCCGCACCTGCTGCCGTGCCGCCATTGGCGGCCAGAAACGGTGCGTTGAAGAATAGCGGATCTGTCAGGTCGAAGACTCGATCATAAGTGCCGTCCGTAAACCCGGCAGGGAAACCCGGGAAAGTCGGCGTCGTGGTGGCCACACCTACCGTGCCCGCTTCGGGAATCGCGGTGCAGCAGTGGATATGCGCGACCGTGACCGTGCCAGTCAGGCCGCTGAACGTGACGTCCAACGAAAGCGTCTGGGCAGTGCTATCGTAGACTACGTACGCCATGCCCTGGCCGGATGAAGCAACGGGGGGACTTTCCGACGGACCGTCAAGCACGGCCTGGTAGGCAATTGGTGTGGCCGACGCCGATGGTACGGCGCCGAGAGTCAGTAGTGAGAGGACGACTGCCGTCAAGGCAGAAGGAACCGAGCGAGATTTGGTCATGGTTTCCTCCGGTTTCACCCAGTGCGGGTTGTCAGGCAAGGAGCTGCCGATCATTAACAAGCAAGACTCGTGCTCACTTTAAGTTGACAATATCATTCAAGTATTTGGCGCGGCGAGCCATTTGCCGACTGCGGCAACTGTAAAGAATTCCGACAGACTGGACTCGCTTCTGCTCGTGGGCTGGCTCCGCAACGGCATGCGAAGCGATGGCAACGCCATCGCGGTGAATCGTCGGGGGGATGCTGAGGGTCGCGGTCAGGCCGAACCGGATCCGATTCCGCGTAGCGCCGGGGAAGATCAGTCGCCGTTCTTGCCCGGCTGGTTGCCGGGCCGCTCAGGCTCCGACCGCGAGACCTGCCGCGCGAGCCGCAGGGCCATCCAGGCCAGCAGGGCCACGCCGAGCAGCAGGCTGCCCCACAAGCTCCAGCGCTGCCAGTCGATCGCCACGCGCGTCGCGCTCTCGCCGGCCAGCCGGTGAGGGCTGCCGCTGCTGGCTCGGCCGATCGGCAAAGCGCCAGCCTTGTCCTCGTCCCCGGCGCGGTAGCCGGGTACCAGCGTCGCGATCGGGTAGGCGGCCGGCCCGGCGCTGCTGCTGCCATAGGCGAGTTGAAACGGTGCCGCGCCCCGGGCGGTAAAGACCAGGCGCTGTGGCACCCAGCCGGTGGCCAGAACCGGTACCCCGGTACCGAGGCCACCGCCGCGCTGATCGACGCGCAGCAGCCAGTAGCGATGGGGCACTGTGGCGGTGACGAGGTCCGGGTTGACCACCTCCTGATCAGCCGCGCCGAGCCGGTAAACGCTGCTCAGCGCAACCCGCTGCCAGGGATCGTTGCTGCGCGCGCGCGACAGGACTTCGACCGAGGCGACGGTATTGGGCTGCGGCAGGAGCAGACGCAGGCGGTCCACCGGGAACTGGCCACCGAGGTCGAAAGCGTATTCGCCGGCCTTGTCGCTGACCGCGCTCCCGGGCACCTGTTTCCACTGCCGTGGCGCCTCGACCACCGCCTCGCCCGGCTCGCCAGCAAGACCGACCAGTTCCACGGCTGGCGCGGCCGGTGGCCAGGACAGCCGAAAGTACTTTGCCCGACGTGGCAGGAACTCCACCCGCAGTTGCTCCAGCCTTTGCCCTGCCGCCACCAGCCGCAGCACCGGCGCGTCCGCTACCAGCATCTGCCAGCGTGCCAGGTCATCGCTGGCATCGACGCGCACCCTGCTGACGACGTTGTCGGCGCCGCGCGGCAGTTCAAGAACCAGCGCCTGCAGCGGCTGCTGCAGCGCCGCGGCATCGACCAGGTAACCGAGCAGTGAGGCTTCGCGCTGCGACCGCAGCTCGCCGCCGTGCATGGTGACCACCGCCCTCCCCGTCTGCCGTTCGATGCGGACCTCGAGCCCCTCGACACCGCTGCCGGCGTCGCCGCGCAGGGCAAAGAAAGGCAGCGGCAACAGCGGCTGCTTCTGGTGAACGGCGACCGGCCGCGGCAGGAAGGCATGCGGCACGGGCTCGCCGGCGGCGTTGAACACCCGCAGGTCGGCGAGGTCGGCGCGCACGACGCCTTCGTACACGGCCGGCGGCAATTCGACCTGAAACAGCGCCTGCGGGCCGCTGACCTCTAGCGGGACGCCGAAGGCGAAGTCGGCCGGTGCCTCGGCAACCGCCAGGCCAGTCAGCAGGAGCAACCCCCATGCACCCCATGTCCCGGGTAATCTCATTCCGCACGTCCTTCCCTGATCGGTGGTACCGGCGCCAGGTAGCCAATGACCAGCATCAGCACGCCGACGCCAAGGAATGACACGATGCGCTCGATCGTGCCCGCGTTCGACAGGTCGACGAGCAGCAGCTTGCCCACGACCACCGCCATCAGCCCGGCCCCCGTCAGCCACAGCGGGCGCCAGGCACGGCGGGTGGCGACGACCATTGCGGCCAGCGCCAGCAGCGTCCAGAACAGCGACAACGAAGCCTGCACCAGATCCGAGCGCAACATCGGCCCGGGGTCGAGCGGTACCCCGGCCCAGTGGTGCAGCGTGCGCAGCAGTACCGCGTTCGCCCACAGGAACGCCGCTGCGCCGGCCACGCTCCAGGCCACCGGCAGTGACAGCGCGGCGACGGGCGGCAGCCGGCGCCGGCGCACTTCGACGAACCAGGTGCCGACTGCCAGCAATGCGCCCGCCTGCGCCAGGTCGAGCGGATTCAGCACCGGCAGGTAGGGCAGCGGCCAGGGATTGCCGTCCGAAACGATGTTGCCGAAAACGAACCAGGCGGCGAGAAAGGCCGCCAGCGGCGCCGCTCCCGACACCAGGTAAGTCGCCAGGTGCGCCGCCACCGGCCAGCGGATACGCTCGCCACGCAGCGCCAGCAGGGCGAGCAGCGCACCGGGCACCAGCGCCCAGGCGATCAGCGGCCACGCCGCCCGCCCGGCCACCCAGTGGTCGATCGTCCAGGCCACCTGCCACGCCCCCAGCGCCGCCAGCAACCACAGCCGGCGGCATGCAGCCACGCCAGGTGGCGCTTGCCCGGCGCCTCATGCCGGTAGAGCAGGAAGAAGTGGGCGGCGAAGGCCAGCGGCCAGGCGAGGTAGCCGAGATGCGCGAAGGGATGGGCATCCTGGAAGCTGCTGGCGAGCGCCAGCAGGATCATCAGGGGCAGCAGCGCCAGCGCCGGGTAGCGCGCCTGCGGCCAGTGCAGGCGCCGCTCGAGAGCGCTGAAAGCCAGGCACGAGGCGGTGAAAAAGGCCAGTGCCGCATTGCCTGCAGCGCGTGGCGCACATGGCGATCGATCTCGCGCAGGCCGCCGGCAGCCCACCAGGCGACGCCCCAGGCAAACAGCAGCTGGGCGAGCCAGCGCTCTGCCGGGTGCAGTTCGTGCCGCCGCCGCTGCAGCAACCAGGCGCAGAACAGCCCGGCCAGCGCCAGCAGCAGGGCACCGAGGCAGGCGCTGTTGAGCAGCGGCCACTCGCCCGTCGCCGTCGGCAGGTCGTGCAGGTAGAAGGCGCCGGCAAGGAACTGGAGCAGGATGCCGAACAGGCGCGGCGGCAGCCGTTGCTGGCGCACGCCCACCCACAGCATCGCCGCTCCCTCGATCGCCCAGGCCGCCGAGGTCCAGCGCCCGTCGAAGGCGAGCGGGATGGCGAGTGTCGTGAACACCACGCCGAGGGCGAGAAATGCCTCGACCAGCAGGCGTTGTCCCTCGCCGCGGCGCGACCACAGCGTGCGCGCCAGCAGCAGGTAGAAAGCGCCCAGGGCGAGCGCGCTCCACGCCGATCCGTAGGCAAACTCGCGCACCAGGGCGACCTGCAGACCAAAGCAATCAGCGGCACGCCGAAGATCAGCGTGGTATCGAGGTGCCGCTCGACCGAACCCGCATCCGGGCGCGAAAACAGCACCGGGATGGCCACGTACATCAGGAAGAACAGAACCAGGAAGGGTTCGGTGGACGCATAGAGGTCCGGCCGGTAACTCAGCACGCCCCAGACCGTGGCGATGCCGAAGGTGAAAGCGAAGCCGACCAGGTTGAGCAGCCGCCAGGCCCTGAACCAGGCGATCGCCAGGATGCCGGCATTGAGCACGGCGTAGTAGCCGAACAGCGCAACGTGACTACCCTCGCCGGTCGAGGCGAGGATCGGCGCGAGAAATCCGCCCGAGGCGCCGAGCACTGCCAGGGCCAGCGAATTCTGCAGCACCGCCAGCATCGCCGACAGCGCCGCCACGGCGAGCAGCAGAGCGAAGGCCGGCCCGGCCGGAAGCAGCCCGAACAGCCGCAGCGCACCGAAGATGGTCAGGTAGAGCAGGCCGACGCCACCTCCCTGCAGCGCCAGCGCGTAGCCTTCCCGGCTGAGCCGAAGGCGCCAGCCGATGAGCAGCAGCGCCACGGCGGCAAGCGCCACCCCGGCCAGGCGAAGTTCGATCGGGACGTGCACGTGCTGGTAGGTGTACTTGAGCAGGAAAGCGACGCCGAAGAACAGGATCACGACGCCGGCGCGGGCCATCAGGTTGCCGCGCAGCAACCAATCCCGGACCGGCGAGGGCCGGCTCTCCGGCAATGCCGACTCCTGAGCGCGCAAAGGTGGTCGCCGTGCGGGTGGCGAGGGTGGCGGGGTCGCCTGCTCTGCCGCGGCGGACTCGGCAAGCCCGGTGTCTGCCGCTGCCGGCTGTTCGACGGCTGCCGGCAGCCCGCTGACCGACGCCGCGGCAGACGCTGGAACGGCCTCGGCCGTGGCCACCGGCACCGCGTCGTGCGCCGGGGATCGAACCGACGGCACCGGCACCGTTGCCGGCGGCTCGACCCCGTCAGGTGCCGCCGGCCGCTGATCGAGGCGATCGAGCTGGGCTTCGACCCGCCGCAGGCGTTCGTCGATCAGCCGGAAACGCTCATTCTCGATTTGCCGCGCCCGGCTGCCCAGCGACCAGCCGAGTATGCCGCCGAGCAGCGCACCAATGATCCACAGGCCGGACCAGATCTGCCCGGCGAGAAGCGCCCCCAGTACTGCCCACAAGAACCACATCTGCGCTGCCCTCCCCCGATGCCTGCTACCCGCTCGACGCTGGTCGCAAAGGCCAAGTCTAGCAGCGAAACGCCTCTGATCGATCGGCCGGAGCCCATGCCCGGGGGAGCGCTGCCCGCTTCCTCAGTCCTGCGCCAGCGCCAGTCCTGCTCGCCGGACGGCTGGCGCTGGCGAACATGGCCCGCGCGCAATTGGCCCGCGTCAGGCACAATGACGCCACCCAACCAACTGCCGGAGTCCCGTCTTGCTCGCCGCCCTTCAACGCTGGTTTGCCGACAACATCCTTGAGCTCGGCCGTGAAATGCGGCTTTCCTATTTGCCGCCGCTGATGGTCTATGTCGCGGCCGGCGTGTCCGGCCTGACGGGAATCGTCGGGACCTTCTTCGTCAAGGAGTATCTCGGACTTTCGGCGGCCTTTCTCGCGGCACTCGGCTTCTGGGCCGGTATTCCGTGGGCACTGAAGATGCCGCTCGGCCATCTCGTTGACCTGATCTGGCGGCACAAGGCCGGACTGGTATGGCTGGGTGCGGCACTGATCGCGGCCAGCCTGCTGATCATGCTCGGACTGGTGGCCAACCCGCTGCGCATGGGCGAGTGGATGTCGCTCGAAGCCTGGTTCGTGCTCTCCGCCCTGCTCTCGCCGGTCGGCTACGTCCTGCAGGACGTGGTCGCCGATGCGATGACCGTCGAAGCCGTGCCACGGGTGGACGAGCACGGCCAGCCGCTGCCACCCGAGCAGCGACGGCTGATGAACACCACGCTGCAGACGCTCGGCCGCGTGGCGATCATCGGTGGCGGGGTTGCTCGTCTCGCTGGTCAACGTCGTCATGTTCCAGGGCGTCGAGAACTTGCCGAAGGCGGCCAAGGCGGCGGTCTACGCCCAGGTCTATGGCATGGCGCTGGTCATCCCCGCGATCTCGGTCGCCGGCGTGCTGCTGGCGGCGCTGCTCAGGCGGCGCGACGCCCGGCGGCTGCGCGCCCGCGGCTTCGACGAGGCCGCGCTGCGCACCATGCTTCAGCCCGCTCTCGACCCGGTCAGGCCCAACTGGTGGATCCTCGGCGGCAGCCTGGTCTTCGTCGCCATCAGCCTCTCGGTCGGCCTCGCGCAGGTCGAGTTCAGCCAGGAGATCGTCTTTGTCAGCTCCTTCGCCGTCATCACCTTCCTGATGGCGAAGCTGCTCCGGGAACTGGACGAGGACGCGCGGCGCACCCTGCTCGGGACGGCGATCGTGATCTTCGTCTTCCGTGCCATGCCCGGTCCCGGCGCCGGCTCGACCTGGTGGATGATCGACTCGCTGGGCTTCGATCAGTCCTTCCTCGCGCAGCTCTCGCTGATCGGCAGCGTGCTGACCCTGTTCGGCCTGTTCCTCTTCCGCCGCTTCATGGGGGAGCGTTCGATCGCCTACATCGTCGGCTTCCTGACGCTCACCGGCACGCTGCTCAGCCTGCCGACGCTCGGCATGTACTACGGCCTGCACGAATGGACCGCGGCACATACCGGTGGCGTCGTCGACGCGCGCTTCATTGCGCTGATCGATACCGCGCTCGAATCACCCCTCGGGCAGATCGCCATGGTGCCGATGCTGGCATGGATCGCCAATTCGGCGCCGGCCAACCTGAAAGCCACCTACTTCGCCGTGATGGCCTCGTTCACCAACCTGGCGCTGTCGGCCGCCCAACTCGGCACCAAGTACCTGAACCAGATCTTCGAAGTCACCCGCGAGGTGCGCGACCCGGTGACCAACGCGATCAAGGTGCCCGCCGACTACGGCGACCTGGGTGCGCTCTTCATGGTAGCGATTGCCTTGGGCCTGATCCTGCCCTTCGCCGCGATCTGGGTGACGCGGCTGCTGAAGCTGCGCAGCGCCTGATCGTCTGGACCGCGTGCGCGGGCCCGGCCTCAGGCGAGGAAATCCCGAATTGACTATGGCTCCAATCGCCAGCCATACTTGCTGACACCACATTGACTTTCTCACCCCTGGAGACCCGGGACATGAACAGAATCATCCTTACCCTGACGACCGCCAGCTTCGCGGTCAGCTCGCTGGTAGGTTGCGCCGGCATGACCGAAACCCAGCGTGACACCACGACCGGCGCCGCAATCGGTGCTGTGGCCGGTGCAGTGGTCGGCCGCGCGACGGCGGGCGGCAGCAAGGGCAAGAGTACCGCCACCGGGGCTGCCGTCGGTGCGGCGCTCGGGGCGGCCGGGGGCTATCTGTGGTCGCAGCGTATGCAGGAACAGAAGGCGACGATGGAGCAGGCCACTGCCGGCACGGGGGTGCAGGTGTCACAAACGGCCGATAACCAGCTCAAACTGGACATCCCGAGCGACATCTCCTTCGATGTCGGCCGCTATGACATCAAGCCGGACATGCGCCCGGTGCTTGATCGCCTGGCCAACAGCCTCAACCAGCACCCGGTGACGACGATCAGGATCATCGGCCATACCGACAGCACGGGCAACGATGCGGTGAACAATCCCCTGTCGGTCAACCGGGCGGCAGCGACGCGTGACTACCTGGCCATGCGTGGCGTGTCGTCGAGTCGCATGGCGATCGACGGTCTTGGTTCGCGTCAACCAATCGCCGACAATGCAACGGCAGCTGGTCGCGCGATGAACCGTCGCGTCGAGATTTTCATCGCGGAACCGCCTCGCTGAGCAACCACGTTGATCGGAACATCATGGCCACTGCAGCGAAAAAGAGCGTAACCACGGGCACGACGAAGCCTGCCGAGACCTCGGCCAGCGCCGGGCCCCACATGCGCTTCCATCATTCGCAGGCGCTGCGCGATAAAGCCGATGCCGTGCTGGCGGCGCTTGAAAACACCCCCGCCGATACGCGGCATGGCGCGGCGGTCGCCGAACTGGTCGCCGAACTCACCCAGGCGGGGATGGACTATTACTTCCTGAAGGCGCTCAGGCGTGCCCAAGTCGGCATGCTCGCCGAGCAGTCAGCACGCCTCGCTATGGCCGGCGCGGTCAAACTCGTCAGTACCGTCAGCCGCAAATACCTCGTCGGGATGAATCAGACCCAGCTGCTGCAGGTTGCTGCGCACATGCGGGACCTCTCCCGATAGCATGCATTTCGGGACTGCATTTCCATGCATTTCGGGGACAGTATAGTAAATACAGTGTTGCGCTGACCACAACACGCGCCTCTGCGATCGGCGAGCCTGAGCGCCAGGGTGCCAGGGTGCCAGGGTGCCAGGGTGCCAGGGTGCCAGGGTGCCAGGGTGCCAGGGCGCGCCGCGTTTGCAGAATTTCTCGCCGAGCCTGAACTTGCGGCCGCGCGCGAAGACTCACCTTATAGCGGATACCGATACACGCTGGCGTCGGCTGACTTCGGACCACGACGACAGCCGTGAAGTTTGCCTACGCGCTGGCGGTATCGGAAGAGAATGCCGCCGGCGGCGAAGTGGTGACCGCGCCGACCTGCGGTGCCTGCGGCGTGCTGCCCGCCGTCCTCTTCTTCCTGCAACAGAATGCGCGGCTGCCGGATGAGAAGATCCACCGCGCGTTGGCGACGGCCGGGATGATCGGCAACATCGTCAAGCGCAACGCGTCGATCTCGGGAGCCGAAGTCGGCTGCCAGGGCGAGGTCGGGACGGCCTGCGCGATGGCGGCCGCCGCCGCGCAACTCCTGGGGGGTTCGGTACGGCAAATCGAGTACGCGGCGGAGATGGGTCTGGAACATCATCTGGGCCTCACCTGCGACCCGATCGGCGGCTACGTTCAGATTCCCTGCATCGAACGCAATGCAATCGCCGCCGTCCGCGCCGTCGACTGCGCGGCCTACGCCCTGCTCTCCGACGGCCACCACATCGTCTCCTTCGACGAGGTGGTTCGTACCATGTGGGAGACGGGTTGCGACCTCAAGGCGAGTTACCGCGAGACCGCGCGCGGTGGCCTGGCCAGGGTCCACGCCCTGCGCAGGAAGGACGCCGGAAGCTTCCACGGCATGGGAAGTTGAGCGCTGTCGACGGGTCGACGCTTGTGGGTGACGACCGCTGCAAAGTTGGACTGACTCTCCCCGAGAGGCGGAAATCTGGCAATTAAATATACTGTCCCCGAACTAGATCCAACAGATCGCGGTTGCCGCGTTGAGTTCCCTTACAATGCGTGAGGGGGGCAGTCTTAACGAGGGGGCGACTGAGAGTGATCGACGATACCCGCCAGCGCAAGTCCTGGCTCGACGGATTCATGGCTTACCCGATGCCGGTTGGCTCGGCCGAAGCCCAGGTACGGCGCAACGTATCGCACCTTGATCAGCGACTTTATTCGTTGTGGAACCTTGGCGAGAATCTGATCTACGCATGGACCTTGCTGCCACGCGGCTTGCTGGTGCTGCTCGCGCCGCATACGCTGCTCATCGAGTTCGTCGGCGAGGCGAGCGATGAAGGCGAATCCCGGCGCCGATCGGCCCTGCTGCAGGAGCTGCTGGCGCGACGGACGCATCTGCCGCCAGACGACTTCGCTCAGATCGCCAGCGAACTGAGGGTGACGCCGCATTCGGTCGAGCTTCCATTCTCGCCGCTCGAAGACCTCGGCCTGCCACTGCTGGCGGCGCTGGTCGAGCGCTACGGACTCCGCCTGGTCGAAGACCGTGCAGTGATCCTGCTTGATGCCGTGGGCTTTTCGCTGCGGCCGCCGTTACACCAGGTGGTCCAGCTCAACAGTCTGTCGTGCTCGGTCAATGCTGCGTACGCCCGCTTGCTCGATCGCGAAATCAACATCAACTTCGCGCGGACGACGACAGGTGACGGCTTTTACATCTGGAACCGGATGCGCGGGGTCGCCGCCAACGTAGAGCTTTATCAGCTCATGCAGTTCATTCTTGCCGACAACGCGCTGGCGAGCGAGCGAACCTCGCTGCCGGGCGCGGTGCCACAACTGCGCGCCTGCTTCCACGTCGGGTCGCATTACGAGTTCCACCAATCCGAGGGACTGAACCCGACGTCGTTCAGCTACCTGGTCGGTCCGGTGACGATCGAGCTGGCGCGCATGATCGAGCGTGCACTGCCAGGACAGATTCTGGTGGGCAAGTTCGAGACGCAGATGATCGACGAAGCCGACGGACGCACCGTCACTCTCGACAGCCTCGACTTTGTGCAGCGTGCGCGCGAGCTGACGCGGCAGCTCAACGGTGTCAGCCTGGCTGGAGCCGAGATCGATTCCATCACCTGCTACCTTACCGGACCACCGATCCGCGCCGCCGAAGGCCAGCTCGGCGATGCCTACCATATTCGCGAGTACGAGCTCACCGACAAGCACGGCCAGCCGCATCGAGTCTTCAACGCCAAGATCAACATCCATCGCCGCGCCGGTCGACCGGTTCTGCTCGGCTTGCGCGACGCAGACCTGCAGGGCTTCGCCGCCAGGGTCGCTGCCTTGCGGTGAGATCTGTTGACGTTGGCCAACAGCGGCGGCTCGCGCTGCGGCTAGACCTTCTCCGGCTCGCGGAGCCGCAGCCGAAGGTCAACCGTGCCGCGATCGGCGCCCGTCGTGAGCTGGAAACCGAGGTGCTTGGCCAACCGCTGCATGCGCAGGTTGCCGTCGAGCGCTTCGCCACGCAACTCACCGATGCCGCGCCGGCGGCAGTAGCTGATCAGGCTCTGCATCAACAGCCGTCCGAGTCCCTGGCCCTTGAGAGCAGATCGGACGACGACGGCAAAGTCAGCAAAGGCATTGCCCGGCTCGGCAACCGCGCGCACCTCGCCGAGCGAATGCTCGACCCCGTCGCCGTCGCGCTCGATCGCCACCAGCGCCATCTCCCGATCGTAGTCGATCTGACTGAAGCGGGCGAGGCGGGCACGCGGCAGGCTCCGGATCGAATCAAAAAAGCGCATGCGGGAATCTTCGGGATCCAGCGAGTTGAGGAGTTCACCAAGGGTCGTCTCGTCCTCCGGTCGAAGCGGCCGGATCAGGAGCGTGCGGCCACACCATTCCACTGGCTGCTCAAGTTCTTTCGGGTAGGGTCGAATCGCAAAGCGGCGCAGGCCCGTCCTGCGAGCCGCCCGGCCGATGCCGATGTGCGCTTCCAGAACGATCACACCCGAGGTCTCGACATGCAGCGGATCGAGCGTCACACCGGTCAGCTCGTCGAGGTCCGTGAGCAGTTGCGACAAGCGAACGAGCGCATTGCTGACCGCTGCCTGCAGCGCCTCCCGATCGTCTTCGGGCATCCCTTCGGCAAAGCGGCTGCGCGTGACCAGATCGCGGGCCAGTACCAGGTTGAGCGGCGGCAGCGCGACGACGAGGCGTCCCATGCGGCCGCCCGCGGCCGACGCCAGGCCAAGGAAGATCACCGGACCGAACACCGGATCGTCGGCCACACCGAGGCGCATTGCCGGCGCGCCGCTGCGGGCGACGCTCGATCGCAGTCGATAGCGGCTGACCCGGCTGCCCGGGCGCTGCGTCCGCGCACTGCTGCGCAGCCCGCGGGCGGCGATCCGGATCTCGGCCGGCGAGCGCAGTCCCGACGCGACCTGAGCAAACTCGGCCCCATCGGCAAGCAGCAGCCCGAGATCGACCGGATAGCCGAGATCGCCGGCAGCCAGGATCGCCGCATCGATGCTGCCGGCCAGCGGCGAGTCGGCGACCGCAATCCCGTAGGCCTGCAGCAGACGCCGCGCCTGGCGGGGCGACAAGGCCCCTGCCCCGCCATCGATCGCCTCCCTGAGCACGCTGCGGGCGGCGTCGACATCCGGCGAGAAACTCTCCGCCAGCGACGGCGGCATCTGCTGGAGCAACCGGCGATTGCGCCGGTAATTGACGACACCGAGAAAGACCGCGATCGCCTTTTCCGGCGAGTCATGGCTCAACACCGCGTTCGCCGCCGCAATCCGTTGCGCTTCGAGCATTGCGGCGCCGCCGACCCAGCAGGTGAAGACGCTGCGCTCGGCTGTGCCGGACACCTCGCATATCGCCGTAGCAACGTCGGCGCTGGCGGCGAACGGCGACGGCGAGCAGACGGTCAGCACGGTGTCGGTATTGCTGTCGGCGAGCACGGCCGAGAGCGCTGCTGCCCAGTGGCTCGGCCTGACATCGGATGGCAGCGCCAGCGGGTTGGACAGCGATGAACGGGTCTGCAGCAGTTCCTCGAGGTGCTTGACGGTGTCGCGGGAGAGGCTGCCCAGCTCGCCGCCGGAACGTAGGAGCGTGTCGCCGGCAATCCGCCCGAGGCCGTGGCCGTTGGCCAGGATGGTCAGGCGCTCGCCGCGCAGAGGGCGCACCCGCGCCATCGCCTCGATGGCTTCAAACACATCGCCCAGGGTGTCGATGCGCACCCAGCCGGCGCGTTGCAGGGCCGCCTCGTAGACGTCGTCGGCATTGAATGGCGTGGTCACCGGGTGCCGTGGCTTCACCGGTCCGCCGCGAATGGCGACAACCGGTTTGTTGCGCGCGGCGCCACGTGCCGCTGACATGAACTTGCGTCCGCCGGAGATTTCGTCGAACTGCACCAGGATCGACTGGGTGTCCCGGTCTACCGCCAGCCAGTCGAGCACGTCGGCCAGATCGACATCCATACTGGCGCCGAGGTGCAGTACCGTCGAAAAACCGATGCCCCGGCTACCGGCACGATCAAGCACGGCAGCGGTGATGGCCGTCGATTGAGTGATCAGGGCAACCTTTCCCGGCCTGATCGAAACCGGGGCGGCGCTGGCGTTGAGACCTCGCGCCGGAACGACGAGGCCACCGCTGCCCGGGCCGAGGATGCGGATCAGGTACGGTCGCGCCGCCTCAAGGATGGCCTTGCGCGCCGCCGCGATCTCGTTGCTGCTCATCCTGTGCCATAGCCAGGGCCCAACGATCACGCCGCGCGTCCCACGTGCACCCAGTTGCGTGATGATCGACGGCACCCTGTCCAGCGTCGCGCAGATGATCGCCAGGTCGGGCACGACCTCGAACTCGTCCAGGCGGACATCGGTACCGATGCCGAACAGCGAGCGTTTCCTGGCGCCCACGGAAATGACCGGACCGGCAAATCCGCCGGCAACCAGATTGGCAATCACCACCTCGGCATAGCGACTCGGCTCGTCGGGTTCGGCGACAACCGCGACCGACCGGGGACGAAACAGGAATTCGAGGTTTCGGACAGTCATTGTGGTCTCGTCAGCACGGCAGGATTTCGGCCAACAGTATGCTTGATTTTCTCCGCAGCGTCGCGCCCCAGTTGCGGGAATGCCCAGGCGTTGAAAGCGTTGCGTTCGCCACACTCGGGTCGCTGCATCAGGGAAACGCAAAATTGCCGTTATCCATCTGCATCAGCGAACGCGTCGGCGCCAACGCGCTTCTTCGGTGGGCCTCGGCACGCGGCAGCAGACGGTCAAAGTAGAACTCTGCGGTCTGAATCTTGGCACGATAGAAGTCGGCTGATTCTGCCCCCTGGCCACTGCGCAGACGCTGACGGGCCTGCTCGGCCTGCAGGGCCCAGAAGTGGCCCATCATCACATAGCCCGAATACATCAGGTAGTCGACGCTCGTCGAGCCGACGAGGTCCCGATCCCTGGCCGCCCGCCACATGATTCTCAGCGTGAGTAGATTCCACTGGATGGCATGCCTGGTCAGCGAGCGGGCCATGCGGCCCTTTGACCCGCGTGCGGCCAGATGCGGCCCGGCAAGGCGCAGCATGATGCGCGTGAAGTCGCGGACGCATTTTCCCCGGCTGCCGATCAATACCTTGCGGCCCAGCAGGTCAAGTGCCTGGATGCCGGTGGTGCCTTCGTACAGGGTGGCGATGCGTGCATCGCGAGCAATCTGCTCCATGCCGTGCTCGTGGATGTAGCCATGGCCGCCAAACACCTGCATGCCGAGGTTGGCCGCCTCGAGACCCATTTCAGTCAGAAAGCCCTTGAGGATCGGCGTGTAGAAGCCGAGCATGTTGTCGTACTGCGCCTGCGCCGCACGATCGTCTTCGAGCACCGCATTGAACATCAGGTCGGCGGTCTGAGCGGCCGCATAAATCATCGCTCGGCCACCTTCCGCGATGGCTTTCTGGGTGAGCAGCATGCGCCGTACATCGGGGTGCCAGATCAAGGCGTCGGCAATCGAGTCGGGTTCCTTTTTCCCCGACAGCGCTCGCATCGAGCGGCGATCCCGGGCATAGGACAGCGCACCCTGAAACGAGGCCTCTGCGTGCGCGATGCCCTGCAGCGCGATGCCGATGCGCGCGGTGTTCATGAAGGTGAACATGGCTTCCAGCCCCTTGTTGGGCTCGAAGATCAGGTGGCCGACCGCGGCATCGAAATTCAGCACGGCCGTTGCCGAGGCGCGGATGCCCATCTTGTGTTCGATCGATCCGCAACTGACCGCGTTTCGCTGGCCAGCCGAACCGTCCGAATCGACGAGGAATTTCGGTACGACGAACAGCGAGATGCCGCGGGTTCCCGCCGGTGCATCGGGCAGGCGGGCGAGAACGATATGCACGATGTTCTCGGCCAGATCGTGATCGCCGGCGGAAATGAACATCTTGGTGCCGGTGATCCGGTAGCTGCCATCGGGCTGCGGTTCAGCCCGCGTTCTGATCTGCGCCAGATCGGTGCCGCATTGTGGCTCGGTCAGGCACATGGTGCCGGTCCACTCGCCGCTGACCAGAGCGGGCAGATACTGTGATCTCTGTGCCTCGCTGGCGTAGCGCAGCAGCGTGTTGATGCAGCCCAGGCTCAGCCCCGGATACATGCTGAACGACCAGTTGGCCGCACCCATCATCTCGGCCTTGAAGACACTGAGCGAGGTCGGCAGGCCCTGGCCACCGTATTCGACCGGAAACGAGAGGCCCTGCCAGCCACCGTCGACGAACTGTCGGTAGGCTTCCCTGAATCCGGCCGGGGTACTGACCTTGCCGGCATTGAAGTGGCAACCCTCCTGATCTCCGGACAGATTCAGGGGTGCAAGTACCTCTTCACACCAGCTTGCCGCAGCTTCGAGTATCGCCTCAACCATCTCGGGCGTTGCCTCGGCGCCGTTCGCCAGCCGGGCATAGTGCGCCGGATAGTCGAACACCTCGTTCATCAGGAAGCGCATGTCGCGCAGGGGAGCTTTGTAGGTTGGCATGGTGCGGTCTTTCGGGAAAGGGACAGAGGGTCTCGGCACCGCCCGCCAATGGCGGTCAACGGCGACTGCTCAGTGTTTTCAGGATACGACAGTCTGTGTACGAGTGTCCACTGAATAAATAGGTAGGTGACTCGGTTTTTTCTCGTCAGAGCAAGCCACACCATTGTGCAGAACACGCGCCACTGTCAAACCGATGTCCTTTTAAATACAACTGTTCTAGAATGCCAGGCCATGAACGCTACCCAGCCACCCGGAAAACGCCCATCGAAGAATCCCGAGACACTGTCTCGCAGTGCGCGCAAGGATCTGACGCGCGCCAGTCTCCTGCAGGCGGCGTTGACGCTGATGGGCGAGGGACGCAGCTTCACCAGTCTTGGCCTGCGCGAAATCGCGCGCGAAGCCGGCGTCGTACCGAACGCCTTCTATCGTCACTTTCGCAATACCGATGAACTGGGCCTGGTGCTGGTCGAGGAAGCGGGAATCACCCTGCGCCGTCTGTTGCGCGAGGCACGCAAGATGGAGGTGGCGCCGCGCGACATGCTGCGCCGTTCGGTCCAGGTCTACCAGGAACACGTGAAGCGCAACCGCCTGCAGTTCGTGTTCATCTCGAGCGAGCGATCAGGGGGCAGCCGCATCCTGCGCCTGGCGATCCGCAATGACGTGACCCACTTCACCAACGAAATGGCGCAGGATTTCCGGCTGCGTGGCCTGTACACCCACCTGCCCACGGCGAACCTGCAAATGGTTTGCGGCATGATCGTGATGACCATGCTCGCGGCGGCTACCGACATTCTCGACCTGCCCCCCGGCCAACCCCTGCTCGAAACCGAAATGTCGGAGAACTTCGTGCAACAGCTCAAGATCATCCTGTATGGCGCCACACGCCTGAACGAGTCGTTTGCGGCGTCGGCATGAGCACCCCGACCCCTCCCCTGCGCCTGCTTCTCGTTGGCAGCACGGGTGCCGTCGGCCAGCAGGTCTTGCGCCTCGCCCTGGCGGATGCGCGCGTTGGGCGGGTGATTGCACCCAGCCGGCGACCGCTGCCGACCCACCCGAAACTGGAAAACCCCGTGCTGGATTTCGCCGACTTGCCGCCCGGCGCAGCGTGGTGGCAGGTCGACGGTGTCGTCTGTACTCTTGGCACGACGATCCGGGCCGCCGGTTCGCCAGCGGCCTTTGCCGCCATCGACCGCGACCTGCCAGTGCTGATCGGCCGCCTGGCAAGAGAGGCAGGCGCCACCCGCCATGCGCTCAACTCGTCGCTCGGCGCCAGCCTTGCCGGCAACCTGTACCTGCGTACCAAGGCGGAGGCCGAGGCAGGCATCCGTGGACTCGGCTATCCGAGCTATACGATCGTGCGACCGTCGCTGATCGACACCGAGCGCGACGCGGTGCGGCCCGGCGAGCAGATCGCGCTGATCGCGGCGCGCCTGTTGCGACCGCTGATCCCCCGTCGCTACCGGCCAGTGACCGCTGAGGCCATCGCGCGCGTCCTGCTGGAAAGCGTGCTGCAGGGTGAGCCCGGCGAGCGCATCATCGAATCCGATGAGTTGCAGGACTGACGACGACCGCATCCTGCGCGATGCCAGGGGATGGGTCTCGCGATGATCAACCCACGCCTCACGCAGGCGAGTCGACGCGAGGAAATGCGCGTCCTGTTCCGGTTTGCACGACGCTGGACAAGGCTCTCGCTGCCGAGCACTTATGACACCCGGCGCAACAGTGTTCCAGGAGAAGACGACAAAATCGGTCAACTTCGGGTACGATGTTCCTGGGTGCGCTGCCAGAATTCCGGCGCAACTCTGTGAAACCACTACATAGGAGGGCGACTATGACCAAGACCGCAGGATTGGCGCTTCCGGGGGATGCGCACTCGGAGACCGTACCTACCGCGTTGGCCACCGAACCGCTGAGCGCAGCGGTGACCCCAATTCCCGACATCGAACCGGAGATGGCCCGGCTGCTGGAATTCGCACGGGCAAACGATTCCAGCCTGACGCCAAAGGAGATCAACGCGCAGCTTGACCGTGTACTGCGCGACTACGACGAGCTGACCGCGCTGTACGCCGAAAACAACCGCCGTATCGACAGTGCGCTGGCCGAACTCCGACAGTCCGGTGGCGCGGTATCGAGCGAGGTGCACCGACTCGGCGCCGATTTGCAGCAGCAGAGCCGGTCATTGGCTGCGCATGCCGCCGCGACCGAACAGCGGGTCGATGCGGTTCGGGGAGAAGCTCGTGGTTGGCTGGCCGATACCGAGCAGCGCTGGGAGATTCGACTCGCGAGCAACAATGTGCGCATCAGCGCAGACGTGGCGCGGCTCGATGCCGGCATCGGTTCGCTGGAAGACCTTTTGGATACGCAGGCGCGAATCATTGCCGAGCAGCGTGTGCGGCTTGATCAGTTTGACGTCACCTACGAGTTGCTGGATACCGCGACGCGCGGCAACAAGCGCCGCATCGAAGAGGTGCGTGCGCAAGCGGAAAAGCAACACGCCATCGTCGAGGCGCGGGTCGAGGGTTTGAGCGCCTTGCAGCGCGAGCACCATGCCGAGGTCCGGACCTTGCAAGGTCTGGTCGGCGTTTTGCAGGCGGAGACGCAGCGCCTGGACGCGGCAATCCGCGAGCTCGCCGCGACACTGGCGGACCATCAGGAGACAACCAGGGACAGGTTCAAATGGACCCATCTCGCCATCGCCGGCCTGCTGCTGCTGACCGCATTGGGCTTCGCCCTGGTCAAGTGGGTACCTGCCTTTGCCCCCGCAAGCACTGAATCGGCAATCGCCAGGAGCGAGGCCCGGATCACCGATGTCAGCGGTCAGATCGCCGCCATTGCTGCGGGCGAAGTGGCCCGGCAGGAGAACGATGCCCAGCAGCAAGCGCGCATTGATCAGGTTTCAGGCAAGGTTTCCAGTTTGGAGAAAAGCCTCGGCGACTTGCGCGCCGTCGTCCGGAAGATGCGAGTGCAAAGTGCGGGATCGGGAGTGGTGCACGACAGCCAGTGGTTACTCGGGCAAAACCCCAAGGCCTACACTGTCCAGCTGGTGATGTCGCCGAGCCAGGCCGACATGGCGCGCTTCATCGACCGCAACGCCGAGCAGCTTGCGCTGAATTCCCTGGCCTTCTCGGTGACCGAGCACGACCAGCGTGAGCACTACAACCTGTTCTTCGGCGTGTTCGATACGGTGACCCAGGCGCGCGCTGCGATTGCCGCCCTGCCGGCAGAATTGCGCGCCAACCGGCCGTGGGTGCGCCAGTTCCAGTCGGTGCAGGATTCCTTGCGCTAGAAAGGCGGCAGAAAGCCTGGCCACCGTGTCACGGTGGCCAGGCTTCTTGTACCCAACAAATGTCTCCAGGGGTCCCTGTTTGTGGCTCGGTGAACTACCATCCGGCGGACTGCTGAGTATCCGCCACGCTATCAGAGGGGTTCGTTGGTAACCAGGATCGCCCGAAAGTCGTTGACGTTGGTCAGCGTAGGGCCGGTGATGACCGAATCGCCCAAAGCGTCGAAGAAACCGTGACCGTCGTTGTTGTCCAGGCTGCCGAGCGGCTTGATGCCCTTGGCCCAGGCACGGGCCAGGCTGTCCGGCGCAAGCCAGGCGCCGGCGATCTCCTCCTGGCCGTCTACTCCGTCGGTGTCGCCGGCGATGGCGTGGATGCCGCGATGCCCGTTCAGCGCTACACCAAGCGCGAGTAGAAACTCGACGTTGCGCCCGCCGCGCCCGTTGCCGCGCACCGTCACCGTCGTTTCCCCGCCGGAGAGCAGGACGCAGGGCGCTGTGAAGGGCTGACCACGGCCAGCGACCTGCAACGCGATTGCGGCCATCACCTTGCCCACATCGCGCGCTTCGCCTTCGATGGCGTCGCCGAGGATGTGCGCCGCCACCCCCGCCTTGCGCGCCACTGCGGTGGCAGCTTCGAGCGCCATCTGTGGTGTCGCGATCAGGCGCGTCTCCACCCTGGCCAGGCGCGCATCGCCAGGCTTGATCGACTCGCCGCGACCGCTTTCGAGGATATCGAGTACTGCTGGCGGTACGGTGATGCCGTAGCGGCGGATGATCGCCAGGGCATCGGCACAGGTGGAGGGGTCAGCAACCGTCGGACCGGAGGCAATGTCGATCGGGTTGTCGCCGGGCACGTCGGAGATCATGAGGTTCAACACGCGCGCGGGATGGCAGGCTGCGGCCAGACGCCCTCCCTTGATCGCCGAGAGGTGGCGGCGGACGCAGTTCATCTCCGCGATCGAGGCGCCGGACTTGAGCAAGGCCCTGTTCACGGCCTGCTTGTCCGCCAGGCTCAGCCCTTCCAGCGGCAGAGCGAGAAGCGAGGAGCCACCACCCGAAATCAGGCACAGCACGGTATCGTCGGCACTGAGTCCCTGGACCAGAGCGTGGATGCGCTCCGCGGCGGTAACTCCAGCGGCGTCCGGCACCGGGTGAGCCGCTTCGACGATCTCGATACGCTGGCAGGGCACGGCGTAGCCGTAGCGGGTCACTACCAGTCCGGACAACTCGCCCGGCCAGCTCTCCTCCAGCGCTTTGGCCATCGCCGCCGATGCCTTGCCAGCACCGATTACGATGAGCCGGCCGCGAGGTGGCTCCGGCAGGTGCAGGGGGACGCAGTGCGCCGGCTGCGCAGCGGTGATTGCCGCCTCGAACATGTTGCGCAGCAGGCTACGGGCTTCATTGGTCTTCATCGTTCATCTCCCAGTCAGGTCGCCAACTTCGGGCGCTGTGTGAGCAGGGCCGCCTCTTCCAGGCTGCTTGCGGCCTCGTCGCCGTCGTACAAGGCCTGCACGGCCGAGCCCTTCGAAGTCAGCAGCAGCACGCCCAGCACCAGCAACTGGTCGGTCAGGGTCAGTGGCGTGTCAGTGGCCTGGGCGATGAAGATCGCCGCCATAGTGTAATGGATGCACTGTCCATCTTGGTTGAAGGTCAGCCCCGAGCGTACGATCACGCCGACCACCGGCTTCGAGACGCCAGCAAACTCCAGCTTGCGCATCAGTTGCAGCACGACCGACCCGGACGAACTGGTACCGAGGACGGTAAAAAGTTCGTCCTTGATGTATTTCAGAAACTTCCAGAGGCTGAAGCCTGAGAGTCGGGAAATGTCTTGCCCAGTTGGAAGCGCGTATCGGCCGGGCACTGATCAACCGCTACCTGCAGGCGGCGGAGGTACCTACCGGCCGTGGGTGCGCCAGTTCCAGTCGGTGCAGGATTCCTTGCGCTAGAAAGGCGGCGGAAAGCCTGGCCGCCGTTTCACGGTGGCCAGCTTTATCAGCTCGACCACGAAGACCCGATATGACGCCATCCGTTGTGATGGTGAGATCTCCGCCGCTCGCCATCGCCGTCGGCCAGGTTTCCAGTCCGAGCACGACAGGATTCAGAACGATCAACGTGCCGCTGGATACCGGCCCCTAGATCGCAAACATGCCCTACTCCTATGCGGCCATGATGCGCTTGTACAAGCGCAATAGCAGCTTGCGCGCCTCTTCGAGGAACAGCGTCGACGAGGCGACTGCCACCGCCACCGCCCACTCGATCAGCGTCAGATCGACGGTGTCGAAGATGGCCTGCGCCGGTCCCCAATGCACGGCGACGATCTGCAGGGCGACGACGGCCAGGAGGGCAAGCCACAGCTTGCCGTTGCTCAAAAACTGCGCGTTGAAAGCACTCCCGTGTTCGGCGCGGGCGTTGAAGATGTTGAAAAACTGGAACAGCACAAAAGTGGTGAAGGCCAAGGTCATCGCCTTGGCGGCATCGCCGGACTGCGTCGCCCAGGCGTAGGTGCCCAGGGTGCCCACCGCCATGGTTGCGCCATAGAGCCCGATGCGCCACAGGCGCGGCGTCGAGAGGATTGCCGCCTCCTTGCTGCGCGGGCGCTCGCGCATGATTCCGGGACGGGCAGGTTCAACGCCCAGCGTCATCGCCGGCGGACCGTCCATGATGATGTTCACCCAGAGGATCTGGATCGCCGTGAACGGCGTGGCGAAGCCGAGCAAGGGCGCGCCGAGGACAGTGAGGATGGCGCCGATATTGGTCGAGAGCTGAAAACGGACGAACTTGACGATGTTGTCGTAGATCGTCCGTCCTTCTTCCACCGCGCGCACGATGGAGGCGAAATTGTCATCGGTGAGCACCAGCGTAGCCGCTTCCTTGGTGACCTCAGTCCCGGTGATACCCATGGCAACACCGATGTCGGCGGCCTTCAGCGCTGGCGCGTCGTTCACGCCATCGCCGGTCATCGCCACGACATGCCCCCTGGCCTGCAATACCTCGACGATGCGCATCTTGTGCTCGGGCGCGACACGGGCAAACACGGCGCTTTTTTCGACCAGCGCAGCGATCTCGTCCAGACTCAGGCCATCGAGTTCGCGCCCCTCGTGCGCCTCGCCGTGCAGTCCGAGTTCACGCGCGATAGCCGCCGCGGTGGCGCGATGATCGCCGGTAATCATCTTGACCTCGATGCCGGCTTCCCGGCAGGTGGCGATCGCCGCCCGTGCCTCGGCGCGGGGCGGGTCGATGATGCCGACCAGGGCGTGCAGCGTCAGTTCCCGCACCCATGGCAGCAGGTCGCCAACGGGATCGAACTGCTCGGCCGGAATCACTCGCCCAGCCAGCGCCAGCACGCGCAGCGCCTGCTCGGCCAGGGCCTCGTTCTCGGCGGCAAAGCGGTCGCGACTTCTCTCATCCAGCGGCATCACCACGTCGTGATGCAAATGGCCAGTGGACAATGCCAGCAGGACATCCGGGGCACCTTTGACGCACAGCCGTACCTGGTCGCCTTCGTGGTGGAAGGTGGCCATGAACTTGGTGGCTGAATCGAAGGGAATCTCGGCGATGCGCGGCAGGTGTTCGACCGCCTCCGCGGCGTCGAGCCCGGCCTTGGCGGCGAGTGCCAGCAGCGCGCCTTCGGTCGGGTCGCCGATCAGTTGCTCGTCCCGGATACGGGCATCGACGCATAGCACTGCCGGCAACAGAATGTGACGGACATCGCCCGCACCCACGATGCAGCCGTCGCTGCCATAGCCCTCGCCAGTGACGGCATGGCGTTGACCATTGAGATAGATCGCCCGCGCCGTCATCTGGTTGAGCGTCAGGGTCCCGGTCTTGTCGGAACAGATCACCGTCGTGCAGCCCAGCGTCTCGACGGCGGCGAGCTTCTTGACGATGGCGTTGCGCCTGGCCATGCGGTGCATGCCGAGCGCGAGGGTGACGGTCACTACTGCCGGCAGGCCTTCGGGAATCGCCGCGACGGCGAGTGCGATCGCGGTCATCGCCGTCTGCACCAGCGGGTCGCCGCGCAGCAGGCCGAAGACAAACATCAGCGCCACGACGCCGCTGGCAATCAGTGCGAGGCGTTTGCCCAAGCTGTCGAGTTGCTGTTGCAGCGGCGTCTCGCCCTCGGCGGTTGCCGCGAGCAGCCCGGCAAGACGGCCCATTTCGGTGCCCATGCCGGTAGCGGTGACGACGGCTTCGAGGCGGCCGCGCGTCACCACGGTGTTCATGAACACCATGTTGTGCCGTTCCGCCAGCACTGACCTTTCATCGACGACATCGGGCAACTTGGCGACCGCCTGCGATTCGCCGGTCAAGGCCGCCTCCGCCACCTCGGCGCTGTGCGCCGACAGCACGCGGGCGTCGGCAGGAATGCGGTCGCCGGCCTCAAGCAGCAGAATGTCGCCCGGCACGAGATCGGCCGCCTCGCCCAGGCGAACCTCGCCGTCGCGTCGCACCCGCGCCGTCGGCGCGAGCATGTTCTTCAGCGCCGTCAGCGCCGCTTCGGCACGATGTTCCTGGAAGAAGCCCAGCGTGGCGTTGAGCAGTACTACCACGGCGATCACGATGGCATCCTTGAGGTCGCCGACGGCGCCGGCGAGGACTGCGGCACCGAGCAGGATCAGGATCAGCAGGCTCCTGAACTGGTCAAGGAACTTGCGCCAGGCAGGGCGGGCCGGCTTTTCGGCGAGCCGGTTGGGGCCGTGGCTGGCAAGGCGTTGCTGCGCAACTTCTGCGGTCAGACCACGAGAGGGGTCTGAGCCGATCTGGTCAAGGACTTCGGCAGTGGAGCGAGCATGCCATGCAGTATCGGGATCAGGAGACATAGTAAGTGAGATCAGGAAGTGAGCGTTGCCCAGACAAAGCCGACGTAGAGCATCAGCAACAGGAAACCGCGACCACGCACGATCAGGCCGCTGCGGTTGGGCAGCAGCAGAAACAGCGCGAAGATGCCGCAGGCGAGCGTCAGCGCCACCTCGGTCATTGGCGCGGCGATCGGATGTATCGTGCCGGCTACGCCAACGATGGCCAGCCCGTTGAACAGGTTGCTGCCGATCAACGTGCCGACGCCGACATCGTCGTGGCCACGCAGGCGAGACAGGATCACCGTCACCAGTTCTGGCAGCGATGTTCCGATTGCGACCACGATCGCCCCGATCACGTAAGTGTCGACGGCGAAGACGGCCGCGATGCCCGTTGCCCCGCTGACAAACAGGCGACCGGCAGCGATCAGCGCGCCGAGACCGAGCACACCGAGCAGCAGGCTCTTGCCGGCAGACAGTTCGCTGGCCTCAAGGTCGACCGCCACTGCTCGCTGGCGCAGAGCATGGCGTACGGTCCAGACCAGCCAGGCCAGGAATACCGCCAACAGCAGCAATGCCTCGGCCCGCTCGATCCGTCCGTCGACAATCAGGAAGAAGCTCAGCGCCGGGACTGCGAGGGCAAGGTAGAAGTCGCGGCCGAAATCCTGCCGCGAGGTCTGCACGCCACCATACAGCAAGGCGAGACCGAAGATCAGCGCGATATTGACGACGTTGCTGCCCAGCGCATCGCCCAACCCGATCTCCGGCTGGCCGGCGAGCGCGGCGACGGTAGAAACGGTAAGTTCCGGGCTGGAGGTGGCGAAGGCCGCCAGTGTCGTGGCCACGACCACCTTCGGTACGCGCAGATGGAGTGCCGCGCCGAGGATGGACCTGAGGAACGCCTCGCCACCCGCCGCTGCCAGCAGCACGGCCCCCAGGATGAGTGCCAGATCGGTCATGGCGATTCGTGGGGCGCCTCGCGCGGGTCGCAAATGACCAGCACATCGCATTGCGACTCCGCCAGCACCTGCTTGGTCACGCTACCGAGGAGCAGTTCCTCGACGACGTGCGAGCCGTGCTTGCCGATGACGACCAGGTCGGAAGAAAGCTCCTGCTCCACGGCGACGATCTGCTGCGCAGGATCGCCATGGATGACCCGGCCCCGATACTCCGCTGGCGCCAATCCGGCGGTAGCCGCCAGATCGTGCAACCGTTTGCGGCGGGTCTTGCTGCTGCTTGTGACATACTGCTCGAGTTCCTGCTCTTCGACGCCCGCGAGCCGTAGCTTGCCCTCGTAGGGCAATTCGAAGGCGTGCAACAAAACCAGATCGGCTTTTGGCGCCCATTGCCTTGCCAGGCGGATCGCCTGAAGCGATACCGGCGAGAAATCCACGGCAACCAGAACGCAGCGATATGCCGCATGCGGCGCTTGCTTCACCACCAGTACCGGCCGCCGCGACGACTTGCGCACCAGACGGGCTGCCGTCGGTCCCAGTAAAGCGCGGCGCAGGAGAGACTCGCCACGTGCCCCGAGCACCACCAGACACGCGTCCAGCGCGTCGGCCTCGGCAGCGATCGTGGCCAGCGGGTTCCCTTCGGCGACGCACGTGCGCACAGCGATGCCACGATGGGTCCCCACCTCGCCGAGCAACTGGTCGAGGTGGCTGTGGGCATCGCTGCTCAAGGCTGCCCGCAACGCGAACACGTCGTCCCCCAACATCTCGCGCAGGCTGTCGAGGGCATCCAGTTCCATTGCGTGCAGAATGTAAAGTTCGCTGCCGGTGCTGGCAGCCAGGTGAAAGGCGCGCTCGACGGCATGGCGGGCCGGCGCGGAAAGATCAGTGGCGACGAGAATCGTCTGGGCGCTTGTCATTTGGCCTCCTCCTTCGCCGGGGTTTCAATCACGGGCTGGTAGTCCCAGTCACGTATGTCCTGCAGCATCAGGTCGATATCGACGGTGGGAATCCGCAACATCCGCAAGGCGGTCGCGCCAAGACGCAGGCTGGATTCGATCGCCTCGGGATAGGCATGGATCGCGCCGGCATTGACCAACGCCGAACTGGCGTCCAGGTCGCGGGCACGCGCGATCACCGGCACCTGCGGACAATGCTGACGCAGCGCCGCTATCGCGCGCAAGGCGATGACGTGGGAGTCGACGGTGACGATTGCCAGACTGGCACGTTCGGCCCTGGCCGCTGCGAGCAGTTCCGGATCGGCAATGTCGCCGTAAAGCACCGCATGCCCGTCGGCCTGGCCTTGCTGCACCCGCTTCGGATCGGTGTCGAAGGCCACGAAATTGACGCCGCTCGATTTCAGCAGTACCGCGATGGTATGGCCGACCCGGCCATAGCCGCCGATCAGTACCTGAGGCGCGGCCAGCCCGGCAAGCTGCTCCGCCGGCGGGGAAGCCTTGGCGGCTGGCCTGGCCAGGCCAGTGGCAATCGCCTGGTTGTAACGGATCAGGAGGACGCCCGCGATCATCGAGAAGAGGACCGCGGTCAGCACAATCTGGCCGATCTCCTGATCGATCACTCTGGCATCGAGCGCGATCGCGAGCAGCGCGAAGCCAAACTCGCCCCCCACCGCCAGCAGCAGGGCGGTTCGCCAGGCGACGAGCGCATCCATGCCGCTGCGGCGCACGATCACGGCGACAACGACGATCTTGCTCAACAGCAGCAGACAGGCGCCCAGCAGCGCCCAATGCCAGATCCGGGGCAGCGTAGCCGGGTCGAACAGCATGCCGATGCCCACGAAGAACAGGCCGAGCAGCACATCGCGAAACGGACGAATGCTGGATTCCACCTGGTGACGGAACTCGGTCTCGCCAAGCATCATTCCCGCCAGAAAGGCCGCAAAGGCGAGCGACAGCCCGAGGCTGCTGGTCGTCCAGGCAGCCGACAGCACCACCAGCAACACCGTGAGGGTAAACAGCTCGGCGGAACGCCGCTCGGCGACCATGTGGAAGAGTGGGCGCAGGGCCCAGCGCACGGCATAGAAGACCAGGCCGAACGCCAGCACGGCCTTGGCCATTGCCATGCCGAGTTCCCCGGCGAGTGCGTTCATGCCGGTAGCGGCGCCCAGCACGGGAATCAGGATCAGGAACGGCACGGCGGTGACGTCCTGGAACACCGAAATCGCCAGTCCGAGCCGGCCGTGCGGGGAGGCGTCCTCGCCCTGCTCGGCCAGTTGCCGGCCGATGATGGTGGACGAGGACTGTGCGAAGACGGCGCCGATGACGAAAGCCACCGCCGGGCTCAGGCCGGCCAGCCATAGCGACGTGGCGACGGCAGCCGTGGTCAATGCAACCTGCGCGGTACCGAGGCCCAGGATCTGATGACGCATCGCGTGCAGTTGCGGCAGCGAGTAGTTGAGTCCGATCGAGAACAGCAGGAAGACCACGCCAAACTCGGCCAGTACCTTGAACTCCGGGACATGCACCGTCGGGCCGACCGTATGCGGCCCGAGGATCAGCCCGACCAGCAGGTAACCAAGGCTGGAGGGGATATGCAGCCGCTGAAAGGTGACCATGATCGCCACAGTCACGCCCAGAAGGAGAATGATCTGAATCAGATGACCCATGTGGCTTATCTGCTCGCTACGCGTCCTGGCACGAGTGCGAGGTGTCGGTTATACCTCACTCTGTCGCCTCGTGCTGCCTGCTGTCTTTCGACAACGTTGCGCGGTCTTCGGATGGACCCCATATCCAGGTCACCAGTTCGATGAACGGTAGAACGACGAAGGTCAGCACCGCCATCCTGCTGACGGTCATGGCCGTCCAGGTACCCGGATGGCCTCGGCATGAGACATGCGCCCTCGGTAGTTGACCACGAGAACCATGGTAGGGGTAATACATACATCTTACAAATCGAATTTAACGACATCTGACGTCGGCTTTTACGATGTTTCCCGTACCGCTCTCCCACCTCTGACTGCTGTCAATCTGATCCGGCCCTTCGCGCTCGGCTTCAGCAGCAGCTGGTCTGGCTGGCCGCGCCAGACCACAAGCGGCCACTGAGTTGTCGTGGTGGCGGAGCACGCGGGCACGGCAGGAGCGGTCATCAGAGCATGGAGGAGGTAATCCTGAATTTCAGGCAACATGGCTTCATCAACTTCGGCAGCATGACCTCTCTGGTTGGTGGCCTGGCACTTACCGGGCTGCTGGCCTACGGTCCAACGACGGGCCACGAACTGCCTTTGTGCCCTGCGTTACCGGCCTCCTCGGAATACTTGCCTTCGATCGAGAATGTGCTGTTTGGCTACCTCTCGGCTTGAACGCCCGGAAAAGGGCGCGTGAGCCTGACTCCTCCTGTCCGACTTCAGACCCGGGCATGAATCAGCTTCCCTAAAGGGCAGTAGCGCTAGCGCCGTGTGCCCCGTAATCTTGTCTCCATGGCGGTTAGCGGCGTAGGCAATCTCTATGTAGGTATCGTCGACGATGACGAAAGTCTGCGGCGCTCGGTCGCTCGACTGTTGCGCGCGGCAGGGATGCAGCCGATCACTTACGGATCAGCCGAAGCGCTCTGCGCGGACGAGAAGCAGCCGCGATTTGTTTGCCTTGTCCTCGACATCCAGTTGCCCGGCATGTCCGGGATTGATCTGCGAAACAAGCTGGCCGCCGAGGGCGTTGCAACGCCAGTTCTCTTTGTCACCGCTCATGACGACCCCAGGGCACGTGCGGCAGCAATGGCTGGCCAGTGTGTCGGTTATTTTCGCAAGACCGATGCTGGTAGCAAACTCTTGAACGCGATTCGCGGCGTGGTTTCGGTATCCACAACCAGGCAGTGACGTCTTGCAGTGAATCTTCCAGCCGCTGACCCTGCCGCTGTCAGCAGGACTGCAAGGCGGAAGTTCAGAGGCTTTCCGGAAACCCGCTCATTCGCCCCTGGCTGACATAGAATCGTGCCTTTCAGGGCTCGTTGGTAGCGACCCCTTGGGGAGACTGAGGGCAGCGGAGCCATCGATACTTTCCCATGAACTGGATGACCATTACCTGGCCCATGGTGGCCGCGGCCTGCCTAACGCTGGGCTTGATCGAGCTGAGCATCGGCCTCTCGCGGCGTCCACGTGCGCCCCGCCTGCTATTTGCAGTCAGCGCTTTCACTGTCGCCTGCGTCGCTGCTCTGGAATTGGCGTTGATGCAAACCGATGTTCTGGCGGAGTGGTGGCTAGCGACGCGTTTGCTGGACGCTGCGGTAGGAATACTGCTTGTGTCGCTGACTGCGTTCATCTGGAGCTATTTTGGCACTGGGCGGAAATGGCTGGCTCTAGCGATCCCGTTCATTTACGCCATCGGGTTGAGTTTCGACTTCTTTCCCGGAACGCCACCTGGTGTGGGCATGACTTACCAAGCGTTCATTGGTTTCCGAACGGTCGAGACCTCCGGTGGAGCGACCTTCCATGTGGCCGAAGGGGTGCCAAATCCCTGGAATGTGTTCCCGTATCTGGCGGTCCTGGCGCAGATCGTGTTTGTGGCGGATGCTTCCTTACGATTGAGGCGCCTGGACGGCGGCCGACGTGCCGTGCTTGTCGGAGGGGCCGTCGTGCTCTTCCTTCTGGGCGGCGGCTTGCAAGCAGCTTTGGTGGATCTCGATATCCTCAAGACACCCTATATGATCAGTTGGGCCTATCTCGCCGTCCTGATGGCGATGTCCATCGAGTTGAATGCCGATGTATTGGCGGGAGCACGACTTGCCGGCCAGCTGAAGGACCGGGAACGCCACATGGATTTGGCCAGTGCGGCGGCTGATCTGGGCATGTGGACATGGGACATTGGTCACGACACGATCTGGGCCACCAGACACGCCCGCGAACTATTCGGCTTTTCGGAATCGGAGCACATCAATCGCGCGCGTTTCCTTGGCTCATTGCATCCCGAGGACCGAGAAGCCGTCGACCAGGCTCTCGAAGATGCGTTGGCTACCGGAGGTGGCTATGAAGTCGAGTACCGCGTACTCCTCCGTGGAGGGAAAATTCGCTGGATGGCAGCGCACGGACAGGTCGAACGTGATGGTAGCGGCAAGCCGATTGTACTGCGCGGGGTGGTACTCGATATTTCCGCACGGCACAGTTCCGAACTCGAGTTGCAACAACTGCGCAGTGAACTGACCCATGCCAATCGTGTCTCGATGATGGGGCAGTTCGCATCAGCGCTCGCGCACGAGCTGAGCCAGCCGCTTGGCGCCATCCTGCGCAATACCGAGGCGGCCGAACTATTCCTTGCGCACGACCCGCCGGACATCGAAGAAGTGCGGGCGATTTTGGCCGACATCCGCCAGGACGAACGGCGCGCCAGCGGCGTGATCGACCGGCTGCGGGCGCTGCTGAAGCGCCGCAGCTTCGTCCGAAGCGCCCTTTCGGTGAGCGACGAACTCGCGACTGTGATGGCCCTGGCGCGCGGCGATACAGCCACACGCAAAGTGGCATTGGTAATCGACGATGCCCCCAACCTGCCGCTGGTGATGGGCGATCCGGTACACCTTCAGCAAGTGCTGCTGAACCTCATTCTTAACGCGATGGATGCTGTCGAAGACGCACCCGCCGCAAGGCGAAAGGTAACCGTGCGAGCGCGGTCCAACAGTGAGGGTGAGATCGAGGTGGCTGTCGAAGACAGCGGATCCGGCATCGCGCCAGAACGACTTGAGCGCCTGTTCGAGCCCTTCTTCACCACCAAGGCGAAGGGGATGGGCATCGGGCTCTCGATTTCGCGCACGATCATTGAGGCCCACGGCGGGCGCATCTGGGCGGAGAATAATGCCGATGAAGGCGCAACGTTCCGCTTTACGCTGCCGCAAGCAGGGGTGGCAAGATCCTCATGAGCACAACCATGCCAGTGGTGCATGTCGTTGACGACGACGCATCTTTCCTCGTCGCGCTTGCACGCTTGCTGAAAGCCGCAGGCTACGCCGTCCAGACGTACGCATCGGCGGCCGATTTTCTTGCGAAACTGGGTGACGGCGCGGGGTGTGTCATCACCGATCTACGGATGCCGGGAATGGACGGACTGGACCTCCAGCACGCGGCAATCAACGAACGCCCAACATCCTGTTCATCATGGGCGACGACATCGGCTGGATGCAGCCGAGCGTTGATGTCCAGCTACCATCAGGGAAGCTGATGGTCGGCAGAAACGCCTGCGCTCGCTCAACATCGACGACGCATCGGCAAGGAAGGTGCGAAACGCCCAACATTCATGACCTATTACGCCGAGCAAAGCTGCACGGCCGGTCGCACCGCCTTCTTCACCGGCATGACGCCGCTGCGCGCTGGCATGATCCCGCCGCAATTGCCGGGCAGCCCGTCCTACCTGCAGCCGGGCACGCCGTCGCTGGCCAAGTTCCTGCTCGATCTCGGCTACACCACCGGCGAGTTCGGCAAGAACCATCTCGGCGACCATACGGCGGCGTTGCCGACGGCGCACGGCTTTCAGGAGTTCTGGGGCTACCTCTATCACCTTGGACGCGATGCAGGGCGTGAGCTTCCCCGACATCAACAGTTCTCCGACGGTGCAGGCCATCGTGCCGCCGTGCAAGAACACGCCGGTCCGCGGCCTCAGCGACCCTCCCGGCGCGGTGGATCCGAAGACGACCCTCTGCATGACGCCGCCGCGGCCGGTGATCGCCTGCACGTCCAAAGATGGCACCGAGAAGAACCAGACCTGCAGTGACCAGGGGCCGCTGACGCTGAAGCGCTCTGAAACCGTGGATGAGGAAATCTCGGCCAAGGTGATCGACTTCCTCGACCGCAACGACCCGAAGAAGACCAACAAGCCGTTCTTCGTCTGGTACAACCCGGCCCGCATGCACATCACGACGATGCTGTCGGACAAGTACCTGAACATGGTGGGCACCAAGGGCGGCAAGGACTGGGGCACCAATGAAGCCGCCATGAAGCAGATGGACGACAACATCGGCGAGGTGATGAAGAAGCTGGAGGCAATGGGCGAACTCGACAACACCATCATTGTCTTCACCACCGACAACGGCGCCGAGGTCATCACCTACCCCGATGGCGGCAATACGCCGTTCAAGGGTGGCAAGCTCACCACCTGGGAAGGCGGCATGCGCGCGCCGGCATTGATCCGCTGGCCGGGGAAGATCAAGCCCGGCACCGTCTTGAACGAAATGTTCGCGTCGTATGACTGGATGCCGACCTTTGTCGAGATTGCCGGCGGGGCGAAAGGCAACCAGCTGAACGAGCAGATCATGGCGGGCAAGTATCCCGGCATCGTCAAGACCAAACTCAACGGGGTGAACCAGCTCGACTACCTGACCGGCAAGTCGGCGACGTCGGCACGCGATACGTTCTTCTACTACGGTGGCCCGGTACCTTCGGCCGTGCGCTACAAGAACTGGAAGATCTACTTCGCGATGGCGTCCGAGGCCAACACCGGTGGCCTGATGGGGGTCCATACCTTTCATTGGCCTTTGGTCAACAACATCAGGCGCGATCCCTTCGAGGGTTCGGTCGGCTTCCAGCCGTCAACGCTTCTCGGCCAGGGCGGCGCAATAGGCGCACCGATGACCGCATACATCTACGACTGGAACATCATTCCCGTTGGCCAGGCACTCTGGCTGCAGGAACTGGAGTCCTATGGGCCTTTCCCTGCGCTGCAGTCGCCGGCGTCCTACAGCCTGGCGCAGGTTCTCACGGAGGTGAAGCAACAGATGGCGAGGACTCGCGCCCGGGGAGACTAAGACGTAGCCCGTCGGATCGAGTGGGAAAACGTTTGTGACACAGCCAGGCGGGCGGCACGAAAGAGCCGCCCGTTTGCATTCGACAATGGATGGCTAACCATGACTACAGGGAGTTGGATCATGAAGAGTACTCGTTCTGTTTTAGCGCTTGCCCGCACCTTTGCGCTGGGCGCGCTGCTGACGCTGGGTCTGCCCGCCCAAGCACAAACCGACCCGCTGCCCTCGTGGAACGACGGCCCGGCCAAGCAGGCGATCGTCACCTTTGTGAAGGACACCACCACGCAAGGCAGCCCGAAATTCGTGCCGCCGGCCGAGCGCATCGCCACCTTCGACCAGGACGGCACGCTGTGGGTCGAGCACCCGATGTATTCGCAGGTGATGTACATCCTCGAGAGCGTTCCGGCGCTGGTCAAGGCCAAGCCCGAACTGGCCAAAGTCGCTCCGTTCTCGACGGTGCTGGAGATTTTGAAAGGCGATCGTGCGGCCATCGCCAAGCTGACCATGCCCGACCTCGAGAAGCTGGCCGCTGCCACGCTGACCGGCATGCCGGTGGACACCTTCAACGCCCAGGCCAAGAAGTGGCTGGCCGAGGCGAAGGACCCACGCTGGAAGAAGCCCTATACCGAACTGACTTACCTGCCGATGCAGGAAGTGCTGAAGTACCTGCGCGCCAACGGCTACAAGACCTACATCGTCACCGGTGGCGGCCAGGACTTCGTGCGTACGTATTCCGAAGCTGTCTATGGCATCCCGCCCGAGCAGGTGATTGGCACCGCCGGCGGAACAAAATACGGCTACGCCAGGGACGGCAAGCCCTTCCTGACCAAGGAACCCAAGCTGCTGCTCAACGACAACAACGCCGGCAAACCGGAAGGCATTCACCTGATGATCGGGCGGCGGCCCGCCATGGCAGTCGGCAACTCGACCGGCGACCAGCAGATGCTCGAATACACCAAGGCCGGTGACGGCGCACGCCTGTCGATGCTGGTGTTGCACGACGATGCCAAGCGCGAATACGCCTACGGACCGGCTCAGGGTTTGCCGGCAACCAAGGTCGGCACCTTCACGCAGGCACTCCACGACGAAGCGCTGAAACAGGGCTGGACGGTCATCAGCATGAAGAACGACTGGAAGAGGATTTTCTCGTTCGAGTAATACGGACAAAGCTTTTTCGCAGCACGTACCGCATGAATCACTCAAACCTCGCGTCGGTATTGGCTTTGCAGCCAGTACGACGCAATCTACCGGACTCTACTGAAATATGATGTCAAGCAAATCCCGAATCCTGCTGGCCTGCGCCGCTTCGATGCTGGTCCTGAGCGCCTGTAACCCCGACGACAAGGCGAAATCGGCTGCTGCGCCGGCAGCGAAAGAGCCGCCCGCGGCCACGGTCAACGGCATCGCCATCAGCAAGAACCGCGTCGACATGATTGTCAAGCAAGGCCTTGCGTCCGGACAGCCGGACAGCCCGGAACTACGAAAAAGCATCATCGACAAGCTGGCCATGCAAACGCTGATCGCGAAAGAGGCAGTCAAAAAGGGGCTGGACAAGTCCGCCGAGGTCCTCGACCAGATCGACCTGACGCGGCAGTCGATTCTCGCCAATGCCTACGTTCAGGATCTGCTGAAGAACAGTGCGGCCAGCGAAGAAGCACTGAAAGCCGAATACGAGAAAATCAAGGCAACGATCAGCGGCACGGAATACAAGGCACGACACATCCTCGTCGAGAAGGAAGGAGAAGCGAAGGAGATCATCGCAAAGCTCAAGAAGGATCCGGCTTCTTTCGCAAGACTGGCCATGGATAAATCGAAGGATACCGGGTCCAAGGCCAGCGGCGGCGAGTTGGGCTGGTTCGACCTGAGCCGGATGGTGCCCGAATTCGGCGCTGCGGTCAGTAAACTGGACAAGGGCGCGATCACGCAGGAACCCGTGAAAACCCAGTATGGCTACCACGTGATCCAGGTCGAAGACTCGAAGCCGATCGAGGCGCCGCCTTTCGAGGAGGTCAAACCCCAATTGGCTCAGCACCTTCAGCAACAGAGCGTGAAGAAACAAATGGACGACCTCAAGGCCAAGGCCAAGATCGAGATCGTGGAAGCACCTGTTGCACCGGCAGCCAAGTAAACACCAGCCGCATCGTCCGTGTGCCGCGCCATGGCGTGGCTGTGGATTCACGTTACGTTCTGGTCGCTGTGGTTCGCAATCAAGAAAGAGGAGAAAGTCTCATGAGCAAGCTAGTGGTCATTGCCTACGACACACCCAACAAGGCGGCGGAAGTCCGCGGCAAGCTTCGCAAGTTGCAGAAGGACCAGGCGATCGATATCGAGGAAGTGCTGGTCGCGGTCAAGGACGAAGACGGCGAGGTATCGCTGCTCCAGACCTACAAACCGGTTGTCACGGGACGGTCGAACCGGGGTTTCTGGAACACCCTGGTCGGTCTGGTCCTGATGAACCCGGTACTCGGCATGGCCACCGCCCGGCGAGCGGATGCCGTCAGCGGTGCCCTCACCGAGGTCGGTGTTGACGAGGATTTCCTGAAGGACCTCACCGCGACGTTCCAGAATGGCAGTTCCGTCCTTTTCGCACTGGTCCGCGACGCGTCCTCACCCGAGAAGGTCCTGGCCGAACTGCGCGGTACCGGCGGCACGGTTCTCCAGACCACGCTGCTGCACGAGATGGAAGAGAAGCTGCAGACGGCGCTCGACGCCTAGCCGGCGTGGAAAGCTCCGGATGGATGCGCTGCTGCAACAACATCTGCAGGCGCTCGTCACCCCGCTCGCCCTGGTGAATCCGCTGATGTGCGGGGCGTTGTTCGCGCGCATCGATGACCGCCAGGACCGAAAGGTCCAGCTCGCCGACGCGACGAAAGCGGCTGCGGCGGTGCTGGTCATTCTCCTTCTTGCGGCGCTCTTCGGCGTGCGCGTACTGCACCTCTTTGACCATCGCCTACGACAACACGCCGGTGAGTCCCAAGCCGGTGCGCTGGGACATGCCACGCATCTTAGGCGTCGCCAGCGTTCTCGGCTTCTTTCTCGTCGCCGAGTCGTTCGGCCTGCTCCTCTTCGGGGTCAAGGTGCTGTCGCTACCGCAACTGCAGGAGTCCTTTGGCCTGGCGACGCATGCGCAACAGCAGACGATGATGTTCCTGCAACTCGTTGGCGGTGGCCAGTTGCTACTCTTCGTCACGCGCACCGAGCGCTGGTTCTTCATGCGGCCATTCCCGGCAGCACCGCTATTCTGGGCGATCGTCGCCACCCAGGTGACCGCGGCCTTGATGTGCGGCTACGGCCTGCTGGTACCGCCGATCCCGTGGAAGTTGATCGCCTGGGTCTGGGTCGACCTGATGGCCTGGTTGTTCATCCTCGGTAGCGTCAGGCTCATCTGCGACCGCTTCGCCGGCTACTGCACGACGCGCCACATGAAGAGTGTCCACGTCATCAATCAGCCGCTGCAGCCACAGGCGGGGACTGCTTCAAGTAATCCGTAACCCAGGAGGTCCCATGGACTATCGCAAGGAATTCTTCGTCGGCCGCGGCATCAGCACTGGATCGGTCACCCATCATCTCGCTGGTCTGCTGGTCATCCTCGTCGCCGTCACCCTTTCCGCCTCGGCTCTTGCGCAGACGGCGACCAGGAAGCCGAACATCCTCGTCATCTGGGGCGACGATATCGGCGTCTCCAACATCAGCGCCTACAACCTGGGCGTGATGGGTTACAAGACGCCCAATATAGATCGCATCGCCAGGGAGGGCGCGTTGTTTACCGATGCCTACGCGCAGCAAAGCTGTACCGCCGGGCGCGCCTCATTCATCCTCGGCCAGCACCCGTTCCGCACCGGCCTCCTGACCATCGGCATGCCGGGTTCACCGCAGGGCATTCCGACCTGGGCGCCGACCATCGCCGACCTGCTCAAGCCCCAGGGCTACGTGACGGGCCAGTTCGGCAAGAATCACCTGGGCGATCGTGACTCGCACCTGCCGACCGTCCACGGCTTCGACGAATTCCTCGGCAATCTCTACCATCTGAACGCCGAGGAGGAGCCGGAAACCTACTATTACCCGAAGGATCCCGAGTTCCGCAAGAAGTACGGACCGCGCGGTGTGCTGCACACCTGGAGCGATGGCAAGGGCGGGCAGAAGATCGAGGACACGGGACCGCTGACCAAGAAACGCATGGAGACTGTCGACGAGGAAATCTTCGCCGCAGAGCAGAAGTTCGTCGCCGATGCGGCCCGGAGCGGCAAACCCTTCTTCGTCTGGTTCAACACCACGCGCATGCACGTGTGGACGCGCCTGAAGAAGTCCGCCGAGGGCCGCACGGGCATCGGTCTCTACCCAGATGGAATGGTCGAGCACGACGACATGGTTGGCGCAGTACTCAAGCAACTCGATGATCTCGGCATCGCCGACAACACCATTGTCGTCTACGGAACTGACAATGGCGCCGAAACGGGCACCTGGCCCGACGGAGGAACGACACCGTTTCACGGCGAGAAGGGCACGACCTGGGAAGGAGGCTTCCGCGTGCCAATGCTCGTACGCTGGCCGGGCTTGATCAGGCCAGGGACACTGGTCAACGAGATTTTCTCGCAGGAAGACTGGTTGCCGACCTTCCTGGCAGCGGCCGGTGTGCCAGACGTCGTCGACAAGGTCAAGCAGGGCTACACCGCCAACGGCAAGACCTGGAAGGCACACCTGGACGGCTACAACTTCCTGCCCTACTTCAAGGGTGAGGTGAAGCAGGGGCCACGCGAGGAAATCTTCTATTTCGGCCAGGGCGGCGAATTGAACGCCGTGCGCTGGAACGACTGGAAGGTGAATTTCGCGGTTACCAACGGCAACATCGCCACCGCGGTGCGCGATGTGCCCGGCTGGCCGGTGATCGTCAATCTGCGCGCCGACCCGTACGAGAAGGCGCCGCATGAATCCGGGTTGTACCTGCGCTGGTACGCCGACAACATCTGGCTGTTCGTGCCGGTGCAGCAGAAGCTCGGCGCCTTCCTCAGGACGCTGCCCGAGTACCCGTTCCAGCAGGGCAGCAGCCTCAACGCCGCCGGCATCAATTACGACTCGCTGAAGGCGATGCAGGCGATGAAACGATTGAAGGAGCTGGAGACCCTGGCACCGCCGGGTAACTGAGCGGGCGAAGCGAAATACTTGGTACATAAACTTCGGCGGCAGTGCTGCTGAACGATTCTTTGAGGGGGCTACCATGGAACTGACCATTTATCACGGGCTGATCATCATTGCATTCATCGGCGTCGTCATCTGGGCATTCGGTCGCAAGCGCAAGGCGCGCTTCGAGGAAGACGCGCGGATTCCTTTCGAAGACGGCAAGGATTGAGACGGGAGTGCAAGCGATGGAAGCCTTGCTGGGATTCGACCTCGACCTCTGGGACTACCTGACTTTTCTCACCCTGATGCTCTGTGTGGTCGCATTGATCGCGACTTGGCTCTTCCTGGCCGGCCTGCCGGGGCGCATTGCCCTGGCGCGCAAGCACCCGGAAGCCGAAGCGGTCAAGTATCTCGGCTATGCCGGCCTGCTGCCCACGGTCTATCCGTGGATGCAGGCGCTGATCTGGGCCTTCAAGCCGACCGACATCGTCGACATCCGGCGTTTCCCCCGCGAGGAAGCCATCGAAACCGACAAGGAGATCGCCCGCTTGCGAGGCACACCCGACTCGGCCCGCGAGGCGGTCAAGGAATCGACGCAGGAATCCGTCGCCGACGCGCAAGCCATTCACCTGGCCAAGGCCGTTGTCCAGGGTTCTGAAGAAGGCAAGTCATGATTCTCGGCCTCCTGATGCTGTTCGGCTACTGCTTCATGATGTGGCTGATCTTCTTCAAGCTCAAGCTGGCGAAATTCGGCATCCCGCAGGCGGTCATCGGCGTCTTCGTCGGGGTGCACCTGCTGATCATCTTCCTGATCGGCCTGCGTTTCATGGCGCCGCTGGCCACCGAAGCGAGGGTAATCCAGCACACCATCCAGCTCACCCCGCGCCTGTCCCAGCCGACACTGCTCATGGCCGTGCTGGTCGAGCCCAATGTGCCGGTCAGGAAGGGCCAGCCGCTGTTCCAGTTCGATCGCCGGAGTTACGAATACCAGGTCAAACAGCTGGAAGCCCAGCTCGCCAAGGCCAGGCAGAACGTGCTGGTGATGAAGACCGACATCGAGGTGGCGAGGCAGAAGGTGAACAAGAACAAGGCTCATCTCGAATTCGCCAAGTACCAACAGGCGTTGTCGGCGAATCTGGCGAAGCAGGGCGCCGGCCCCGAAGAAGATGCACAGAAGTGGGCCGCCCAGGTGGCTGTGGACACCGCCGCCATCAAGGAGGCACAGGCCGAAGAGCAGCGCGCCATCCTGAATTACACCTCCGAGATCAATGGCGTCAATACGACTGTGGCTACAGTTCAGGCCGAACTCGAGCAGGCACGCTTCTACCTTGACAACACCCTGATGGTGGCCCCCGAAGACGGCCACATCATCAACCTGCAGGCCCGCCCTGGCATGGTGGCCGGCGATTACCGCATTGGCGCCATCGCGACTTTCGTCTGCGATGCCGACCGCTACCTGCTGGCCCAGTTCTTCCAGGAGAACCTGAAATACGTCAAGCCCGGCCAGGACGTCGAGACGGCGATTGACCTCTACCCCGGGCAGATCTTTACCGGTAAGGTACTGGCGATCTGGCAGGGCAGCGGCGCCGGGCAGATGCTGCCAAGCGGTGTGCTGCCGAACTTCCAGGCCGTGCCGACCGATCGCCCGCAGGGCCAGTTCGCGGTGGCGATCAAGCTCGACGACCCGGTCCAGGCGAATTTCCCGATCGGCACCCAGGGCCGGGCGGCAATCTATGCAAATCCTGAAAGCTGGTTTGTCCCCTTGCGCAAGATCCTGCTGCGCGCTTACTCGTGGTTCAACTGGATTTATCCATTCTCCGGCTGATGCGTATTCCGACCCTGGCCGTGGCACTCGCTGCGGTATTGCTCACCGGCTGCGCCCTGGCCCCCGCGCCCTCGCATGACGAGGTCGTCACACGCGCGCTGCCAGCGGATACGCGCATCCCGCCGACCTGGAAAGCTGCACCGGAGACGGGCCCGGTGGTTGGCGACTGGCTGAAGTCGCTGGACGACCCGCAGCTCAGCGCGATTGTCGCCGAGGCGATCGCCAACAACCTCGACCTGCGCCAGGCCGCGGAGAAGGTTCTGGCCGCCCAGCAAACCGTGACCGTGGTGGGCGCGCAGCTCTTGCCGCAGGTCGGCATTGGGCTGGGTGAGCGCGTCCTTCATGACCAGGACCACAGCGGCCATACCGACTCCACCAGGGCGCTGGCCAGTGTCGCCTGGGAACTCGACGTCTGGGGCAAGCTGCGCGCGCAACGCGCGTCTGCCGTGGCCGCTTACGAGGCGACCGCGCTCGACTATGAATGGGCGCGCCAGTCACTGGCCGCCACGGTGGCCAAGACCTGGTACCTGGCGACCGAGACGCGGCAGTTGCTCGCGCTTTCCGAGCAGGCGGTCACGGTCTACAGCGAGTTGCTCAGGTTGGTCAAAGCGCGGCGTGCCGCCGGCAAGGACACCGATCTCAACGTGGTCGACATGCAGGCCAATGTCGATTCCGCGCTCGGCTCGGTCGAGGCCGCACGGCAGTCTTATGGCGACGCCCGGCGCAGCCTCGAAGCGCTGCTGGGGCGTTACCCGGCCGCCGAGATCGAGGCTGCCATGAATTACACTCCGGACCCGCCGCCGATTGCGAGCGGCATCCCCGCGGCGTTGCTGCAGCGCCGGCCTGATGTGATCGCGACAGAGCGCCTCGTGCTGGCCGCCTTTCGCAAGACCGAGGCGGCCAAGCTGGCGCTGCTGCCCGACTTCTCGATCGCGCTCACCGGTGGGCGCCTGGCCGACCCCCTGCTGACCTTGCTGCGCCTGAACCCGTGGCTGGCGACGGCGGCCATCGGTGCGGCCATCCCGGTCTACGAAGGCGGCGCCCTCGAGGCCCAGGTCCGGATCGCCACCGCACAGCAGGCGCAGGCCGTCGCCCGTTATGGCAGCGTGGTGCTGACGGCGTTCCGCGAGGTGGAGAGCGCACTCGCCAACGAGCCCTTGCTGGCCAGACGAGCGGTGCTCGACGAAAGCTCGCTGAGCAACCGGACCAGTGCCGTGCGCATTGCCACCACGCAGTATCTGGCCGGGCGCAAGGATCTGTTGTGGGTGTCGAACCTGCAGACGAACCAGATCCGCGCCGAGGGCGATCTGATCAAACTGCGCGCGCTCCGTCACATCAACCGCATTACCCTCCTGCTGGCGCTCGGCGGCAGCTTCGCGGCGGCGCCGACGGTGCGGGGAACCGACTGAGAGGGTGTGACCGGACCAGCCCATCGCTGACTTTTTTTAGGAGAAACAGTGTGAGGATTCCACATTCAACAATGGCATTGGTGTTTGCCGTGGCCTTGTCGGGGCCAGTTGCGTTTGCGCAGGACGGCGGCTCGGTTGCAAACGCGACGTTCACCGCCAACATCGCGGACGGTGCCCCCGTTGATTTCCGCCAGCAGTTCACCAACTCGACCCCGGTCGTCTACTTCTACGGCGAACTCCTCGGCCTGAACGGTCAAACGGTGACCTTCCTTTGGAGCCTCGAGGGCAAACGCATGCAGGAAACGGCCGTTCAAGTCACAAGTCCGCGCCAGCCCGCCTGGTCGAAGATGAATATGCGGGAACAATGGACGGGCAACTGGACCGTAAAAATCCTGGATGGCAAGGGCCGGACGATCGAGCAGCGCAATTTTGCCTTTAATCCACCCTTGTAGTGGCATGGTGATTGGCCGCGCTGCTGATCGCCACACGCGTGGCGCAGGATCGCTACCCGAAGCAGAGCGCTTGCGGGGACGTCAATTTTGTTCATCACTTTGGAGACTGTCATGAAGACACCTGTACTGCTGTTGCTTGCGGCCCTTTGCTTGGGGTCGTGGCCAGGTCTTGCCGCCGAATGGTCATGGGACCCGCTGAAGGACGCCGAAAACATCCTCCCGGAAGGGGTGCCGAACGAAGGAAAGATCATCCAGGCCCGGCACCAGGTCCGGGAGATGGCCCAGGACGCGCTTGCGACCCTTTATGAGATCCAACCCGGCGCGCGGCGGGCGATCGAACGTTCCGCCGGCTACGCGGTGTTCAGCACCTTCGGGATCAAGCTCTTCTTCGCTGGCGGCACGACCGGCAAGGGGATGGTCGTCAACCGGCAGACCAATCGCCAGACCTTCATGCAGATGGCCCAGGTACAGGGCGGGCTGGGGTTCGGCGTGAACAAGAATCGCCTGATCTTCGTCTTCGCCAACCAGCAGTCGCTGAGCAACTTCGTCAATCAGGGCTGGGAATTCGGCGCCCAGGCCAACGTCTCAGCGATGGCCGGCGGCCAGGGCGGCATGTTTTCCGGCGCGGCCTCGGTGGCGCCTGGCGTCTACCTGTACCAGTTGACCGATACCGGGCTGTCGGCGACGCTGACAGTGTCCGGAACCAAGTTCTTCAAGGACGCCAGTCTCAATTGAGCGACTGCGGCGTCCTGCCGGTCCAACCCGTTCGCGGGCCGCTATCATGCGGCCCGTGAGTATTCAGTCCGCGCTCGCAAACTCCCCTGACATTCAGAATGGATAGAAAGACAGCAAGATGAAAGCAAGAAATCGCTCCCGGCTCGCCGCCTCGCTGCTTGGCTCGACGGTTATTGGTTTGGCGGGTTGTGCCAACCAGAATGCCCCGGTGTCCTACAGCCCGGGGATGGATGTCCAGATGCAGCCGCTCGCGGTCGATCCGCAGCTTGGCGGGCAGGCCAGCACGCCTGGCGCGGACAACCAGTCCGCGGTCCCAACCCAGATCCAGGCCGATCCATGGCCACGCCAGGTCGCCCTTGCCAATGCATCCGCAGAAATCTACCTGCCCCAGGTGAACAGCTGGTCCGGGAACACGCTCAGTTTCCGCGCGGCCGTCTCGGTCAAGGCAAGCGGGGCGAAGGATCAGACTTTCGGCGTGGTCTTCGGCACCGCGCGCACCCACGTCGATGCCTCGTCGCGCACGGTCGCCCTGAACGAGCTCGTGCTGACGCAGGCCAAATTCCCGACGCTACCTAACAACGGGCTTGCCTACCTGCAGCAGTTGCAGGCGCAGTTGCCCGTTGCCATGGCGACCATGTCCCTCGACCTGCTGGCGGGAGAGCTGGCGGCGTCGCAGACGGTCAAGCCAAAAACGGTACAGGTCAACAACACGCCACCCAAGGTCATCATCAGCTATTCGCCGGCGATCCTGGTGCCGATCGATGGTGCGCCGAGCATCAGGAAGGTTCCCGACACGCGCTTCGAGCGCATCATCAACACCCAGGCCCTGATCGCCCGGGTCCGGAAGGATCGCACCTGGTACCTGCATGTCCTGGATGGCTGGATGTCGGCACCTTCGCTCGACGGGCCGTGGGTCGTGGCGCCAACCACGCCGCTCGGGCTCGACGACCTCGCGCAGAATCTCGCGAAAAAAGGCATCGTGGATCTGCTCGATGGCGGCCCGCGCGCCGACCCGAAGCCAACCCTGGCGGCTGGCGCACCGGCCATCCATGTCACGCAGGTGCCGGCCGAACTGGTCGTCTTCAAGGGGCAACCGAACTTTATCCCGGTCACCGGGACGTCGCTGTTGTGGGCCGAAAACACGACCGCCGACGTGCTGGTCAATACGGCGAACAACGACTACTACACCCTGCTCTCCGGACGCTGGTATCGCGCGTCATCCCTGGGTGGACCATGGACCTTCACGCCATCGAACAGCCTGCCCGCCGACTTCGCGCGGATTCCAAAGGAAGCACCCGCCGGCGTCGTACTGGCATCGGTTGCCGGCACGCCGCAGGCGCAGGAGGCGCTGATCGCCAATTCGATACCGCAGACGGCCGCTGTTCCACTCGTCAACGGGCCGAAGTTCACGCCGGTCTTCGACGGTGCCCCGGCCTACCGCGCCATCGACGGAACGCCGCTACGCTACGTCGCCAACGCGCAGCAACCGATCATCCAGGTCAGCCAGAACAGCTATTTAGGGCTCGAAGCGGGCGTCTGGTTCTCGGCCCCCGCGCTGACCGGCCCGTGGGTCGTCGCGACCAGCGTGCCGCCGGTGATCTACAGCATTCCGGCCAGTTCAGCGCTGCACTATGTGACTTATGTGCAGGTCTATGGCGCCAGCCCGGAAGTGGCCTATGTCGGATACACCCCGGGATACCTCGGCACGGTCGTTTCCCCCGACGGGGTGGTGGTCTATGGCACGGGCTACACCTACACGCCGTGGATTGGCTCGTACTGGTATGCGGCGCCTTACACCTGGGGATTGGCCGCTGCCCCGATCTACAACCCCTACGTCGGCTATGCCTTCGGCTTCGGCCTTGGCTTGGCCACTGCGGCCTGGGCGGTTCCCTACTGGGGTGCCGGGTACTACCACCCGGGGTACTGGGGCTATCCGTGCTGCGGGTCGACCAGCGCCGGCGTCTATGGGCACTGGGGAAACACGGTCTATTCCGGGACACGGAACTGGTATGCCAACGCCGATGGCAAGATCGGCACATCCGCGACAGGCAACTACAGCAACTTGCGCACGGGAACGAGCGGTTCATACGCCGCCGGACGCAGCTATAACCCGGAGACCGGCCAGGCCCAGCGCGGCTACGACCGGACATTCAACACCACCGGCGGCACCAGCGGCAACGTGGCACGCGGTGGTTCCTACAATACCGAAACCGGGCAGCGTTCCTATGGATCGAGCGTCTCGGCCACCGGCCCGGGCGGCAGTTCCATAAGCAGATCGGCCGCCGCCACGGCCGGCCCCGATGGCTTTGGCGCCCAGCATACGGTCAGTGCCTATGATGCGCAGACCGGACAGAGCAAGAGCTACACGTCGAGCGGCCTGTTCGGCAACCATTACGCGGGTGCCGATGGCAATGCCTACCGGAACACGGGCAGCGGCTGGCAGCAGCACGGCGCCGGCGGCTGGCAATCGGCCGGTGGCGACACCTCATGGGCCGACCGCGAGCAGCAGGCGCGCAGCGGTTTCGAGAGCCGGGCCGGAGGCTTCGGTGGCGGCGACTTTGGCGACCGGTTTGGTGGCGGTGGCTTCGGTGGCCGTTTTGGTGGCGGTGGCTTCGGTGGTCGTTTTGGCGGCCGGCGCTAATCGGCGCAGGCAGGCCTGCCCGGCGCAGCATGTTGCGGTCTATTCGTTCTACAAGGAAAAAAGTGAACAGTGATCTGAATGAAGGAAGAAATGCAGTCGCGGGTCCGGTATCCATTCTGGCACTTGCTGTCGCTGGCATGCTGCCGGCCGGTTCTGCGCTGGCGGCGACGCTGAACGGTCAGGTCCTCGGCGGTGGCGCGCCGGTTGCCTATTCCACAGTCACCCTCTGGGCCGCCAGTGCCGGCGCGCCGAAACAACTGGCGCAGGCACGCAGCGGCGCCGACGGCCGCTTTGCGCTGACGGCGCCTGCTGCCCCCACCGACTCCAGCCTCTACCTGATTGCCCAGGGCGGTCAGCCGACCGCCAACAAGGCCGCCGGCAACAACCCGGCCATAGCCCTGATGACGGTGCTAGGCAGCAAGCCGCCGGCCAAGGTCACGATCAACGAAATGACCACCGTCGCCTCGGTGTGGACGCACAACCAGTTCATCAGCGGAACGACGATCCAGGCACAGCCGCTGCAACTGAAGATCGCCGCCGGCAACGTCCCGAGTTTCGTCGATCTCGCCACCGGTGGCTGGGGCGGTGTGATCCAGGACCCGCTCAATGGCGGCCAGACGCCGACGATGGCCAACTTCGCCACGCTGGCCAATGGGTTGTCCGGCTGCGTGACGCAGGTGAAGGCGGATGCCTGTGGTTCCCTGTTCGCCGCCGCCAAGGGGCCGACCGGTGAAACACCAGCCGACACGTTGAGCGCGGCTCAAGCGGTCGCCAGGGCACCGTGGTATCAGCCGCAGCGGGTCTTCGCGCTGCTCGAACAGTTTTATCCGATTCCGCAGGGCAAGACCATGCGCCCGGTGCCGTTCATGCCCTATCTGCAGTTTTTGCCCAGTGCCTGGGTGTTGCCGCTGAAGTTCGACGGCGGCGGCTACCGGGCCGGCGGCAAGGCGATGTTCGACGCCGAAGGCAACCTCTGGGTCGGCAACAACTTCACCATCGGCTGGCAGGCGAGCGACGCGCTCTGGCAAGGCAACGCCAGCAAGTTCGACCCCAACGGCAAGCCGCTGTCGCCGATCACGACCGGTTTTGCCGGCGGCGGCATGCAGGGCGGTACCTTCGGCGCCGCCATCGACCTCAAGGGCAACGTCTGGCTTGCGAGCTATGGCAGCAAATCGATTACCGTGTTCGACAAGAACGGCAAACCGCTCACCCCGCCCGAGGGCATCAACTTCGGCGGCAAACTGGGCCTGATGCAGGGCATCATCACCGCACCGAACGGCGACGTTTGGGCGCTGGGGATTTCCAAGCGCCAGTTGCTGCATTTCCCGAAGGGCGACTGGAACAACGGCAAGATCGTCTGCGAGGGCGACAGCGGCGAACCGTGCAAGTCCTTCACGGCACCGTTCCATCTGGCGATCGACCAGCAGGACCGCATCTGGGTTTCGGACAGTTCGGTCCATGTGATCCGTTTTCCGGCATCCGACCCGACCAGGGCGGAACGCTTCGACGTGCGCTCCAACAACAGTGGCCTGAACATCGACAGCCAGGGCAACGTCTGGGTGACCAACCGCTTCGGCGCCGGTTTGCTCGGCCTGGCGCACATGGTCGACATGGCGGTGCACCTGAAGACCGGCGGCGTGCTCTCGGCTTCCGACTACCTGACCAAGACCATGTCCGAACAAAAGGGCGGCAGCGGCAGCATCACCGTGCTGCGGCCGGATGGCACGCAATTGCCGGGTTCGCCGTTCAAGGGTGGTGGCCTCCCCGGGCCGTGGGCCGTGGTGGTCGACGGCAACGATAACCTCTGGGTCTCCAACTTCGCGATGCCGGCAAGCCCGATCGTCCAGTTGTGCGGCGTGCGCACCGAGAACTGCCCGCCCGGTTTCAAGACTGGTGACCAGATTTCCCCGCCCGGCGGCTATGTCGGCGGTGGCCTGCAGTTGCAGACCGACATAGCCGTCGGCCCGGCGGGCGACGTCTGGGCCATGAACAACTGGCAGGACATCGACAGTTGCTACCCCGGCGCCGCTGAGGCACTGTCCACCCGTTGCGGCGGTCAGGGCGTGGTGATCTTCTTCGGCATGGCCAAACCGGTGCGTGCCCCGCAGATCGGGCCCGCCCGTCCGCTGTAATCTGCTTGCCGTTGGGTGCCGCGTGGCGCCCATGTTTACCTGGGAGTTTTTGATGACCATCCACAACAAGACGAAGTCCTGTGCATTTTCAGCGTTGACCGCAGCACTGCTCGCCGCCGCACCGGCGTATGCCGAACTGAGCGCCGAGGAACTCGCCAAGCTCGCGCAGAACCCGGTTGGCAACCTGATCAGCGTGCCGTTCCAGAACAACACCAACCTGAACGTCGGGCCGGACAACCGCAACCAGAACATCCTCAACATCCAGCCGGTGATTCCCATCTCGGTGAGCGACGAATGGAACATCATCACCCGTACCATTGTGCCGGTGATCTCGCAGCCACTCCCGGATGGTGATCGGACCAACGGCATCGGCGACACCGTGTTCACCGCCTTCCTCTCGCCGGCCAAGCCCGGCGCGTGGATCTGGGGCGCTGGGCCGGTGGTGCAACTGCCGACCAACAGCAACTCGGATCTCGGCAACCGCAACTGGGGTCTTGGGGCATCGGCAGTAGTCTTGCATCTGGAAAAGGGCGATCCGTGGGTGTACGGCGTGCTGGTCAACAATATCTGGTCGCTCTCCGACAACAAGCAGGGCGGCTCTTACAACAACGGCCTGATCCAGCCTTTCGTCAACTACAACTTTGACGGCGGTTTCTACATCACCAGCGCGCCGATCATCACCGCCGACTGGAAGGCCGAGAGCAGCCAGCGGTGGACGGTGCCGGTCGGGGGCGGCGTCGGCAAGATATTCCACCTCGGTCGTTTGCCGGTAAATACGCAGTTGTCGGCGTACTACAATGTGGTCACCCCGGACGACGGGGCGAACTGGCAGATTCGGGCGCAGGTGCAGTTCATGTTCCCGAAGTGAACGATGCCTCGACATGCCGATGATGGCATCAGCCCGGAAAACCGAATTACTCGCAATCAATCCAGGGGAACAGAACACCATGAATCTCAAGACAACGACTTCTGCCCGTGCCGTCCGCGGCCTGGGCATCTGCCTCATTGCCGGCGCCACGTTGCTGTCCGCCGCGTGCCAGACCTACGAAGCCGCGCTGGGCAGCGGCACCAGCGTGACCGCGACCGATTCGGCGCGCCTGACCAGGAGCGGCTTCCTGAGCGATTACGCGCGCCTGCGGCCCATGTCGGCGCTGGACGGCATCGAATGCTGGCGTGACCCCCGTCTGCACCCGAAGCAGTTCGACAAGGTCCTGGTCTCGCGCATCGTCGTCTCGCTGGCGCCGCCCAAGGGCCAGAAGGAGGGCGAGGTCAAGATAATCGACCCCAGCGATCTCAAGACGCTGACCGACTACTTCCACGCTTCGCTGGTCAAGGCCTTGAAGCCGCAGATGCAGGTCGTCGACAAGGCCGGGCCGGGCGTCGTGGTGATCCGCGTCGCACTGACCGACCTCGTGCCGACGACGGTGACCGACAGCCTGGCGGGGACGCTGATTCCCTACGGCTTCGTCGCCGAAGAGGGCTCCGGGGTGGCCACCGGCCGCCCGGCAGGGTCGACCCCCTACCTGGGTGAAACCGGCATGGAGATGCAGTTCCGTGACGGCGCCAATGGTCAGGTCATCGCCGAATGCCGCGATACCGAGATCGGGCGCAAGTACGCCGCGAACGTCAACAGCAGCGCGGTCGGCGCGGCCCAGACCTGGGCGAACGGCTATATGAGTTCGTTCCAGGCCTGGCAGTATGCAAAGGAGGCCTTCGACAAGTGGTCGTTACTCGTCGCCAGGCGTTTTGCGGAGTTGCGCGGGGTTGTCATCCAGTGACTCGCATTGTTATGCAAACCCTCGGTGTCCATGGCTCAGAACAAGGAGGAAGACTATCGTGTGGTGGGTGAGCTATCGGGGAGAAGGCCATCACGGTCTCGAGAACATCGGCGTCTTCAACGATGACGGGACGCCGCGGGAGAAGCACCCCTTGCTCCTCGACGATTCGCCCGATGCTGCGCCATTGAAGATCGCCCGTGGCTTTGCGCTCGTTGGCGACAATCTCTATATCGCCAATGCCTGGCGCAAGGACAGCCATATCGCCCACTACCGCCGGCACGGGGACACCTTTCATTTCACCAATGTCCTGGCAAGAGCAGCGGACGTTGCGGCGATGGTCCACCCCTTTGACGTGGAACTCGGCGACGATGGCCGCATTTATGTCTCCTGCCAGGATACCAACACCGTCATCGCCATCCTGCCGGATACCTTCGCGCCGGCGCCCGTGGCGAAACACCTGCGCAGGAAGTTCCCAGACGGAAACTTCCTGCCCGGCACCCTCGTCGCCTCCAGCCATGGTCACCTCCCCGAAGTCGGCGACAGTGCGCCCACGAACGTGCCTGCGCCGCAAGGTCTCAGCGTTGTGCTCGACGAGCATGGCAAGCCCCGGCATTCGGTGCGCGGGATCGTCGTCCACTGCAAGCATCTCTACGTGGCGGATGAGGCAGGAGACACCGTCAAGATTTTTGCGGTAAAAACCGGGCGGCTAGTCGCGCAGGTCGAGGGGCGCAAGCTGACCAAGCCGGTACACCTCATTCTTCACCGTGAAACGCTATACATTGGCGCTACTGGCTCGGGCAGCATCCTTGCCTTCGACATCCCGGCCAAAGCGCCGTGCGGCAAGCTCAAGGCAAGTATGGTCATCGACGGTAAGCTGAAGGCGCCTTCGGGATTCGCGATCGGACCGGACGGCGACTTTTATGTCGCCGAGCGGCTCAAGCAGCGCGTGCAACGTTTCTCGGCCAAAGGGAAGAAGAAGGAGACATTCATAGGCGGGCTCCCGGACATGCCGGAGTTTCTGGTGCATGTGCCGGATAGGGTGTGAATAGGCAACCCTCTCCAGGTAGTTCGTTTCAGGAATAGCGGCATGTTCATTCTCGATTACCTGCACAAGGCAGTCGAAGTCCTGCCCGTATTGGCCAAGTTTGCGGTCTGCATGATGCTGATCGTCATCATTCCGCGCTTGTCGCGCCGCGTCCATCTGCCGGAGGCGGTCGGGCTGCTGCTGGCCGGCGTGCTGTTCGGTCCCCACGTGCTCGACATCTTTCCAACCCAACATCCCGTCCTGCAGTTTTTTGCAGAAGTCGGCATGCTGCTGCTGATGTTCTTCGCGGGGCTGGAAATCGATCTGTCGCTGTTCAGGCAAAAGATCTTCCGCTCACTCGGCTTCGGGGTGGTTACGACCAGTGTTCCCCTGCTGCTGGGAACGCTGGTCACCCTATGGCTAGGCTACGACCTGCTGGCAGCAATCGTCGTCGGATCGCTGCTCGGCTCGCACACGATGCTCGGCTCGACCATCGTCGCCAGGCTGGGCGCGCGGAGCCTCGAACCCATGGTCGTCGTCACCGGCGCGACAGTGCTTTCCGACACCCTGTCGCTACTCGTGTTCGCCATCTGCGTTCCCTTGTACGCCAGCGGCTTTTCGGTGTCGGGAATCACCATCCAGGTGGTCGAGATCGTCGTCTTCGTCCCGCTCGTGCTGTTTGGGCTGGGGCGTGCGGGTGAACACCTGTTGCGGCGGGTCGAAGACGAGGAAGAAACCTACTTCATCCTGATGTTCGGCATTCTCGCGGTAACGGCCTTGCTTGCCGAGTGGATCAACCTGCCGGGCATCGTCGGCACCTTCCTTGCCGGACTGGCGGTGAACGCGGCGGTGAAGGACAAGCCGGCGAAGGGCAAGCTGGAGTTCATGGGCAACACCTTGTTCATTCCGATCTTCTTCATCGCAACCGGTTTCATGATCGACCCGTTTGAGCTGATTCGCACCATCAGCCAGGATTTTCTGCTGGCGGCGGGAATCATCGGCGGGCTCGTTGTCGGCAAATGGATTGCGGCGGAAACCAGCGGTCGTGCCTTCGGCTACGGCACGGCAGCGCGCCGCACAATGTGGTCGCTGACGATCCCGCAGGTTGCGGCAACGCTGGCGGCGACGCTGGTGGCGTACAAGACGTTCAATGCCGCCGGCCAGCCGCTGCTCGATGCCCGCATGCTCAACGCGGTCCTGGTCATGGTACTGGTCACGGCAATCCTGGGGCCGATCCTGACGCAACGCTATGCGCCGCGCATGCTGGAGGAGGCGAACAGGTAACTGACCGAGAACTTGGCCGGGCAGCGATTGCGACGGCAATCGCTGCCCCCTTAAGATTCATCGACAAGGAAACTCGAGCATGCCTTGTGGAATCTTCTCAGTTTGCCAATCTGCCAGGATTTGCGAAATTTGGCTTGCCACAATGGAGATCGGTTCCGAGAGGAGCACGCAAACGTTGGCAGCGAGAGACATGAGGGAAGGTCCAGGATCGAAAACGATCCCTCATTGCACCAGAAGGCAATACCTGCCGTCTTGTCTCACTCGCAAACCACCAGCCAACCAGCGCCGGCTGACAAGGCCTAGCCAAGTTGGCTGATTGCCGCTCCCGCGAAAAGCCAAGCGCCGCACAACCTGCTTCAACGGAAGGTTTCCTCCTGCTTCGACGGTGATGGCTCGGTTTCAATCAGTTCGGCCTCGTCGCTCTCTTTCATGATCTGATCGATTTTCTCCTGCAGCGGATCGCCCTCCGGTTGTGGGGGCACGACAACCGGAGCAGGCGTTGCGGGTTCTTCGCGAGCTTCCTGTTCCTGGGCAGGCTTGACGGTTCGTTGCGGCTTGGGTTCGGCAACCGGCTCCGGCGCAAACAGGCTCTGGAACCACCCCCTGATGCGCGCCAACAGGCCGGTATCTTCTGGCGCCGTGAAGCGAACACGTGGATCGATGATGCGCGCGCGCAAGGCATTTCCGAAGAAGTCACCGACTATCGGAAGTGCGCTGTGTGCCCCCTGCCCCCAGTAGTCGCTGCGCAGCGTGACGCGGCCGTCGTTGAAACCGACCCATGCCCCGGCTACCAGCTGCCGGTGCATCAGGATGAACCAGCCATCCGCGTTATCCTGCGTCGTTCCGGTCTTGCCGGCGACGTCGGCGCGGATGCCATATCGGCTGCGGATACCTCGGCCGGTGCCGCGGTTGATTACCCCGCGCATGCTGTCCAGCAGTGTGTAGGCGACCTCGCGCTCGAGCGCAATGTCCGGGTCTTCCGGGCTGAATTCTTCGATGACCTGGCCGTCGCGATCTTCGATGCGGGTAACCAGCATCGGCTCAAGGTAGCCCCCGCCGTTCGCGATCGTGCCGTAGGCGGCAACCATTTCCTTGAGGGTGACGGGGCTGGTGCCCAGGGCGAGCGATGGCACGGCGTCGAGCGTGCTCTGGCGCACGCCCATCTTGCGGGCGAGTGCCGCCACCTTTGCGGGGCCGACTTGCTGGATGAGTTGCGCGGTGATGGTGTTCTTCGAATAGGCGAGGCCATCGCTCAGGCTCATGGCCTCGCCGCTTGGCGGCCCGCCATCGGTGGGCCGCCAGACCTCGGCGCCACCGACGGCAATTTCCACCGCCTGGTCGATCAATCGGTCGTTCGGGCGGGCGCCCTGGCGAAACGCTTCAGCGTAAACAAAGGGTTTGAAGGTCGAGCCGGGCTGGCGACGCGCCTGCTGCACATGGTCGAAGGCATCCTCCTCGAAGTCGCGGCTGCCGACCCAGGCCTTGACGTGGCCGTTACGCGGATCGATTGCCAGGAAGCCGACCTGTATCTGCGTCTTTTGCCGGTGCAGCGCCCGCAGAAAGTCCTTGTCGGCCTGAAGGTCCTGCATGGCCTGTTCGGCCGTGCGGCCTTTGGCGACGGCGGAGGCGTACTCGGGTGATTCGCGGATGAAGGCCTGGACCAGGCTGGAGTCGGTACTCCACGCCAAGCGCCTTCCCCATGCCGCGTTGGCGATGTTCTGCAAGCGGTTGCCCTGGCGAGTCACGGCCGCGCTGGCCGCCGCCTGCAGCCGGGAATCGATGGTGGTATGTACCACCAGCCCGTCGCCATAGAGGCTGTAGCCGTTGCGGTCGGCCCACGCAATCAGCCATTTGCGCAGGTGCCTGGCGAAATGTGGTGCGGGTCCCGGTGGTTCCACCTGTCGCTCGAAGTCGATACGCAATGGCCTCTTGCTGAGCGAGTCAAACTGTCTGGAGGTCAGTTTCCCGCGCTTGACCATCTGCTTCAGTACCGTGTTGCGTCGCTGCAGGGCGCGCTCGGGATTGAGAACGGGGTTGTAATAGGTGTTGCCCTTGAGCATGCCGACCAGCGTAGCGCTTTGCAGTACATCGAGTTGGTCGGCCGAGGTATCGAAATAGGTGCGGGCCGCCATTTCGATGCCGTAGGCGTTGTAGAGGAAAGGCACGGTGTTGAGGTAGGTTTCGAGGATTTCGTTCTTGTTGTAGATGGCCTCGATCTTCAATGCGGTGATGGCCTCCTTGATCTTTCGCGTCAGCGTGGGGGCCCGGCCGATCGCTTCTGGGTAGAGGTTGCGGGCAAGCTGCTGCGTCAGGGTCGAACCGCCCTGGCGATCGCCGCTGAACGTGTTGAGCGCTGCGGCAGCGGTGCGTCGCCAATCGAGACCGAAATGGTCGTGGAAACGGTGATCTTCGGTGGCAATCAGGGCATCGATGACATGTGGTGAAATCTCGGAGAGTGCGACCCATTCCCGGTTGGATTGCTTGAACTCGGCCAGTTTCTTGCCATCTGCCGAGAGGATCTGAGCCGGTTGCTCCGATGACGCCTTGCGGATGTTGCTGATACTTGGCGTGAATGGAATCAGGATCAACACATAAAGCAGCAACAGGGTCGGCACTGCCACCAGTGTCCGGATCACCCCCCGCCGGGTCGGGTGGCGGAGGGCATTGAGCGTGCCGGCGAGGCGCGATGAAAGGCCCGTGACCATCCGGCTCGCCAGCTGTTTCAGTTCACAAAACCGGGAACGTATTGATGCCATGGTCATTCATCTCAAGGCCGAAAGGGCTCGTGCGCAAGCGTTCCTTCAATTTTGACCAACGTCGTTCCGTTTGCTGGCCCTTCACGGCCATGGCCAGTGCTCGCCTCTGGCCGACCAGCACCACCAGCTTCTTGCCGCGAGTGATGCCGGTATAGATCAGGTTGCGCGTGAGCATCAGGTAGTGCGGGGCACTGTGCTCGCCCGGCGGATTCAGTACCGCCTGCAAGGTGGCGTTGATCCCTGGTGCGCCGGTGATTCCCCGGTTTATCTGGTGCGCACTGCGGACGAAGCGCGAGCTGGCCGCCTGGCGGAAAACCTTGGTCCTGGCTTCCAGACCGGTCGACTCGGCGAGGCGCTTGGCCGCCCGTCCGCTTGGGGAGCACGGCAGGGCCTTGACGCCCTTCACCGTCATGATATCGAGGGCTGCGTTCAGGCGACGACACACGGCAGCAGCATCCACTGCATGCACGGGTCATGCCAAGTCTCTCAGTTGAATCGGCAGGCGCCAGGGCCATCAGGATGGCCGCAACTCCCGCAAGGGCCCGGCAGGTCGGCAGACCCCGAAGCCGAACCGGTTATGGCGGCAAAGGCCGAGACCTTTTTGCGCAGATCGGTGCTGTGGCAGCCAGGACACTCCGGCGCTGGCGAGGACTGGCGTACCAGCTTCTCGAACGCCTTGCCGCAGGTGGTGCACTCGTATTCGTAGATGGGCATGATGTGGGTACTCCCTGTTGTCTGGAATGATCCTGAACAAACTGTCTGATATCGGTTGATGCCCTGCCGCAAGCCGGGATTCAGGTCTACCGCGAGACCGTGCAGCGGAGCGTGGCTGGCATTGTTGAGCGGGGCTTTCCTTCTCAGGCGGTGCGGTGAACCCGGAAGACCGCGGCATCGTCACCATGATCAAGCAGGATTCGGCGAACCCGATCCTGCCACAAAGCCGCGAATCGTTGCCGCTCATTCGCGTCCGCCACTCCGGACAGGCAGCGTTGCATCAGCGGACGGAGTTCCGGGTCCGCAGGCACCTGGCTCAGGTGCGCTGCCGTGTCGACCTCACCATGCCCGTCGCGCCGGGTGTACCGGATGTCAGACGGAATAGCCGCGTTGAATGACAGCAGGGAACGACGTTCGAAGGACCCTGCAAGCCCCTTGAACCCGCCTTCTCCGGCGGCGCCGGTCAACATCGAGACGACGTTGGCCGTCACCCCGGTGACGCCATCTGCAACCGATGCGGAGAACGCCACGCGCAGCCCGCCACGCTCGGGCAACGCGTCGCCATACAGTGCCCGCATGGCCCGCCGGGTCAGGCAAAAGGCGGATGCAACCGTGGGGCAGGAATGCCCGGCGAGTTTCACCGCGTCGAGGTAGCTGTACTCGATGAGGCCTCCGTCGGCTGCACCGAGGAATTCCGCCAGTGGGTCGCGCAGCACGATGCGCGGGATGGCGTCGAAAAAATCGGGATATTTCATGAATTTCTGACCCTCTACTTGACGAAGTCGATGACGATTTCCGCGCGCTATTGCGACAGGTACCGGATATTATCGGGCACTTGCGCCAGGACCAGGGGCCCCAGGGCAATTGCATGAATCTTATACAAGACCGAGCAGTTCCGCGCGGAAGGTATCGGAGGTAGCGGCGATGAGGCGCTGAACCTTGAGACCGCCCTTGCGCTTGGTCGGGGAGAGGCGGATGAGATTCAAGACGAACTGGCGTACGACAGCGAGGTTGTGAGCGGCATGATCGGTACGGGCCCGCATCTGGTCGTCGCCAAAGACCACGTCCATGCACCAGTGCAGACTGTGGCAAGTCGGCCGGAGGAGTTGCACCCCCGGCCTCTCACAGAACGGTGCGTGAACCTCTCGATTCACACCGCTCCCATCAAGCAAACGCACCGACCATTCCTTTCTGCCAATGCACGAAGAGATACGGCTGCGTCTCGGAAAGCTGTTCGAGAAACCTGCTCGCCCGTATCTTGTGGCCCTTCAGCCGTCTGTACTTCCTCATCGCCCAAGCCACCAACGTCTTGTTGAAGTGCCTGAAGACGGGGTACATTGCCGACCGATAGAATCTTCCGTAATACGCGAGCCAGCCCCTCAGGACTGGATTGTGCAGTCGGGAAATGTCGGCTAGGCTCAGCTCCGTCCGATTTCGGTAGCTCAGTTTGCGTGTCGTTGCCCGCATCGCCGTAATCGCTTTGTTGCTGACCGCCGGGGTGAAGCTCACAAACAGGCTGTTGCGCTTGCTGTTCTTCACCACCCTTGGCCGGAAGGTATATCCGAGGAAATCAAACTGCGTGACCGGATACCTCCCCTTGCGACTACCGTCTTTGCAGTACACGATCTTGGTCTTGTCCGGATGCATCTGCAGGGCGCATTGCGCAAACCTTGCATCGAGCGCCGCCATCAGGGCCAATCCTCCCAAGTTAGCATATAAGCATAATCACTTATAGGCGTGAGACAGGTGGGGTTTCGGCTGAGGTTTGCGAGGTTGCGAACGGTCGGGAACAAACTTCTGGAGGTTCAGAGCGATTTCTGCGAGGAGCGGTTTGAGGCGGCGAGTGGTAGCCTGAGCGGCCAAAAGCCAGCGACCGAGTTGCCGCTTGATCTTGTCGATCGCGAGGGTGCGGTTGATTTTGTACAAGGATTCCGGGTCCAGATGAGCCGCCGTGGCGACATAGGCCGCCAGGGCGTTGAGGTTGTCGAAGACCGCCTTGGCACCAAAGTCCTGGCGCGCCGCGTGCCAAGACAGGCCGGAGGTATGCTCCAGTTGGAGGCGATGCTTGACCCGCTTGTATGCCTCCTCGATCCGCCACCGACCGTGGTACAGATCGGCGAACTCGGCGGCGGGAAACGCCACCGGATCGAGGAGCGAGGTCATCACCACATGGATCCGTCCATTCGGTGTCACTACCCGCACCAGGCGAACAGTGGTCGGCGTCGCCGGACATTCATAGTCTTTGGCATCGCGGGCATTCGGGGCGCGCAAGACGACCACCTGCTCGCTTTGGCCGGACCGCAGGAACTCACGTACCACCTTGAATCCTCGCGACAAATCGCAACGAATACAAAAATGGAGCTGGCGCGCGGTCAGTACCGACACCAGCCAACGACACGGAAAGCCTCGATCCATCAGCAGCAGATCGTCGGGGCGCAGACAGTCGATCGCCTCGAAGAACATCTGGCGCTCATTGGACAAAGGCTCATGCAGCCGGAAGTCCAGAAACAGTTCGATCCCTGGCAAGTACAGGCCAAACGCCATGCCTTTAACGATCGACCGGACCCCGTCCTTCATCATGGTCAGGCGAACGTCGCTCCCATCCGCGGCGACCACGCGGAGCCCTTTCCATCTCGGGAAGGGCAGGTGCTCCTCCGCCAAGCGGATCAGCTCCTGATTGACTTCGCCAAACACCAGCGCATTGATCTTGTAGCGCGCCTGCGAAAAAGCTTGTGCCGTTACTTCGCGCACCGAGTCGGCGCGATTGCGCAGATTGGCGAAGAACTGATCAAGTTCGGACTGTACCGCGGCCTGGACTCCGGAGAGCAGAAAGCTCAGGACGGTCGGCAGCGTCAGGGTGCGTTGGCGGGTAAAGTGTTTGGGGTCGAGCCGAGCTACTTCCATGAACTCTCTTGACAACAGATAGTTAGAGAGCTTCATAAGCATATTCGAATATTCAGGCTGTCATGTGGTTCTCCTTTATAAACAACGCTTTATACCGCCATTATGCAAGACAGGTGCGATCGGCGCAACCGCGCACAATAGTTATGCTTTGGTGCTAACTTGCGAGGATTGCCATCAGGGCCTGCGCCTCCTGCTCGGTCCGACAATGGACCAACCCATCATCCGCATACCGGCACCAGGGGTTGTCCGGATAGTGTTTCGTCATCCAGACGTCAAACGTGTAGTGAAGGAACAGGTTGGCCAACACCGGACTGACGACGCCGCCTTGCGGTGTCCCCCGGGTACGTTCTACCCGGGTTCCGTCCGCCTGTTGCAGCGGCGCAGTTAGCCAGCGCCTGATATACAGCATGGCCCATTCACACTCCACGTGCTTCTCGAGCGCCTTCTCCAGCAATGCATGGTCGATGTTGTCAAACAGGCCTTTGATATCAAACTCTAGAACCCAAGAATACTTCCAGCATCGTTCCCGCGTTACCCCCACGGCATCCAGCGCCGACCTTCCGGGCCGATAACCGTAGGAATCCGGTAGAAACTTGGCTTCAATCCCGGGCTCTATCACCCGCTTGACAACCGTCTGCGCCACACGATCTGCCACCGTTGGAACACCCAATATGCGCTCCCCGCCATTCTTCTTGGGAATGGCAACCGCTTTGACCGGCGGCGGAAAGTAGCTTCCCGACGACATCCGGTTCCAGATCTTGTACAGGTTACCCTTCAGATCCTTCTCGAAGTCGCCGATCGATTCCTTATCCACCCCTGCCGATCCCGCATTGGCTTTGACCGCTTGATACGCTTCGTACACCAGCCATTTGTCAATGGCAAATGGTTTTGTTGCACTCATCCGTTTCCTCCTGTTGCCAGTTGAACGCCAAGTGCAACCGCTTGATCCGACCCCTTTGCTCCAGCCGCATTACCAGCCTTCATCGCTCGTACGGGTCGGTCCGTCCCAGTGCTCCGCATCGGTACTCTCGCCTCGTGGTTTCTGCCACTTGTGCTTCTCCCTTGACATCGGAACGACTGGTTCCCGCAGTTCCACACAAAAGCCTGGATCAGCTTCACGCCTCCTATACGCCGGCCGCCGCTTGCCCAGTAGTCAGGTGCCCGGCAAGCTTGTCCCAGAAGATAGAAACGCCCCTGGTTTTGACGACAAGTCTCTGGATTACGACGCGTCAGCGAAGGTTCACTTTCGTTCGTCTCTCTGATCCTTACCTGCTCGAGGTACGTCCTCGACGCTTTGACCCCAACGCTCACCACCACGGCTCTTGACCGCAGCAGCTTGGGGTGGTTTGAGGCCCGCTCCTGAAAGCCGACCCCGAGGGACCTACCCTCATCTTCCGTGTAGCTTCTACACAGTTCGTCAGTCCATTACGAACTTCCTTTCTGTGTGCCTGCGGCACACTCTCGACACGCCAGTGCTGGCGGACGCTCTGATTCATGCGCTGAGCGTCAGGTGGCAAGCTACTGAGATACACGCGCCGTTCAGTCGAAGTCGCTTTCCCCCTGATGGTCCGTTCGCTGGTGATCACCGCAAACGATTTCAGGTCTGGCCAGCGCTCGGGGGCGTGCAGACAGTCCAGCTGGTTGAAGACGTAGCAGCGACGCACTTCGATCCGGCCATGATCCTTCTCGACGACTTCGTGGAACTGGTGGGGCGTCTTGGCTGGTGCCGCCTCGAAGGCGATGAAGAAGTCGTCGATCGATTCGGCCAGCTTGGGCTGATTGTCCTTGACGGCCAGGAGGTAGTCCGCGCCGCGGTCCCGAATGGCCTGTGCAATGTTCGGCTGCGTGCCCATCGCATCGATGGTGACGATGCTGCCTTGCAGTGCCAAGGTCGCCAGCAGTTCCGGGATGGCGGTCTTCTCGTTCGACTTCTTGGCGGTCGCGCGCTGCCCGAGCACCACACCCGCTTGGGCCGCAAAGGCGCTGACCAGGTGAAGGGGTGTGGCGCCCACCTTTCCCGACCGACGACTGGTCTTGCCGTCGATGGCCACCACGTCGCCGTTTGCCAGCACGGGCAACACCTGGCCCACCCAGCGCACGAAGGCCGCCCCGAATTCGTCGGGATCAATCGCCGCAAAGACCCGGCCAAAGGTGTCGTGCGAGGGGATGCCCTGTTCGAGTTTCAGATACTCCCGCAACCACTCCAGCTTCTCTTTCGCCCAAGCCTCGATTTCGACAAAGGTGTCGGCCCCTGACAGGACCGCACTGACTGCAACCACCAGCAACTCGATCAGGTCGTGCTCGACCTTCGTACTCTGCCTCGGATCGCGCACGCCCACCCAGACGTCGACCAACCGGAACTTGCTTTCTGCCCTCATGGAAAACCCCAAAAAGACAGAAAACTACACAAATCAGGGGGCTGTGAACAGCCCCTTTGTAACTCGTTGAGCGTAAACGATTATTTCGGAGGGTTCACGACGATGGCATTCATGCGATTGCCCTGCCAGGGGCCCGAAGGTCCGCCACTTGCAGCGACGTCTGGCTCATTCTCTGGCACCTTCCGGAGACAAGGAGATGCAGCCGCGACGCAGGAGAGCTTCCATTTCATCTGGCGGCAGCGGGTAGCTGAACAGATAGCCTTGCAGCTTCGGGCATTGCGCACGCTGCAGGAAATCGAGCTGCTCTCTGGTTTCAACGCCTTCGGCGATGACGTCCAGATCGAGGCCGCGGGCCATGGAGATTATCGCGGTGGTGATGCCGGCATCGTCGGCATGCTGTGGTAGGCCGTGGATGAAACTCTGATCGATCTTCAGCGTGCCAATCGGGAAGCGCTTGATGTACGACAGCGATGAGTAGCCAGTACCAAAATCGTCGATCGAGAAGTGAACGCCCATTGCGCGCAGGCGAAACAGTCCCTGGATTCGTTCGGCCTCCGGATCCATCAGAATGCTCTCGGTCAACTCCAGTTCGAGCCGGTCGGCAGCGACGCCCGCTGCGACGATGATCGCCGCAACGGTGTCGAGGAAATCCGGTGCGCCAAGCTGGCGTGCCGAAACGTTCACCGCCACCCGTGGGACCGACACGCCACGCTGCTGCCATTCCCGCACCTGGCTGCAGGCGGCATTGAGCACCCACTCGCCGAGCGGGATGATCAGACCACTTTCCTCCGCAACCGGAATGAACAGTGCCGGCGATACCAGCCCCTGCTGCGGATGCTGCCAGCGGACCAGTGCTTCGACCCCGACGATCGTGCCATCGCTGGCGCGCACCTGCGGTTGATAGAATAGACGGAATTCGCCTCGTTCGAGGCCCTTGCGAATATCGCCCTCCAGCGCCAGGCGTGCCGTCGTTCGGGTAGTCAGCGTGCGCTCATACAACTGCCAGTTGTTGCGCCCTTGCTCCTTGGCGTAATACATCGCGGTATCCGCGTGCTTCAACAGCGTCGCGGCATCGTCGCCGTCGTCGGGAAAGAGCGCGATGCCGATGCTAGAGGTAACCGCGATCTCCTGCTCACCGATCAGGACAGCTCGTCCGAGCAGTTCCTGTATTCGCTGTGCGACCACGCAGGCGGCCTCGGCGGTGTCGACATCGGGCAGAACAACAGTGAACTCGTCGCCGCCAAGACGTGCGAAGTGCAGGCCCGATTCGTCCAGCGCCGGCCGGGCAATGAAGGCGCCTGCGCGCAGCCTTTCCTGCAGGCGGTCGGCGACGGTCTGCAGCAGGCAGTCGCCGGCACTGTGCCCAAGCGTGTCGTTGATCCGCTTGAAGCCGTCCAGGTCGAGAAACAGCAGCGCTATCCGGCTACTCGTCCGGCGTGCGCGCAGCAATTCGCGATCGAGACGTTCGAGAAAACTCTGCCGGTTTGGCAAGCCGGTCAGGGTGTCGAAGTAGGCCAGGCGACGAATCTTTTCCTCGTTGCGCTTCTGCAGTGTGATGTCGCGCACGACCACCACCACCTTGCTGGGTCCGTTTGGCGCGATACGCGCCTCGTAGTGGTGAATGCCCCCGTCTACTGGCAGGTCGATGAACACCGATTGCAGTTCCCCTCGCTGCAGCGCCTGCTCGACACCCCGCAGGATAGTACCGGCCGTCTCGGTTGGCAGAACCTCTGCCACGTTTTTTCCGACCAGTTCGCCACCGGCGACGAAGAATCGCGTCGCGTAGGGCTGTTTGTAGTCGAGGCAGACCCCTTGCCGATCGATGACCAGAATCAGGTCAGGCATCGCCCACATGATCGCCGCCTGCTGTCCTTCGAGCTCATGCAACTCCCGGTGCTCGCCCCGCAGCCGGACAATCAGCGCTGCCAGCCAGAAAGCTGCCTGAAGCAGGCTGCCGATCGGAAACGCGAAGGCCGCCAGCCGGCCAACCTCGACACCGCTACCGACCACTGAAAAAGCCTGCACCCCCCCGCCGACCATGGTCGCGCCTAGCCCCAGCGTAAACAGCCGGAGCGAGGTATCGCCCTTGAACACGCCCCTGACGAGCAACACGATGGTCGCAACGGCCAGAACGGAGAGGACGGCCGCCCCGGCACGGTAACCGGCCGGATGCCATGCCGAAGCGAGGAAGCAGAGCGCGCTGAGCAGGACGAAGCCGCCAATCGCCACGCGCACCCTGCCCCGCAGCTGCAGGAACTCGATGACTGCGAAGCCGATCCCGAGCACCACGCCGGCGACCGAGATCGCCTGCAGCGTAGGGAAGTACTCCGGACCGGGCCAGAACGGCACAAAAGCGGAGCCAACTCCAAAATTCTGCACCAGCCAGACCTGCAACGCGGCACAGTAAAAGGCATAGGCCAATGCGACGCGGCTACCTGCGTAGGCGTCGAAGCCGAGGGCGACGACAATCATCATCAGCAGGATGCCGGTGTAGGCCCCCAGGCCGACCCAGAGCACGGTGTTTTCGCGCACGAAGCTGGCTTCGTCGGTGATCATGATCCACGGACGGATTGCCTTGTAGTCCTGCACGATCGCAGTGATGGTCGCGCCCTGGGGCAACGGTGGAAGGCGAGCGTAGGGGAACGGGCTGACGATATCACGCTGGGCAAACGGTAAGCCACGACCGGAAATGGAATACCAGGGGCAACCATTGACGTCGGTGGCGACGACAATGAAGAATTCGGCAATCGGTTCCTGCAGGTAGACGATTGGCGATCGGTCCCCGAACCGCTCGTGCTCGACCTTGATCTGGAAAGCGCGGGCCGGCTTGGTCAATGACAACTCTGGCAGTTCCAGGTCCTCACAACCCGCACCCGGTCGTGACAGTAAATCGCGGAGCCGGGTCAGCCAGCGGCTCGCATCGTCCGACCGACCGGGACCTTGCGGGGCATCCCACAGAGTCGTCAATCTTGCCGAGAAGGTGCTGGTTTCCGGCCAGGCCCCCGGAATCACGAGGGCTATCACCGCCAGGAGCACCAGCCCCCTACAGATCCGCTTGATCATCACACGCATCATCCCGTGGTTTTTCTTCATCCACGCTTCCTGTCTCCAGAGACGCCAGGATCTGGCGCTTTTTCAGGATATGGCAATTGCATTATAGGTGGGGACTGTCGCCGCTTCGCCCTTCCCGGTCGGAGGGAGCAGGCTGGCTGCGTCGCCAATCAGGTCATCGTGCAGCTCGCCATCGGGATCAGTAACGTATAGCGGCTCGAAATGCCCGCGGTAGCGTTCGGGAATCCTGATGCGGGGGCGGTACAGCGAGCCGAGCGGTTCGGAGCTGGCAAGGTAGCTGCGGCAACCCTCCCGGCCGGGTGGAATGCCGTCGCGGCCGTTGCTGCCGAAACGCGGGTGGCTCATCGTCCAGGCGTTTCCCAGGCCGCTCAATAGTCCCCACCTGGATAGCGTCGCGCGATAGCAGCAAAAGAACCGCCAAGCGTGCGCTGCCAGCTTGCGTTTGGAAATCAGGCCCTTATCCATGCGCGCAGCAAAGGCGATGGCGTTTTCGATGGCGTCGACAGGGTAGCATACGAGTGACCGCCCGTCCATGTCGCGCAACTTGACGTTCGGCAGCAACAGACCCTCGCGCAGCCGTCTGCCAAACAGCGGCGTCCCCAGCATCGGGATGGTAAAACTAAGGAAGCTCGGCAGAGTAATGCGCGGGTTGGCGACGATGAATTCAATTTCAGCCAGCAAGTCGTCGATCGTCTGGTCAACTAGTAGTACGTTCCGCGAAAACATGGTCAGATCAGGCTATGGCGAGATCGAACTTCTTCCAACGAAAGACGACTGGGGCCGCGTTCATCTCGTCGACTCCTTGGTGGATGCGTGCCTTGAGTTCGTCCAGAGAAGTGACCCGGATATGCCGCAAGAAGGTGCGAGCCATCTTCGAGAAGGCGCACTCGATGAGGTTGAGCCACGAGCCGTGTTTGGGGGTGTGGACATACTCGAAGCGCCCAGGGCGCGTCGCGAGGAAGGCCCGGGTTTCCTTCGAGATGTGTGCCGAATGATTGTCGAGAACGAGGCGAACGATCGCCTCTGGAGGATAGTGGGCGTCGATGTCCTTGAGCAACTCAATGAACTCGGCGCTACGGTGCCGATCCTCGACTCGCTCGAAGATATGACCGGAGTGCAGATCAATGCCAGCCAGAATCGAGACGGTGCCATGGCGAACGTACTCGTAATCGCGCCCGAGGGTGGGCGCTTTGTCAGGCACCGGAGGCAAGTCCGGCGCCGTCAGCCCCAGCGCCTGAACACCTGGCTTCTCGTCGACGCTCACGGTGTAGATCGGATTTGGACGCGCATCATGAACAGCGGTACAAAGCCACATCCTGATAAACCATCAGAACCTCTTGCATCTTCCGATCGAAATCCGGGTCGCGCCGTTCCAGGTAATAGCTGATCTTGTGCGGCTTGATCTGCCGCTCGTTGAGAATCCGCCAGACGGTACTCTTGCCCGCTTGCGCCAAACGCGGATGGCCAGCCTCCTCGGCATGGCTCGAGACAAATTCCGCCAACGCCGAAATCGACCACACTTCCGCTGCCCGTCCATGATCTTTCGGTTTGGTACAGGCCAAACTGACCACCCAGGCCTTGGCCTCCTCGCCAATCTCAGGCTCATGCGGGCGATGATAGGCATCCTTCAGCCCAGCCGCCACACCTTCGGCCAGGGCTTTGTCGATACACTTGTACACCGTCGAACGTCCCACTCCCACTCGGCGCATGACCTCAGTAATCGACCGGTTCTCCGCGTACGCCAGAAGAATCTTCGCCCTCTCGGCTTCACGTACCGGCGCCGTTCTCGACCGGGCCAGATTCCAGAGCATCTCCTCTTCCGCCGCCGTCACTGCCAGTGCCGCCCGACTCGTCTTTCCGGACATGACCACACCTCACACAGAAAAGGCTTGAAATCATGTCATTATCACTGAATGTTCATGTCTATTGTTGAAACGAACTACTAGGTCAAAGATCAGACCGTAGTGGAAGATCAGACCGGCCTCCAGACACGATCGGATGGTTTCCTCCTGCGGCAGCACCAGATTCTGTTTCTTGTTGAGGGCGGTGACCTGCGCGCGGCTGAACGATTCGACGCCACTAAAAACCCCGATGCAGCCGGATTCGCGTGCCAGCGAGACGTTGTCGGCGCCTTTGAAGAAATCGGCAGTCACCAGCGCCGCCCAGCCGCCGAACTTCCGTTGTTCGAACAACCCCTTGAGGAGCGCCATGCGTGCCTTGAAGTGCGCGCGCGGCCCGGCAAAAAAATTCTGGTCAAGGAACATGACGCACTGACGGTAACCAAGCGCCTCAATCTGCCGGCGCACATCGTCGAGGTCGTAGGCCATGAATTGCTGGTCTTCGGCCGTCATGGCGCAAAAGCTGCAGCGGAAGTTGCAGTTGCGGGAGGTTTCCGCATAGCCGATGATGCGATTCCCGGGCAACAGGTCATGCCGCGCAATGGGTATGTCGGCAGCGTGCCCCGGGCCAAAGACCGCATCCACCACGCTTGTTATCTGCTCGACATCCCCACTGCAGACGTAATCAAAATAGCGGCGGCTGAGATTGGGCAGCATCCGCGCCAACGGACCGCCCATGGCGACAACGATGCCCGGATTGACCGCTCGGGCATACGCCGTGACCTGCTTCATGCGGTCGAACGCCGGGTTGAGGCCGGTCAGTACCAACAGGTCTGCCCATTGCAACGCGCGAAGATCCTCGAAAGGGCCGTTGCGAAATTCGCAGGCGAGCCGGATATCGACGTGCGCGGGATCGAGCATTCCGGCCAGAACCGCCGGCGCTATCGACTGCGGCACGAGCCAGGGGTTCCCCCGCGCGTGACGGTGGTTGTCGGAATAGCAGTTGAGAATCAGGATTCGTGGATTGCGCATGCCGGGCTCGGTTCGCTGGCCTCAAGCCGACAGCGCGGTCCAGGCGGATTTGGCATCGCGATACCAGCGATGGCCAATCTCGCACAAGCGATCCGTGTTCGCCAAAGGAGAATCCGACGATGGCGACGCCCAGATGCCGCAACCCCGAATGGGTTGATTGTGCCATTCATCCCGCAACCACCCGTCGCATAGCCGCTTGATCAAGTCCACGTCGTCTTGCCTGCGCGCGGAGATATCCATCTCGGCAATGCGGCGGAACTCTCCCACCCCCCAGCCAACTGGAACGTTCCACTCCCCGGTCGCGCGATCGATGACCGGCTGAATCACCGGATTCATGCGCACAATTGCCGTTTCGGTGTGGGGACAACAGGAGACGTCGAGCGGCAAACCGCCGTCGAGCATCAGGTGAGCAATGAAGGTGTGCGCGTCCGGAGGATCAGCGATGATGGTCTTGCCGACCTTGACAAGCTCCGGGAGAAAGCCGGTCCTGGCGCGCGGCTGGCACAGCGCATCGGGGATCCCTTCGGTGCCGCACTCGGGTAGAAAAACCGTGCTGGTGCCAAGCGAGAGGACGCCGATGTCGCGACGCGGCACACCCATGGCGATGGCTTCGACAACGCCTGCCAGCACTGGATTGTTGTAGCCCGTCATGGCGCCGTCCCAGAAACGGCAACCGTCAAATTCAGCTGGCTTGTCGAACCAGTTGATCGGTGCGGTGCTTGACGCATGCGCCGCTTCCGCCAGGGTCGCGCGCTGCTGCCGATGCGGGAAGCTGGCGGCCGGGCTCGCGACATTGCTGCGCATCATGCGAGCCCGGTCCCGGTCGAAGTCGTAGGTCACAAAAAGAAAGGACATTGGCCGGTCCGGTTCATCGCGCTGCGCCCGGAACGAAGCGATGCTGTCGTTGAGGATTCCGTGCAGGCTGTGCAGCGAGGTGGTGCCCATCCGGGGCAGTATGCGATGCAGGAATTCAAGCTTGCCACCGGTCGAGAAACGCCGGCCAACCGGGCTCGACGGGGAGAAAACACCGGTAACCAGCTGCAACAGACTCCGGTACCAGGGCAAGCGCCCAAAAAGTGCATGCCGATTGGCAGGGCTGTCGAACAGCTCGAAGATTTCGCGCGGCGCATAGCCCTCGATCAGTGCCGCAGCGACGATCGCCCCGCCCGAGCAGGCCGACACCAGGTCGAAATGGCTGAGAACCTGATGTCCATCCTCGCCCGGAAAGAGATCATCAAGCACCTTCGCCTGGATCAAGGCAAAGGTACCACCGCCGTCCAGCGACAATATACGGAAGGGCTTTCTGCCCGGCCTGACTTCCATCGGCAAGGCTTCCAGTAAAAGACACCAAGTGTCCCTTTTCTTGCGATTTCAAGCAAATGATATTATGCGGGAAATTTCCCCACAGGCGCTGCGTGCCGGCAAGGGATGCACGCGCGTGCGGGAGTTGGTTCGTCGGGGAGCTTCGGCCAGGGCAAATCTGCGACCGGTCAGGTTGACCGCCAGGCGAATCAGTTCAGCGGTCGCTCCACCTAAGGAATGACCGGCCATTCGATCTGGTCGCTACGCTCGATACCGGCGGTCATCGTCCGACAAAGGCCGATGAACTCGCGCATCCCGGCGGTCTGGAATTTCCGATGGTGCCAGAGGAAGTGGAAGTGCCGGCGCAGGTCGAGTTCGGGCGTTTCGATCGCCACCAGGCTGCCGCGTCGGAACGCCTCGCGCAGTGCGAGGCGCGAGATGCAGGCAATGCCGAGGTCGAACTCGACGGCGCGCTTGATGGCTTCGGTATGTTCCAGTTCGAGTCGGATGTTCAAGGCCGAGTGGTGATGGCGCAGAGCCTGGTCGAGTGTTTCTCGCGTTCCCGATCCGGGTTCGCGCACAATCCATGCCTCCCTTGTCAGTTCCATCAGCGTTGCCCTGCCCTCTTTCGCCAGCGGATGAGTGGGCGCGCAGAACACCACCAGTTCGTCGGCCACCCAGGGTTCAACGATCAGATCGGGGTGACGGCAGGTACCCTCGATCAGCCCCAGATCGAGTTCGTGGCGCGCTACCTGGGCGACGATCGTGCTCGTGTTTTCCACCTTTAACTGCAACGTACCTTCGGGGTGGCGCTTGAGGAAATCAGCGACGACCAGCGTCGCGAGATAGTTGCCGATGGTCAGCGTTGCGCCGATGCGCAGCCGTCCGTATCCGGCGCGACCTTCGAGCACACTGGCGATAGCCGCCGCCCGCTCGATCAACTCGACGGCCTGCGGCAGCAGCGCCTGCCCGAGTTCGTTGATACGCAGCGACTTGCCGAACCGGTCGAAAAGTTGGGTGTCGTACAGTCGTTCGAGTTCGGCGAGTGCCGTGCTGGTCGCTGACTGCGACAGGGAAAGCTCTTCGGCGGCACGCGAAACACTCTCGTGCCGGGCAACCGCAACGAACACCTCGATCTGGCGCAAGCTGTATCGCATATTTATTTTGTAGATATCATCTATTCAACAAATCGGTTTTACAAATATAACATGAGCAAATACGATTTCCCGGTCAAGAGCCAACCATGGTCAAAACGATGAGCAACTTCTCCGCCCAACGCGTCCTTTCGGTCCATCACTGGAACGATACCCTGTTCAGCTTTCGCACCACCCGCGATCCTGGCCTGCGCTTCATCAATGGTCAATTCGTGATGGTCGGCCTGCCGCAGGCGGGGCGTCCGCTGACTCGCGCCTACAGCATTGCCAGCGCCAATCACGACGAATACCTCGAGTTCTTCAGCATCAAGGTACCCGACGGCCCATTGACCTCAAAGCTGCAACACCTCGCGGTCGGTGACGAGGTCGTTGTCAGCCGCAAGCCGACCGGTACGCTCGTGCTGCGCGACCTGCGGCCCGGCCAGAATCTCTATCTGCTGGCGACCGGTACGGGTCTCGCGCCGTTCATCAGCCTGATCCAGGACCCCGAGACTTATGAGCGTTTTGAAAAGGTGATCCTGATCCATGGTGTTCGCTGGCAAAAGGATCTGGCCTACCGCGACTTCATCAGCGAGGAGTTGCCCCAACACGAATATTTCGCCGATCTGGTGCGCGACAAGCTGATCTATTACCCGACCGTCACCCGCGAGCCGTTCTGCCACCAGGGTCGAATCACCCAACTGGTCAACAGCGGCCGCCTGTTCGCCGACATTGGCCTTCCCCCCTTCGATCCGGCGCGCGACCGCGCCATGGTCTGCGGCAGCCCGGCGATGATCAGGGACTGCTGTGCCCTGCTTGACAGCCGGGGCTTCCAGGTATCGCCGTACATCGGCGCCCAGGGTGACTACGTTATCGAACGGGCATTTGTCGATAAATAGGGGCTGTGGTTTGGTCGGTCGCAGTCCGTGGCGTCGGCTGGCCTGACGCGGGCCACCCTGCGAAAGCGCGATGTTCAGCCGGCGTGGTCGGTCAGTCTCGGGTAGACTGACGTCTTCCGGACGCGGCCTGCGTTCGCCAACGGCTCCTCCACCCGCTGATCGACAAGCAAAACCATGGCTCAATACGTATTCACGATGAACCGCGTCGGCAAGATCGTGCCGCCGAAGCGCCAGATCATCAAGGACATTTCGCTCTCCTTCTTTCCCGGCGCCAAGATCGGCCTGCTGGGCCTCAATGGCTCCGGCAAATCGACCGTTCTGCGCATCATGGCCGGAGTCGACAAGGACATCATCGGCGAAGCGACGCCGATGCCCAACCTCAAGATTGGGTACCTGCCGCAGGAACCCCAGCTCGACCCCGAAAAGACTGTCCGCGAGGAAGTCGAGTCGGGCCTCGGCGAAGCCTTTGCGGCCCAGGCCAGGCTGGAAGCGGTGTACGCAGCCTATGCCGAACCCGACGCCGATTTTGATCAGCTCGCGGAGGAGCAGGCGCGCCTTGAAGCGATCATCGCCACCGCCGGCTCCGACCTCGGCAGCCAGCTCGAACTCGCCGCCGATGCGCTGCGCCTGCCAGCCTGGGATGCCCTGGTCCAGAACCTCTCGGGCGGCGAGAAACGCCGGGTCGCGCTGTGCAAACTGCTGCTCTCGAAGCCCGACATGCTGTTGCTCGACGAACCGACAAACCATCTCGACGCAGAGTCGGTCGATTGGCTCGAACAGTTCCTCGTGCGCTTCCCCGGCACGGTGGTCGCGGTGACGCACGATCGCTACTTCCTCGACAACGCCGCCGAGTGGATCCTCGAACTCGACCGCGGCCAGGGCATCCCGTGGAAGGGCAACTACTCGAGCTGGCTGGAGCAGAAGGAGGCGCGCCTGGAGACGGAAGGCCGCCAGGAGGCTGGCCGGATCAAGGCGATGAAGCAGGAGCTCGAATGGGTGCGCCAGAACCCGAAGGCCCGCCAGGCGAAGAGCAAGGCACGGCTGTCACGTTTCGAGGAACTGTCCAGCGTCGAGTACCAGAAGCGGAACGAGACGCAGGAAATCTTCATTCCGGTCGGCGAGCGCCTGGGCGGCAAGGTGATCGAATTCACGAACGTCAGCAAGTCCTTCGGTGACCGTCTGCTGATCGACAGGCTGAGCTTCAACGTTCCGCCAGGCGCCATCGTCGGCATCATCGGCCCGAACGGCGCCGGCAAATCGACGCTGTTCCGCATGCTGATCGGCAAGGAGCAACCGGATTCGGGCGAGATCGAGATTGGCAATACCGTCAAGCTCGCCTATGTCGACCAGAGCCGGGACTGTCTCGACGGTGACAAGACCGTTTTCGAAGAAATTTCCGGCGGTGCCGAGTTGCTCACCGTTGGCAGGTATGAAACGCCGGCCCGCGCCTACATCAGCCGCTTCAACTTCAAGGGCGGCGATCAACAGAAGCGCGTTGGTCAACTGTCGGGCGGCGAGCGTGGTCGCCTGCACATGGCCAAGACGCTGATTGCCGGCGGCAACGTCCTGCTGCTTGACGAGCCGTCAAACGACCTCGACGTTGAAACACTGCGTGCGCTTGAAGACGCTCTGCTTGAATTCGCCGGCAGCGTGCTGGTCATTTCCCACGACCGCTGGTTCCTTGACCGGATCTGCACGCACATTCTCGCCTGCGAAGGTGATTCGCAATGGACCTTCTTTGCCGGCAACTACCACGAGTACGAGGAAGACAAGAAACGCCGCCTTGGTGAAGAGGCAGCGAAACCGAGGCGGATTCGCTACAAGCCGATTACGCGCTAGCAACCTGTCGGACTTGGCTCGCTGGCATGAACCCGGAAGCAATCGAAGTCATCAAGGTGCCGGATGGACGGCCGATCAAGCTGTGGACCGAAGGCGTGCCGATCGAGGACGCGGCCCGCCTCCAGCTGATCAACACCGCCCGCCTGCCATTCATCTTCCGCCACCTCGCGGTGATGCCGGACGTGCATCTGGGCAAGGGTTCGACGATCGGCAGCGTGATCCCGACGCGCGGCGCGATCATCCCGGCGGCCGTCGGCGTGGATATCGGCTGCGGCATGATCGCTACCCGCACGACCTTGAAGGCTTCCGACCTGCCGGACAGCCTGCACCCCCTGCGTAGCGCGATCGAGCAGGCGATACCACATGGCCGTACGGTCGGCCGCGGCAAGCGCGACGAGGGCAGTTGGCAGAACCCGCCGGAACGGGTCAGCGCCTTGTGGGCCGAACTGTTGCCCGGCTTCACGCGCATCGTCGAAAAGTACCCCCACCTCAGGGATACCAACAACCACAAGCACCTGGGTACGCTGGGCACCGGCAACCACTTCATCGAAGTCTGCCTCGACGAGGCCGACCACGTCTGGTTCATGCTGCACTCGGGTTCGCGCGGCGTCGGCAACGCCATCGGCAGCACCTTCATCGCGCTGGCACAGGCGGATATGCGGCAGCACCTGGCCAACCTGCCCGATCGCGACCTCGCCTACATCGAAGAAGGCAGCGTGCATTTCGACGATTACCTTGAAGCGGTCGGCTGGGCACAGAACTATGCGCGCCGCAATCGGACGGCAATGATGGACAGTCTGATCGCCGTCGCACGCAAGGTGATCACCAGGCCCTTCACCGTCAACGTCGAGGCCGTCAACTGCCACCACAACTACGTCCAGAAGGAAACCCACTTCGGGTCCGAGATCTTCGTCACCCGCAAGGGCGCGCTGTCGGCGCGCAAGGGCGAACTCGGCATCATCCCCGGCTCGATGGGTGCCAGAAGCTATATCGTTCGTGGCCTCGGCAACGAGGAGTCATTCTGCTCGTGCAGCCACGGCGCCGGCCGGACGATGAGCCGCAACGAGGCCAGACGCCGGTTCACGGTTGCCGACCAGGAACGTGCCACGGCACACGTCGAGTGCCGCAAGGATAGGGAGGTCATCGATGAAATCCCGATGGCGTACAAGGACATCGACGCGGTGATGCACGCTCAGCGCTCGCTGGTGGAAGTGGTGCATACGCTGCGGCAGGTAGTGTGTGTCAAGGGCTGAGGCGTCGCCGGCGGTAGCTGCCGCCGCGACACCGGTCACCGCACGACATCGACCGCCGGTTGCCGACACGGGACAGCGCTGGGTGGCGCGGTCTGGTGGCCAAGAGCACGCAGATTGATTTGACACGCGTCAGCAGCGACAACGGGATGGACTATTCGCCCGCGTTGGCCAATAATTGCGCGCTGTTGGCCAACCACGTGTCCGCCGTCGGTGTGGCGGGCCGTTTTTCTTGAGGTTCGTGATGCGCTACCAGGTTTTCATGGAAGAAGAAGAAGGCGCCGATGGGACGGGAGAACTGGCGAATTTCGACCATCTGGATGAGGTCTGGGAGTTCATCCGCAGTCGCCTGCCGACTGGCGTCTTCAGTGATCGGCGTCTGGTCTGGGTCAAGGACCGAGAAGCCGCTGGCGACGTCTCCTTCTCCCTGACTGCCGAGCTGTGGGCAGAACATTGCGAAACCCCGCTTGCCTTCGCGCGCTGTTTCAAGATGTTTCTTGCTTTCAAACACAGCTAGACCGGCTCGGCACTGTTCTTCAGCGGACCGACTCAGCGACCGTTTTCGCAAGAGTCAGGGAGGTGAGAGGACAGCTACCGCGAAACGTGGCGTGAGGGAAGCGGTCAGTCGGCTTGCCAGGCGGCGAAGGTCGCGCGAATCGCTGCCGCGTCAGGTGCGGCAGCCAGTTTCTCACGCACCGCACGCTCGGAGAACATCTGAGCCAGGTCGGAGAGCAATTGCAGGTGCTGCTCGGTGGCCACTTCAGGCACCAGCAGGACGAAGACCAGATTGACCGGCTGGCCATCCGGCGCATCGAAGTTAACTGGGGCGGCCAGGCGGACGAAGGCGCCGACCACCTGTTTGAGGCCCTTGATGCGTCCGTGCGGAATCGCGACACCGAGTCCAAGCCCGGTCGATCCGAGCTTTTCACGTGAGAACAGGGCATCAAAAACCTGGCTGCGGCCAAGTCGCTCGGGATCTTCAAGCAACAGGCCGACCTGTTCGAAGAGGCGCTTCTTGCTGCTGACCTGGAGATCAGCCACGACATTGTCGGCGTTTAACAATTTGGCAATATGGTTCATGGCTTTCGACGTGCAGGCAGAATAGGTGGACGGCTCACCAAGGAGAGTGGTGACCGGACATCAGGGTGCGCCGGATTATAGCTCGCCGCCGCAGCCCCGCTCATTTCCCCCGGTTCTTTTGCGCGGATGATCGGGGGCTGTTTACACTGTTTTTACATCGACTGCAGGACACTGCGCCACTTCCCCTGATCGGAGAGATTGGGTGCTCGATTACTCGTTTCGCGCGCGCTATCCGATAGCTCTGGCCCTCTGTGCGCTGATTACGGTCCTGACCCTGCCGCTGCGCGGCTGGCTGGACCTGGCGAACATCGTGATGCTGTTTCTCCTGGTCGTGTTCATCGCCGCCGTCAAACTGGGGAGAGGCCCTGCCGTTGTCGCAGCATTCCTGAGCGTCGCCCTCTTCGACCTGTTCTTCGTCCCGCCACACCTGTCGTTCACGGTCGTTGATGCACAATACCTGATCACCTTTGCCGTGATGCTGGCCGTTGGATTGATTAGCTCGCACCTGGCGTCACACATCGCCGAGCAAAATGAAGCCATCCTGTCGAAAGAACGCGAAACGCGCATGCTGTATCAACTGGCGCGCGACCTCGGGGCTGCCCTGACCCTCGAGCAGGTGGTCGACATCGTCGGCCGGTTCCTGCGTGTGATTGAAATGGACAGCGCGGTGTTGGTCGATGAAGGAAGTGCGGGACAGGAGGCGCTGACGATCCATGGCACCCTGCCTATCGGCGACGAGGCACGAGTTCATGCCCTTACGGCGTATCGACAGAACGCCGCCGTAATCGACGCAGACAGTGTGTTCCTGCCGTTCGCCGGCGCGACACGCGCGCGTGGCGTTCTCGCCGTGGCCAGGACGCGGCATGTGCTGCAGCCACTCGTTGAAGCAGTCGCTTCCCTGGCAGGCATTGCCATTGAGCGGATTCACTATGCCCAGATTGCGCAACAGAGCGAACTCGAGGTGCAATCCGAGAAGTTGCGATCGTCAATCCTCTCTTCACTGTCGCACGACCTGCGTACACCACTGACCAGCCTGGTTGGCCTTGCTGATACGCTCGTCGATACGCTGTCCGACCGCCACGCGAACTCGTCAGACCATGCCGCGGAGACGGCAGGCATGCTGCGCGACCAGTCCCTCGCCATGCACCGGATGGTGAGCAATCTGCTGGAGATGGCCCGACTTCAGTCTGGACGCGTGATGCTCAACAGGCAGTGGCAGCCACTCGATGACATCGTCGGGTCGAGTGTGCGCCTGCTTGACGATATGCTGGCGGCACGACAGCTTGACATCGGACTGCCCGCGGACCTTCCCTTGGTCTGCTTTGACGCCGTGCTCATGGAACGTGTGCTCTGCAATCTGCTGGAGAATGCAGCAAAATACTCAACCCCTGGAACAGCCATCGGTTTGCTGGCACGCGTGTGCGGCCCCAACCTGGAGGTTTCGGTGTGCAATGAGGGTGCGGGCTTCCCCGCCGATCGACTTGACCAGGTCTTTGATCCCTTCGTGCGTGGCTTCCAGGAGCCGACGGTCGCCGGTACAGGCATCGGCCTGGCGGTCTGCCGCGCCATAGTCAGTGCCCATGGCGGTGCCATCGCGGCCGAGAACACGCCGGGCAAGGCCTGGGTGCGATTGACGCTGCCGCTGGGCACCCCGCCCGAGATGGAGGGAGACCTGTCGTGAGCGATTTGCCGATACGCGTCGTGGTGGTCGAGGACAATCCGCAGATCCGCCGTTTCGTCTCCGACGCCGTTCGCAAGTCAGGCTGTATGGCGTCCGAGACCGCGACCGCCCGCGCCGGGCTTGAAGCGGTTGCTGCGGGTGATGCCCATCTCGTCATCCTCGATCTCGGCCTGCCCGACATGAACGGTATCGACTTCATTCGCGAGCTGCGGCTGTGGTCTTCCCTACCGATCCTGATCCTCTCGGCCCGTACGGCCGAACACGACAAGATCGAGGCTCTTGATGCCGGCGCCGACGACTACCTGACCAAGCCCTTCGGTGTCGGCGAGTTGCTGGCCAGGGTTCGTGTCCTGCTCCGTCGCCACAGCCCGGCCGAGGAGGCCGTCACGGCGTATCGCTTCGGCGAGGTTGAGGTCGATATCGCGCGACACACTGTTCGGCGTGCCGGAGAGGACGTTCACCTCACACAGATCGAGCACCGCCTGCTCGCCGTGATGCTGGCCAACGCCGGCAAAGTGCTGACGCACAGGCACCTGATGGGGGAGGTATGGGGCCCCGGACATCCAGAACAGGAGCACTACGTGCGTATCTATATTCGTCGCCTGCGGCAGAAACTTGAACGGGATCCGACCCAGCCACGCCACTTCCTGACCGAGACCGGTATCGGCTATCGCTTTCAGCCGGGTGTGCCATGAAGCGCTACTACCCGGTCATCCGTGTCGTCGGTGTGTTGGTCTTCAGCTTTGCCCTGACACTCCTTGTCCCGCTGGTGTTCTCCTGGTACCAGGACGATGGCGCCACCACCGCCTACGATGAAGCGTTTTTGCTCACCCTGGCCACGGGGGCTGGCCTGTGGTGGGCAACGCGCCACGAGAAGCGCAACCTGCAGATCCGTGACGGCTTCCTCCTGGTAGTGCTGGTGCGGACGATCCTGCCGGTGTTTGCCGCTCTGCCACTCGTGCCCCATCTCGGCTGTTCGCTGACCGCCGGCTACTTTGAGGCGGTCTCCGGTCTGACGACGACGGGTGCGACCATCCTTACCAATTTCAACACCCGGCCGCAGTCGATCAACCTGTGGCGCGGGATGCTGGTCTGGCTTGGCGGGATGGGGGTGATCGTTCTCGCCGTGGCCATCCTGCCCTTGCTCGGCATTGGCGGTCGCCAGATGTTCAAGGCGGAGACCCTCGGACCGATGAAGGACTCCAAACTGACACCGCGCATGGCGCAGACGGCCAAGGGATTGTGGGTGGTCTATGCCGGCATTACCGTGCTCTGCATACTGGCTTACCACTGGGCCGGCATGACATGGTTCGACGCCGTGGTGCACGCTTTCAGCACGATAGGCCTCGGTGGTTTCTCGACCCACGATGCCTGCTTCGGTTTCTGCAATTCGCCGGCAATCGAGGCGGTTTCCATCCTCTTCATGCTGATCGCCGGAATGAACTTCGCAACCCACTTCGTCGCGCTCCGCCGGCGCTCGCCGGCTGACCGACTTCCAGATCTGGGTCTGCAGCTTCGCCATGCTACTTGGTCGTCTGGAAATATTTACGCTGCTCGTGGTGCTGACACCGGCCTTCTGGCGACGATAGCCCTAAACTAGCGACATGAACGCCGATCCCTTTCTTGCGCATGGCCGATAGCCCGCTACAGGCTCGCATGCGTATCCGCCGCCGGCGCCGCCTGCGCGAATCGGACGTGCGCGTCGCAGGGCAGCTGCAGCGCATCATCGTTCGCATCGTTTGGGCCGCCTTGGTGGTGGTGATCCTGATCGGTCTCGGCACGCTCGGCTTCTACGAGATTGCCGGTGACAACGCGGACTGGTCGGATGCGCTATACATGACGCTGATCACCATCTCGACGGTCGGCTATGGCGAGATCGTCCCGCTCCATTCGATCAGCGAGCGGCTGTTTGCCGGCCTGATCGCGATCTCCGGCCTGGGCGCCCTGACCTTTCTATTCACCAGCCTGTCAGTGTTCTTCCTCGAGAAGGACCTTGATTTTTCCCTGCGGAGACGACGAATGGAAAAGCGGATACAGAAGCTGCGGCAGCATTTCATCATTTGCGGTTTCGGCCGGGTCGGTCGGAGTGTCGCGCGGGAACTCCACAACACCGGCCGTCACTACGTCGCCATGGACATCGAAGCTGATCGCTTCGAGGAGAACCTCGACAAGTTTCCCGGCCTGCTCTACCTGCACGGAGATGCGTCCGACGACGATCTGCTCGAAGCAGCCGACATCGAGGACGCCCGCGGGCTGTTTGCGGTCACCGGCGACGACTCACGCAATCTGATGATCATCATCACCGCCAGACAGCTCAATCCCAACCTGCGGATTGTCGCCCGCGCCCAGGAACTGCGCAACGTCGAGAAAATGAGCCGGGCGGGCGCCGACACGGTGATCTCACCTGATTTCACCGGTGGCACCCGCTTGGCCTCGGCGATGGTCAGACCGCACGTCGTCGGCTTCCTCGACGAGATGATCCGTTCCGACAAGAACGTACGGGTGGAAGAGGTGCCGGTTCCTCCCGATTTCCCGCCGACCCGTGTCGGCGACCTGCGTCTGCGCAGTCCCGACTACATCCTGCTCGCCTTGCGCGAGGGCGATGGCGCCTGGGTATTCAATCCCAAGGTTGACCACGTCATCCACGCCGGCAATACGATCATCGCCATGGCGAGCCCTTCCGGGCGTGCCCAGATCAAGGCGCACCTGATCGAAAAGATGGGCTGACGACTCCTCGCAGTCGCCTGGCCGCTCGTCGAGGCGGCTTTGATCTCAGGTCATCGAATGCAGACCGAAGACGTTGCCCTCGGTATCCACGGCCAAGGCACAGAAACCGTATTCGCCAATCGAGAACTTTTCGCGGCAGATGCGGCCGCCGGCCTGGGCGGCTCGCGCGGCCTCGACCGCGCAGTCCTCGCAGCCGAAATACACCAGCGTGCTGTTGCCTCCCGACGGCATCCCTTCCATCCTGACCAGCGAACCCGAGGCACCGCCCTGCCCCATCTGCATCGGAAAAGCGAACATCTCGACGCCAGGGCTGTTGAGCGCTTCTAGTTTGACTCCAAGAACGGATTCATAGAAAGACTTTGCGCGCGCCATCTCCTGCACGTAGATTTCAAACCAGCGAACCGGATTTTCGTTCATTCTGTATCTCCTTTGGCAACCAGAGCCGTTGATGTTTGGTTCGGGCAGAGTCAGGCCGGCGCCAGTGGCAGGCTCAGGGTAAAGACGGCACCGCCTTCGGCCCGGTTCGCCGCTTCCAGGCGACCGCCGTGCCGTTCGACAATGCCATAGCTGATCGACAGCCCCAGCCCGGTCCCCTGCCCAACCGGTTTGGTTGTGAAGAACGGGTCGAACAGACGCGAGAGGTTGGCCGGCGCGATTCCGGGCCCGTTGTCGGCGAAGCGCACCCGGATCGTCCCCTCGCAAACTTCAGCACCGATGTCGAGCGTCGGCGATTCGCCACCAACCGTGGCGTCACGGGCATTCTGCACCAGGTTCATCAGGACCTGCTGCATCTGCCCGGAAGACCCGATAACCAGCAATTCGGGAGGCAAGTCGACGTTGACGTGGAAGTTGCGCGGCCCGGCACGAACCACCCAGCGGACTGCCCGCGCAACGACTTCAGAAAGGTTGAAGGACTCGTCGGCGCTGCGGTCGACTGCCGAGAATCGCTTCAGTCCATCGACGATGTCGCGCGTGCGCTCGGCGCCCTCGGTCATGCCGTCAAGCAGTGGCGTCAGGTCGGCCATGATGCGGTCGATACGCAATTCCTGGCGCAATCCTTCGAGTTCCGGCGATCGCGCGCAACGTTCGGAGTGCACCGCCTCGAGATAGGTCTGCAGGCGCGTGGCGTAGCGTCGAATGGCCAGCACGTTGCCGAGAACGAAGCTGATCGGATTGTTCAGCTCGTGTGCCACCCCGGCGACCAGGCGACCAAGCGAAGCCATCTTCTCGGCCTGCAGAAGCTGCTGCTGGGTGCGCTTGAGATCCTCGTGCGCCTGTCGCAGCGCGTGATAGGCACGACGCAGTTCGCCGACCGGGCGGCCGGTCAGCACCATCCCGACCAGCTTGCCCGTGCCCGAAAGCCGTGGCGTACAGTTCAGCGAGACTGGCAGCGGGCTGCCATCGCGACCGCTGATCAGCAACTCGCAATCCTGCACGTTCGCCGGGCGCGCGGCCGAAAAGAAGTCGCGCACGCGCTGCCGTGACGCCTCGTCGGCGAAGAGATCGCAGAGCGGTCGCCCGCGCAGGACGGTCTCGTCCAGACCGATGAAGCGTCGCAAGGAATCGTTGACCTCCTGGATCGCACCGTGCCGGTTACAGACGATGAGGATGTCCGACATCGAAGCGAGAACGCTTTCGATGAACTGCTGCGACTCCTCGAGCGCGGCGTTCTTCTGCTCGAGGACCACCTCGTACTGGAGAAGGTCGTTGTACACCTCGTCCATCTTGCGAATCACCTCGACCCAGACCGTCTCGTCCACGCCGTCCAATGCCGGCGGCGCTTCCGGCAGCCGTGCATCGGGGGCAACCAGCGGAGGCCTCGGCAGGTGTTTAGTCTGCAAGCTGGTGGGAGCCATCGGGCAAGAGAGAAGGACAGGGAGACACAGCAACAGGCTGCGCGTGACGCAGGCGACCGCCCGCTGCCGAACGCGGTCGGCAGCCATGGCACAGCCTGCGTCCGCTGATACGGGCCACGGGGAATTTGCGTTTGAGGAGGAAGATCGAGCGGCTCATACCTTGATCGTAGAGACTATCGCTGCCCGTTGCAATATTGCGACGATCGCCGCGTTGATCGCGACGGCAAGGCAGGCTGCCCGCGGTCTCTGCACGTGGCAGACAACGCGGGCAGCCGCCGCTCCCGAAGGCACAGACCACCCCAACTCCACTGCAAAGAAAGTTTCCACTTGCTGCCCAAGGCGCAAAGATTGATTTCCTTCCGGCTCTGCTGGCCCGACCCGATGTCCCTGTTTTTCAATAGTTACTTCAATCTGGCACGGTTCTTGTGTGCGTCCAAGTCTGGGACCGCACGCGCGCTCCCTGACGTGCCGGCGAAAACCTCCCGACCAGCGGTCGGACGACGAGAGAGGGAACAGGAAAATGGCCAATACCAGTCTGCTAAAGCTCGAAGGTGATGCGGGTATTACCGCGGCAAGCGAACGACTCGGCATGCCGAGACGCGAGTTTCTGCAGTTCTGCGCCACCGTGGCGGCCGGCCTTGGCTTGCCGCAGGGGGCGGATGCAGCAGTCGCAGAGGCGCTCGCCACCAGGAAGCGTCCATCGGTGATCTGGCTGCACTTCCAGGAATGTACCGGCTGCACGGAATCTATGCTGCGGGCAGAGCATCCGACGCTCGAAAAGCTGATTCTCGACGTGATTTCGCTCGACTACCATGAAACGCTGTTTGCGGCTGCCGGCCATCAGGCTGAGCAGGCACGCAAGACGGCGATGGCCGAGAACAAGGGCCGCTACCTGCTGGTCGTCGAAGGCGCCATCCCGACCCGCGACGGCGGCATCTACTGCAAGGTCGGCGGCCAGACGGCCATCGATCTGACCAGGGAATGCGCCGCCGACGCGGCAGCGGTGATCGCCATCGGCTCCTGCGCAAGCTGGGGCGGCATGCCAGCCACCGACCCCAACCCGACCGGAGCTTCCGGCGTCGCAGCGGTGCTCGGCAAACCGGTGGTGACGATTCCCGGTTGCCCGCCAAACCCCTATAACTTCCTGTCCACAGTCGTGCACTTTCTGACCTTTGGCAGCCTGCCGCCAGTCGATGGACTCGGCCGGCCGACATTTGCCTACTCGCGCCTGATCCACGAAAACTGCGAACGTCGGGCTCATTTCGATGCTGGTCGTTTCGTCATCGAATTCGGGGATGAAGGGCACCGCAAGGGCTACTGCCTCTACAAGGTTGGCTGCAAGGGACCTGAGACCTACGCCAACTGCCCGACGGTCCTCTTCGGTGACGCTGGCGCGGGTACCTGGCCGGTTGGCTGCGGCTGTCCCTGCATTGGCTGCACCGAACAGGGTGTCGGTTTCAGCAAGCCGATCCACATGCTGGCCAAGGCAAAGAACGCCGAACCCCCGCAGCAGTACCCGCGCATCGTCGAAGAGCAAGGCATGGGGGCGACGCTCGGCTCGGCGGCGATCCTTGCGGCGGTCGCCGGCGCCGCTGCCGGTGGCACGGCAATGGTCGCACGTAATCTGGGCCTTTCGCACAAGGCCGAGGAAGCCGAAAAAGCCAGGACGGCGGGCGAAAGGACGGAGGTGTGAGATGCGTACAACGAGGCCAGATGTTTCCGCAGACGGCAACCCCCGTCGCCAGTTCCTGAAAGGTTGCGCCGCCGCCGGTGCCGCCGTCGCTGCCGGCGCGGTCAGCACGACAGCCGCAGCACGCGAAACCTACCAGCGCCCGCCGGAGGCACTCGGCCTGCTCTACGACGCGACGCTGTGCATCGGCTGCAAGGCCTGCGTTGCCGCCTGCAAGCGGGCAAACAACAATCCGGCCGTGTTCTCGACGGCCGACAAGCTGTGGGATACCCCGCTCGACACCAGCGGCTACACCTTCAACATCATCAAGATGTACCGCAGCGGCACGATGACCACCAAGGACGACGAGACCAACGGGTACGCGTTCATGAAGACCTCGTGCATGCATTGCGCCGACCCGTCCTGCGTTTCCGCCTGCCCGGTAACGGCGATGGTCAAGGACCCGACGACCGGTATCGTCGCCTATGACCCCGAAGCCTGCGTCGGCTGCCGCTACTGCGTCGTCGCCTGTCCGTTCGGTATTCCCAAGTACCAGTATGACTCGCCGACCGGCAAGATCGGCAAGTGCGAACTCTGCCGGCATCGCTACAAGGATGGCCACTATTCGGCGTGTGCCGAGGTCTGTCCAACCGGCGCCACGCTTTTCGGCCGGACCAGCGACCTGCTGAGCGAAGCCAAGCGCCGTCTGGCATTGCAACCGGGTAGTGTGACCACCTATCCGCGCGGCAACCTCAGCGGCGGTCCGGATCAGGGTTACGAAGGCTACGTCGGCAACTACAAGCAGCACGTCTACGGCGAAACCGAGTACGGCGGCACACAGGTCCTGAAGCTCTCGGCTGTCGACTTCGAGAAGGTTGGCATGCCTTACCTCTCACCGAAGTCGTCGGCTTCCACCTCGGAGACGATTCAGCACACGCTCTACGGCGGGCTGCTGATGCCTTTTGCCGTGCTCGGAGCAATGACCTACGTCGCCAAACGCAACGTTCATCATGAAGACGATGCGCCGGCAGACGAACCCGGGAAGGAGTGATCATGAGCGCTCAGCAGCATGCAGCACCAGCGCCGGTTGGCGGCAGCCTGTTCAATGCCACGACGCTGGTCTGTGGCGTCCTGATCGCCGTCATGGCGACGATCATCGTCGTCCGCCTGTTCTTCGGCCTCGCCTCGACGACCAACGTCAACGATGGCTACTCCTGGGGCATCTGGGTCGTGGTCGACGTCTTCATCGGCTCGGCCCTGGCCTGCGGCGGCTTCTGCATGGCGCTGCTGGTCTACATCTTCAACAAGGGCAAGTATCATCCGCTGGTGCGTCCGGCCCTGCTCGGCAGCCTCTTCGGCTACACCCTGGCCGGTGCCGCGATCACTTTCGACCTGGGGCGCTGGTGGAACTTCTGGCATATCTTCTGGCCAGGCTACTTCAACGTGAACTCGGTCATGTTCGAGGTCGCAGCGTGCATCACCCTGTATATCATTGTCATGTGGATCGAGTTCTCGCCGGTCTTTCTCGAAAAGCTGGGCCTGCGCGACGCGCGCAGGCAACTCGAGAAAGTGCTGTACATCTTCATCGCGCTCGGCGTCGTCCTGCCGATGATGCACCAGGCTTCGCTGGGAACGATGCTGGTCGTCATGGGCGGCCAGGTCCATCCGCTCTGGCAGACCCCGGTGCTGCCCTTGCTCTACCTGCTTTCGGCCATCACGCTGGGCTACGGAGTCATCCTCTTCGAGTCCTGCGTTGCCGCGTCGGCTTACCGACGGCAAGTCGAGGTACCCCTTCTCAATCCGATGGCCCGGGTCATGCTCGGTATCATGGCCGTCTTTCTGGTCGTGCGGTTCGCCGACATCCTCTTGCGCGGGGTGATTGGCGAGGCATTCAAGCCGACTTACATCGCGCTCACCTTCTGGGTCGAGAATGGCTGCCTGATCGCTCCTTTCCTCCTGATTGGCACGACCGAGGCGCGGCGCAATCCGGCCAGGCTGTTTCTCGCCGGCATCGCGGTCATGCTCAGCGGCATCCTGCTGCGCCTCAATGGCTTCCTGATCACTTTTGACACTGGGCCGGGCTGGCGGTATTTCCCCTCGGTGCCGGAATTGCTGGTTACTCTCGGAATCTTCGCCGCCGAGGTCTTCGGCTATATTTACATCACCCGCCGATTCCCGGTTTTGCCGCGTGAAGAGCCGTACGCTCAGCCGGCGCACAGCTAACGCGCTTTTCAGGAGACAAGAAAATGTCGCAAAGAGTCACGATTGATCCGGTCACCCGAATCGAAGGTCACCTGCGGGTTGACGTTGAAGTCGACGCCGGCAAGGTCAGGAAAGCGTGGGCCTCGGGCCAGATGTGGCGTGGCGTCGAGAACATCCTGATTGGTCGCGATCCGCGCGATGCCTGGGCGATCACCCAGCGCATCTGTGGCGTGTGTACGACGGTGCATGCGCTCGCCTCGGTACGCGCGGTCGAGAATGCCCTCCAGCTCGAGCTGCCGGTCAACGCCCAGTACATTCGGAACATGATCATTCTGGCGCATGCGGTGCACGACCACATCGTACACTTCTACCACCTCTCGGCGCTCGACTGGGTCGATGTCACCAGCGCCCTGAAGGCCGACCCGGCCAAGGCCGCCAGCCTGGCCGAGAGCCTCTCGAGCTGGTCGGGCAACAGCAAGGCCGAATTCACCAAGGTCAAGGAGCGCCTGGCCGGCTTCGTCGGCACCGGGCAGCTCGGCATCTTCACCAACGGTTACTGGGGACATCCGGCGATGAAGCTGCCACCCGAGGTCAACCTGATCGCTGTGGCCCACTATCTGCAGGCGCTCGAAGTCCAGCGGCACGCGAACAAGGTGGTCAGCATTCTCGGCGGCAAGACCCCTCATATCCAGAACCTTGCCGTCGGCGGTGTCTGCAATGCGCTGGCCATCGACTCGCAATCGGTGCTCACCGTCGAGCGTCTGCTGGCGGTCAGGGGCTGGATCGATCAGCTCGCCGACTTCGTGAAGAACGTTTACCTGATCGACGTCGCGGTGGTCGGTGGCTTCTACCCGGAGTGGACGACCATCGGGCGTGGCATCGTCGACTATATCTCGGTGCCGGACATTCCCCTCGACGGCAGGAACACGCAGTTTGCTCTGCCCGGCGGCCATATTGCCGGCGGCGACCTGGCCACCTTCAAGGAAATCAAGACGCACGACGACGCCTATTTCAGGGATGGCGTGACCGAATCCGTCAAGCATTCCTGGTATGAAGGCGGCAAGGGTCCACTACATCCGTACAAGGGCGAAACGCGACCGCAATACACCGATTTCCAGGAAGACGGCAAGTATTCATGGCTGAAGTCGCCAACCTTCTATGAAAAGCCGATGCAGGTCGGTCCACTGCCACGCGTACTGGCGATGGTCGCTGCCGGGCACCAACCGACCATCGACTATGCCACGCACGCGCTTGACCTGGTTTCCACCGTCGCCAAGACCAAGGTCGGTCTCGACGCGCTGCACTCGACCATCGGCCGTCACGCGGCACGTGCCGTCGCCTGTGCGGTGGAGGTGGACGAACTGGCCCGGCAATGGGATCTCCTGCTGGCCAGCATGGCCAAGGGTGACCTCAAGACCTTCAACAAGCCGGTCTTCCCAAAAGGCGAGATCTCCGGCGTCGGCATCCACGAAGCACCGCGCGGGGTTCTCTCGCACTGGATCGTGATCAACGACGGCAAGATCAAGAATTACCAGTGCGTCGTGCCGACCACCTGGAATGCGGCGCCGCGCAACGAGAAGGACGAGCCCGGGGCCTACGAGGCCTGCCTCGCCGGGACGCCGGTCGCCATTCCGGAGCAACCGCTCGAAGTCCTGCGCACGGTGCACTCCTTTGACCCCTGCCTCGCCTGCGCGGTGCATGTCGTCGACCAGGAGAAGCAGCCGGTGGTCAAGGTCAAGGCCGCCTGACCGCGGTCGCCGCAGCCCCCGCCAAGCCGCCAGGATGTCACCCTGGCGGCCCTTTCCTCATCCCGTACCGTGGACCAGTCATGCGCATAGTCGTCCTGGGTGTTGGCAATATTCTGTTGAGCGATGAAGGACTCGGTGTGCGAGCCATTGAGCGCCTGCCGCTGGCCTGTGCCTTGCCGCCGACAGTCGAGCTTATCGACGGTGGCACCAGCGGCATGGAAATGCTCGAGGAACTCGAGGGTCTCGATGCCTTGATCATCGTGGACGCGGTTCGCGCCGGCCGCGCCGCGGGCACACCGATCCGCCTGGCGGGTGATGCGGTACCGGTGTTCTTCAAGACCCGGCTGTCGCCACACCAGGTCGGGCTGTGCGATGTCCTGGCCACACTGGAGCTGCTCGGCAGGGCCCCGAAGCACACCGCCATCCTTGGCCTGCAGCCGCAGTCTCTGGCGCTCGGCATGGAACTGAGCCGCGAAGTCGAAGCCGGGATGCCGGAACTGCTGCGCATGATGATCAACGAACTGCTGATGCTCGGGATTGGTGCGTCGCCAGCGACCATCAAAGCCCGCTGATGTGCCTGTCGATCCCGATGCGGCTCGTCGTCCTGGAAGGCAGGAATGGCGACTTCGCGGTCGCCGAGCGAGGACAGGGAGACGCTCTGCGGCGTGAGCGGGTCAACCTGATGCTGATCGGCCCGCAACCGGTCGGAACCTGGGTTCTGGCCTCGCTGGGCCTGGCCAGGGAAGTGCTCGAGGATGGCGAGCGGGAGTTGATTGAAGATGCTCTCGCCGCCGTCTCTGCTGCTCTGACCGGAGACTACGACCCGGCGCGGCATTTCGCCGACCTGACCGGCAAGCCCGGAGATCCTGGCGAGCCGCAATGAGCCCCGAGTTCCGCAAGCCGGCCTTCGAGGCGAAGCAACCTCCACCCGCAGCGCCAATCACCGACAACCCCGAGCAGCGCCTGGAAGCGATGTATCTCCAGATCTGGGCGACGAACATGCGCGATCTGCCATTTGTCAATTCCGCCCTGTCCGTGGAAGCGGTCGGTTTTCGCCGCTGGCAGCCAGCGAGCACCGACCACTCGGATAGGGACACGGCAGCCGTGGCCGGAGAAGGCGGGGCCGCCAGCCCATGCGAGCGGTCCGGCGACTGGGTAGGCGCCGTCATCACGCCGTGGTTCATCAATCTCTTCGTCCTGCCAGGCGGCGGCAATCTGTGGTCCGACCGGCGTCCCGGCCAGCGCTGCCATATCCTCTTCCCGGTTGGTCCGCTCGAGTTCATCGCCGATCACGACCCGACCGCGATCGTTCCTGCCTACCAGTATTGCCCGCTGTTCGCTCCACCCAGCCAGTTCGCCTCGCAAGCGGCCGCGCGCGCGGCAGCAAGTGCCGCTCTGGAGGCCATGCTCATGGCACCCACGGTTGCGAACCCGCGGTCCGGTTCAGGCGGAACTTCGCCGCCAAAGCCGGATTCGGCCCGGCGGGCCTTCCTTCGCCGCTTCGCCAGACCCTGAGCAAGATGGACGGTGCGACCGTCCATCGGCTATCGCCAGCTTTTTTTTCTGTGGTAGATTCTGCCAAGGAAAAAACCATTGGCACAACACAGGCCTCGTGACCGCATCTCCCACGGCGCTGACGAGTGCCCCATGACTGGTGCCATGACTTCACTCGACATTGCCCTGCTGTATCTGCTGGCCGCCGTACTCGCGGTCGTTGCTTGCCGCCAGTTCAGGCTGCCGCCGATGCTGGGCTACTTGGTGGCCGGCGTCCTCATCGGGCCGAATGCCCTGGCCCTGGCGCAGAATTCTGCCGGCATCCGCTACCTGGCCGAATTCGGCGTCGTCTTCCTGATGTTCGTGATCGGCCTGGAGTTCAGCCTGCCCAAGCTGCGTGCCATGCGGCAGCATGTCTTCGGCCTTGGCCTGGCGCAGGTCGTCCTCACCATCGGGCTCGCCACGGCCGCCTCGCTGCTCCTGGCGCTGATGTTGCCGGGCTGGTGGAAGGTGTCGTGGCAGATCGCGCTGGCGCTGGGCGGTATCCTGTCGATGAGCAGCACTGCCATCGTCATCAAGCTCGTCGCCGAGCGCCTGGAGCTGGAATCCGAACACGGCAAGCGGGTGGTGGGGGTCCTGTTGTTCCAGGATCTGGCTGTGGTGCCCCTGCTGGTCCTGATTCCAGCGCTGGCGGCCGACCCGGAAGACCTGCTGCCGGCATTGGGCTTGGCCCTGCTCAAGGCAGTGGTGTTGCTCGGGCTACTGCTGACGGGCGGGCAGACCATCATGCGCTGGTGGCTGACCCTGGTCGCACGACAGAAAAGCGACGAGCTGTTCATGCTCAACCTGCTGCTGATCACCCTCGGCCTGGCCTGGCTGACCGAGCACGCCGGCCTGTCGCTGGCTCTCGGTGCTTTCGTCGCCGGCATGCTGATCTCGGAAACCGAATTCAAGCACCAGGTGGAAACCGACATCCGGCCCTTCCACGACGTGCTGCTGGGCCTCTTTTTCATTACCATCGGCATGATGCTGGACTGGCGCCTGGTGCTCGAGCGCTGGCCGATGGTGCTGGTAATGCTCACTTTATCGCTGGCGTTCAAGCTGGCGATGATCACCGGCCTGGCACGGGCATTTGGCGCCTCGATGGGGGTCTCCCTGCGCGTCGGCCTCTACCTTGCCCAGGCGGGCGAATTTGGCCTCGTGCTGCTGACGCTCGCCGGCCAGCACCATCTGGTCCCGCCGCAACTTTTCAACCCCATTCTGGCGGCCATGGTGCTGTCCATGCTGGCGACGCCCTTCATTATCCTGTACACCAACAGCATCGTTTCCAAGCTGGTGGCCAGCGACTGGTTGCTGCAGGCCGTGCAGATGACCCGGATTGCCAGCCAGGCAATGAACGTCGACCAGCACGTGATCATCTGCGGCTACGGCCGCTGCGGGCAGAATCTGGCCCGCCTGCTCGAAGGCGAAGGCATCCCCTACATCGCGCTCGATCTTGACCCGGATCGGGTGCGCCAGGCCAAGGCTGCCGGGCATTCGGTGGTCTTTGGCGACGCCGCCCGCCTGCAGGCACTGAAGGCCGCCGGCCTGCACCGCGCCAGCGCCGTCGTCGTGACCTACACCGATACCGCGAGCGCCCTGAAGGTGCTGCACCACACCCACGAGCAGGCGGTCAATCTGCCGGTGGTGGTGCGCACCGTCAGCGACGTGGACCTCGAAAAGCTGCGCGAGGCCGGTGCCACCGAGGTGGTGCCAGAAGCGATCGAAGCCAGCCTGATGCTGGCCAGTCACGCGCTGGCGCTGATGGGCGTGCCCATGCGGCGCGTCGCTCGCGTCGTGCAGGACCAGCGCGATGCGCGTTACCAGCTCCTGCGTGGTTACTTCCACGGCGCCGACGATGACAGCGCCGACGACTTCGAACAGGAGCGTCTCAGCACCGTCACTCTGCCTGCGGCCGGCTGCGCCGTCGGCAAGACGCTGGCCAGCCTGGCGCTGCCCACCGTCGGCGTGCGGGTGGCGAGTCTGCGCCGTGCCGACGGCCTGCCTGCAACCTTCGACGACGCGACCGTGCTCGATGGCGGCGACACGCTGGTGCTCAGCGGCAGGGCCCCGGCCTTGGCGCTGGCCGAAGACCGACTGCTTTCGCACTGAACAGGCCGAGGTCTCCAACCCATCGCAACGCCCCTGAGAAGGCTCGTACTTGCCGCCGGCGATCACAAATGCGAAGATTGCCCACTCCCGGCAAGTCAGTGGCCGATTTTCTTCTGAAGCCCATGCATTCACATCAACACGGCATCAACATTGAAGCGCTGCTGGCGCATGTGCCGCTGTTCAGTGGATTGGAAACTGAGGAAATTGCCCGTCTCGCGCGCGGTTCGCGCGAACTCACCGCGTCGCGTGGCGACATCCTGTTCCACAAGGGCGACATGCCAACCGGCTTCTACCTGATTGTCTACGGGCAGGTCAAACTGGCCTTCACGTCGGCGCAAGGCGGTGAGAAGGTTGTCGACATCCTGGGTCAGGGCCAGACCTTCGGCGAAGCCGTGATGTTCATGGACAAGCCCTGTATGGTGTATGCGCAGGCACTGGCCGATTCGCTCCTGCTGCACATCGCCAAGGCTGCGGTGGTTGACGAACTCAACGCTGACCCCAGGCTCGGTCGCAAGATGATTGCCGGGCTGTCGATGCGTCTGCACCACCTGATCAGCGATGTTGAATCCTACTCCCTGTGTTCAGGCCGTCAGCGGATCATCGGCTATCTGCTGCGGGAGATTCCGACCGACGGTGAGAAGTCGATCACCGTGACCCTCCCGACCAGCAAGGGAATCATCGCCTCGCGTCTCAATCTCACGCAGGAGCACTTCTCGCGCATCCTGCACGAACTCTCCGAGAAAGGGCTGGTCGTGGTCGAAGGGCGGAAGATCCATATTCCGGATGTCGGGAAGCTACGTACTTACGATCAATGAACCATGCGGCACCTATACCAACCAAGAGGAGACACCAAGAATGGCACTGGAAACCGAGATCAAGCTGAGCCTGCCGGCGAATGCCGCGCGCCGGGTGCCCGCACACCGGCTGCTGGCCGACAGCAAGCCGATCCGACAGAAGCTGATCAATACCTACTATGACACGCCTGACCAAGCCCTGCAGCGCAAGCGCCTGGCCGTGCGCTACCGCCAGAAAGGCGAGGTATGGCTGCTGACGGTCAAGAGTGACGCCCCGTCCCCCGGCGGGCTGGCACAGCGCAGCGAATGGGAGGCTCCGGGTCAGCCCGGCGAGTTTGATTTTTCCCACGTCGATAACCCGAAGGTTCGCCGCTTTCTCGAAGCGGCGACTCCCGACCTCGTACCGGTGTTCACCACCGACTTCACGCGCAGCTTCTGGCTGCTGACACCACAGGAAGGGACGCGCATCGAGCTAGCGCTGGACCGCGGCAAGATCGTTGCCGGCGAGCGTCAGGAGACCATCTGCGAAGTCGAACTTGAACTCCTCGAAGGAGACGTCGCCGACCTGTTCAGCGCGGCAATCGCCCTGCAGGCCGATCTGCCGTTGCATCCCGAAGGCGCCAGCAAGGCTGAACGGGGCTACCGACTGGCCCACCCGGCAGCGCTGGCGCCGGTGAAGGCTGGCAACGTGCCGCTGGCACCGGGGATGACCAGCATCGGGGTGTTCCGCAGCACGGCCTTCTCGTGTCTGTCGCAACTGCAGGGCAACGAGCGCGGCGTGCGCGAGACCGATGCGCCCGAATACATTCACCAGGCGCGCGTCGCTATTCGCCGCTTGCGCTCGGCTATCCGTCTCTGGCGGCCGCTGCTGCCGGAAGAATACGTCAGCAACTTCGACCCGCGCTGGCGCACGCTGGCCAATCAGCTCGGCGACACTCGCAACTGGGACGTTTTCATCACCGAGATGCTGCCACCGATCCGACAGGCGTTTCCTGATCACGCCGACGTTGAGCGGCTGGACAGCCAGGCCAAGAGTCACCTCGCCGTTTGCCGCAAGGCGGCACAGGCGGCGATGACCGCAACCAGCTACTCGCAGTTGTTGCTCGAATTCACCGCGGCTACCGTCGCCCTGGTGGAAAGCAGGAAGCCACCGATCGCCACTTTTGCCCCCCGTTCGCTGGACAAGCGCGCCAAGCGTGTCGCCGCCCTGGCTATCGAAACCAAGGATTCCAATCCGGAAGCCCGGCATGCGTTGCGCATCGCGATGAAGCGATTGCGCTATGCACTCGAGTTCTTCGCCCCACTGTTTCCTGCCCGACGCCTGCAGCAGTATCACCAGAGTGCGGCGGGATTGCTCGACCTTCTCGGCCGGATGAACGACACCGCTGTCGCCGAACCGCTGATCGTGCTGGCCGTTCCGGGCCACCACAGCGATCTCGTGCGCGGCTGGCTGGCCGGGCGCAACGACCTGATGCTCGGTCAACTCGATACGCTGCTGGGCGATTTTCTCAGCCACCAACCGCCCTGGGAACATGGCTGAACGGCGCCTGGCGCAGATCGATGGGCATCGCAGGCCTTGGCCGCCAGGGCGCAAGCCGCGATTGGACGACCGCAACGTCGCCTGACGCGAGCCCCGCCCGCCCGACGGGCTCTTCTCGGGGTCCTGCGCGAGTTGTCAGCCTCAGCAGCATCGCCCCCCGGCTGCTGATCTTGCTCTGTCTGGGCGGCGTGCCAATGACCCACGCGGCAGAGCTGCCGCCCGCCGTCAGCCAGGCGCTCCAGGAGGCAGGAATCCCGTCGCGCTCGGTCGCCCTCTTCGTGCAGTCGGTTGATGGCGGACCGGCACTACTCAGCCACAATGCCCGCCAGGCCATGAACCCGGCCTCGGTCATGAAACTGCTGACCACTTACGCTGGCCTTGAACTGCTCGGCCCGGCGCATACCTGGCGCAGTGAAGCGCTGGCCGAGGCCAGCCCGGCCGGCGGTCGGCTCGACGGCAACCTTTACCTGCGCGGCAGTGGCGATCCCAAGCTGGGCCTCGAACAGTTCTGGTTGCTGCTGCGCCAGCTTCGTGCCCGTGGACTGAGCGAAATCGGCGGCGACCTGGTTCTTGACCGGAGCGCTTTCGCGCTGCCGCCGCACGACCCGGGCGAGTTCGACAACGAGGCCCTGCGGCCGTACAACGCCGGCCCCGATGCGCTCCTGCTGAACTTCAAGAGCATCCGCCTGGTGCTGCAAGCCGACCCGACAGGTAAGGAGGTCAGGGTGATCGCCGAAACCCCGAGCGAGGGTCTGCAGATCAGCAACCGCCTGAGCCTGGGACGCGAGGCCTGCGGCGACTGGCACGAGCAGGTCAGGCCGGCGGTCAGCGGCCTGACCATCGAACTCAGCGGCAGTTTTCCGGCCGCCTGTGGCGAGAAGGCGCTGCAGCTATCGCCCTGGCCAGCCGACGTCCAGGTCGAAGGCCTCTTCCGCGCCCTGTGGCGGGAACTCGGTGGCAGCTTCGGTGGCCGCGTGCGTGCAGGTCGCGCGCCTGCCAGCGCGCGCACGCTGGCAGTGCACGCGTCCCCTGCGCTCGGCGAGATCGTTCGTGACATCAACAAGTACAGCAATAACGTCATGGCGCGCCAATTGTTCCTGTCCCTTGACAGCGAGCGTCCTGCGACGACCGATGGCGCGCGCCGCCAGATTGCCGGCTGGCTGCAGGCGAAGGGTCTGAAACTGCCTGAACTGGTACTGGACAACGGCTCCGGCCTGTCGCGCAGCGAGCGCATCTCGGCCGAAGGCCTTGGCCAGTTGCTGCGTGCCGCCTGGCAAAGCCCGGTGATGCCCGAACTGATCGCTTCGCTGCCGATTGCCGGCGTGGACGGTACTCTGCAAAAACGTTTCAACACCGGGGCAGCAACCGGTCGGGCACACCTGAAGAGTGGCTATCTCGATGGCGTACGGGCGATTGCCGGCTACCTGCTGGATCAAAGCGGCAAGCGCTGGATCGTCGTCTGCATGATCAATGACCCGAAGGCGAGACTCGGCAAGCCGGCGATCGATGCCCTGCTTCTCTGGCTGGCGAAGCGCTGACCGACGGACGCGACAAGCCTGGTGCCGATGGCCGAGCCGCCGACGGACCGACACTTCAGACAAGGGAACGATCACGGACGAAGGCCTCGAAGCGGTCAGCCGTCAGTGGCTCGCTGAACAGGTAGCCCTGCGCTTCGTCACAACCCTTGCGGTTCAGGAAAGCCAGCTGGGCCTCGCTTTCCACGCCCTCGGCAATCGTCTGCAGGCCCAGGTTGTGCGCCAGACTGATGATCGCCGCAACGATCGCCTCATCATCCGGATCGCTGGCGAGGTCGGCGACAAAGGAGCGATCGATCTTGAGCTTGTGCACCCGGAAACGTTTGAGGTAGCTCATCGACGAATAGTCGGTACCGAAGTCGTCGATCGAAATCCGCACGCCCCGCTCGCGCAGCTTGTCCATCGTCTCGATCGCCGCGAGCGGGCTGTCCATCGCCACGCTCTCGGTCAACTCCAGCTCGAGAAACTCGGCCGGCAGATCTTCCTCATCCAGAATCGCCGATACCAACTGCGTCAGATTGGCCTGCCGGAACTGGACCGCCGAGAGATTGACAGCGACAGTCAGCAGAGGCAGGCCGGCTTGCTGCCAGATTCGCATCCGGCGCACCGCCATGCGTAGCACCCATTCGCCAATCGGCAGGATCAAGCCGGACTCCTCGGCAATCGGGATGAATTCGGCGGGCGAAACCATCCCCAGCTCGGGATGCTGCCAGCGCAGAAGTGCCTCGGCGCCCACCAGACGACGGCCTTCGATGGCAAACTGTGGCTGATAACGCAAGTGGAGCTCGCCGTGTTCAAGCGCCCGACGCAGGTCGTTCTCCAGCTGCAGCGTACGCGCCGACCGCTCCTGCATCTCTGCGGTGAAAAAGCAGTAGGCATTGCGACCGCGCTGTTTGGCGCGATACATCGCCGTATCCGCGGACATCGACAGGGCCTCGAAACTCTCGCCGTCGGCCGGGTAGATGGCAATCCCCACCGATGCCGTGCAGCTCAGCTCATGCTGTTCGATGCGATAGGGCGGCGCGGTGACCTCGAGCAGCTTGGCCGCCACGTGCGCGGCGCCGGCGGCGTCGGTGCTCGGCAAGACGAGGATGAATTCGTCGCCGCCGAGACGCGAAACCGTGTCTTCCTCGCGCACCGTGCCTTTCAGGCGCTGTGCCACCTGAATCAGCAGTTCATCGCCAATCCGGTGGCCCAGCGAATCATTGACGTTCTTGAAGCGATCAAGGTCAAGAAACATCAGCGCCAGCGACTCGCGACCACGGTGGGCACGGCTCAGGTCATGCCTGACCCGTTCGTCGAGCAGACTGCGATTCGGCAGACCGGTCAGCGGATCGAAGTGCGCCAGACGCTGGATGCTGGCCTCGGCCTCCTTGTGCTGGGTGATGTCGATGAAGGTTCCGATGTAGTTCGTGGTCCGTCCCTCCCGCTCGACGCGGCTGATCGACAGCCACTCGGGATAGACGCTGCCGTCCTTGCGGCGGTTCCAGATCTCGCCCTGCCAGTGCCCCAGCGCTTCGATCGCGCGCCACATGCTCTGGTAGAAGCTGCCATCGTGCCGCCCTGAAGCCAGCAGGCGCGGGTTGCAACCCAGCGCTTCAGCCTCGCTGTAACCTGTGATCCGGGTGAAAGCGTGATTGACCATGACGATGTTGCAAGCCGCATCGGTAATCGCGATCCCCTCGCCGCCTTGCTCGAAGACTTTGGCGGCCAGGTCGAGCTGCGCCGCCGCCTGCTTTTGCTCGCTGATATCGACGATCGTTCCGAGATAGCCGGTGAGCTGGCCTTGCGCACCGTGCATCACGGTCACCGATAGCCAGACGGCAAGGCGCCGTCCATCCTGGCGGATGAAGGTCGTTTCCCACCCGTCGACGCTGTTGCTGCTGCGCGCCCTGGCGACCAGTGCGTCGAAACCCGGCTCAACCCTATAGCCGAGTGCATCACTGAGTACCAACGCCCTCGCCGCGACCTCGTTGGCATCGTGAAAGACGATCGGCGTCACCTTGCCGACCACTTCCTCGGCAAGGTAGCCGAGGATCGCTTCAGCACCCGGATTGAACACCGTGATCAGCCCCAGCGGGTCGGTCGCGACGATGCCGCAGGCCGCACTGGCAAGCACCGATCCTTTCAATGCCTCGCTTTCCCGTAGCGCCTGCTCCACCAGCCGGCGTTCGACCAGCAGGGCGGTGTTTTCGAGCGCCACCGCGGCACTGGCGGCGAGGCCCTGCAGCAGGCGGGCGTCGGTTTCATCGAAGCCATCCGGCTTGTTGTGGATTTCAAAACAACCGAGCAGCTCGCCATGGCGGTTGATGATTGGCATGTCGAGGAGGTTGTGAAAGCCGATCGCCTGCTGAATCTCGGGGACAACATACGGATCGTGCACGGCATCATTGCTGAGATGGAACTTCCGCGTCTGCAGCACCCGTCCGGGCACACCGTAGCCCGGCGGGAAACGGTAATCGATCGGCAGCAAACGGCCGCCCAGGTTGTACTCGCTGAACACCATCTGCTGTTCGCAGACGCGGGCCGCCGCGCCGGCGGTGGCGCCGGTAATCTGCAGCGCAGCGGCCACCAACTGGCGCAGGATCACCGGTATGTCCAACTCACTGTTGATGTCCTGGCTAGCGGTGGACATCATCTCCAGTTGCTCGCTGCGGCGCAGCAGCGCCGCCTCGGCCTGCTTGCGCTCGCTGATGTTCATCGCGGTGCCCACCGCCAGTACGGCTCGCCCAGTGGCATCTCGCTGGGCAACTCGCCCGCGCGTCTGCAACCAGATGCATTGCCCGGACCTGTTGACGATCTGATGCTCGAAGCCGAACACCGGATCACCCGGTTGCATGGCTTCCTGGAATCGCTCGATCAGCGCTATCCGGTGATCCGGGTGCACCAGTTCCATCAGCGCACCCGAACTCGCCGGATCCTCGCCGTGATCAAGGCCGAGCAGTTGCAGCATGGTCGCATCGTAGAGGATGCGGTCCTTGATCAGATCCAGCTCCCAGAAGACGAGCTGGGTCGCTTCGGTGGCCATGCGCAAACGCGCCTCGGCGCGCTTGCGCTCGGTGATGTCGCGCGAGAGGGCGATAAAGCGTGGGACTTCACCACTGCGTGCCGGCTTGCGGGCCACCGACAACTCGAACCACGAACTACCCCTGGCGAGTTGCAGCTCAAACTGGTGGCCAAGCGAGTGGCCTGTTTCGTGTGCTTCGCGCAAGGCCGACAAACAGGTGGCGGCTGCCTCCGGTGGCAGGGTATCAGCGATCAGGCGGCCGATCAGCCGATCCGGAGGAGCGACGAGCAGGTCGGTCCGTGGCGAATGGCAGTCGTGGTAGCGACCATCCAGCCCCACCTCGAACATCAGATCAGGAATGGCCTCCAGTGTTGTTTCAAGCTGCGCTGTCCGCTGTCGGACGACGCGCCGCAAGGTCATCACCCAGAGCAGCAGCAGACCACCGATCAGTGAACCAACCACAAGAGCGTAGCCCAGATACAGTGCAATGGGGGACAAGACCAGCGGCGTTCCCATCCATTTCTGACGCAAGTCCCGCTCTTCCTCGGCAGAAATGCCGGCAAAACCACGCTGCAGCAGCGCCAGAGTGGCCGCATCGCCTTTCTGCACCGCCCGGTGAAACTGCCCCGTGTACAACGTGAAGGCCTTGTTGAAAAGGGAATCCGCCTTGTTGAGGTAGAGCAGGTAGTTGGCTGGCGGCTCGTCGAGGCAGAATACCCGGACCTTGCCCTCAACCGCGCCACTCACCAGCGCCTGATAACTTGCGAACGGTAGCACGGTGCTGATACCGGCGCCGGCGAGCTTTTCCACGCAGGCATCGCCGGCCTTGACGCCAACCAGGAAGCCTCGCAGGGTCTCGAGATCAACGATCCCGCCGATGTCCTTGTGAGTGTAGATCGAAACCGGGATCGGTTCATAAGGCGACGAGAAATCGAGCGTACGCTCGCGCTCCGAAGTCCGGAAAAGCGTGTCGATCACCACCGCCCGCCCGTCGCTCATGCGCTGCTGCGCCGTCGCCCAGTCGCTGCCGAGCAGATCGACCCGTACACCGGTCGCCTTTTCCCAGAGCTTCCAGGTATCGACCAGATAGCCGGTGAGCGCGCCGTCGGCCGCACGAAACACGTAAGGCGGATAATTGTCGTCGATCACCACCGTCACTACCGCTGCCGCCGTTGGCGCGGCGGCATCACCGCCAGCGGCGATGCCGGCCAGCAGCGTGGCGAGGACAAGAAAGAGGCGGCGGCAACTGCGAGCGAAGCTCATGAGTGTGACTCAACGACTCGGCCAATGAGACATCATAGCCGACAACCCATTCGGAATACAGTGAGCGCCGCCGGAAAACCTGATCCTGGTCGGCCGGCCAGGCTGCTTACCGACACAGGTCTATAACGGTCATCGTCTCCAGTGCCGTACCCAGCGAGGAATCGATCTGTTGCAGGACCTGCTCGACGCGCTCTGGAACCGGCAGGCTGGCTGGATTGAGGAAGCCGTTCTCACCGGCAGAGCGGACGATGTCCAGCAATTGCTTTACGGAGATCGCGCCGAGGTCGCGCGCCGGCAGGTAGCCCTGCGCACCGTCCTGAGTCTGCACCAGCAAGCCGCCGTGCTGCAAGGCTCCGAGCATCGCCTCGACGGCGTGTCTCGGCACATGCAGGGCCTGGCATAGCTGTGGCATGGTCCATGGCGGGCGTCCGCTCAGGTAGTGCGCTCCGATCGAGCTCATGATCGCCAGGGCAAGCCGCTCCCGCATCCGGTTGCTGAGGCGTGGCTCACCCCCTGTCGCGACCACGGACTCGGGGTGCTGCCAGTAAAAGGAAACACTTGCGCCAAACAGCAGGATCAACCAGCTGAGGTACAGCCAGAACATGAACAGGATGACGACGGCAAAACCGGAGTAGATCGCCGAGTACCTGCTCGATGACGCAACGAAGACCGCAAACCCCCATCCTGAAAGCTGCCATAGCAGGCCGCCGACGAAGCCGCCACCGAGCGCCGGGCCGAGGTCCACGCGGGTGTTGGGAACCGCCATGTAGATCAGGGTGAAAGTGCCGATGGCCACAATATAGGGCACCAGCCTACCGATCACTCCGACCATCCAGCCGATCGGTTCGAGCGCAAGGACCTCGCGCACGACCTCCATGTTCAAGGTGGCAGCGGTGATCCCGACCGCCGCGAAGATCAGGATCGGGCCCACCAGAAGCGCGCTCAGGTAGAGGCTGAAGCGTTCGGTGATGCTGCGTGGTTCGGAGATATGCCAGATAAAGTTGAACGACTCTTCTATCTTCTGGACCAGCGAGACCACCGTGTAGAGCAACAGCGCAAGTCCGGCGGAACCGAGCACGCCGACATTGGTATGGTCGACGAACTCGATGATCCGCGGGCTGATTTCATCGGCGCTGGCCCCGAGCGGGGCCAGCAGTCGCTCCAGCATCGGCTCGATCTGATTGTGCACCCCGAAGGCCTTTAGGACCGAGAAGCTCAGCGCGAGCAGAGGAACGAAGGATAGCAGGGTGGTGTAGACCAGGCTCATCGCCCATAGGGTGAGCTGCTCAGGAAACACCGATCGGTCGTTGTCCGGCAAGGGCCAGCCAGCCGCGGATGACCCGATAGGCGACCCACAGACCAAGGATGACGATCAGCACCCAGGCGATCGGAATACCGATCAGGGTGATGATCAGCAGGCCGTAGACCAGCAGCCAGAGCAGCGTGAACCAGAAGGTCCGGATCTGCCAGCGATAGTGGCTGTCGAGCCAGGTCCCGCGACCTCGCCGCGCTTGAGGTAGTTGAGAACGACGGCAATCAGCGATGGCACGCCAAAAACAAAGGCTCCGGCGAACGTCGCGGCACCGGTCACCCCGACCACGACGGCCAGGGCATGCAGGCCGTAGATGACATGGCACCAGGCGCGGGCGCCCTCGAGGTTGCTGTGGGGAATCAGCTCATTGCTCATTTTCAGCCTCCAGGATGGTGAGCTTCGCCATTGTCCATCGCCATGCCACTCGCCCGGCGCTCACAGTCCGAGCTCGGACCACAGGGCATCGACCCGCTGCTTCACCGCCGCGTCCATGACGATCGGCGTTCCCCACTCGCGACTGGTCTCGCCGGGCCACTTGTTGGTCGCGTCGAGACCCATCTTGCTGCCCAGGCCGGCGACCGGGCTGGCAAAGTCGAGATAGTCGATCGGCGTGTTCTCGGCGATCAGCGTGTCGCGCGCCGCATCGACGCGGGTGGTCATCGCCCAGATCACTTCCTTCCAGTCGCGGATATCGACATCGTCGTCGACGACGATGATGAACTTGGTATACATGAACTGGCGCAGGAAACTCCAGATGCCGAACATCACGCGCTTGGCGTGCCCCGGGTACTGCTTCCGGATGCTGACCGTCGCCAGGCGATACGAGCAGCCTTCCGGCGGCAGATAGAAATCGACGATCTCGGGAAACTGCTTCTGCAGCAGCGGCACGAAGACTTCGTTGAGCGCCACGCCGAGCATCGCCGGTTCGTCCGGCGGCTTGCCGGTGTAGGTGCTGTGGTAGATCGGCTGCCGGCGCATCGTGATGCGCTCGATGGTGAACACCGGGAACGCGCCTGCTCGTTGTAGTAGCCGGTGTGGTCGCCATACGGTCCTTCGAGCGCGCTCTCGGCGGGATCGATGAAGCCTTCGAGAACGATCTCGGCCGAAGCCGGCACCTGCAGATCGGAGCCCAGGCATTTCACCACTTCGGTCTTGCCGCCGCGCAGCAGACCGGCAAACTGGTATTCGGAGAGACTGTCCGGCACCGGCGTCACGGCCGCGAGAATCGTCGCCGGATCGGCGCCGAGCGCCACCGCCACCGGAAAAGGCTGGCCCGGCCGCTGCAGGCAGTGATCGCGAAAATCGAGCGCGCCGCCGCGATGCGCCAGCCAGCGCATGATCACCTTGTTCGCGCCGAGCACCTGCTGGCGATAGATGCCGAGGTTCTGGCGCGTCTTGTGCGGCCCGCGCGTCACCGTCAGCCCCCAGGTGATCAGCGGCGCCGCGTCGCCCGGCCAGCAGAGCTGGATCGGCAGCGCGACAGATCGACCTCGCTTGCCTTCCCAGACGACTTCCTGGCACGGCGCCGAAGAGCGCAGGCGCGGCGCCATGTTGAGCACCTGCCGGAGTACCGGCAGCTTGTCCCAGGCGTCCTTGAGTCCCTTTCGGCGGCTCCGGCTCCTTGAGGTAGGCGAGCAGCTTGCCGACCTCGCGCAGCGCCAGCACCGAATCCTGCCCCATGCCCAGCGCCACCCGCCGCGGCGTGCCGAAGAGATTGGCCAGCACCGGCATCGCATGCCCTTGGGGTTCTCGAAGAGCAGCGCCGGCCCGCCGGCGCGCAGCACGCGATCACAGATCTCGGTCATTTCCAGGCACGTGGATCGACCTCGACGCGATGCGCCTGAGTTCGCCGAGGGTTTCCAGTTGCGCGATGAAGTCGCGCAGGTCGTGATATTTCATCCGGAGTCCTTCCAACCGTCTACCGGATGCGATAAGCGTAGTGGCAGCCGACGCAGGCCGTGGTCAGCGACGGCAGCGCGGCGATCGTCTTCTCGCGGTCACCGCTGGCGGCGATACGGGCAAACTCGCTCGCCGCCTTGTGCCCGTCGATGCCGATGCGTGCATCGCCGGCGGCATGTGCGGCCCGGGACGGGCGTCGAAAGGCTGGCCGCGATGCTTGCCCATGGCCGAGAGCCCAGTTCCTTTTCGGCAAGCTTCGCCGGCCTCCTTGAGTTTGCCGCCGCCACCAGGCTGAGAATCTCGTTCAGGCCAGCAGGTTGGCGCGCATTTCGGCACGCAGATTGGCTTCCGCCGCCGCCGGCATCGGAGCCAGCTGGCGCACGTCGTCGGCCGCCTGCGCGGTGCCCGCCAGCAGCGCCAGCGAACAGAACAGGTAAGTCTTCATCCGGAAATTCCTCCTGAAAAGAAAATCGAGGGCGATGCCGGCAAAGACGCTGGCGCCAAGCCAGTTGTTGTGCCGGAAAGCCTGGAAGCAGCGCTGGGATCGCGTTCGCGGATCAGCGTGTAATGGTAGCCGGCAATGCCGCAGCGACCACCAGGCCGCCGTAGAAAAAGGCGCCGGGCCGAGATCCGTAACCGACCATGCCCATCAGCGCCAGCGCCAGCGCGTAGCACAGCATCACCGCCGCCACGTCGGCGCGGCCGAAGGTGATCGCCGAGGTGCGGATGCCGATCTTGAGGTCGTCGGCCCGGTCGACCATCGCGTACTCGGTATCGTAGGCGATCGCCCAGAAGACGTTGGCCAGCAGCAGCCACCAGGCTTCCGCCGGCACCCTGCCGAGCTGTGCGGCATAGGCCATGGGGATGCCGAAACCGAAAGCGACGCCCGAGATAGGCCTGCGGCACGGCCAGGAAACGCTTGGTGAAGGGATAGCTGGCGGCAAGAAAGAGCGCCGCAACACAGGCCGGCGAAGCAACCAGCTGCGCAGCGGCAGCACCAGAGAACCGCACAAACCACGAGCGCGCGAAAAGCAGCAGCGCTTCCCTGACCGATACCCTGCCGGCAGCCAGCGGACGGTCGCTGGTGCGCGCCACGTGCGGGTCGAAATTGCGGTCGGCCAGATCGTTGATCACGCAGCCGGCCGAACGCATCAGCACCGTCCCGAGCACGAAGATCCACGACCACCAGCCAGTCCGGCCGGCCCAGCGCCGACAGCCACAACGCCCACAGCGTCGGCCAGAGCAGCAGCAGGATGCCGATCGGCTTGTCGAGGCGCATCAGCCGTTCGTAAAGGTCGAGCCGCTCGCGCAGTCGCCGCTCATCTCCATGACCGTCATTCTACCGCGTCCCCTGCGCTCAGTGCCCTGCCATCGCCCGCTGGCGGGTCAATGCCGTGGTGCTACGGAAAGCCCGGGCCCTGTTGGCGAAAGGTAACGGCGGCTGAACGTCAGCCAGCGATCACCGACAGCGCATCGCGGTAGTCGTAGTTCAGGTCTTCGGCGACCTCGCGACAGGTCACCTTGCCAAAGGCAACGTTGAGCCCGTTGCGCAGATGCGGGTCGTCCTTCAACGCCTGCCGCCAACCCTTGTCGGCAATCTGCAGCGCAAAGGGCAAGGTCGCATTGTTCAGCGCGTAGGTCGAGGTGCGCGGCACACCGCCCGGCATGTTGGCAACGCAGTAATGGACGACGTTGCCGACCATGTAGGTCGGTTCGGCATGGGTTGTCGCCCTGGCCGTTTCGCAACAGCCGCCCTGGTCGATGGCGACGTCGACGATCACCGAGCCGGGCTTCATCGCATCGACCATCTGCCGGCTGACCAGCTTGGGTGCGGCAGCGCCCGGAATCAGTACGCCACCGATCACCAGATCAGCGCGTAGCACGTGATGTTCGACGTTGTCCCGGTTGGAGAAGACGGTCATCACGCGCGCGCCGAGCAGGCGATCCATGCGCCGCAGGACATCGAGGTTGCGGTCGATGACCACCACCTGGGCACCGCTGCCGACGGCAATCTGCGCCGCGTTCGTACCGACCACGCCGCCGCCAAGGATGACGATCTTCGCCGACGGGACACCGGCGACGCCACCGAGCAGGACACCCATGCCGCCATGCGCCTTCTCGAGGCAATAGGCGCCGGCCTGGACCGACAGGCGGCCCGCGACTTCCGACATGGGCGCCAGCAAGGGCAGACCGCCGCCCGGCTGGGTGACCGTTTCATAGGCGATGCAGACCGCGCCACTCTTGACCAGATCGGCACACTGCGCCGGATCGGGGGCGAGGTGCAGGTAGGTGTAGAGAATCTGCCCCTCACGCAGCATCGCGCGCTCGCCGGCCTGAGGTTCCTTGACCTTGATGATCATCTCGGCCGTGGCGAAGATCTCGGCAGCGGTCGTGGCAATCACCGCACCGGCCTTCTGGTAGACCTCGTCGGTCGCGCCAATGCCTTTGCCGGCACCGGTCTCGACGGTCACCTGATGGCCATGGACAACCATTTCCCGCACCGATGACGGGGTCAGGCCAACACGGTATTCGTGGTTCTTGATTTCCCTGGGTACGCCGATGTGCATCGCTGTCTCCTTGCCAGTGGTTGAGGGGCTGCTCATGTTATTTCATTTCGCCAGGATTGGCTGCGTTTTCGAGCCGGTCGCAAGCAGCGCAGCGTGTGGTCGAATCGGGCCGAGGATCATCGCCGCCAGTACCTCCTCCGACGGAAAACCCGCCCCGGCAAGGCGATGCCGGACCCGCTCCTGCGTATAATCCGCCAAGCGGTCGGCTGCGGCAAACCTGCCGGGCGACCGGACGGCGGCCGGTAGCGCAGTGAACTCCGCTCGCTGTCACAGAAGCGGCCCCACAACCATCGTTCCCGAGAGGCCCCGCCGTGAACAACTCCTGCCAGTCTGCCGCTGTCGGCACCACCCGATGACCCCGACCGCTGGCGGCACCAGTCACACCCCATTGCCAACGGGCAAGGACCGAGCGCTCCCGGCGGCTGCGCAGACCATCGCCGGCGAGCTGTCCGGCTTCCGGCGCGAGATGCTGCGCTTTGCGGTGCTGCAGTTGCGCGATCAGGCCAGTGCCGAGGATGCCGTCCAGGAAGCAATGCTCGCCGCACTGCAGGGAGCCGACCGCTTTGGCGAGCGCGCCAAGCTCAAGACCTGGGTGTTCTCGATCCTCAGGAACAAGATCGTTGACATCATCCGGCGGCGGGTTCGCGAACCGAGTTATCAGGAACCCGAAGAAGAGATCGACGACGCCGATTTCGACCCGCTGTTCAGGAGCAACGGCCACTGGCAACGCGAGGCCCGCCCTTCGGACTGGGGAAATCCCGAAAAGAGCTTTGAGAATCGAAGCTTCTGGGTGATCTTCGATGCCTGCCTGAACCGCCTGCCGGCAGGCACCGCACGCGTCTTCATGATGCGCGAGATGCTCGGTCTGGAGACCGACGAAATCTGCGAGGAACTGGCAATGAGCAGCAACAATTGCTGGGTGGTTCTGCACCGCGCGCGCATGGGCCTGCGCCTGTGTCTGGATCAGAAATGGTTTGCCGGCGGAGGACAGGCGAAATGATGAGCTGCAAGGAAGCCGTCCGGTTGATGTCGGAAGGGATGGACCGCGAGCTCCCCGGTGGCGAACGTTTCGCGCTGCGTTTGCACACCCTGCTCTGTGTCGGCTGTCACAATTATCGGCAGCAGCTGATTTTCCTGCGCCAGGCGTGCCAGCAGCAGGTGGCTGCCGACGATGCGACGCCGCCACTGGCGCCACCGCCCGCCTGAGAGGCAGCGGCCGCTTGCCGCCAGGCTTTCGGAAAACCTGGCCGCAGCGCGTTCGCGTCAGGCGCCGACGACGCCACCATCCTGACGTCTGATGACGACCGTTGCCGACCGCGGCCGGCCACCCGTCAGCTCGGCGAACTGGCTTGCCGGCCAGCCCGAACCGGCCGGCGCCTCCGCCGCATTGGCGCGGCCGCCGGAGACTTCGCCCGGATGCTGGACGTTGATGAACAGATTGCGCCCGTCGGGCGTGGCCGTCAGCCCGGCTATCTCGCAGCCTTTCGGGCCGGTGAGGAAACGCCGGATCTCGCCGCTGACCACGTCGGCCACCAGCATCTGGTTGTTGCCGAATCGCTCATGATCACCACGACCGAGGACGCTGCCGGACGCATCGGTCTGAATCCACAGGCGGCCATCACGATCGAACCACAGTCCGTCCGGACTGCTGAAGGCATCGCCCCGGATATTGCCCCGCTTCGCCGGGTCGGCATGCTGCGGGTCGCCGCAAAGAACGAAAACATCCCAGGCGAAAGCGTCGGCGGCTGCGTCACCGCTCGCCTTGCCGCCATCGCCCCCCTCGCGCCAGCGGATGATGTGGCCGAACGCATTTTCGGCGCGCGGGTTGGCGGCGTCGGCAGCCAGCCGCTGGCGATTGTTGGTCAGGGTGCAGTAAACCTCGCCGCTCTGCGGATGGACGGCAATCCACTCGGGGCGATCCATCTTCGTCGCGCCAACGAAGTCAGCGGCCTGGCGGGTGCGGATCAGGATATCTGCCTGATCGACGAAACCATTGGCCTCGGTCAGGCCGTTCTGCCCGTGCTCCAGGGCCAACCACTGACCGCGACCATCGGCAGCGAAACGGGCCACGTGCAGCCTTCCGGCTTCGAGCAAGCCGGCTCGGCTGGCCGGGTTTCCCGAGTCGTAGCGGTCGCGCGACACATACTTGTAGATGTATTCGAAGGGCTCATCGTCGCCCATGTATACCACCACCCGGCCATCGCCGGCCAACGTGACCATCGCACCTTCGTGCTTGAAACGGCCGAGCGCGGTGTGCTTGACCGGTACCGCAGCAGGATTCCAGGGGTCGATCTCGACCACCCAGCCGAAGCGGTTGACCTCGTTCGGCTCGCTCGCGACGTCGAAGCGCCGGTCATGCTCGTGCCAGCGGTAGCCCGCAACCTGCTCGCGGATGCCGTAACGCTTCTGTGCCGCCGTCGGCGTCGGCAGCCCCTTGAAGTAGCCGTTGAAATTCTCCTCGCAGGTCAGATAGCTGCCCCAGGGCGTCACCCCCATCGCGCAGTTGGCCAGGGTGCCGAGAACGACCTGGCCAGCCGGGTCATCGCCGGTGCACAGCGGGCCGGCGCCGGCGGCCGGGCCGTCGATCCGCATCGGCGTGCGTGCCGTGATCCGGCGGGCGTAGGAAGAAGGCCGGACGACCTGCCAGCGCCAATCCCGGCCGCTGCCCCTGAGCTCGATCTCGATCAGCGAAACCCCGTGCGCGTTCTGCGACTTGAGCGTCTTGGCGGCATTCCAGTCGGTCATGCCCTCCGGATGCAACAGGGCTTCGTCGGTATATTCGTGGTTGACGCACAGCAGGCCATGCGTGGAGGAGGCCTGGCCTTTGCTGATGAAGGGAAAGAAATGCATCCCGTCGTGATGCATGCCCGCCTGCTCGGCCTGCTCCGCAGCGCTGTTGCCGGCATCGCCACGAAAAGCCGGACCAGCCGAAATCGGGTCACCCCAAGCGTACAGTACTTGCAGCGTGTACCCCTCGGGGACACGTACGGCATCTTCGCTGGAAGCGGCCACCGGGCGAAAACCGATGCCGGGTCGGGCCACCGGCGCAGCCAGGGCCGGCCAGCCGAGGAAGGGGAGCGCCGCGCTGCCGATGCCGAACTGCAGCAGCCGGCGACGCGCCTTGCCATGCGCGGTGAGCACGGCAAGAAGCTGCTCGAAGCACGGGTTGTCGCTGTCGTTGGTGACCGGTTCGTCGTTCATTGCCTGCGGCATCCTGGAAATGGCAGAAGGGATCATTATCGCCCAGGCCGTCGTGGTGGAGTGGCCATCCGCATGCTGGATGCAACCGTCGCGCAACAGTGTTGCATTTGGCCTCGGAACGAGGCAAGATTCGCCCTCCACCGCAAACCGCCACGATTCACTTTTCTCGTCCCAGCCTGCCGATGTCTTCCCCTACCCGTCCGGCCGAATCGGCCAACCTCGCGAAAGCCAATCCGGTGCTCTGCGCGAGTGCGGCGTCTCGCGTGATCTGGGCCGCCGGCGCGCTGGTCGCCTTGTGGACGACCGTGCTCTGGGCACTCGATTGAGCATCGTGCGGTCGATGCGCCCGCTTGCCGCAGGGCCGATTCTTCGCTTCGAGAATCTGACCCTGGGTTACAACCGGCACCCGGCGGTGCACCACCTGCGCGGCGAAGTGGCCGCCGGCAGCCTGCTGGCCATCGTCGGCCCGAACGGCGCCGGCAAATCAACCCTGCTCAAGGCCATCGCCGGCGAACTCCGGCCGCTGCAGGGCCGGATCGAGCTGATCGGCGTCCAGCGACGGCAGATCGCCTACCTCACCCAGCAGGCGACGCTCGACAACAGCTTCCCGATCGTGGTTCATGACTTTGTCGCCATGGGCCTGTGGCGCGAGATCGGCGCCTTTGGCGGCCTCGACCGCAGCCGACGCCGGCGCATCGCCGAGGCGATCGACGGGGTCGGCCTGAGCGGCCTGGAAGCACGTCCGATTGGCGCCCTCTCCGGTGGCCAGTTGCAGCGCGCCCTCTTTGCCCGGGTCATGCTGCAGGATGCGCCACTGGTGCTGCTCGACGAGCCCTACGGTGCGATCGATGCCGCCAGCGTCCGGGATCTGGCGGCAGTGGTACGCCACTGGCACGATGAAGGGCGGACGGTGATCGTCGTCCTGCACGATCTCTCGCATGTACGCCAGGAATACCCCGAGACCCTGTTGCTCGCCCGTGAGCTGGTGGCACGCGGCGACACCGCCAGCGTCCTCAGCGAGGCCAACCTGCTGCGCGCCCGCCACCTCGCCGAGGGACGCGGCGACGAGACCCAGGCCGCGATATGTCATGCCGACCAGGATGTCGCATGAACGAAACATTTTCCGCCGTCCCCCTGCTTTCGCCCTTCATCGAGTTCGGCTTCATGCGCCGGGCGCTCGCGGGTTGCCTGGCGCTGTCGCTGGGAGCAACACCGGTCGGCGTCTTCCTGATGCTCCGCCGCATGAGCCTGGCCGGCGATGCGATGTCGCACGCGATCCTGCCCGGCGCCGCCATTGGCTACCTGATCGCCGGCCTGTCGCTGCCCGCGATGACCCTCGGCGGCCTGGTCGCCGGGCTGGCGGTAGCCGTACTGGCCGGCGGCGTGGCGCGCAACACGGTGATCAAGGAAGACACCAGCCTGGCCACCTTTTACCTGCTCTCGCTCTCCGCGGGCGTCCTGATCATCTCGCTGCGCGGCAGCAGCGTCGACCTGCTGCACGTGCTCTTCGGCAGCGTGCTGGCGCTCGACGACTCGGCGCTGTTCCTGCTCGCCGGCTTTGCCTCGTTGTCGATCGTGGCGCTCGCGCTCGGCCTGCGCCTGTTCGTGCTCGAAGGCTGCGACCCGGCCTTCCTGGCGCGCATCAGCCGCCTTGGGCCGGTCGCCCACTATGGCTTCATGGTCCTGTTGGTGCTCAACCTGGTTGCCGGCTTCCACGCCCTCGGCACGCTGATGGCGGTCGGCATCATGATTCTCCCGGCAGCCGCGGCACGCCTGTGGGTGTGCAACATCGGCCCCTTGCTGGTAATCGCCGTCGGTGTGGCCTTTGCCGGATCGCTGGCGGGCCTGCTGCTTTCCTATTACATCAACCTGCCGGCCGGACCGGCTATCGTCCTGACGCTCGGCGCCATCTACCTGCTTTCGCTGGCCATCGGTCCCCTCGGGCCGCTCGCCAGCCGCTGGCGGTCGGGTTGGCATTTCGAGCGCTGAACCCGAGAGGAGAAATCTGATGCACCAGCGTGTCGTGAGCAACCTGCCCCGCCTGGCTTTGATCCTGCTGCTGACCCTGGTCAGCGTGGGCCTTCCCGTCCGGGTGGCGGCTGGCGATGCGCTGCCGGTGGTCGCCAGCTTCAGCATTCTCGGTGATCTGACGCAGCAGATCGGCGGCGACCGCGTCCAGGTGCACACCCTGGTTGGCCCGGGGGCGGACGCGCACGTCTACCAACCGACCCCCGCCGACGCCAAAGTCCTTTCGCGGGCACGCCTGGTAGTCGTCAACGGTCTCGGCTTCGAGGGCTGGATCGACCGCCTGATCAAGTCATCCGGCTATCGCGGCAAGCGGGTCGTCGCCAGCCAGGGCGTCAACGCCATCCGGCAGCCACAGGCCCATTCCGGCAAGCACGAGGCGCACGACCACGCCGGCGGCCTCGACCCGCATGCCTGGCAGGATCTGGCCAACGCCCGCCGCTACGTGGCCAACATTACCGCAGCACTCGTTGACGCGGACCCGGCCGGGAAGACGGTCTATCAAGCCAACGCCGCCCGACTGGACAAGGAGATCGCTGCGCTCGACGGCGAAATCCGCAGCACCTTCAGCGCGCTGCCGGCCGACCGGCGCAAGGTCGTGACCTCGCACGACGCCTTCGCCTATTTTGGCCGCGCCTACGGCATCCGTTTCATTGCCCCGGTCGGGATAAGCACCGATGCCGAACCCTCCGCTGGCGATGTCGGCGCCATCATCCGGCAGATCCGCAGCGAGAAGATCAAGGCCATGTTCGTCGAGAACATCGCCGACCCGCGGCTGCTCGAACGTATCAGTCGCGAATCCGGCGCGCGCGTCGGCGGCACGCTGTATTCTGATTCACTGTCCGCAGCCGGCACCCCGGCCGACAGTTATCTCGGCATGATGCGGCAGAATGCGAAGACGCTGGCCGCGGCACTGGCCGACTGACAGTCGGGGAACTTTTTCCTTGGCGACGACAGCTAATGCCCGCATTTCTGCGCCAGGGGGAATCCACCGTGCCTGTCTGACTTCACGGGATACACCGCAAGCAGGGTGTTCTGCTGGCATGATTCTGAACAGACAGACGAACAGTTGGTCAGAAAATTCGTGGTACATCCCCGTTGACGCCCATTGCCTGCGGCGCGGCTCTTTGCGACCTATGGCCATCCGCCAGTGAAATTGACCACCTGACCGGTGGTGAATAGGGAACGCCCAGATGCCAGGAATTCGATCAATTCGCCGATTTCCTGCGGCTCGCCGAGACGCCCCATGGGCACTTTGCCGGCGATTTCCCGGCATCCGGCCGGGTCATCGATGAATCGCGCACGAGGGTAATAGGCTTCGCTGTACAGGTAGTTCGGTGCCACGACATTCACCTGTATGGCGAAAGGCGCCACCTCTTTCGCCAGCGCCAACGCGAAGGCCGTTGTCCCGGCCCGCAGCGAGGTGGCGACGGAAAACCCGGGTTCGGGTTGCAGGTAACGCGCGGATGTGATGAAGACGAAGGTGCCGCGACGCGCCAGTTTCATCGGCGGCAACAGCAGTTGCGTCAGACGATACGGAAAGATCAGCAGGGCCTCCACGCTCTCTCGCAGCGTTTGGAGCGAGACCTCTTCTATCGGCAACGGCGTATTGGGGAAGACATCATTGGAAATCACGGCACCGATCGCCAGCCCGCGCTCTTTCAACTCTTCGGCAATGGCATCGGGTGTTTGCCCGCACAGCGCCACGGCGCCGGCATGCGCGATTTCAAAATCTCGGGCGACGCCCGGGTCAACAAAGCCGGTGTCGTGACAAACCAGCCGGTGTTGCTCCCGGAGCAGTACTGGAACCGCGCCGGGGCCGACATATTGTCGTGCATGGGTCAGCAGCAGTGCGTCCATCGTCAAGATCGGAAAATCAGCGATGCTCGTCCGTTCGCGCTGCGTCGCTTCGGTTTCCTGGATGATCCGGCACCTCCACGCTTGTTGGCGATTCATTCTCCGGTCTGGCGATACGCTCGACTGCCTGCCGGCAAACGGTGAGGATTTGTTCGGAAAAAACCGGGTTGTCCACCGCGCGGGCCAGCGAAATGGCCCCGACACACAAAGCCATCAAGGCTATCGCGTCGTTCAGGCGTGCCGGATCGATCGGGCTGCCTTCGTCGGGAGGAATGCAGACGGCGCGCAACGACTTCCCCAACTCTTCCTCATAGACCTTTTTGAAACCAGGACTGCTTCTCGCCGCATCCGATGCCAGCGCGGCTAGCGCACAACTGTCGGCCAGATCGTCGCGATGCGCTATCGTCAGATAGCGTTTGCCCAGCCGAACCACCCGACTCGGCCAGGACTCTTGACGGGCCTGCCCCGTCCAGCGCGGACGGTTGTCCACCAAGGCGAAGCGAAACGCCGCCGCGGCCAGGTCCTCCTTATTGTTGAAATGCCCGTAAAACGCGCCATGCGTCAGCCCCGCTTCCTGCATCACGGGGGCGATGGCGGCACCGGACAGTCCTTCAACACGCAGGCGGGAGGCACCCGCCGTCAAAATGCGCCGCAGTGAAGCTTCCTTGAGATCGGATCGACTGGCCATGGATTCCCGCATGATGTTTATCATGCAAAAGCCTCTCACATGATGCGCATCATGTCAAACTGATTTCAGGAAAGCCGTATGGAAGCCCATGAGTGACCGGTATCGGGTGCAGGTCTGTACTTCCAGCAACCAGGCAGACGAGAAGCTGCTGCGACCGAGCGGCAACGACGGAATCACGCGGGGAGCGGTCTTTCAGACTGTTCACCTGCTGGCGGCCATTGAGCAGCTCCAGCCATTGAACTTCATCAAATTCGAATGGCCGGCACCGCTTCCCTGGCGGACATGCACTTTGCAGGAAGACGACCCTCCCTCATCTGGGGAGCCAACATCACCGCCATGCCGGATACCCACCCGTGCGCCTTCCCCCACTCCGGACAATGCTCGACGCGCCCAAAGCTCCCGGCCGTGCCTGGCACCGAGAGCGTAAGGCTTCAATACTTCGCTTTGCTGAAACGCGCCAGATTCGTCATGATTTCGGCCCGCTCCTGGCCGATGGCCTGTTTTGCCGCCGCTATATCGGCCACGGCGTTGTCGTCACCGTCGGTCACTTCGTTGCGCAGTGAGCCGGTGGCGTTAAAGGGGATGGTGATCTTGTAGCGCTCGCCAAGGTAGGCGATCCGGTTCCAGTCGGCCGCCACGGCGTACGGACGGTGGAACTTGGGATCAAGCAGGTTGCCGCCCAGCGAATAGTCTTCCGGCGGGTTCATGACGCCAAGCAGCGGCAGCAGCGTGGCAGGAATGTCGAGGTGGCTGCTGATGCCCGTCATCACGCGCGGCGCCTGGCCGGGTACGTAGATGACGCCCGGCGTGCTCGTCTGGTAGCGATTGAACTCGGCACTATGACCCCAGCGACTGCGCTCCATGAACTCCTCGCCATGGTCGCCAAGAACGATCACAACCGTCTGGTCGAGCAGGCCGGTCTTGCGCAGGTGTTCGAGGACGCGGGCGATCTGGCTGTCGACATGGTGCGCCGCGTTGATGTAGCGGTTCTTGATCTGGCCAATCTCCTTGGCAAAGTCGGCCGTCAGGTAATTCAGGTCATCAAGGTAGGGACGGGCAATGACCGCATCGTCCGGGAAGTAGTAATTGGCGTGCGTGGACTCGAAAAACATGTAGGCCATGAAGGGCCGGCGCGTGTCCCGCTGGTCGACGAAACTGAGCAGGTCGTCGATGTTGAGCTGATCGCGTCGCCAGGCTACCTCGCCAGCGGCCCGCTCATGGAGATCCTCGGGCTTGATGTTCACAAAAACTGTCTTGTCGAAGGCCGGATAAGTGAAGCGCTGGCTGGTGTAGAGACCGAACTGGTAGTTCTGTTGCTGCATCACGTCCATCAGCACCGGCGCGCGCCGGGCCGACAGCATCGGGAACCAGTAGTTGCCGTACAAGCCGTAGAACATCGAGAAAACGCCCATCTGGGTCATGTTTCCGCCGCTGTAGTGACGTTCCATGCGTAGGGACTGCTCGGAAAACTGCCACAGGGCCGGCATGATTTTCGGGTCCAGCATATCGAAGCGGAGCGACTCGGCAACCAGCCAGACGACGTTCAGCGGCTTGGCTGGAGGCTCGATCTTGAGTGGTTGCAGCGGATAGCTCAGATCGATTTTCCTGGCCCTTATCTCATCGCCCTGGCTGGCAACGTCGATACCCAGGCTGGCCGACAGTTTGCGGAAAGTCATCGGCAGATACAGTGGATAGCGTTCGGCGGCAAAGAGGATGGGCGGGTAATTGGCCGCATGGCTGAAGCCATAGGCGACGCGCTCACCGAGGGTCAGGCAAAGCAGGATGGCAACCAGCCAGCGCCAGCGAATGGCCGGTGCGGCGCCCTCCTTGCGGATGACCCAAAGATAGAGCGCCGCCTGGACGACGAAAAAGGCCAGGATGATGGCCGCCGCCGTCAACTCGGTACTGCGACTGGCACCCAGGGAGTCGATGCCGCCCGGCGTCTTGACCAGATCGAGGACAAAACCGTTGATATGAAAGCCATACATCGCGTAGATGGTGCGGTCCGCGAAGAGCAGGACATGGGTCAGACTGGTCGTCACAATCGCCAGCATGGCCAGCAAGAACCCGGCTCCCTGTCCGGGAAGGCGCGACAGCACGGTGCGGCCAAGGGCAATCAGCACGACGGCTGGCAAGAGGTAGATAACAGCGTAGCTGATCGTGGTGGCAACGGTCCACAGGGCCGTATTCAGGTCTGCGAACTGCTCGCCGGTAGCAAAGGCTGCGACGTGCAGGACGAGCAGCAGCCCGGACCAGAGCAAGTATCTGTTCTGTTGCCGGATCGACGGCAGAGTCGCTGAAAACAGGGATGGTAGTGTCAAGCAGAGAACCCTCAGACCTTAAACTCTGCAGATTGTACCCCCCAAAATTAAATGTCGCTTAAGCGTGCCCAAGAACCAGCAGTTCTCATTTCAAATTCCATGGTAGTGGGTGTTGAGGGTAAGGACTGTTGGATGGGGTAAGTCAGCCGGTGTCTGGGGCGTTGGGAGCGAGGCGCTGCTGCATGAAGCGCATGAGGTGATCCCAGTCATCGAACGGCAGGTACTGTAGCAAGGCGCGCAGGTGTTCGAAGAAGGTGCGTCGGGAGGGCAGCAGGCCGCGCACCTTGGCGTAACGGGTGTCCATCCAGTCCAGGGCGGTATGGACCAAGAAGGCCAACAAGATCAGTGTAGCGAACAGGTTGGCCAAAAACTGCTTGCCGTGTCCGAAGTTGTGGTCGAAATGGTAGCCCTTGGTCTTGAGGGTGTTGTTGTTCTCGTGGCAAGTCGGCCGGAGGAGTTGCACCCCCGGCCTCTCACAGAACGGTGCGTGAACCTCTCGATTCACACCGCTCCCATCAAGCAAACGCACCGACCATTCCTTTCTGCCAATGCACGAAGAGATACGGCTGCGTCTCGGAAAGCTGTTCGAGAAACCTGCTCGCCCGTATCTTGTGGCCCTTCAGCCGTCTGTACTTCCTCATCGCCCAAGCCACCAACGTCTTGTTGAAGTGCCTGAAGACGGGGTACATTGCCGACCGATAGAATCTTCCGTAATACGCGAGCCAGCCCCTCAGGACTGGATTGTGCAGTCGGGAAATGTCGGCTAGGCTCAGCTCCGTCCGATTTCGGTAGCTCAGTTTGCGTGTCGTTGCCCGCATCGCCGTAATCGCTTTGTTGCTGACCGCCGGGGTGAAGCTCACAAACAGGCTGTTGCGCTTGCTGTTCTTCACCACCCTTGGCCGGAAGGTATATCCGAGGAAATCAAACTGCGTGACCGGATACCTCCCCTTGCGACTACCGTCTTTGCAGTACACGATCTTGGTCTTGTCCGGATGCATCTGCAGGGCGCATTGCGCAAACCTTGCATCGAGCGCCGCCATCAGGGCCTGCGCCTCCTGCTCGGTCCGACAATGGACCAACCCATCATCCGCATACCGGCACCAGGGGTTGTCCGGATAGTGTTTCGTCATCCAGACGTCAAACGTGTAGTGAAGGAACAGGTTGGCCAACACCGGACTGACGACGCCGCCTTGCGGTGTCCCCCGGGTACGTTCTACCCGGGTTCCGTCCGCCTGTTGCAGCGGCGCAGTTAGCCAGCGCCTGATATACAGCATGGCCCATTCACACTCCACGTGCTTCTCGAGCGCCTTCTCCAGCAATGCATGGTCGATGTTGTCAAACAGGCCTTTGATATCAAACTCTAGAACCCAAGAATACTTCCAGCATCGTTCCCGCGTTACCCCCACGGCATCCAGCGCCGACCTTCCGGGCCGATAACCGTAGGAATCCGGTAGAAACTTGGCTTCAATCCCGGGCTCTATCACCCGCTTGACAACCGTCTGCGCCACACGATCTGCCACCGTTGGAACACCCAATATGCGCTCCCCGCCATTCTTCTTGGGAATGGCAACCGCTTTGACCGGCGGCGGAAAGTAGCTTCCCGACGACATCCGGTTCCAGATCTTGTACAGGTTACCCTTCAGATCCTTCTCGAAGTCGCCGATCGATTCCTTATCCACCCCTGCCGATCCCGCATTGGCTTTGACCGCTTGATACGCTTCGTACACCAGCCATTTGTCAATGGCAAATGGTTTTGTTGCACTCATCCGTTTCCTCCTGTTGCCAGTTGAACGCCAAGTGCAACCGCTTGATCCGACCCCTTTGCTCCAGCCGCATTACCAGCCTTCATCGCTCGTACGGGTCGGTCCGTCCCAGTGCTCCGCATCGGTACTCTCGCCTCGTGGTTTCTGCCACTTGTGCTTCTCCCTTGACATCGGAACGACTGGTTCCCGCAGTTCCACACAAAAGCCTGGATCAGCTTCACGCCTCCTATACGCCGGCCGCCGCTTGCCCAGTAGTCAGGTGCCCGGCAAGCTTGTCCCAGAAGATAGAAACGCCCCTGGTTTTGACGACAAGTCTCTGGATTACGACGCGTCAGCGAAGGTTCACTTTCGTTCGTCTCTCTGATCCTTACCTGCTCGAGGTACGTCCTCGACGCTTTGACCCCAACGCTCACCACCACGGCTCTTGACCGCAGCAGCTTGGGGTGGTTTGAGGCCCGCTCCTGAAAGCCGACCCCGAGGGACCTACCCTCATCTTCCGTGTAGCTTCTACACAGTTCGTCAGTCCATTACGAACTTCCTTTCTGTGTGCCTGCGGCACACTCTCGATTTTCCAACGCGCCCGCCCGGCGGAAGCCAGAGCGGCGACGTTATGGTCGGTGATGGCATGCGAGGTGGCCCAGGCGTTCTTGAAGACGATGGCACCGCGGGCATCGGTGGTGACCAGTTCCAGCCAGTTGGCCATCACGGCATCGTCCGTGTTGCGCAATGGCACTTGATGGGCATAGCGATAGGTGTCGGTAAAGTGCTTCTTGCCGACGCGTCGCGCCTGTACGACGCGGCCGAGTTGCTCGTTGCGCTCGAAATCGCCGACCCACTCGTAGAGCGTGGCATGGGATTCGGGCTTGCAGGTGAACAGGAAGTCGGCCTGTTGCGCCCGCACCCGCAGGCAATGCGACTGATGGCAGTACAGGTCGTCGCCCAGGTAGGTGATGCGCCACGGGCGGTAGTGCTCGCCCCAGCGCGCCAGCCAGCGGGCCGCGGCGGCCAATTCGCAGTCCTGCTTGTCCTGGCCGTCCTGGGGTTGCACGAATTCCGGCGGCAACGGGATGGCGTTCGCCTGGCCCGGCGCCACCAGCACCGGCGTCACGGCAAGGTGGCGATAGAGAACCCTGTCGTTCTTCAGGCGCGTCTCGCTGCAACCGGCACAGGAAATCTTTTCCGACGAGAAGAAATCAGTGCCGTCCAGGGCAATCAGCAAGGTGTCGTTGAGCGAGCGAAATCCCGCCAGATAGCCTTGCTGGTACAGGGCATCGCCAATCTCGGCCATGACCGGGTACACCGTTTCCGGCGGCACCGGGTCCAGCAGATTGCGAATCTGGTTATCGCAGGGAATCTCATGCACCCCGAACAGCGAAGAGGCATTGTTCCGCCCCAACTGCTTCTGCATCCTGACTTGGCTATCGAGGAAGGACGGACTTTGCGAGAAAAACACGGCGAAGGCCGACAGGGCCGCATCCTCCATCTCATAGAGCCGGGCGTTGCTCTGCTTACGCCCGTCCGGCAAAGCCCGGAATGCATCCCGAACCTTCTCGATCAAGGCGATGGCGGGGCTCGGCAGGGGGATGGGGGCAACGGTCGAAATGGGCTGGGCACCTGAAAATCATCAATACTTCGATCAAGTTCGAGGTTAACACTATAACACACTGTTTACCAGCATTATTTTAAAAAACACCCGGAGTTTCCCTCAATCTTCATCGCCCAAGTCTGCCAATCCGCGTGCGCCAACCTACGCCAACAGCCGCATTGCTTGGGTTTGAAATGAGAACTGCTGCCCAAGAACCCCGCTTGGTCCGGCTCATCGACAAGGCGGATAGAAGGGCGCCATCCCGGCGCCCATGGTCATTGAGCGCATGAGGCAAGCGATCGCGGCGCAGGTCCGCCGGTGCGTCTCGTTCGGACCCGCTCCTTTCCGGCCCGACCGCAAGATCTTGGTGGCCATAGGCGGGTAGAATCCCGCCATGAGATGCCTGACCACGTTCTGCCGCCACCGAAAAGCCAATCGCCCGATTCAGCCGTCCCGGTGCACGCTCCTCTGACGCCCTGAGCCCATGGCGCCAGTCAATCAGCCACCAGCCCTCAGGAAGCAGGAGTTCCTCTCGGGAGTACGCGACACGCTGCCCCTGCTGCTCGGCGCGCTGCCGTTCGGGCTGATCTACGGCGCCGTCGCCGCCACCTCGGGTCTGTCCTTCGCCGCCGCCATCGCCATGTCGGCGTTGGTCTTCGCCGGCTCGTCGCAGTTCATCGCAATCGGCCTCGTGGCCGCCCAGACACCGGTGGCGATCATCGTTCTGACGACGCTGATCGTCAACCTGCGACACATGCTCTACAGCGCCACCCTGCTGCCCTACCTCAAGGACCTGCCGCAGCGCTGGCGGATTCCCCTCGCCTTCTGGCTCACCGACGAAACCTTCGCGGTCGCCGTGCACCGCTTTCAAAGAAAGGATTCATCATCCTGCAAACACTGGTACCAGTTGGGCTCGTCGATCGCCATGTATCTCAACTGGCAGTTGTGGTGCTTTCTCGGCCTGGTCCTCGGCAACCGGATTCCCGATGCGCAGAACTGGGGACTCGATGTCGCGATGCCGGTCACCTTCATCGGCATGATCATCCCCTTTGTCAAAACGCTTCCGGTCGCGCTCTGTGTGCTGACTGCCGGCGCCGCCTCGCTGCTCACCCTGGCGATGCCTTACAAGCTGGGAATTCTCGTCTCCGCCTTTGCCGGCATTGCTGCCGGCCTCATGGCGCAGCGCCTGGCCCGGGCCAAAGTCGAGGCGATCCGGCAATGAGCGCAAACGAAGCCTGGATGCTTGCCGGCATGGTCGCCGTGACCTTCGGCATCCGCTACCTGCTGTTCGGACTGGCGGACCGGATTCGCCTCGCACCCTGGCTCAGCGACTCGCTCAAGTTCATCCCGCCGGCAGTGCTCACCGCGATCACCCTGCCCGCCGTATTGTTGCCAAGAGGCGACTGGCACCTTTCACTGGCGAATCCGTACCTTGTCGCCGCGTTGTTCAGTCTCGCCGCCGGCATCACCACGCGTAACCTGCTGGCGACGATCGCCATCGGCCTGATCGCGTTCTTCGCCCATCGCTTTTTCTTCTGACGGGGTGCGGCGGGTGCCGCAGGCTGCGTCATGCCGCAGCGGCCAGCACCCACGCACAGCAGGCTCTCTAATGGCTTTCGCCGGCCCGCTTGCGCAACATGTCTATGATCATCGAGGCTGTCTGTTCGATCGAGCGATGGCTGGCATCGATGATCGGCCAGCCGCGCCGGATGAACAGGCGCCGCGCTTCGAGCACCTCCTTGCGCAGGATATCGTAGTCGGCGTAGTCGGTGTTGGCTTCGTCGTTCAGCGCGCTCAGACGAGCCGCGCGAACCACCGCCAGACGCGCCGGATCGACCGTCAGGCCGACAACCAGCGGACCACTCGCCCGCAACAAGGCGACTGGTGGCGGCGCACCCGGCACCAGCGGCACGTTGGCCGCCTTGATGCCACGCGAGGCGAGATACATGCAGGTCGGCGTCTTGGTCGCCCGCGATACCCCGACGACGATCACGTCGGCGCCGTCGAGGTCTTCGCTGCCGATACCGTCGTCGTGGGCCAGCGTGTATTTCATGGCCTCGACGCGCCGGAAGTAATCCTCGTCGAAAGCGTCGCCGGAACTGGTGTGAGACTTGATGGCGGCGCCAGAGTACTCGGCAAGCTGGCCGAGCAGAGGCTCGAGGGCAAACTGGTAAGGCATGCCCAGACGGCGGCAGCCCTCTTCAATGGCCGCGCGCACATCGCTGTGGCTGATGCTGTGCAGGACATAGCCAGGCGCGGTAGCCAGGACGCCGAGGATCTCGGGAACCTGGTCCAGGCGGCGGACCATCTTCCACAAGCGCCGTTTCACCTCGACCCCTTCGAGCTGGGTGACGGCATTGCGCGCCAGCATCTCGACCAGCTCGCCCGAGGCATGCGAGATGAGATAGAAGACAATGGTCTTGCTCATGGCTGCGCCCTCCTGCACGATCACGACGCCGATTCAGCGGTGATAGCCGCCGTCGAGACGCAGCACACTGCCGTTGATCATGACGTTCTTGATCACATGCAGGACCAGCATCGCGAACTCGGCCGGGTCGCCGAAGCGGTGCGGAAACGGAATCTGCCGCGCCAGCCGGGAGTCGAGGTTTTTCTCCATGTCGAACAGCGTCTGCGTACCGAACAGCCCAGGTGCGATGCCGACCACGCGGATGCCCAGGGGACCCAGTTCGCGGGCGGCCGGCAGGATCATGCTGACAACACCGCCCTTGGAAGCCGAATAGGCCGCCTCGCCGCTCTGTCCTTCGTACGCCGAGACGGACGCCGTCGACAGGATGATGCCGCGCTCACCGTTGGCCATCGGCGGCAGACGCGCCATGTCGGCAGCGGCCAGACGCATCATGTTGAAGGTCGAGATCAGGTTGACCTCGACGAGCTGCCGGAAATCCTCGAGCGGCATCGGGCCATCGACGCCGACAATCGGCTCGAAGTGGCCACGGCCAACGCAGTGCACCAGCACGCGGGCGGCGCCATGCGCGTCCCGCGCTGTGCTCAGCGCCTTTTCCGCCGCCAGTGAATCCGCGACGTCACAGTGAATGGCGTGTGCACCAATCTCCTCGCCCACCCTGCGCACGCCGTCGGCGTCAATGTCTATCACCGTTACTCTGGCACCGGCCTCTGTGAGATAGCGCGCCGTTTCCGCGCCCAGGCCCGATGCTGCGCCGGTGACCACTGCTGGGCATGCCCAAAGATCCATCTGATGTCTCCAAGTTCCGCCAGCAGTTCGTGCCAACGCCAGGCGGCATTATCGGCCGTCTGGCATCGCCGCGCAAACCGCCGGGCGGGCGCACTGGGCTATGAACGGGCGCCGAAGGTACGGTGGCGAGCGCCGGGGTGCTGCCTTCGTCCGGCGGCCACCAGGCTGCGCCCGGTCGCTTTGTTCCCGGAACGGCGAACTGTCATCAATTCGTCACAAATCTGTCACATAATGGCTCTGTCGCTTCGACGTACTTCAGCCACGGAGGCTCCCCATGAAGTGCAATCTGTCAGCCCTACCAGCCGCTCCGCTGTGTTCCGCAATTGCGTTTGCTGCTGCAGTTGGCTTCAGCCCACTGGCCATGGGCGCCTCGCCCGTCGTCAAGGTCGATGGCTCGAGCACCGTTTATCCGATTGCCGAGGCGGTTGCTCAGGATTTCCAGCGGGCCAAGCTGCACGAGGTACACGTCAACATCGGCGTCTCGGGAACCAGCGCCGGATTCGCCAAATTCTGTCGTGGCGAAACCGACATTGCAAGCGCCTCCAGGCCGATCCTGAAAAAGGAAATGGACGAGTGCGCCAAAGCCGGCATCCGCTTCTACGAAATGCCCATCGCCTACGACGCGCTGACTGTAGTGGTCAATCCGCAGAATGCTTTCGTCAATCGACTGAGCGTCGCCGAACTGAGGAAGCTCTGGGAACCGGCGGCGCAGGGCCGAGTCACTACATGGAAGGACATCAACCCTGCCTGGCCCGCCGAGAAGATCAAGCTTTATGCACCTGGCGTCGATTCGGGCAGCTTCGAGTCCTTCACTGAAGTCGTTGTTGGCACGGCAAAGTCCAGCCGCAGCGACGTCAGTACGGCCGAAGACCACGACGTACTGGCCCAGCGCATCGCCCAGGACAAGGACGCCCTGGGCTATATCAGCCTCGACTACTACGTTGAAAACCAGAACAGGCTGAAGGCAGTCGCGATCAGCGACGGCAAGGAAGCCGTCCTGCCGACGGTCGGCAACATTCGCAACGGCAGCTATCAACCACTGTCGCGTCCTCTCTTCCTCTACGTCAGCGAACGTTCGCTCGAAAAGCCCGCGGTCAGGGACTTCGTCGAATTCGGCATGAAGAATGCAGCCAGGCTGGTCGTCGAAGCAAACTACCTGCCACTGCCAAGCAGGGCCTACAGCGAGAACATGGAACGGATCGCGGCAAAAAAGGTCGGCAGCGTTTATGGCGGCGAGAACAAGGCCCGCCCGCGTCCCGACGACATGCGGAAGCTGCTCGAGGCCTTGATGCACGGCTCATAGTCCCCCCTCGAGAAAACCCATCCCACCCCATGGAGATTTGTATGTCAGCACCATCCCACCCTTCCAGCGCTGACGCCATCAAGGCTGCCGCGCACGAACTCAAACTCCGAAGGACCGCCGAAGCGACGGCCAGGGCGCCGGCCGGAAAGGCCAGGACGAAGGCCGAAAAGCCGAAGAAACCGAAAACCGTCCGCTGCAAGGTACATTTGGCCGAGAGCGAGTACCGGGAACTCGGCAAACTGAAGAAGCGGCTCGCACGCCAGGGCGTCGATACCGGCAAGGAGCAACTCATACGCGCCGGCCTGCTGCTGCTCGCGCACCTCGACGCAAGCAATCTCAAGGCCGCGATACGCGATGTCATCGCCCCTGAACCGGCGATTAACGAAAGCGCGTAGGTCAAGGAGTCACGCCCGCCCAGCGCATCACACGAACGGTCCCAAGGTACCCACTCCGCCTCGCCAGTAAGCGAGGCGGAGTGGGTTTGGCCCGCTGGGCGAGCGCACGACTAGCCCATGGCCAAGAGAGCTGCACCCCCCGGGCGACCGCACGGCGCAGCCGTCATCAAGCTGTCACACAGCCAGTGAATAATCGACTCCAGAACCCTAATCCAGACACAATCAGGAGTTGATCATGAATCGTCTGCCAGGCAAGTCCGTTGTTCCTTCAATCACTTTTCTGACGGCCCTCTGCTTCACGCCATCGCTTCTCGCCGCGCCGCCGGTGGTCAAGATCGACGGTTCGAGCACCGTTTTCCCGATCACCGAAGCGGTCGCCGAGGAGTTCCAGAAGGCCAGGAAGGGCACCGTCAATGTCACCGTCGGCATCTCCGGCACCGGCGGTGGCTTCAAGAAGTTCTGCCGTGGCGAGACCGACCTGGCCAACGCCTCGCGGCCGATCTCGAAAAAAGAGATGGAAGAGTGTGCCAAGAGCGGTGTCCGCTACTACGAAATGCCCATCGCCTATGACGCACTGACAGTGATGGTCAACCCGCAGAATACCTTCATCAAGAGCATGACCGTCGCCGAACTCAAGAAGGTCTGGGAACCGGCTGCGCAGGGCAAGATCAACAGCTGGAAAGACGTGAACCCTGCCTGGCCCGAGCAGAAGATCAAGCTCTACGGCGCCGGATCCGATTCCGGTACCTTTGACTACTTCACCGAAGCCATCGTCGGCAAGGCGAAGTCGAGCCGCGGCGACTTCACCGCGTCGGAAGACGACAACGTGCTCGTGCAGGGCATTTCCGGCGACAAGGGCGCGCTCGGCTACTTTGGTTTCGCCTACTACATCGAAAACCAGAAGAAGCTCAAGGCCGTCGCCATCGACGGCGGCAAGGGGCCGGTCGCGCCGACACCGGAGAACGTCGACAACGGCACCTATCAGCCGCTCTCGCGACCGATCTTCATCTACGTCAGCGAGAAGTCGCTCGACAAGCCGGAGATCCGCGATTTCATAGACTTCTACATGAAAAACGCCCCGCAACTGGTCAAGGAGGTCAAGTACATCCCGCTGCCGGCCAAAGCCTACGCGGGTAACCTCGAGCACCTTGCGAAGAAGAAGCTCGGTACCGTCTTTGGTGGCCAGAACGAAGTCGGACTGACCATCGAGCAGCTGATGAAGCGCGAGGCGCAGCTCTGAAACATCAGCCAGACCCTGGTACCAGGCCGGCGCCCCGGGGCGCCCGGCCGGTCCGCTCCATGCCAACACGCTGTCGTCTGAGGCTCCAACGATGAGCAGTATTCCCCTGAAACCTTCGCCGCAACCGTTGATAGTTGCCGCCGCCGGCCGATCGCTGGCGATACCATCGATGAATCTTCGGCGCCGCCTGACCGAACGCGGCATCGAGGCCGTGCTGCTGCTGGCAGCACTGGTCTCGGTGTTCACGACACTCGCCATCGTCGCGATTCTCGTCTGGGAATCGATTGCCTTCTTCCGCACCGTGCCGCTGCTCGACTTCCTGACCGACACGCAATGGACGCCGCTGTTCGACGACGCGCACTTCGGCATCATCGCGCTGCTCTCGGGCACCCTGACGACGACGATTGTCGCCCTGCTGGTGGCCATTCCACTCGGTACTGTGCTCGCCATCTACCTTTCCGAGTTCGCCCCTTTCCGCGTCAGGGAAGTCGCCAAGCCCTTTCTTGAAATGCTCGGCGGTGTCCCGACGATCGTCTATGGCTACTTCGCGCTGCTCTTCGTCACCCCCCTGCTGCAGCAGATCTACCCCGACCTGCCCGGCTTCAACATGCTCTCGGCCGGTCTGGTGATGGGCATCATGATCGTGCCCTATGTCAGCTCGCTGTCCGAAGACGCGATGCGTGCGGTACCGATGAACATGCGCGAAGCCTCCTACGCGATGGGCGCAACGCGCCTGCAGACGGCGATTTTTGTCGTCACGCCCGCGGCGCTGTCCGGCATTGCCTCGTCGTACATCCTCGGCATCTCGCGCGCTGTCGGCGAAACGATGGTCGTCGCCATTGCCGCCGGCATGCAACCGAACTTCAGCTTCAACCCGGTCGAACCGGCGGCCACGATCACCGCCTACATCGTCCAGGTGGCGCTCGGCGACCTGCCACACGGCTCGCTCGGCTATCAGACGATCTTCGCCGCCGGCCTGACCCTGCTCCTGATCACCCTGCTGTTCAACATCATCGGCCACGTCCTGCGCAAACGTTTTCGTGAGGCTTACTGACAATGACCACCCTGCCGCTCACCGCGCCCGCCGCCGACGTCGAGGCGATCCGTCGCCTGATTGCCAGACACAAGACCTGGGACTGGCTATTCGGCCTGCTCGGCGTGCTGGCCCTGATGTTCGCCACGCTGGTCTTTGCCATGCTCTTCGGCCAGATGCTGAACAGCGGCCTACCGCATCTCTCCTGGGATTTCTTTACCAGTTTCCCGTCGCGACGGGCGGCCAGCGCCGGCATCCTCTCGGCCTGGGTGGGAACGATCCTGGTAATGCTGGTGACCGCCCTGGTCGCCGTGCCGCTTGGCGTCGGCGCAGGCATCTACCTCGAGGAATACGCGCGCAAGAACCTGTTGACCGACATCATCGAGATCAACGTCACCAACCTCGCCGGCGTGCCGTCGATCATCTACGGCCTGCTCGCCCTCGGCCTCTTCGTCTACCAGTTCGGCCTCGGCCAGAGCATCGCCGCCGCTGGCCTGACGCTGGCACTGCTGATCCTGCCGGTGGTCATCGTCGCCACCCGTGAAGCGATCCGCACCATCCCGCAGAACATCCGCGAAGGCGCGTATGCCTGCGGGGCGACCAAGTGGCAGGTGGTCTCGCACCATGTCATCCCCTATTCGCTGCCCGGCATCATGACCGGCGTGATCATCGGCCTCGCCCGCGCCATCGGCGAAACGGCGCCGATCATCACCATCGGCGCACTGACCTTCATTGCCTTCCTGCCGCCTTCGCCTTTCGGCAACCCGGATCAGCTGATCTCCTTCGACTGGCTGATGGCACCCTTCACGGTGATGCCGATCCAGATGTTCAACTGGATCTCGCGACCAGAGGAGGCGTTTCAGGCGAATGCCGCCGCCGCCGGGCTGGTACTGGTGGTGATGACGCTGTCGATGAATGCTGTCGCCATCTGGATCCGCTACCACTTCCGCAGGAAAATCAAATGGTGAGCGACCTGCTCACCCGACAAGGATGACCATCGTGAGCACCATCAGCACCCTCGTACGAAAACCCCGGGCCGAACTCAAGGCGCAGGTCAATGCACTCAACTTCTACTATGGCGACTTCCAGGCCCTGAAGAGCATCGACTTTCCGGTCGAGAAGAACCAGGTCACCGCCCTGATCGGCCCTTCGGGCTGCGGCAAGTCGACTTTCCTGCGCTGCTTCAACCGCATGCACGATCTCTACCCGAACATGCGCTACGAGGGCGAGATCCTGCTTTATCCGGACGGCGTGAACATCGTCGACCGGCACGTCGATCCGATCGAGGTGCGCATGCGCATCTCGATGGTCTTCCAGAAGCCCAACCCGTTTCCCAAGTCGATCTACGAGAACGTCGCCTATGGCCTTCGCGTGCGCGGGCTTCGCAATCGCGCCCTGATCGACGAAAAGGTCGAGGAAGCGCTGAGCGCCGCTGCCTTGTGGAGCGAGGTCAAGGACCGGCTCAATGACCTCGCCTTCAACCTCTCGGGTGGCCAGCAGCAGCGCCTGTGCATCGCGCGGGCGCTGGCCACGAACCCCGAGATCCTGCTCTTCGACGAGCCGACGTCGGCGCTTGACCCGATCGCTACAGCAAAAATCGAGGAACTCGTCGACGAACTCAAAGAGAAGGTCACCATCCTCATCGTGACCCACAACATGCAGCAGGCCGCGCGGGTTTCGGCCTACACCGCGTTCATGTATATCGGTGAGCTGATCGAGTTCGATGACACCAAGAAGATCTTCACCAACCCGTCGTCAAAGCTGACTGAGGAGTACATCACCGGGCGTTTCGGGTAGACGGGTTGCCGGAAGCCAGCGGTTGATCGGCAGCCGTGCCCTGAAATCCCCTGCCGGCACCCTTTGCGGAAGGGACCTTGCGGGAAAGAAGACGTCGTGAACATTGTCCGTGACATCCCGGGCGGCCGTTCCCCTCGTCGGCAAAGCCTGCTGGCGACGGTCCTCCGCAGGTAGCGGACCAGCGATCCCGGAAGTGTCGCCTGGCTGCCTTCCGGGGTATGCCGCTGACGTTCAGCCGAACATGTCTTCGTACATCCGGCTCGCCCACTGAAAATCCTCGCTCACCAGATCGTCGCGTCGCAGATTGTCGTCGATCTGCTCCTGAATGATCACCCCCTGGTCGTCCAGGTGATAGCGGAAGCGGACGGCGATGTCTTCGCGCGGTGCAGTATTCACCATCATGAAGCACAGGTTGTCAGGCAGCGCCGCCTTCGGCGCCTTGCCCGCCACTCGGTCGGCAATGTAGCGGGCAACGATCCTGGCGTGTGCGTTGGCCACGTGGCCGGCTTTCGGGTAGAAGCTGAACTGCGGTGAAACGATGCCGACCGCGTCGCCGATGACGTACACGTCCCGGTCTTCCCGCAGGTTGAGAAAGAGCGGATCGACCGCTGCCCAGCCAGTCAGCCGGCCTTCGGCATTGCGGCCGATGGCACCCGCCTTCCAGGCCATATCGCCAGCCTGGTGCGGCGCCATCAGGATGCTGTGGTCGAACCTGAAATCGCCGGCAGTGGTCCTGATCCGCTTGTTGAAGGGATCGACTTCCTGGATCACCGCTTTCGGCACGTAGGTGATCTGGTCCCGGTAGAGGGTGGAAAACGCTTCCTGGAAGCCCTCGGTGATCGGCTTCGGGCTGTCTTTTGGGTCGAGGAGGATGATTTTCCCCTTCACCTTGTTCTGCTTGAAAAGGCTGGCGATCAGGCAGGCCCGCTCATAGGGCGACGGCGGGCAGCGGTGCGGCGGGGGTGGCAGGGTCATCACCAGGTCGCCGCCCTTGAAGCCCTGAATCCCCGCCTTGAGGACGAAGTGTTCGGCGTTGGGAATGTAGGCTGCGGGATAGCGGGCGCGGGTATACTCCGCGGCCCGGCGGTCATCGCCAAACCAGGCCTCGTAGTTGTAGCGGATGCCGGCAGCGACGATCAGGTAGTCATAATCGACATGGCCCTGGGCGGTGATGACGCGTTTCCGGTCACGCTCGAAGGCGAGGACTTCGGTCTGGATGAAGCGATAGTCGTATTTGCTGGCAACGTCCAGATAGCTCCAGGTGAGGTAGTTGGTATCGACGACGTCGACCAGCCACTTGTTGCTCATCGGACAGGAGAAGAAAAGCGGATTACGCTCGAGCAGAACGACCTCGATGCCCGGATTGTTTTTCTTGAGATGCCTGGCTGCGCTGACGCCACCCCAGCCCCCACCACAGATGACGACGCGCTTGCCAGAGGCCTTCGGCAACAGCGCATCGCTCTGGGTGGTGATCAGGAAGGGTAGCGGCCTGACTGGCTGGGCCAGGACGGAAGCTGTGGCAGTAGCGCCGAGCGCCCCCGCCGAGGCAAGAAACCGCCTCCGGGAAATTTGCATGGTTGATCTCCACTATCAAGACATCCGCCCGGACACGGAGTGGTCCGGGTTTACAGGTGATCCGCAGGCGGATCGGGAATGCCGACGAACGGTGCGCAGACCGTTGCTTTGCTCGGCAAACGGATTGTCACTGATTCCGCTCGATACCGGCAAGAGATCACCACGACACCGCCCACCGCACCCGGTCGAGGCCAAGGCAGCGCCCCGCCGGGCTCAGGCCCTTGCGGCTCCCCGGCAGTGACTGACGATTCCCTCCACCAGCAGCGCCTGCACCCCCGGAGGCAGGTCGTGTCCCATGCCCTTGATGACCTGCAGTCGGGCACCGGCAATGTGCTTCGCGGTTTCCCGGCCCGCCGCGACCGGCAGCAGCGGGTCGTCGGCACCGTGGATCACCAGAGTCGGCACGCGGATCATGGCGAGTTCACGACGCCGATCGCCGGCCGCGATGATCGCCAGCAACTGCTGGTACGGTCCAACCGGGTAAAGCGCGCGACCAACGCCGCGCTCGAGTTGGCGGCGCAGTTCCGCCTGGTCAGTCGGGAAGCCTGGACTGCCGATCACGCCAAACAGTCGCATCAGGTGATCGACCTGGCTCGTCGGGTCATCCGGCTGCGCTGGCCGGCGCAAGAGCTGTCGCAAGACAGAAGGACGGCCGCAGGCGACACGCCAGTTGCCACTGGCAGACATGATCGAGGTGAGGCTCAGCAGACGCGCCGGATGACACGCCGCCATGCACTGGCCGATCATGCCCCCCATCGAGGCACCGACGACGTGGGCTCGTTCGACCTGCAGCGCGTCGAGCAGGCCGATGGCATCGTCTGCCATGTCACTCAGGCGATACGGCGAACGAACCGGCAGGCCCAGCACGCCGCACGCAATCGCGAGCAGCACCCGCGGCCGCTGTCCCCAGGCAACGTGTGTCGAATGGCCGACGTCACGGTTGTCGAAGCGGATCACGCGAAAGCCCCGGTCGACCAGGCTGGCGCAGAACGCATCGGGCCAGGCAATGAGCTGCATGCCCAGCCCCATGATCAGCAGGATCACCGGTGCGCCGGGATCACCCAGGCTCTGGTAGCAGAGATCGATACCATTCGCGTGCACCATCGCCTCAGCGTCGGGCCACGCCAGCTCAGTGCCCAAGGCGTCCTCGCCTCGTCGCCAGCGCGGCCGCCTTGCCGCTCAATAGCGGGCCCGGCGACGCGGGTCGGGATACAGGTAGCTCCGAAAGCCCGAGCGATCGAATGGCTGCCACTCGCCCTCGGCCTGCGCGAGGCGATCAGCGATGGCATACAGCGTCAGCGGATTCAGGCCCATGCCAAGATGGCTGGCCTGCACCTCGATGTTGTCGGTATGCGGGCTCTCGCGTTCGAGACTGCATTGCCAGGCGACGACCCCGTCGCTGCGGCTGAAGATCGACGTTGTCGGCACCGGCGGCGGCGTGCGTAGTGGCTCGTGGATGTCGGGAGCACCGATCTTGTGCCCGGTCGCCCATTCGTAGATGCGCCAGGCGTTGGTCGCTTTCGGATGACCGGTAAAAGGCGTTCCCATGCTGATCACCTGCCGGACGATGTCCGGCCTCGCCTTCGCCAGCTCGCGCGCATAGATGCCGCCGAGACTCCAGCCGATCAGGCTGACCGAGCGGTCATGCTCGCGGGCCAGCGTATCCAGGCGCTCGAGACAGGCGTCGACCACGCCCTCGCGCGGGCCACGGTTGATTCCCAGCCCCCAAGGGTAAGCTGCGTAGCCCCGACTCTGGAGGTAGTTGCGCAACGGCAGCGTCGACAGGTCGCCGGTGATCAGGCCGGGGAAAACCAGTACCGGATGACCGTCGCCGCGCGGCGCCATACTCAACAGCGGCGTGGCCGCAATGCTCGCCCCGTACTCCCAGCCCGCGCGCATCTCCAGCGCCAGCCTGAGCCAACCCGGCGAGCGTAGAAGTCCCAGTTCGTACCACTGATGGGGTTCGTACATGCTTGTCTCCTCCCTATGTTGAAGTCTTCTTGTGTACCGCCGGACGAGCTGCCCTGGCGCGTTCGGTACTCGCTTCTGCGGCCGCCTTGCGCACCACCGATTCCCCTGGGCCATGCATTTTCACCGGCCCGTCCGCCACGGCCGTCGCCGGCAGTTGGTCCAATTCGGCATAAGCGGCGGTCAGTGCCTGCGCCAGCAAGGCGACGTCCGGAACGGCATCGCGGGCGACGGTCAGCCCGAAATCGAGCGAATCGCAGTAGCTGAACACCGTGATGTTGAGGCCGAGACCGTGCTCGACGATACTCAAGGGCCAGCAGGCACGGATCCGGCCACCAGCGATGTAGAGCGGCTGTCGCGGCCCGGGCACGTTCGAAATCGCCAGATTGGCCAGCGGCGGCAGGAGCTTCGCCACGCCTGAACGGCCATACAGCGCCGCCAGGCCGCCGACGACCCAGGGAATCCCGAGCGACGGAAAATCGGTCGGAATGATCGACTGCGCACGCCTCGTCAAGGCCTTGGCAGCGCCGGCCGCGGCATGCACCGCATGCAGTCGCCGCAGCGGATCGGCCAGGTGCGTCGCCAGCCGGACCAGCGTCAGCGTCGCCTGGATCGTCGTTTCGGTGTTCCCCGCCGGGCGCAGCGACACCGGCATGGTGGCAATCAGCGACTTGCGCGGCAGCCCGCCCTGCGCCTGCAGGTAGCGACGCAGGGCGCCACTGCAGAGGGCGAGCACGACATCGTTGAGCGTCGCCTCGTGCCGCCGCGCAATCTCCTTGACCCCGGCCAGCGACAGAGACAGCGCCGCAAAGCCACGCGCATTGCTGATTGGCACGTTGAACGGGGTCTTTGGCCCAAACGCCAGGTTCTGCCCCATGCCGGGCGCCGTTCCCTGGCCGGCGGACCTGACCATGCCGCTCAGCAAGCGCAGCCCCGCCGGCAGGTGACGCGCCAGCTTCACGTACTGAGCAGCGGTATGGCGAAAAATCGCGCCAAGCCGCTGCCCAAGACCGGGGTCTTCGGCTTCGCCCACCCGTTGCCGCCAGTCTGCGGGCACCTCTGCCGGCTCGGCGGTGGCATCGAACAGGGTGCCGGCGAGCGCCATGCCGGAGACACCGTCGAGCGCCGCATGGTGAATCTTCAAGTACAGGCCGATCTCGCCACTGGCCAGGCCTTCGATGATCGCCAGCTCCCACAAGGGGTATCGGCGATCGAGCGGCGTCGCGTGCAGGCCGCTGACACAGGCCTCGAGATCCGCGAAGCCGGCCGCTGCCGGCAGGACGATGCGGCGTAGATGACAGGAAAATTCCGGCACGCCACCGTCAATCCACACCGGGTTGGCAAACTGCAGCGGCATCGGCGCCAGCCGGGCGCGAAAGAAAGGCGCCAGCGCCAGCCGCGGCAGCAGTTGCCGCTCGATCTCGCCGGCGAAGTCCACATGCCGGTCGCGGTCGGCCGGCGGCTCGATCAGGTACAGCGCAGCGACGTGCATCGGCGTCGCCGGTGTTTCGAGGTGCAGAAACACACCGTCCAGCCCACTCATGTTCTTCATTCACCCACCCCCGCTGAGGCCGCCGGCCTGTGCTTGCTGGCGGTACCAAAGCGCGACTGTAACGGGCCGGGTCAGATTAGGGAAGGGAGCGCGCCGCCGGCAAGAGCGATCGTGCGAATAGCCGTCACAATTGCCAGAGAGGGGTATCCCCCTCAGGGTTTCGACGCGCCCACCTTGAACAGCGTGCTGAGTGTCTTGCGCCGTTCCTCGTTGTCCTGGTGCCCGTGCACCGTCACCGCGTGCGGCACTGCGGCCTCGAGTAGGTCCTTCTCCGAGTCTGCCGCGATGAAAACGGTGCAGTCAGGGCAATCGCATGAATGCCATCGTCGTGAACCCTCCGAAATAATCGTTTACGCTCAACGAGTTACAAAGGGGCTGTTCACAGCCCCCTGATTTGTGTAGTTTTCTGTCTTTTTGGGGTTTTCCATGAGGGCAGAAAGCAAGTTCCGGTTGGTCGACGTCTGGGTGGGCGTGCGCGATCCGAGGCAGAGTACGAAGGTCGAGCACGACCTGATCGAGTTGCTGGTGGTTGCAGTCAGTGCGGTCCTGTCAGGGGCCGACACCTTTGTCGAAATCGAGGCTTGGGCGAAAGAGAAGCTGGAGTGGTTGCGGGAGTATCTGAAACTCGAACAGGGCATCCCCTCGCACGACACCTTTGGCCGGGTCTTTGCGGCGATTGATCCCGACGAATTCGGGGCGGCCTTCGTGCGCTGGGTGGGCCAGGTGTTGCCCGTGCTGGCAAACGGCGACGTGGTGGCCATCGACGGCAAGACCAGTCGTCGGTCGGGAAAGGTGGGCGCCACACCCCTTCACCTGGTCAGCGCCTTTGCGGCCCAAGCGGGTGTGGTGCTCGGGCAGCGCGCGACCGCCAAGAAGTCGAACGAGAAGACCGCCATCCCTGAACTGCTGGCGACCTTGGCACTGCAAGGCAGCATCGTCACCATCGATGCGATGGGCACCCAGCCCAACATTGCGCAGGCCATTCGGGACCGCGGCGCGGACTACCTCCTGGCCGTCAAGGACAATCAGCCCAGGCTGGCCGAATCGATCGACGACTTCTTCGGCGCTTTCGAGGCGGCACCAGCCAAGACGCCCCACCAGTTCCACGAAGTCATCGAGAAGGATCATGGCCGGATCGAAGTGCGTCGCTGCTACGTCTTCAACCAGCTGGACTGTCTGCACGCCCCCGAGCGCTGGCCAGACCTGAAATCGTTTGCGGTGATCACCAGCGAACGGACCATCAGGGGGAAAGCGACTTCGACTGAACGGCGCGTGTATCTCAGTAGCTTGCCACCTGACGCTCAGCGCATGAATCAGAGCGTCCGCCAGCACTGGCGTGTCGAGAGTGTGCCGCAGGCACACAGAAAGGAAGTTCGTAATGGACTGACGAACTGTGTAGAAGCTACACGGAAGATGAGGGTAGGTCCCTCGGGGTCGGCTTTCAGGAGCGGGCCTCAAACCACCCCAAGCTGCTGCGGTCAAGAGCCGTGGTGGTGAGCGTTGGGGTCAAAGCGTCGAGGACGTACCTCGAGCAGGTAAGGATCAGAGAGACGAACGAAAGTGAACCTTCGCTGACGCGTCGTAATCCAGAGACTTGTCGTCAAAACCAGGGGCGTTTCTATCTTCTGGGACAAGCTTGCCGGGCACCTGACTACTGGGCAAGCGGCGGCCGGCGTATAGGAGGCGTGAAGCTGATCCAGGCTTTTGTGTGGAACTGCGGGAACCAGTCGTTCCGATGTCAAGGGAGAAGCACAAGTGGCAGAAACCACGAGGCGAGAGTACCGATGCGGAGCACTGGGACGGACCGACCCGTACGAGCGATGAAGGCTGGTAATGCGGCTGGAGCAAAGGGGTCGGATCAAGCGGTTGCACTTGGCGTTCAACTGGCAACAGGAGGAAACGGATGAGTGCAACAAAACCATTTGCCATTGACAAATGGCTGGTGTACGAAGCGTATCAAGCGGTCAAAGCCAATGCGGGATCGGCAGGGGTGGATAAGGAATCGATCGGCGACTTCGAGAAGGATCTGAAGGGTAACCTGTACAAGATCTGGAACCGGATGTCGTCGGGAAGCTACTTTCCGCCGCCGGTCAAAGCGGTTGCCATTCCCAAGAAGAATGGCGGGGAGCGCATATTGGGTGTTCCAACGGTGGCAGATCGTGTGGCGCAGACGGTTGTCAAGCGGGTGATAGAGCCCGGGATTGAAGCCAAGTTTCTACCGGATTCCTACGGTTATCGGCCCGGAAGGTCGGCGCTGGATGCCGTGGGGGTAACGCGGGAACGATGCTGGAAGTATTCTTGGGTTCTAGAGTTTGATATCAAAGGCCTGTTTGACAACATCGACCATGCATTGCTGGAGAAGGCGCTCGAGAAGCACGTGGAGTGTGAATGGGCCATGCTGTATATCAGGCGCTGGCTAACTGCGCCGCTGCAACAGGCGGACGGAACCCGGGTAGAACGTACCCGGGGGACACCGCAAGGCGGCGTCGTCAGTCCGGTGTTGGCCAACCTGTTCCTTCACTACACGTTTGACGTCTGGATGACGAAACACTATCCGGACAACCCCTGGTGCCGGTATGCGGATGATGGGTTGGTCCATTGTCGGACCGAGCAGGAGGCGCAGGCCCTGATGGCGGCGCTCGATGCAAGGTTTGCGCAATGCGCCCTGCAGATGCATCCGGACAAGACCAAGATCGTGTACTGCAAAGACGGTAGTCGCAAGGGGAGGTATCCGGTCACGCAGTTTGATTTCCTCGGATATACCTTCCGGCCAAGGGTGGTGAAGAACAGCAAGCGCAACAGCCTGTTTGTGAGCTTCACCCCGGCGGTCAGCAACAAAGCGATTACGGCGATGCGGGCAACGACACGCAAACTGAGCTACCGAAATCGGACGGAGCTGAGCCTAGCCGACATTTCCCGACTGCACAATCCAGTCCTGAGGGGCTGGCTCGCGTATTACGGAAGATTCTATCGGTCGGCAATGTACCCCGTCTTCAGGCACTTCAACAAGACGTTGGTGGCTTGGGCGATGAGGAAGTACAGACGGCTGAAGGGCCACAAGATACGGGCGAGCAGGTTTCTCGAACAGCTTTCCGAGACGCAGCCGTATCTCTTCGTGCATTGGCAGAAAGGAATGGTCGGTGCGTTTGCTTGATGGGAGCGGTGTGAATCGAGAGGTTCACGCACCGTTCTGTGAGAGGCCGGGGGTGCAACTCCTCCGGCCGACTTGCCACAGTCTGCATTGGTGCATGGACGTGGTCTTTGGCGACGACCAGATGCGGGCCCGTACCGATCATGCCGCTCACAACCTCGCCGTCGTGCGCCAATTCGTCTTGAACCTCATCCGCCTCTCCCCGGTCAAGCGCAAGGGCGGTCTCAAGGTTCAGCGCCTCATCGCCGCTACCTCCGATACCTTCCGCGCGGAACTGCTCGGTCTTGTATAAGATTCATGCAATTGCCCTGACGGTGCAGTTTGTGTCGCTCGGGTATTCGCGGCAATCGACGTATTGTCGAGCCATGGTTGTCTGCCTGGATTACGGGGGCCAGTAGCCTTGTATCAGGTACAACACTTCCTCACCATCTCTCAAGCCGGCTGGATATTCTGGTTCATGCGGAACAGGTTGTCCGGGTCGTAGGTTCGCTTCACTTGCGCAAGGCGATCGTAGTTCGGGCCGTAGGCGCTGCGTACGCGATCGCCCTCGTCGGCCGTCAGGAAATTGACGTAGACTCCGCCGCTGGCGAAAGGCGCTGAGGCCTTGAAGAACTCCCTCGCCCAGCCGATGCAACGTTCGTCGTCGGCCGGCTCCTGCCAGCGCCCGTGCACATTCATCACGAACTGCGCATCGCGGTGCGCGTAGGCTGCGGACTCAGGCGCTGGCCGTGTGGTGGCTCCGCCGATGGCGCCGAAGAAGATCTCGCACTGGGGCGATGGCAGATTCTCTATGGACTCAATGACGGCATCGAACAGCCCGTCCTGGAGCGTCGAGAAATTGTGTGACTTCCAGTAGTTGCGCGCCCCTGGTGTAAGCAGCGGGTCAAAGGCCTGCTGCCAGGCGGTGTACGGCTGAACGCCCACATGTTCGCCCAGGGGAGTGCCAAACTTCCGCAGCGGATCGATGAGCGGTTCGCCCAGCTTCGGGTCATCCGCGTAGAGCAGCGCAAGCGCAATCATCCCCGTGCCGTGGACCGCCTCGGGAAGGAACGGCAGGGGTGGAGCCTGGCGCAAGACGGCCCAGACGGAGAGGGCGTCCGGCGCTTGCGCGAGGAATTCGCGGTACTGGCGCAGCACAGACTTCGCCGCGGCGATTGGGTAGACGATCAGGCCGCTCAGAACGTCCGGGCCGACAGGGTGGAGGCGAAACTCGAAGTGGGTGACGACGCCGAAATTGCCGCTGCCACCTCGGAGGGCCCAGAACAGATCGGGGTGCTCGGTGTCGCTGGCACGCACCACCTCGCCAGCGGCGGTGACGACCTCGGCCGACTCGAGGTTGTCGATGGTCATACCGTGCTTGCGGCTGAGCCAACCGAAGCCGCCGCCAAGCGTTAGTCCGGCGACGCCGGTGGTGGAGTTGATGCCGAGCGGCGTCGCGAGGCCGTGGGCTTGGGTGCTGGCGTCGAGGTCCGCGAGCGTGGCGCCGCCCTCGATCGTGACACGGCGCGCGACGGGGTCGACGCTGGCGGCTTTCATCTGCGACAGGTCGATTACGATGCCGTCGTCGCACATGGCACTACCGGCGATGTTGTGCCCGCCGCCACGGACCGCGAGCAGGAGCTCGTTGTCTCTCGCGAAGTTCACTGCAAGGACCACGTCCGACGTGGTGATGCAGCGGACAATGAGCGCGGGATGCTTGTCGATCATCGCATTCCATATCTTGCGCGCGTCGTCGTAGGCTTCGTCGCCCGGAGAAACAACTTCTCCCCCGAACTTTCCTTTGAATGCGTCGATCTTCGTGGATTGTATTTTCACGTGCTCCTCCTTTGCCGAACCGCAGCTGTTAACGTGTTGTCAGACGCTTCCGAATCGTCGATAACGTTAGAGGGTGAAAACTTAGCTTGATCGGTCGATCGCTGAGGCAGCTGGTCTATCGGTGGGCGGAAAACGGCTTTCAGCGCCACAGAAGCGGTCTGCTGGAATTACGGGTTCGACCGGTTGCTGACGGCAGTGAAATCACTTCTTCAGGCAATTTCGACAGCGACTCTGCCTGCCAGTTCCGCTGGAACCTGGCAGGCGCCTTTCGCAACTTTGGGGCGCTGGCCCGATACTGCCAGAGCGTAAAACGCTGTGTGCTGTGCGTCAAGAATCATCCGCTAAGCATCAGGCGGCAAGCTGCTGGGATACAAATGCCGTTCAGTCGAAGTCTCGTTTCCTCTGATCGTCCGCTCGGGCAGGGTTTACGACCCTGGCTTTCATGCAATTGCCCTGCACTCAGGTACCGCAATGAAATTTTCAGCACATGGACCTGATACCATGCTGCGAAATCCACCCTCCCTCGGTTCCCATGACCCGCCACTCCAGCCCTGCTTCCGCCGCTGACGACAAGAACCGCCCCTTGATCGAAGACATCCGCCTGCTCGGGCGCATCCTCGGCGAGGTCATCCGGGAACAGGATGGCCCCGAAGCGTACGAGCTGGTCGAACGTGTGCGGCAACTGTCGATCGCCTACCGCCTGAAAAGCGACACCCAGGCCGGGCAGGACCTCGATGACCTGCTGCGTGGCCTATCGAACGACCAGACGGTCAGCGTCATCCGCGCCTTCAGCTACTTTTCGCACCTGGCCAACATCGCCGAGGACCGGCAGCACGTTCGCCGCCGCCGCCTTCACGAGCGCGCCGGACACCTGCAGGAAGGCTCGCTAGCACTGAGCCTGCGGCGGCTGACAGCGGCCGGCGTATCGCCCGAACAAATCGGCCGCAGCCTGCGTTCGGCGCACATCTCACCCGTCCTCACGGCGCATCCCACCGAGGTCCAGCGGCAGAGCATCCTCGCCGCCGAACGGACCATCGCTGAACTCGTGGAAGGCCGCGAGACCCTGTTCAGCGTGGGCGAACTGGCTGACAACGAGGCGCTGATCAAGGCCAGGGTGACGCAGATCTGGCAGACGCGAATGCTGCGCCTGGCCCGGCTGACGGTCGCCGACGAGATCGAGAACGCTCTCCAGTATTATCGCGCCACTTTTCTGCGCGAGATCCCGCGCCTCTACCGCGCGCTCGAGGAAGCGCTCCCCAGCGAGCAACTGGCTCCCTTCTTCCGCATGGGCAACTGGATCGGTGGCGACCGCGACGGCAACCCGTTCGTTACCGCGGAGACCTTGCGCATGGCGCTGCAGCGACAGGCGGAAACAGCGCTGCAACACTACCTCTCTGAAGTGCACCAGCTGGGCGGCGAACTCTCGATGTCGGCGCAATGGGTGCGCATGACGCCGGCCATGGCGGCGCTCGCCGATCGCTCGCCGGACACCAGTGAGCACCGGCGCGACGAGCCGTACCGGCGGGCGCTGATCGGCATGTATGCGCGCCTGGCGGCGACGCTGCAGGCGCTGACCGGCCAGTCCGCGCTGCGCCACGCGCTGGTCAGCGCTGCCGCCTATCCCTCGGCGGCTGATTTCCTGGATGACCTGCGGGTAATCGAGCACTCGCTGCGCGCCCATCACGCCGATCCCCTGATCGCCCTGCGCCTGGCCCCGCTGATCCGCGCCGTCGAGGTCTTCGGTTTCCACCTGGCGACGGTCGACCTGCGGCAGAGCTCCGACCAGCACGAGGCCGTGCTCGCCGAACTGCTGCGCGTCGCCCGGCTGGAGGAAAACTACGGCGGTCTGGCTGAACCGGCCCGCTGCGCCCTGCTGCTACGACTGCTCGACGATGCGCGCCCGCTGCGTGTGCGCGGCGGCGACTACAGCGCCCTGGCCAACGGCGAACTGGCGATCTTCGAAGCCGCCGCGAGCTTGCGGCAGGCGTTCGGCAAGCACGCCATCCGCCAATACATCATCTCGCACACCGAGGAAGTCAGCGACCTGCTCGAAGTCCTCCTGCTCTTCAAGGAAACCGGCCTGCTGCGCGGCACACTGCGCGAGGGAGCACAGAGCGAACTCAACGTCGTCCCGCTGTTCGAGACGATCAACGATCTGCGCCGCGCGACGGCGATCATGCGCAGCTTCTACGCCACCGCCGGTATCGCCACGATGATCGGGGCCTCGGGCGGCGAGCAGGAAGTGATGCTCGGCTACTCGGACAGCAACAAGGACGGCGGCACCTTCACCAGCACCTGGGAGCTGTACAAGGCCGAGACCTCGCTGGCCGCGCTGTTCGCCGGGCTTCACCAGTCGCAAGGCGTGACGCTGCGCCTCTTCCATGGCCGCGGCGGGACGGTCGGACGCGGCGGCGGACCGAGCTACCAGGCGATCATGGCGCAGCCGCCGGGAACGGTGAATGGCCAGATCCGCCTCACCGAGCAGGGCGAGGTGATTGCCTCCAAGTACGCCAACCCGGAGATTGGCCGCCGCAACCTCGAGACACTGGTTGCAGCAACCCTGGAAACAACCCTGCTGCCGCCGGCCCGGCGGGCACCGGCGCGCTTCCTGGCCGCAGCCGAGGCTCTGAGCGTGGCCAGCATGGCCGCTTATCGACAGCTCGTGTACGAAACACCCGGCTTCGCCGACTACTTCTTCAGCGCTACCCCGATCCGCGAAATCGCCGAATTGAACATCGGCTCCCGCCCCGCCGCCCGCAAGGCAAGCAACGCCATCGAGCACCTGCGGGCGATTCCATGGGGCTTCAGCTGGGGGCAGTGCCGGGTCGCTCTGCCGGGCTGGTGCGGCTTCGGGTCGGCGGTCGACGTCTACCTCGGTGGCCAGAACGACGAGCGCGAGGCACGCTTGGCGCTGCTGCGGAGGATGCACGCGCAGTGGCCCTTCTTCACCACGTTGCTCTCCAACCTGGACATGGTCCTCGCCAAGACCGATCTCGGCATCGCCCGACGATACGTCGAACTGGTCGAGGACGACGCACTCGGCGAGCACATTTTCGGCTTGATCGAAGCCGAATGGCGACGCACGCAGAGTGCACTCGCCCTGATTACCGGCGAGGAGCAGCGCCTGTCATCGAACCCCTCGCTGGCACGCTCGATCGAGCATCGCTTCTCGTACATCGACCCGCTCAACCACCTGCAGGTCGAGCTGATGCGACGCTACCGCAGCAGCGCACCAGGCGACGACGCCGCAATGGAACGTGTGAAGCGCGGCATCCACATCTCCATCAACGGGGTGGCCGCCGGGTTGCGCAATACCGGGTAGCGGCCGGCGTGGCGCCTACCCTGCTGCCACCTCTACCACGTTCGTCAGCGCGAACGGGCGAGTTCCAGGGATCGGGTCCGGCTTGGCGAAAGTAACGGCCGTCGTCAGTCCTCAACAAAGCCGTCGATGAAAGCCGCCACGTTGGCTTGGCCGACAAAGACGCCGTAGTGCCCTTCGCAGAGAATGTCAGCCTGCAGGGCCTGCAACTTGCGCAGCGAGGCCTGATAGTCGGCCCGGTTCGACAACAGCGCCGGGTGGATGGGTCCATGCACATCCTGGGCAAAGAGCACGCGCTTGCCTTCCGATTCGACCAGATAGGCCAGCGATCCGGGTGAGTGTCCCGGAATGTGTATGACCTGAATCTCGCGCTCCGCGAGCAGGATGCGATCGCCGTCGGCCAGCCGGAGATCGACCGGACAGGGGGCCAGATGGTCGCCATACCAGGACGCCGCGCTGAGCTTGTTGTCGCCCGTCTCCAGGGCGGTGGCCTCGAGCGAGTGGATGGCCACCCGCCAGCCGAAGCGCTGCCGGAACGCCGCTGCGCCGCCAGTGTGATCGTAGTGGCAATGTGTCAGCAACAGGTACTGAACCTGCTCCGGAAGGACACCGGCCGCTTCGATGTTCATCAGCACGCGATCGCTGGCACGCCCGCTGCCGGCATCGATCAGAGCCGCTGAATCGGCGAAATGGACGAGGTAGATCGCCGCATCGCTCTGATCGGTCTGCCCAGGGCCACCAACCTGGCAGATTTCGGAGGTGATGATACGAATTTGTGGTCCCATGGTGAGCTTATCCTCGGTCAGCTTCTGTTAACTTCTGTCGGCTTCTGTGAGCGCGGCGATCGCTGCAGCGCCCGGGTCGGTGTGTCAGTCCTCGGACAGCCTTCTTCGGCCTCGACGGGACCTGTAGCGGCTGCTTTAGGAATAGCCCGCGATCTGCTGTAGTGTCGCATGGCACCGGCACCTCCCGTGCTACTGCCGCGGCGGTGGCGTTGGGCTGGCGCCCAGGCCGCGCGGAAGGGCTTGCCCTTGTGGCTCCTCTGACTTCCTGACCGCCGGGCCCTTCTCCATCAATGCCGGTGGCGGCCTGGGCTTCTCGACGGGTATCGGCAGTGGCTGCGGCTGGTGCACCGGCCGGTGATGCCTGAACTCGATATAGCGCAGATAAAAGGTCACCGGCTCCGCCCGCTTGATCACCGCGCCACTGCTGTCGACGATCGCGGCATCGACCTGATGGCGCTGGTTGGCTGGCGGCAAGGTATCGCCCCAGAATTCCGGCGGAATCATGAACTCTGTCGCCGTGAAGCGCTGGCCGACCGGCCGACCATTTACGCTGACCATGATCGCGTGCCCCTCGCCCAGTTGCAGCGCCGGCTCCAGCGCGACCCGAACTTCGAAGAGCGCGGTGTTGGCCGCGACACTGCCATTGTTCTCGGGGAAGACGATGCTGAACTTCTGGTAGCCCGGCACTGCCGCCGCACGATTGCCGGCTTCATCCGGCGTCTTTCTCGCCGCCGGGACCGCCGCCTTGGTCACCGGCACGGCTGGCGACACGTTGAGTTCCGGCAAGGTGACCGACCTGGAACCGGGCTGCGGCTTGTCGGAATAAACCGGGCCACCGGCGCCGCGTGTGACAAACACCTCTTGCGCCAGCGCCTGAACCGCCAGCAGGCAGATCGACACGGCGAACGCCAGCTTGTTCATTGCCTGCTCAGGCGCTGTCTGCCGCGAGAGAGCGCGCGCCGATTCGCTCGAGTGCCGCCAGCAGGGCCTGCGCCACGCGTGGTGAAAAAAGCATCGCCAGGTGACCGATTCCGTCGATCGCCTGATTGGGTACTCCTGGCAGTTGCAGCTGGCTCTGCGGCATCACGAAATTGTCGTGTGAACTGTAGATGACGACAGTATCGACCACCGGCGCCGGGCTGGCAAGGGTCTGCAGCCAGGGGCCGCCGGGCCGCATCTGACGGGCATTTTCGCCATAACCGATGTGCGCCAGCCGGCTGCCCTGATGCGGCGTTCCCAGAGTCACCAGACCTGCCACCCGCGATTCGCCGTGGCGCTGCAGGTAAGCCCGCGCCACCAGGCCGCCCATGCTGTGGCCGACAAGAATCACTCGTGCGGCGCCGGTTTCGGCAAGCACGGCGTCGACGCGCCGGGCCAGGGGATCAACAAAATCATCGATCCCGGTGTAGATTGGCTCAAGGTTGATCGTCGCCACCCTCCAGCCAGCTGCCACGAGCCGGCGGCGCAGCCACCACCAGGCAGCGCGCGAGCAGCCGTAGCCGTGCACCAGCAGAACCGGCGGCCGGCGGCCGGCCGGCTCGGCACCATCCGTTGCGGCCGGCTGCAGACGATCCTCGCCCATCCACCAGCGTTCGAAAGGAAAGATCAGGACGAAGGCGAACAGCAGGGCGCCGTACTCGCCAGCGACCATCACCAGCGCCTGCTGCGGCGACAGCCGCGACGCCGGCGAATGGTAGGCCCAGGCATAAGCGTAGATCAGCGTGAGCAGCGCAGCGCGCAGGCAAAGCACGCCAGCGAGGGCCGCCAGGGCGGCGGTGGCTGGCGAGGCATCGAAAGCGAACCTCGCCAGCGCCAGGTAAAGCGCAATTTCAAGCAGCAGGGACAGACGCAGGGCGCGTGCGAGCATGGGACGGTTCTCCTCAGGGGATGACCGGAGGCGGCCGGCCCGACAGTTCGGCAGCCAGCAGGCTGGCATTGCGGGCGACCAGGCCGTAGATCGAAAGCTGCGGATTGGCCCCCAGGCTGGTCGGAAAAACCGATCCGTCGTGCACCGACAGATTGCCGAGCCAGAAGTGCCGCCCGCGATGATCGACGACACCGCGCTGGGGAGTATCGGCCATGCCGCAACCGCCCATCACGTGCGCGCTGACCACCCGGCAGAGGAAGGGCTTCAGCGGCAACTCGGCGATCCCTTTCTTAGCCTCGGCCCAGCTCGAGTATCCGGGGGAGGTCTCATGCACCGGCGTCACCCAGCGCGCGCCAGCAGCGAACTGGATTTCAGCCATCGCCAGCAGCGCCCGCCGGGCCCCCTCCCAGATCACCTCACCAAGTGGGTAGTCGAGCACCGGCAGACCGTCACTGCCCAGGCGAACCTGGCCACCGCGGCTTTCCGGATGGAAACCGTCGCGCAGCAGCGCCAGCAGCGCGTTGACGTGGGTAAACTCACGCATCAGCCTGGCGTGTGCCTCGCCGAAGCCCTGCAGCGTGGTCGCATAGAGTACCGGGTGCAACGGCGGTGTTTCGAGCTTGAAGCCTAGGGGACCGTCAATCGGCGCCCGATGCAGGAAGTGGTCGCTGTAGATCGACTGCGGCGCACCGGCGTAGGCGTCGACGCGCGCCGGCATCAGCGCCGACGAGATGATCACCGGGTGCAGGAAGGTGCGCTTGCCGAGCAGGCGATAGGGGTCAGGAATGCCGCTGCGCATCAGCAGTGCCGGGCTGCCGATGGCGCCACCGGCGACGACGAAATGGCGGGCGCGCAGTTGCACGCGTTTGCCAGCCGGATGGATGCCGTCTGGCTGCAAGGCCATGCAGTCGAGCGCGCTCACCCGGCTGCCGGCGAAACGCAGGCGTTCGGCGCGCAGCCGGGTGTACAGCGTCGCGCCACGGTTCAGTGCAGCTGGAATGGTGGTCAGCAACATCGATTGCTTGGCGTTGGTCGGGCAGCCCATGCCGCAGTAGCCAAGGTTCCAGCAACCCTTGACGTTGCGCTTGATGCCCGCTACCGGGATACCGAGTTTCTCGGCACCGGCGACGAGGACCTGGTTGTTCTGGTTGGGCGGCGTATCCCAGGAACGTACCCAGAGCTTGTGCTCCATCACCGCAAACCACGAACTCATCGACTCGACGCTCAGTTGCCGCAGGCCGAACTGGCGTTGCCAGAAGTCGAACACTTCCGGCGGTGTGCGGAAGCTGCTCGTCCAGTTCACCGTCGTCGAGCCGCCGACGCAGCGCCCCTGCAGGATGTTCACCGCCTTGTCAGCCGTCTTCCGCGAGGCCGATTCCTGGTACAGCTCGGGGTAGGCATCGGCCTCGCGCATCCGGAAGTCGCTCGACGAGCGCAACGGACCTTCCTCGATCAGTACGACACGCAAGCCGGCGTCGCTGAGGATGTCGGCGGTGACGCCGCCACCGGCACCGGTGCCGACGATGACCACATCGGCCTCCACCGCCTGACTCCTGGTGAGGGTTGAGGCGTCGACGTGCTTCCAGCCATTGGCCAGGCCGGTCTTGATCGGGTCCTGCATCAGAAATACCCCCGTGGTGGGCCGGGATAGCCGATGGCTTCCCAGGTGTCGGCACGTGCATACCAGGCGCCAAAGGTCAGATCGTGCAGTGCGCCGTAGGCGCTCTGCAGCAGGCCGAGACGACTCGATCGCCAATCCTGCAGAAACTCGCTCACCTCGGCGACGCTGGCCTCGCGCCAGGGCTTGCCGACACCGGCCAGGAGCAGCCGCGCCGGCGCAAGCACCAGCAGGCCGAACAACTCGCCGAGTTCCTTCTGGGTGGCCAGCGAAAGACCGTCGACCGCGGTGGCAATGCCGTCGACGGTCAGCGCCACCAACTGGCGCCTTTGCTCGGCGTCCTTCGGTAGCGCACCGTCGAGCAGCGCGCTGCACAGCGCAGCGAGCATCTCGCGCTCGGCTGCGCTCAGACGACGCGCACCGGCCGCGTTCAGCCAGCCGGCAAAGGACAGTACCAGACTGCCGGCGAGACCGGTCTGGATGAACTGCCGTCGGGAGAGAATCATCGCAGCATGATCCTCGTCAAGCGTTCGAACAGGGCACCGTAAGGCGGCTTGAACAGGCCGATGCCGGACAGACGCGATTGCCGGAAGACCGCCTTTCTGACCGAAAAGGTCTCGAAGCCGGCGAAACCGTGATAGCAGCCCATGCCGCTCGGGCCCACGCCACCAAAGGGCAGATCGTCCTGCGCAATGTGCAGGATGGTGTCGTTGATCGTCACACCGCCGGAAACGGTTTCATTGAGCACGCGCTCGATGTGCCTGCGCTCGCTGTCGAAGTAATACAGCGCCAGCGGCCGCGGCCGCTGATTGACGTAGCGAATCGCCTCGTCGAGATCACGATAGGGCAGCACCGGCAGCAGCGGACCGAAGATTTCCTCCCGCATCACGCGCAGATCGTCGCCAGCCTCGAGCAAGGCCAGTGGCGGCAGGTGACGTCGAACCGGGTCGGCGACGGCGGCCGGTGCCAGATCAACCACCTTTGCCCCGGCCATCCTGGCCTCGTCCACGTAAGCGCAGAGGCGGGCGTACTGACGCTGATCGATGATCGTCGAATAGTCGGCGCTCTTGTCGATCTCCGGATAACAGTTGGCGACGACAGTTCGCGCCCGGTCGATGAATGCCTGCTCCAGCCCGGCCGACAACAGGACGTAGTCAGGTGCGATACAGGTCTGCCCGGCGTTCAGGCACTTGCCGACGACGATGCGCTCCACCGCGTGCGCAAAATGGGCGCTGGCAGCCGATCCGGGGCCGATGATCGCCGGGGACTTGCCACCGAGTTCCAGCGTCACCGGCGTCAGATTGTCGGCCGCAGCGCGCATGACGTGTCGACCCACCGCGGTCGAACCCGTGAACAGGAGGTGATCGAAGGGCAGCCTGGAAAATTCCTGTGCCACGCTGGTATCGCCTTCGACCACCGACACCTCGTCGTCGGCGAAGTATCTGCCGACCAGTTCGGCGAGCAGTGATGCCGTCGCTGGGGTGACCTCCGACATCTTGACCAGCGCGCGATTGCCGGCCGCCAGTGCCCCGGCCAACGGTGCCGCGGCGAGGAAAATCGGGTAGTTCCAGGGCACGATGACGCCCACCGCGCCCAACGGCTGATAATGCAGCTCGGCCCTGCCCGGCTGAAACCACAGCGATACCGAGCGCGCCTGCGGCCGCATCCAGCGGCGCAGGTGCCGACGGGTGTGGCGAATGGCCTCGTGCGCCGGAAACAGCTCGAGCATGCGCGTTTCCGCCAGCGAGCGATGGCCGAAATCGCCCCGAACGGCGTCGGCGAGCGCCTTCTCGTTGTCGAGCAGCAGCCGGTCGAGACTCTGCAGGCGGCGATCGCGCACCGCCCGGTCCGGATTCGGATCGCTTCGCGCGGCGCCCTGCAAACGGGCGAAGCGGCTCGCCAGCGAATCGGGATGAGGCATGGCTTGTCCTTTCGAAGATTCTTTCGCGATCAAGTGTATGCTCCCCGGCGTGTTGCCGTTAGGCGATGTCCTCTAAACAGACTCTCCCCGGCGGTGCATAATGCTTCGCCATGGACAGTTCGACGGTCTCGTTGGAGATGCAGCAGAGCGCCGACGCATTACGGCAACACCTGAAGACGGCCAAGCATTTGCGCCTGCAGGCCAACACCGAGCCTGAGGCCGCGCGTGCTCGCCTGCGGCTGCGCGAATGGCAGGCCGGGCGACTGGCCCGCACCCATGCCGTTCTGCTGGCCAGTCCGCGCTTCGGAGAAGCTGCGCAGTTCTTTCTCTCCGACCTCTACGGCCCGAAGGACTTCAGCAGCCGCGACGAGGAGGTCGAGCGCATCCTGCCGCTCCTGATCAAGATGCTTCCGGCTTCGGCGCTGCGCACCATCGCGCTGGCGGTCGAACTGGATGCCCTGTCCGAAGAACTCGATTCGGCCATGATCGCCGAATTGTGTCGGGCCGGGCTGATCGACTGCATCGACGAGGACGCCTATGCTGCCGCCTACCGGGTTGTCGGCTGCCAGGCGGAGCGGGAACGCCAGATTCTGCTGATTCGCGAAACCGGTGAAGCGCTCGACAGACTGGCCAGGAAGCCGCTGTTGAGCGGCATGCTCAAGCTGATGCGCGGTCCTGCCCACCTCACCGGCCTCGGTGAATTGCACGAGTTCCTTGAGCGCGGCTTCAACGCCTTCCGCGGAATGGGCTCGGCAAGCGAGTTTCTCGATTCGATCGAGAGCAAGGAGCAGAAGCTGCTGACCAGGCTATTTACCGGCGCTGCCAATCCCTTCCTGATCTAGCGCCTCTCCGGGTGGCCACGTACACGTTGTGACACAAAACGACAAATACCGCACAGATCTTGTTCGTCTTTATCTATAGCATTCGTTCTGTCGCCGGAGCACTCCCCTCCCCCTCCCCCCCCCCTCCCCCCGGAGTGTCACGGCGACAGCATCACCCGGCCCGCCCAGCTCCCCCTCTGCGCGGGCCGTTTCTATTGTCGGGCAGAGACCACCGCGCACCGCGAGCAAGGTTGCCACAGAGTGGTCCGAGCGCTGCCCACACCGTACAATAAGCGCCAAGGTCGTTCTTCTCGGAACGGGACAACGAGGGTTTGGATGGGAAACAATCACGAACAATCCGGCTTTGCCGACACTCGGCTGGCAGCGCCGCCCGGTGGCATCCTTGGAAAACTGCTGACGATTGCCGCCGGGGCGGTGCTGGTGGTCGTCGCGTTCATGTTTTCGCTGCTGGCACTCACTGTCGTGGTCATCGGCGGATTGCTGGTCTTTGCTTACCTGAAGTGGAAAACCCGTCACCTTCGCCGGCATCTGAACGAGCAGATGCAGCAGCAGGCCAACCCGCAGAGGCAGCAGCCGGGCGGATTGGTCATCGAGGGCGAAGTGATCGGCAGCGCCGAATACGACGCCAAGCCACGTGCCGCGGCCACCGGTCAGGCAGCGAACGACCTTCCGACCCGCCCGACCGAACCACCCGACAAGACCGCGGACGGTTGACAGGCGGTGAATTTTCACCTGGCTGCGGCATGAGTCGCTGTCACGCCCGCGCCGGCCCCGATGACGGCTATTCCGCGCGGCAAACGCTTTCATTGTATCCACCCACCGCGACGCCACCTTTGCCCTGTGAACCTTGCCATGAAAACCGCCTACCTCTTCCTCTCCCTGACTCTGATGACCGGCACCATCGCTGCTCAGGAAGCCGTGCCGGCCGAGCGCTTCACCACCTGCATGGCGGCGCTGCGCGCAGAATCGCCGGCGAAAGGCGTCTCGACGGCTGCCTTCGATCGCCTGACCCGTGGTTTGACGCCCGACATGAGCGTGCTCGAATTCCTCGACTACCAGCCCGAGTTCCGGACACCGATCTGGGATTACCTTGCCGGCCTGGTCGATGAGGAAAGGGTGGCCGATGCACTCGCCATGCGCGAGAAATGGGCGGCCCCGCTGGCCAAGGCAGCGGAGCGCTATCAGGTCGATGCCGACACCGTCGTCGCCGTTTGGGGCGTCGAAAGCAACTTCGGACGCAATTTCGGCAAACGCCCATTGCTCACCTCGCTCGGCACCCTGGCCTGTTTTGGCCGCCGGCAAGCCTACTTCCGGGGCGAGTTCCTGAGCACGCTGAAGATCCTTGACACTGGCGACATCGCGCCGGAGCGCCTCGTTGGTTCGTGGGCCGGCGCCTTCGGCCACACCCAGTTCATGCCATCGACCTTCCTGCGGCTGGCGGTCGATGGCGACGGCGACGGCCGCCGCGACCTGATGGACAGCGTCCCCGATGCCCTCGCCTCGACCGCCAATTTCCTGCACCGGGCGGGCTGGCGCAAGGGCGAGCCCTGGGGTTACGAGGTGGTATTGCCGTCCGCCTTCGACAGCAGCGTCTCGGGACGGCGCAACAAGCGTCCGCTGTCCTACTGGACGGGCCGCGGCGTGCAGCGCGCCGATGGCCAGCCGATCGCCGCCTCGGATGCCGCCGCCGGCCTGCTCCTGCCCGCTGGTCCGCGCGGCCCGGCGTTCCTGGTTTTTCGCAACTTCGACGTGATCTACGGGTACAACGCCGCCGAGAGTTATGCCCTGGCGATCGCTCACCTCGCCGACCGGATCAAGGGCGGCAAGGCGTTTGCCGCACCCTGGCCGACCGACGACCCCGGCCTGTCGCGGCAAGAGCGCCGCGAACTGCAGACCCTGCTCGCCAGCCGGGGACACCCGATCGGCGAGATAGACGGCATGATCGGCGCCAACTCCCGGCAGGCGATCCAGGCCGAGCAGAAGCGCCTGGGTATGGTGGTCGACGGCCGTCCTGGCCAGAAGCTGCTGGCCGCCCTGCGCGCACCACCGCCCGGCAGGTAGGAAGATGTCACAAGGCCCGGAGGAAACCACCGGGCAAGCGGGTGCGTCGATATGCGGCAGGCAGGCCACCGCCAGTGCCGACCTGGCCAGCACGGCTTTGCAGTCACAAGAGCTGACTGCGGGGTGGCAAACTTCGCCGAGAGAAGTGGGCGCTGATCCGCTGGCGAAGCGCTGCGAGGGCGTGGCAGTCGCGCAGCCTGACGGACTACCTGATGATGCTTACCGTGACCTTCATCGTTGCTGCAACAGCGGGAGCACGCTGTCGCGGATTTCGTCTTCGGTCTTGGCCATTGCCCTCGGTAGCTCGCCGTAGTTCCCCAAGATAGTCTGCGTGTTCGGATGCTCAATGCCGACGCTCGCGATGCAGCATCGGAGCGCGCGACGCATCAGCGGCTCGGCCTCGGCCAGCCGGTTGGTGGCCTGAAGCAGGTGAGCCAGGGTGTTGAAACGGACCGCAGTCGTCGGGTGCTCGACGCCGAAGCTCGCCTCGTCGATCGCCAACGCCCGGCGCATCAGTGGCTCGGCATCGCCGTGCACGGCCTTCTCCAGCAGAAAAGTCCCGCTGTCGCTCAGTAATCCGGCGGTCGGATCGGTGATGCCGACCCGGTCGGCGTATCCGGCGACCGCCCGCGCGTGCGGCACCAACTGCTCGAGGACCCGCCAGTTGCGGACGTCCTGAGGGTCGCCAACGAAAGCGGCATTGACCCACGCCAGGCCCTCGATAAGCGCAGCCGGCGGCCATCGGTCGCTCTGGCCACGGCGGGTGACCTCTTGCACCAGCCGGTGAACCGTGAAGCTCGACGTGTTGGCGGCGCGCTTGACCAGCGAATACGAATCCAGTTCTGCCAACGCCTTGAAGGGATCGGTTTCCTCACCCGCCGCTATAGGCAACAGCACCTCCAGTAGCGATTCCGGGCTCGGGTCTGTAGCAAGCCAGGCCACGCGCCTCAGCAGTCGGCGGGCGGCTTCACCGACTTGATCGAACGAGGTCTGCCAGGTGATTGCCACGCTCTTCGGGTACTGCATCAAGCGCGGGTCAAACCAGGCGAGCACCTCGTCGCGTTGACCCTGCCATTCGGCGAAATACTGCGCGAAGCTCTGCGCGCGCTGCGCGATATAGGCGCCCGCCTGTTCGAGCGCCAAAGCGAGGCAGCGGAGTTCTTCGGCCAGCGTTCGCACCGCAACTGCATCGTCGTCGTGAGCGCGGCGTCTGTCCGCGTGCGCGCGAGCAGGAAGTCGGCGGCGGCCTCGGGTGAGAGGACATCGAGCCGCAGAACCGCCAGGCAGCCGCGCTCCAGTTAGCCGGCCCGCTGTTGAGCAGGGTGTGGCCGCCGGCGAGTTGCGGCAGCAGCGATTCGGCCGCTGCGGCGGCTTCTTCGGAATCGACGTTGTCGAACATCATCAGCCAGCCGGGGTGCTCGCACAGCCACTTGAGCACTGCGTCGTGCTGCCGGGCTTCTTCGGTTTCGCGCTGCTCGGGCAGATCGAGGATCCTTCGCCCACAGAGGACGGCGAAGTTGCTCTGCAGCGCCACGGGGTCGTCGGCGCTGGCGAAGAACATCGCCCCGTAGTCGTCGGCGCGCCGCCAGGCGTACTCAAGCGCGAGGCGCGTCATGCCGACGCCGCTGATGCCGTTGATCACGCGCGCGGCGACCGGAGTCGGGTGCTCGGGGACTCACCCGAGCTTGGTGACGAGTTCCTCGATTGCTGCTTCGCGGCCCTTGAAGAACTCGCCGAGGCTGCGGTAGGGCAGACTGACTGGCCGGGTCGGCGGCCCGGCCAGCGCGAGGATCTCGTGGAGCTTCGAGCGCAGCAGTTCCACCACCAGGCGGTTGCCATCGGCAAAGGTGATTTCCGGGTGGCGCTCGAGCTCCGCCAGCCGCGTGAGATGCGCCTGCTGCGGCGCGGCGATGAAAAGCGGCTTGCCGTGATACAACCCCAGCCAGGCTTCCCACTGCGTGTAGGAGACCGCCGGCGCATTGGGTTCGAGGAACGGTACAAGCACAGGAAGGCGACTGACCAAATCCAGATAGCGTTGGCGGATCACTGCCAGCGACGGCGCCTGCGCCAGGGCACCGGTCATGTCGCCGACGAGGTGGACTACCGCGTCGCAGTCGCGGATGTACTCGTCGAGCTTGTCCAGCATTTCGCTGCCGGTGGCGATGAAATCCTTCTGCACCTTGACCGGGACATTCGGCCGGTCGAGGTCGCGACGCAGGGCGTCGCGGTAGCTGCGAAACTTGGCGCTGAGTTGGACAGGAAGCTTTTTACCGTTCGCATGTCCTGCCCCTTTCTTGCCGCGCTGAGCGCTCTACACGCTGATGAAGTCTTGTCTGGATTATCCGGGTGGACGACCGGGGTGTCAAAACGACGGTACGCAGCAACTACGCAGGCGGCGTCTCGGCGGCAGCCGGGAGCTTGATCGCGCCAACCCGGCTACAGCGCCTTGCTGCGTCAGGCGCCTGTAGTCAGCGAGCCACACTTCCCTGCAGAAGGTGCACGTAATTATCAGCCGCCACCAATGAAGTTTCGGGTTGGCCAGCCACGGTGTCGCAGGTCGAGGATCTGTGAGATTCATCATGTCGAGAAATTTTACAGATTGAGCGGGAAGGGGACACCTCCGATTCCCTTGCTAGATGCGTTATAGACCTAAGCTATTGAAAGATTTACTAGGCTCATGTGCCATTGTAGTTCTGGCACGGTTTCTGCTTGTGACGACTGAGCCAGAGGGCTGGCGATAGCGGGAAGAGAAGAAGGCTGCCTGTTTGCAGGCGCTCTCCATCGTCAGAGTGTGGCGTCTGAATCACTAGATCACTTCTTGCTGGTAACTTCACGGGAGATTCACAATGAAACTACGTTCCATGGTCCGGCCGCTGGCCTTGGTCAGCGCATTGTTCGGCTGCGGTCTTGCGCAGGCGAATCTGATTCAGAACGGAGACTTCGCGACCAACGCGAACGGCTGGACCTATAACAACCAGGGTGTAGACGGTGGGTATCTTCCGGGCGAGGGCAATCCCCTGGGCTCTTTCTGGATCAACCACAATGGTCGCAATACTCCAAGTGGTGACCCGGACCCCAAACTGTCACAGGCCATCGCAACCAGCGCAGGCACACAGTACGACCTGACCTTTGACTACTCGGGGAGAGTCATCACGGGCGGATTCGGACTGGCGGTTGATATTGACGGTATCGAGGTCGCTAGCTACCAGATCCTCAATAGCAATTGGATCAACGCAACCCTTTCATTCGTGGCTAGCGGAGCAAACACGACGATCGCCTTCCGCAGCGAGATTAACGGGACTGACTACGACGCGAGAATCGATAGCGTCGCTGTTGAAGTCGGTGGCAACGAAGTTCCGGAGCCGGCTACGCTGGCACTCATGGGCCTCGCGTTTGCAGGGCTTTCGCTACGGCGTGGGCGCAGGACGGCTGTTTAGCTGCCGACTTCTCCCTGGCTCGCGCTCGGCCTTGAGTTGGCCGCCCTCGCTCAGAAGTGCTACGGGCTGAGCGAGGGCCGAGCATACGGCAATGCGGCAAGGAGGGCTGTTATTGCTCCGACCGTCTCCTGCGCAATGTCAACACTGGCGTCCCATCGGCGAGGCTCTGCGCACACGGTGCGCAACCGAGAGGCTCGAGCAACCGGCTAATCTGAGCGATCGCGGCGCCAGCAGGTTTGGCCAGTTGTGAACCGATCCAGTCGATGGTTGCTGGCGGGGGCTACTGCCCATCCTGGTGGAGAACCATGTGACTCACGTCGTTGGCTGGATCGGGAGCATCGGTAGATCCGTAGGTCGCCTTCGGTATTGCGGTCTTGCCTGATTGCTGCAGAGCACACTACTCCAAGTCGCAAAGCAAGCCCCGTGAAGCGCGGCTCCCTCCATGAAACAGCCGCGGCCGTCATCAACCTGGATTCGGAACAAATGGCCACCGCTGAAGTCGATTTGCATTCCAGCAGGCCCTTCAAGCTCCCGACAAAGGCAGCTTGTCTTCCTTCAGCTCTTGCCGTTGAGCCCACGTTCCAGCAACGCCCGGTCGTCTAGGACCACCGCGCGACGGTGGATCGCTTCCCTTGTCTCCCCTGCTTGTTCGGCTCCCTCGGACTTCGGGTGGTGAATGGCAGAGCGACAGTGCGCCACGCTTGCCCTCCGACCTCTTCACCGCCAGCCGGTCTGTGCAGGTCCACCAATACACCTCGGCCACAATGCCCAACGCAGAGCGCGAGCAACAATCGCGCGATAGCGTGGCATAAGTTGTCTTCAGCCCAGCGCGATCGCCTGTCTGCCGACCGGGAATCCGAATCGGCCGCAACAGGAGCAGCGGCATCCGCAGGGCTCGTAACGGCTAACGCTCGCGCCCAGACTGCCCTATAGTGACGACTGCCACCAGGCATCTGATCGACACCGCTGCACAGGAGAGGCCACGACATGTCATCAACCCCGGATGACATCACCCAGCGAGCGGGTGAAATCAGTATCGACGCATCGCAACTGCGTCCGGGGGTGCACGTTCGTTTGCCGCTGCCGTGGATCGAACACCAGTTCATGTTCAGTTCGTTTGTCATTGCGGATGCCGAGCAGGCGCGGCTGATCGCCGCGATGAAGCTACCGCAACTGTTCTGCGATCCGGCGCGCTGCAAGGTTCTGCCGCTGCCGAGACAGGCAGCGGCGGCGCCGGTGGACAGTGAGTCTGTGGCCGAGAGCGAACGACTGGCAGCCCTGGCAGCGGCGCGCCTGGCCGAGAAGCTGGAGCGTTCGCGGGCCACCGACAGCCTCAGGAAAAGGCTTGACAAGGCCCAGCAACACTACCTCGGCGCCGCCAGAGCAGTCGGCAGCGCGATCAAGGCCTTCGTGCACGATCCGCGCGAGGCGATCAGGGAGGTCGCCAGGGTCAGTGAGGAGTCGACGGCGGCCCTGCTCGCCGACCCGGATAGCGCCATCGTGCTGATCGCCGAGAAGGCGCACGACGACGGCCACGCGGCGCACTCGCTGTCGGTGATGACCCTGGCGCTTCTGCTCGGCAAACAGGCCGGGCTGCCGGAGGCGGCGCTGCACGCGCTGGGCATCGGCGCCCTGCTGCACGACCTCGGCAAACAGGGAATCAATCCATCGATCCTGCGCAACAACGAACGCAACCGGCACGAGGAGTCGATCTACCAGACGCATTGCCGCCGCGGCTTCGACCAGGCGGCGCGGGTTGGCAGCCTCTCGCAACCGATGCTCGACGCGATCCTGCACCATCACGAACGCGGCGACGGCCGCGGCTTCCCCGACCGGCTCAGTGGCAACGCGATCCCGCTGACGGCGCGGGTGGTAGCGATTGCCAACCGCTTCGACAACCTCGTCAATCCGCTCGATTACCGGCGTGCGATGTCACCCTCGGAAGCCCTGTCAGCGCTCTGGACGCGGGAGCAGAAGGCCTTCGACCCGGCGCTGCTGGCCCTCTTCGTTCGCGCCATGGGCGTCTATCCGCCAGGCTCGATCGTCCAGCTCAGCGACGGGCGCATCGGCGCGGTGATCAGCTCGGCCTCCGCCGACCGGCCCTTGTGCCCGCAGGTAATGATCTACGCCCCCGAGGTGCCGCGCCGGCAATCGATCATGCTCGATCTGGCGCGCGCCGACGGCATCACGATCGACCGTCCCTTGCGTTTGCATGATCGCCCGGCCGAGGAACTGGATTATCTGCTGCCCCGGCGCAAGATCAACTGGTCGTACATGGCCAAACAGAAGTGACCCGGACCTGCCGACTGGCCTCTACCCGATGTTGACCGTTGCCGACCTGTCGAAGCGTCATGCCAGGTCCAGCAGGCCGTTGTTCAGCGGCCTGGGTTTTGCCGTCGCGGCAGGCGAAATCGTCGCCCTGGTCGGCGAGTCGGGCGTCGGCAAGAGCACCCTGCTCAACTGCATTGCCGGGCTCGAAACCGCCGACAGCGGAACGATCCGCATTGGACCACAGGCCACGGACATCGTCCGGCTCGACGAGGCAGCCCGGGCAGCGCTGCGGGCAAGCAGTATCGGCTTCGTCTTCCAGGCCTTTCACGTACTGCCGACGCTGACCGTGGCGAAAACCTCCGCGTGCCGTTGCTGCTCGGCGGCGTGCCGGCCGGGGAACACGCGCCGCGCACCCGGCTGCTGCTCGAGCGCGTTGGTCTGCCGGGCTTCGGCGATCGCTGGCCGGCTTCGCTATCGGGCGGCGAACTGCAGCGGGTAGCGATCGCGCGCGCGCTGGTGCACCGCCCGTCGCTGATCCTGGCCGACGAGCCAACCGGCAACCTCGATCCGCGTACCGCCGGCGGGGTACTGTCGCTGCTGCTCGAACGCGTTCGCGAGCAGCAGGCGAGCGCGCTGGTCGTCACCCATTCGCAGCACGTCGCGCAGTGCTGCGACCGCACCCTGACGCTGACGCCGGACGGGCTGGAATGAAGACCCTCGCCTGGTGGCTGGTCCGCGCCCAGTTCCGCAGCCGGCGCGCGGCGACGCTGCTGTCGCTGCTGGCGATCGCCCTCGGCGTCGCGCTCGGCTACGCCATTCATCTGATCAACGACGCGGCACTGGCCGATTTCTCGCGCGCCATGAATACCGTCCAGGGCGATCCGGATGCGGTGATTGCGGCTCGCGATAGCGCCGGAGGCGTGCCGCTGGCGACCGTGAACGAAATCGCGCGCGACCCGGCGGTGCTGATCATCGCCCCGGTGATCGAGACGCGCGTCCGCATCGCCCAGGCGCGAACGCCGATCCGCCTGATCGGGTTGGATGTCTTCAGCGCCCCAGCGGTGATGCCCCGGCTGTTGCCGCGACAGGATGACCGCCCGGCGACAGGCAGTATTGTCGACGGCGGCGTCCATGCTTCGCCCGCGTTGCTCGCCCAGCTCGGACTGCAGATCGGTGCCCCGGTGACGCTGACGCGCGGCGAGAAGCAATGGTCGACCATGGTCGCCGGAGACCTGCCCGCCACCGGACCGGACGACCTGCTGCTGGTCGCCGACATCGCTTGGGTGCAGGAGCACTTCGGGCCTGACGACGCGGTCAGCGAGGCGCGTGTCCGCCTGGCGCCGAATACCGATGTCGCCGCTTGGCGGGCAGCGCTGGCACAGCGCCTGCCGGCCGGCCTGCTGCTGCGAGCGGCCGACGACGACCGCGCACGCGTCTCGAACCTGTCACGCGCCTACCGCGTCAACCTCAACGTCCTGGCGCTGGTCGCCCTGCTGACCGGCGCCTTCCTCGTCTTCGCCACGCAACTGACCGCAGTCGCGCAGCGCTCGACGCAGTTTGCGCTGCTCGGCGTGCTCGGCCTGTCACCGCGCATGCGCCTGCTGCAGATATTGCTCGAAGGGCTGGCGATCGGTCTTCCCGGCGCGCTGCTCGGGCTGGCTCTCGGCTACGGCTTGGCGCTGGGTTTCACCCAGCTTCTCGGCGGCGATCTCGGCGGTGGTTATTTCTCGGCCAGTGCCCCGCTGATTGTTCCGCAACTCGCTCCGGCACTTGGCTTTCTCGCCTTGGGCTGCATCGCCAGCCTCGCCGGCGCGCTCTATCCGGCCTACCTGAACCGCATGCAGCCACTGGCGCAGGCTCTGAAAACGGGTTTTGCGCAGAGCCCGCCTGCCAGAAGCAGCGCACGAAGCAGACTGCTGCTGCCGATGCTGCTCGCCCTGGGCGTGTTTGGACTGACCCGCCTGCCACCGCTGTTCGACCTGCCCCTTGCCGGCTATGCCGCAATTGCCCTGGTACTGGTAATCGGCATTGCCGCCGCGCCTTTGCTGACGCAGCGGGTGTTTGGCTACTTCGCCCGACAGTCCCTGCCGGCACCGCAACAGATCGCGCTGCAGAACGTCGCGCAGGCCCCGCTGATGGCCCAGGTGGCAGCCAGCGGGCTAATCGTCAGCTTCGCGCTGACCGCCAGCATGGTGATCATGGTCGCCAGCTTTCGCGTCGCCGTGGACCACTGGCTCGACGAAGTCCTGCCAGCGCCGCTCTATCTGCGCAGCAAGGCAACCCCCCTGCCACAGGAACTGCTCGCTGCCCTGACCCGGCCCGAGGCGCCGTTCGCCCGCGTCGAACGAACGGCGCACGCCTCGCTGACGCTCGATCCGCAGCGACCCAACGTTGGGCTGCTGGTGCGAGAAATCGACCGACGCAACCCGGCGGCCAGGCTTCCCTTCACCGGCGTAGTGCTGACGCCGCCGCCGGAGATGGCAGTGGTGTGGATCAGCGAACCACTGCACGAGATCTACCGCATCAGCCCGGGCGAGACGCTGCGCCTGCCACTGCTCGGAGGCGAGTTCGAGGTCTTCGTCGGCGGCGTCTGGCGCGACTATTCCAGGCAGTTCGGCGCCATCGTAATCAGCCGCGACGATTATCTGCGACTCGGTGGCGTTTTCCAGCCGACCGACCTCGCGCTCTGGCCGCTCACCGGCCAGGAAGCCGCTGCCGTCGCCTGGCTGGCGCCCTGGACCGTCAATTACGGACTCGAACTCGCCGAGGCTGCCGACATTCGGCAGTTGAGCCTGTCAATCTTCGACAAGAGTTTCGCCGTTACCTATGCGCTCGAGGCCGCGGCAATGCTGATCGGCCTCTTCGGGCTGGCCGTGACGCTGGCGGCCGGCGTCTGGTTGCGCGCCGGCGAACTGGCAACGCTCGGTGCCCTCGGTTTCAGCCGCCGGATGCTGAGCCGCGCGGTAATGCTCGAAGGAGCGCTGATTGCGGTGGTCGGACTGCTGATCGGTCTCGCCTGCGGCGTCGCAATTGGCGCCATCCTGACCCACGTGATCAATCCGCAGGCCTTCCACTGGCGGATGCCGCTCGACATTCCCTGGCTGGTTCTGCTCACCGGCGCCGCGTCGACCCTGGCTGCGGCCGTCGTCGCCAGTCACTACGCGGCGCGCCAGGCGACCCGGCTGCCGGTGGCGCAGGTTCTCGCCAGCGCCCAGTAAGGACAACTGCGATGCGCCGCCGCCACTTCCTCGCCACTCCCTTGCTGCTACCGGCACTGCTGCACGCTGCACCTGCCGCCGCCGCTGTTACCTATGCACCGGTAACGCCTGGCGTGCCACTGGCGCTCCCGCGCGACCACGGCGCGCACCCGGAGTTTCGTACCGAATGGTGGTACGTGACGGGCGCACTGGACTCGCCACTGGCCGACGTCGGCTTTCAGCTCACCTTCTTCCGTAGTCGGCCGGGAACCGCCGAAGCGCTACGTTCGCCGATTGCCGCGCGCCAGATCCTCTTCGCCCATGCGGCACTGACCATTCCCGGTGAGCGGCTGCGCCATGCGGAACGTGCCGCCCGGGCCAACCTCGGCGCCAGCTTTTCCAGCCTCGACCTGGATGTCTCGATCGGCGCCTGGCGGATGGTCCGGCAGCTGCAGGCTCCCGGCGAGGTGCTCCGGCTGCAGATGCAGAGCCCACAGTTTTCCTTTGACTTGACGCTGACGCCATCGCAACCCCTGCTGCTGCAGGGTGACCAGGGCTACTCGCGCAAGGGTCACGGGCCGGAACTGGCCAGCTACTACGTCAGCTGGCCGCAGCTGCAGGTCGGCGGAACCCTGTTGCGCGACGGCCGCCGGCAGGCGGTGAGCGGCCAGGCGTGGTTCGACCACGAGTGGTCGACGACACTGCTTGGCGACCGCGCCGTCGGCTGGGACTGGCTGGGCATCAACCTCACCGACGGCGGCGCGCTGATGGCGTTCCGCATGCGCGATGCCGCCGGCGAAACGCTCTACGCGCACGCGGCCTGGCGTGATGCCGCTGGCCGCCTGCGCCAGTTCGCTGCCGACGAGGTCAGTTTCACGCCCCGGCGCCACTGGTCGTCACCACGAAGCGGCGCCAACTATCCAGTGCAGCTCGAAATCCGCTGCGGCGAGCAGACGCTGCGCACGCTGCCGGTCCTCGACGACCAGGAACTGTCGACCAGTCGTCCGGCGCCTGTGGTTTACTGGGAGGGGCTGGTCAGGGTCGAGGGCAGCCTCAGCGGTCGTGGCTACCTGGAAATGACCGGCTATGCCGGGCCGCGGGGGGTCGCCGTCGCCCCCGACACCGTCGCCACCGGCTGAGCGCGACGACGCAAGCGCGCTCAGAGCTCGAAGAAACTGCGGATCTTTTCCAGTATGCCGTGTTCCTGCGGCACGGGGGCGTTGGGAACATCGACGAATCGGCGCATGAAGGCGTTGATTTCGCGCTCGCGGCGACCAAGAATCTCGGCAAACGCCCGCGAGATCTCCGGCCGCGAGTGAATGATCTCGTCGACCGTCGACTGATCCAGTCGGTAGCAGACCAGCTCGGTCTTCGCGATGACCGTGTCGCGCCGGTTCTCGCCGGTCATCACACCCCGCTCGCCGAAGGTGCTGCCGGCGTGAATGGTCCGAAAGAGCTGCCTTGGCTGTTCAGGGATCTCCATCCACACCTCGGCCTCGCCGGATGCCAGCAGGTAGAGCCAGTGGGCCGCGTCGCCCTGGTGATAGATGACGTCGCCGCTGGCAAATGGGGCGAAGATCAGATGTTCGCTGATCGTCCGCAACTCTTCCTCCTGCAGGCCGGAAAACAGCTCCAGCTTGCGCAGATCGGCCACCCGGCGCTCGGTTTCGCGCCGCCGGATCGACTTGCGGTAAGCCTCGTTCTCCTTGGTCACCAGCAGCGACTGCTCCGGTACCGCCAATTGCATCCCCCCGCGCTGCAGGGCCGCGAGGACATGCACCCGGACCGCCGAATCGGTCGGATCATCCGGTTGCGGATCGAGCATCCAGTAGCGCAGGGCGTAGCGGGCGTAACCTGGACCGAACTCCATCAGGACGCAGGTCGGCGCGGGATCGGCGGCGACGTTGGGAATGTCGGCAGCGCTGATCGCCTTCTCCACCTCCTGGATTACCTGCCTTGGCGCCGAGTCATGGGTGATGTTGAACCAGATCCAGCGCCGCCAGGGCCAGTTCGGGATGTCCGCCCGACCATAGACGGTAAAACGGCCGCGCATCAACTGGCTGTTGGGAACGATGACCACTTCGCCGTTACGCGTCCGGATCGTCGTTTGCCGCCAGCGTATCTGCGCCACTCGACCGGTGAGATCGTCAATCCTGATCCAGTCGCCGGTGCGCAAAGAGTTGTCGAGCTGCAGGGCAACACCCGAAAGCACATTGCCAAGCGTGTCCTGCATGGCAAAGGCCAGCACCGCCGTGATCACCGCCGAGGTCGTCAGCAGGCTCGACGGGTCAAGGCCGACGAAGTGCAATCGCGCCAGAATGAACGCTGCGTAGAACAGGAGGACGCTGATGTCCTCGGCGATGCGCACGACGACGATGCCCAGCCGTGGCAGAATCCCCCGAAAGACGAGCATGGCCAGCAGCCGGACCAGCGCCATTCCCGAACCGATGACAAACAGTTCGTGGACCATCACTGCGAAACGTGAGTAGTCGAGCGCTTCGAACACCGCGCCGGCAAGCTGGCCGACCAGGCAGAGGACAAACGCCAGGAAGGTGGCGACTGCCCGCCGCCGCTCCTTCGCCAGCAGCGGCAGCGCAATCAGCGTCAGCATCACTGCCGCGGCGATGACGTACTTCGTCTCGGGCAGCCAGAAATACGCCCAGGTCCTTTGCATCAGGGTGTCCATCGTTCCTCCTGTCGATTCAGGGATCGAGGCGAATCACGGCGGACGGCGGACGGCGCCGAACGCGCTGATCCAAGGCGGCGACGAGCGATCAACCGCCGGTCATCGACATGTAGCGCAGCACCTGCGGCGCCGCCATCTGGCCGCTGAAGTCGTGGCCCCTGGCCTTGATCCCCATGCCGTCAACAATGGCCGCGCGCAGGGGCACGTCGTCGGTCGGGTGCGCGCGCAGCAGCGGCAGCAGCTGGATGGACTGGTTGTTGCCGAGGCACGGGTAGAGTTCGCCACGGGCAGTGATGCGTACCCGGTTGCAGGTGTCGCAGAAGTTGTGACTGTGCGGCGAGATGAAGCCGACGCGCGTCGAGCTGCCTGGAATCCGCCAGTAACGGGCCGGTCCGCCAGTGCTATCGGCGGACGGCAGGAGGACAAATCGCTTCCGCAGCCCGGCGAGCGCTTCTTCGCTGCTGAAATAGCTGGCCTGACGCGCGTGTCCGGTATCGCCGAGAGGCATTTCCTCGATGAAGGCAATATCGATGCCGCGGTCCAGGACAAATTCGACCAGGTCAATCAACTCGTCGTCGTTGCTGCCGCGCATCATCACCGTGTTGATCTTCAGCCGCTGAAAACCGGCTGCCTGCGCCGCGTCGAGACCGCGCAGGACCTTGCCGAGGTCGCCAACCCGGGTAATCTCCCGGAAGCGGTCGGCGCGCAGCGTATCGAGACTGAGGTTGATGCGCCTGACGCCGGCAGCGCGCAGCGCCGGCGCAAAGCGGTCGAGTTGCGAACCGTTGGTGGTGATCACCAGTTCGTCCAAACCCGGCAGGCGTCCCAGTTGTTCGAGCAGCCAGACGGCGTTCTGCCGGACGAGCGGCTCACCGCCAGTGACCCGCACCTTGGTCACGCCCAGGTCGACGAAAACCCTGGCGATGCGCAGGCATTCCTCCAGCGTCAGCACCTGCGCCCGCGGCAGGAAGGTCATCTCCTCGGCCATGCAGTAACCACAGCGGAAGTCGCAACGGTCGGTGATCGACAAGCGAAGGTAGGTAACGTGCCGCCCATAGCTGTCGACCAGCGTCCCGTCGGCGTGCCGCGCGTTCGCCGGCGAAACGGTCGGGGTGCAACCGATCAGCGAATCGGAAACGGCTTCCGGCGTCAGCGACTCATTGCGCATGGGAGAAAGTCTCTCGGGCGTACCCGCGGTGGAGAGAAGACAAGCAGGGTTGGCCGGCGATTATAGCCGAGATGGGCGGGCAAACGCCTCTCTCGCAGCTCACCTCAGGGGAAACCGGCAGCAGTGTCCATCGCCTGACCGGGAGGAACTCGATTTCACGCCGATGCTCGCTTTAAACTGTCTTCCTTCTCACTCGTCCTGTGAATCGACATATGAAACACGTACTAGTTGCATCCGCTGTACTCGCAGTCGCCCTTCCAGTTCATGCCCAATGGGCCGAGATTGGAAAGGACGCAGAAGAAAAGATGACCGTCTGAGTACGGTCAGTCGCAACGGGGCGAGGCTCAAGGTCGCCAACAAGGCCATCGACAAGCTGAAGGACCGGGTGCGGGAACTGACCCGTCGTACGCGAGGCACCAGCATTGGCGCTATCGTCGCAGAGCCGAGACAAACCCTGCTTGGTTGGAAAGCGTACTTTGGCATTGCCGAGGTGCTGAGTCCTCTGCGTGACATCGACAAGTGGGTACGACGCAAGTTGCGCTGCTAACTCTGGAAACAATGGGGGCCGGCTGGCTATCGGGAGTTGCGCAAGCGCGGGGTATCGGTGCGCGAAGCGTGGAACACCAGCAAGTCAGCTCATGGCCCGTGGCGGCTGTCGAAGACACCGGCATTGGCAATCGCGCTACCATTGCGCTTCTTCATCAACTTGGGACTACCGAACCTGGCGCCACCACGGTAGGAATTCAATTCATAGAACCGCCGGATACGTGACCCGTACGTCCGGTGGTGTGGGAAGGAGGGGCCGTGAGGCTTCTTCCTATCCCGATTGGGTGTCTCAGTCTCAGGGGTCATCTGGTGACAAAAGGCACACAGCGGTGTAGCATGCCGCAATGAAGCCATTCCGGTGGGGCACAGAGAAGAACGAAGCGCTCAAGGTTGATCGGGGCATTTCCTTCGAGAGCGTCGTGGTGGCAATCGAGTCCGGCGGGCTCCTTGACATCCTGGCCCATCCGAACCAAGCGCAGTACCCGCGGCAGCGCATCCTCGTCGTCGCTGCGGACAACTACGCTTACTTGGTGCCGTTCGTCGAGGAGGAAAACTACTTCTTCCTCAAGACAATCATCCCCAGTCGCAAAGCGACTCGGGACTATCTAAACGAAGGTGAAGCCGATGCCGAAGACTGATGCCTACGAAGAAGAAGTTCTTGCTGCGTTCGACAGGGGAAAGCTTAACTCGGTCGCTACCAAGGCTGAGCTTGCCAAGTTCAAGGCGGCTGCGCGTGCCACTGCCATCAAAGACCGCCGTGTGAACATCCGTCTGTCGTCGGGGGATCTGTGTGACATTCAGGTCCGGGCACTCGAAGAAGGCGTTCCGTATCAAACGCTGATCGCCAGCGTTCTCCACAAGTACGTCACCGGCCGTCTCACCGAGCGCCCCCTGCCGAGCGCCAAGTCAGCGGCGAGCCGGTCCCCGAAGGGGCGCAGCACATCTGCAAGCTGATGGCGTACTCTTCGGTACAGGCGCCCAATCGGGTAAGGGCCGGCGTCTAACCGGCCCTCCCTACACCACCCGGCATGCGGGTCCGCACCGGGCGGTTCATGAACAGGCCGACCAGCGCAGTTTCTTCTTCCTGAAGGTGAATCCCAGAAAGACGCACTGCTCGATCTTTGCCACCTGGCTCTTCTTCTCGTTGACCGGCAGTTTGAGTTGCCGGCCGAGGTAGGCGGTGAGACTGGCCTTGACGCGCTGGCCGGCCCGTTCGCTCTTGACCAGAACCACGAGGTCGTCGGCGTACCGCGCAAAGCGGTGGCCTCGCCCTTCCAGAATCCGATCCAGATCGTCAACCAGGATGTTGGCCAGCAGCGGCGAGAGGTCCACCTTGCGGCGTTCCCAACTCGCTGGGTTGAAGCGTGAAACCAATCATGACACCCGCCCGCAGGTAGCGGCCGATGAGGGCCAGCAACCGCTTGTCGCTTACCTTTCTGGCCACTCGGGCCATCAGGATGTCGTGACCGACGTTGTCGAAGGAAACCGCGACACACTACCCATTCCGAAGACTTTCCCGAACAGGTCACCATCGTCCGCCCGGGCCACCCTTTCGCGGGTCGCGCCCTGCGGGTCTTGAGTTATACGCGCCGAGCTAGTGGCCCGTGTCTCCTGCTGATCCTGCCGGACCAGAGCCGGTCACTCATTCCAGCAGAATGGACCGATTGGGGGGGCACTAACCAGACTCCCGGCAAGACACCCGACCGTGACGGGACTCGCTTGACCTCCCTATCCGACTTGCTCCGGACCCGCACTTTGGTTGACGCTCTCCTCCGCCGTCCATCGTCTTCTGAGGAGAACCATCATGCAACTGAACCTGCCGTTCCTGGAGAACCCGCCACGCCACCCGGCGGTCAGCGCCAGACCCGAGCCAAGGAGCACTGGCTGGCGAAACGGCGCCAGGAGCTGTTACCGGTGCCATATTTCCATCTGGTGTTCACCCTGCCGCACGCGCTGCATGCGCTGATCGCGCTACGCCCGCGGGTGATCTACGAGGTCCTCTTTGGTGTCGGGTCGGCCACCCTCACCGAATTCGGCGCCAATCCCCGCTGGCTGGGCGGGAAACTGGCGTTCTGTCGTGCGCTGTCAACAGTCTTTCGCGGCAAGTTCATCGCGACGTTGAGTGAAGCCCGAAGCTCGGGGCGGCCACCGGTGGCAGAGCTGGCCGACGAGAAGGCCTGGCGGGCCCTGCGCCAGCAGTTGCTGGCGCACGACTGGGTGGTCTATGCGAAACAGCCCCTCGGCGGCCCGGAGCAGGTCCTCGAATACCTGGGTCGCTATACCCATCGAGTGGCGATCTCGAACGAGCGTCTTGTCGGGATGGACGAGACGACGGTCCGTTTCCGGGTACGCGCCGCGCCGGGCAAGCGCGTGCTCAGCGTGCCGGCGGAGGAATTCATCGAGCGTTGCCTGTTGCACGTGTTGCCGAGCGGTTTCAAGCGGATTCGGCACTACGGCCTGCTGGCCCCGGCGGCGAAGGCAACGAGGCTGGCGCTGGCACGGCAGGCCTTGTTGGTACCGGAACCCGATCCGGTGATCACGGCGACGGTGGAAGACTTCCTGCAGCGCGTCGGCGGCGCCGCGTGGGCGCGCTGCACGCATTGCCACGAGGGACGCTTCGTGCCGACGGCGGCGATTCCGCCCCTGCGCCAGGCGGCGCCGCAGAGCGCATCGGTTCGCGGACCCCCATGAAAACGGTCAGCGCTTGGCGAGGGGCTTTCCCGTGTGCTCAATGGCAGTTCCGGCCGCCAGGAGATGCCTCGTCGGCAGCGTGGCGAAGTGACGATTCTGGCGCTGCGGTCTGTCTGCCAGAGCGCCCTGTTCGTTCCTGTCACACTCCCGCGAACAGCAGGAAGCCGCTCGGCTGCCTCCGGCCAACCCGTCTGACCCCTGCCCGTGGCTTGACCCGAAGCACCGGACGCTTACAATCCCCATAAGTACCGCCGTCGAGGCGCTTCGGTCCAACGAGGTTTATCTGCCGCGGATACGCGAGCGGCAAGGCCGGACGCTTTCGGCGCGGCAGATCAAATCAAAGGATCAAATCAAAGGCAATCAAAGAAGGCAATCAAGGCAATCAAAGGGGCCACCCATTAGCCGGCCCGTGTCAAGTGTGCAAACAAAACTCTCGCGCCAATAGCGCGATTGGTATTGGAATGTCCGTCGCACGGTCGGCAGCCGATTGTCTCGGAGCGGGGTCAAGGGCGGGCTGCGTTTTTGCAGCCCGGCGAAGCGCACCCTTGACGCCGCGTAGAGACCGTACGCTGGATCATGGCTGCGGGCGAAGCAGTTCCGCCCGCAGCCATGATGACCCATGCGATGGTCGATTATCCCAATGTCTCAAGCTCTCCCATTGCAGCATCTGAACCGCGCCCGTTTCTTCAGATAATGGCTGCGACGAATCGCGCCAGTCACCCATCAGGATCAAGCGATCAGCGGTGCTCTGCCTTCGCCCTGGCGGCCACGCCGCCCCAGAAGAACCTTGGTGCCGTTTCGTGTCCACTGGATTGCACAGACTCGTGGCTGCCGGTTTCCCGGCGCCAACCCCTTGCTGGCTCACGTTACGGGCGATCCGCGTTGCTGCCCGGGTGACGGACAGCGGCATCCCATTCAGGCTCATGGCTCGTCGTCCAGGCCCCTTACCGGGCTTGCCGCCGCCGTCGTGACTCATGCGAAGCAGCGCCTCGTGTCGAAGGGTGCGCGCTCCTTCAGGATGTGGAAGCAGGCCCGTGCCAATTTGTGCGCCAGCGCCTTGGTCGCCACCACGTTATTGGTTCTGGCCTTCTTTCGTTCGTAGAAGCGTTTGGCTTCGGCATTGAAGCGCAAGGCGAAGTTGGCGGCTTCGACAAAAGCCCAGACCAGGTACTTGTTGCCATTCTTGGCGTTGCCCTCGCCTTTCTTCTTGCCGTTGGACAGGCGCTGACTATCGACACAGCGCGCGTAGGACGCGTAATTGCCCACCGCATCGAAGCGTTCGATCGGTCCGGTCTCCAGCAGGATGATCGCGGCCAGAATGCGGCCGATGCCGGGAACGCTGGTCAGCAAGGCGTATTCGGGTCGTTCCCCGAGCTTCTCTTGCAGACGCTTTTCCAGCAGTTCGATTTGCGCACCGAGCGTGGTCACCACCGCGAGATTGCTTTGAACGGCCAGTGCGACATCCGCCGACAGTCCCATCTGATCCACGTCGACCGCCGTCAGGCGCTTGATCTGGTTGCTGGTGATCTTGACCGCCCGTTCGCGCGCCAAGATGTTCTCGATGGCCAGGATGTGACTGGTGCGGCTGCGTACGAGTTGCATGCGCTTTCTGGCCAGATCACGTGTCGCTCTGTGTTCCGGCGGCAGAATCGTACCCGTGGGCAGGATCCCCAAGCGCAGCAGGTGCGCCAATTGTCGGGCGTCCGCCTCGTCGCCACTGTGTTTGAGACCGTCGTATTTCTTGATCGCGCCAGTGTTGGCCAGTTTCACCTCGAACCCCGCTTCCTGCAAACCATCGACCAGCCAGTACCAGTTGTAGGTGGATTCAACGACCACGCCCGCCAGTTCATCGCGCCAGGGCAGCAAGAATGCGACAATCTTCGATAGGTCATTCGGCAGCCGCTTCTCCGCCACCACCCGATCTCTTTCGTCCGTCACCGTCACCACGCTGTTGTTTGAATGCAGGTCAATTCCGCTATATTTCATGTCCGGCCTCCTGTGGTTAATGCAAGTTCGCAAACTCACTTTAACCCCACCGTCTCACCTGGTGGGAGGCCGGCTAGATGATTTTCAGGGTGTTCGCCGTGATCGGCGGTATATCCAGCGGGTTAAAGTCCCGTGAAAGGAGTTGTCCGTACGCCTTTCTAGCACCGGGAAGCGGCGTTCGAGTAATCGGAGGTCGTAAGTTTCCCAGGGCAAAGCAGCAGGCCGCAACGCAAGTGAACCTAGACGTAGCCTCGTCACACTAAATGGGGAAGCCGACCCTGTATCCTGAAGGGGAAGGCCGCTGGAAGGACGCTGGAATAACGGAAGTGGCGTCCATCGACTCCCGGGGTAGCAGGGGTGGCATGTTGTGGAGGAAATACCGTGCAGCACGGGAGACCCGTTACGGTGGTGGGGAGACCACCGACTGAAGCGTATAAGGAAACGAAAGCGCCGCAGACCGTAGCGGGAGTCGGAGGGGTTCATAGTACTGCTGGAGTTCGCGGGACAACACAACCCCGGACGAGGGAAGGGACCCTACTTTGTTCATGCAACCGAAGAGTGAAGGAGAAGGGGATTGCGTCATGCTAACCACCCCTGAAATGATCAGGCCACTACAGAGGAAGCTCTACACCAAGGCCAAGCAGGAACCGGCCTATCGCTTCTATGCGCTATATGACAAGGTCTGGCGAGCAGACATCCTCAATCATGCCTACCGCCTTGTCCGCGCCAACAAGGGAAGTCCCGGTGTCGATGGGATCAGCTTCGAGGCCATAGAGCAGACGACAGGGATAGACGCGTTTTTGTCGGAGCTGGCCCAAGACCTGAAAGAAAAGACCTACCACCCCAGTCCGGTACAGCGCGTCATGATCCCTAAAGCGGACGGCAGCCTGCGTCCGCTGGGGATACCGACGATCCGTGACCGTGTTGCCCAGATGGCCGTCAAGCTCGTCATCGAACCGATATTTGAAGCCGACTTCTGTCCGAACTCTTACGGGTTCAGGCCGAAGAAATCGGCCCACGATGCGGTCGATGCAATTGCCGAAGCGCTTTATCGCGGCTACACGGAAGTCATCGATGCCGATCTGTCGAAATACTTTGACAGCATTCCGCATGCCAAACTGCTGGCCGTGGTGGCCGAGCGCATTGTTGATGGTGCGATTTTGCACGTCATCAAGCTATGGCTCAAAGCGCCGGTCATTGGTGAGGACGCGGACGGCACACGGAAGCATGTCGGCGGTGGCAAAGCCAACAGCAAAGGCACTCCGCAAGGGGGTGTGATTTCACCGCTGTTGTCGAACTGCTACCTGCATCTGCTGGATCGGATCTGGGACAGGCATCAACTCTGCTGGAAATTGAAGGCGCGGATCGTTCGCTATGCGGACGATTTTGTCGTGCTGTGCGGGGGCGAAGTTGACGCGCCCCTCGCCACGGTGCGGCGAGTGCTGGATCGACTTGAACTCACGTTAAACGAGACCAAGACCCGCATCATTGATGCCCGGAAGGAAAGCTTCAACTTCCTGGGATTTGCAATCAGGGTGAGCAAGAGTTGGAAGTCGGGCAAAAGTTATCCGCATGTCTGCCCGGCGCCAAAATCGCTTGCGAAAATCAAGGAACGTATCAAGCAACAGACGGATCGACGGCTCACGCCAGTGCCGCTGGGTGACGTGGTGAGGAATATGAATGCCAGCCTTCGCGGGTGGGTAGCCTATTTCCACTACCGGAATTCCAGCAAGGTGCTCGGCAAGGTGAAAACGCAGGCGGAAGAACGTCTGCGGACGCACCTGATGAACCGTTACAAGATCAGTGATCGGGGGACCGCGCTATTACGGTTTCCGCGTCAGAAGCTCTATGCGAACTATGGGCTGTACAAAGTCCCGATGACGGCAGGCTGGAACACGGCGCATGCCTCGGTGTGAAGAACATCGGAAAGCCGTGTGCGGGCAAATCGCATGCACGGTTTGATGAGGGAGGGCAGGCGACGCAAACTATGGCAAGGCTATTGAGGCACCGCCAGACGAAAGGGGCGGTAACAGCTAGGTTATGCCTAAAGAATGACAAGTCTGTTCTCTACTCTACCGGATTAAATGCAAAGTAATAGCCCAACTCGGCGCTCCAAGGGACGCTGCGCGCAAAGAACGCGCAGCGCCCTTGAGCGGTGACGTTGGGCATCGCTATGACTGAGGACGTGAAAACGTTGCACAAGGGATTTTTGAGGCAGCCCTTCGCAATTGATCAAGACATAGCGAGAGCGATGTCCGGTCAAGACGTCGAGCTATTGCAAAAATACGGTTGTTGGCTTGAGGCCCTCGAATCCGGTGCTTTGCCAATAATCTCAGAAGCGCAGCATCACTTTGTCGAAGCCGTAAATGGCCGAACAACTCCAACGACGTCACACGAGAAGGTCTGGATTCGATACAAGAATTGCATTGCTCGGAGCTTGATTGAGCAATCTACTTCTGGAGGCCAAAACTATTCGCGCGCTCACGGATATTTCGGAAGCCCGAACTCAGATGCATATAACCCATGAATCACAAACCGATCCGCAACATCTGCCCAACCCATCATTCCACTGGGTGATGCAAGAGAAGCCTCTTTCGCTGCTGCATTCGATCGCCGAGCATTTCCACCGCGACGCGGTTTATTTCGCAACGCGATTTGACGTTCTCTGGGAGAACGGGCAACTCATGCACAAGATGGGTCGCACCAAGTCCTTCGTTGACCTCCTCATGGCATGCGAGTGCAGCTTGAAGAGCCACGCGTTGCTCAGTCTCCAAGATTTGCCGCCGGCCGAGGCCTACCGCGAAGTTCGGTCTTGCGGTCACAACATCCACCGGCTCGCTAAGCTCGCAGCCTATCTTCCCGATCGGGCCGCGTACCAGCACTTGGGTGCCGAGCTTGCCCAACTTCCTGTGCACATCCGCTACTCGCTTGAGGCATACGAGACGTTCTTCCCCGCTTTCGTCGACCGCAAGTACGCCGATCAGAACTACTCCGAAACGATCGGGAACAACCCCTGGGTAGTGCGAGTCCGTGGATCGCTGGGCGTCCTTGTCGATGGCATCGCCAATGAGTTGTCGGGTGCGATTCCAATGGACCTTGAACTCTTGCTTCAGCACGAGCACGAACTTCGCGAGTTTGCAAAAACATGCCTAAAGTGACGCCCAACCCGTCGTTGCAGTCTGCTTGCTGGGCGTTGCGGACATTGACCAATCGAAGCTCAATGGCTGGATTGGGTCGGTGGGAGCCGGTGGCCTAGAGCATCTGAACGACTGTTTCCAGTCTGATCCGGCCGTTGATGCTCGACTTCGTCGGTTTCCCATCGAACTGGCCGCTACGGGACCACAAGCGGCCACTGAGTTTTCGTGGCTTGCTGTCGGCAGGGCGAAGCCCGGCGAAGCGGACCCTTGACAGCGTCCGAAACGCTAATACGCTCAAGGGTTTGGGGCTGGTCGCGGCTGTTTGCGGCCAGCTCCCGAGCCCGTCCGGCGGCGAGGGCTTCCTCGCCCTCGGGGGCGGGGCTAGGGGTCGAGCGCCCGAAGGGCTCTGCGGGAGGAGTTGTGGCGCCGAGGCGGTTCCACACGAAACGGAGTAATCCCATTTCTTATCCTTCGGAGTGGGAGTGAATGATTACGAGTCGCAACCTTTCATGATCACATGCCCCAGACCATGCTTGTTCAAGTCATTTTTGCTAGCCTGCAAAGAAAAAAGCAACAAAAGGGGCCAGGCTCGATTTAACTGGCAGAACCTGCTATCCTCAACGACATGCCCCGTCGCCCCCGCATCCATCTCCCAGGCCTTCCCCTGCACGTCGTTCAGCGGGGACATAACCGCGACGCCTGCTTCTTCGCCGAGGAAGACCACCTTGTCTACCGCGAATGGCTGGGCGAGGCGTGCAAGGCCACCGGCTGCGCGCTGCACGCCTACGTCCAGATGACCAACCACGTGCACCTCTTGCTGTCTCCGCCGGAACCCGAGGCTGTCTCCCGGCTGATGATTTCGCTGGGCCGGCGCTATGTGCAGTACATCAACAAGACGTACCATCGCACCGGCACCTTGTGGGACAGCCGCTACAAGTCTTCTCTGGTGCAGGCCGATGCCTATCTGCTTCTTTGTCAGCGCTATATCGAACTCAATCCCGTGCGCGCAACGATGGTCGATGACCCGGCGCATTATCGCTGGAGCAGTTATCGGGCGAACGGACTGGGGCAACCTGACTCATTGCTGACTCCGCATGTGGTGTATTCCAGTCTGGGGACAAACGAGGCTGACCGGCTGGCGAACTATCGGTCCTTGTTCCGCCCGGAACTGGATACCGACGCAATCAGCGACATCCGCATGGCCCTGGATCAGGGGCAGCCGCTCGGGGATGCGCGGTTCATCGACAGTATCGAACGGGCCACTGGACAGCGGCGAGAAATTCGCCCGCGCGGTCGGCCGCGGAAGGCAGTGCTTGAGGAAACGGGGCCACAGGACCAGATGTCACCTGATGTGTGAGCCAGGCCCGTTTTTCTTCATCTTTCCTTCTTCCAATCAAGTCCTTCCCCAAACAAACTTCCTGCGGGGCGTCGTGCAAGGCTGGCTGGGCAAGATCACGCCGATCCCCGGCTTCCCCGGTCGGGTTCGTTGTCGGGTTCGAGTAACTCACGGATCCTCCTTTGCTGTTCATGTTCGGCCCTTCGCGTTACCTTTCGGTGCAGCTACTATGGCCTCTGCTGACTCCTGATCAGTCACGCCGGCGATTGCTCGCCGTCGCGCTATGGCCTTCGCTTCGCTCACTGCCTGTTCGCTCGTCTGCGGCCGGCAGCCTGCCGCAACGCCCGGATCATTCTGTTGAGCAGCGATCCCCACTGCTTTTGCGAAACGTCGGCAATCGCTTGCCGATCAGGTCTCCCCAGGTAAGAACGCGATGTTTCCGTGCACAAGCGCTGCATTTACCTTGTCCGCCGTATCCGATGGGCTTCGTCATGGGGTGCCAACTCGCCCGCAGACCAGGCCTTCTATGCAGTTTCTGTCCGTCGCCTCGCACTTTTGCGCTCCGGCTGGCAGCCTCTCGCAGCGCTCGCGTCGTTCAAGCGGGCAGGCGCATGCGCCTGCAAACCCCGCTTTCACCCTCCAGACAAGTCCTCACGACCTTGCCCTTGCCTTCGGCTAGTGGTTATCATGGCTTCATCATGAAGTCACGTCGGTACTCCCACAGGGGACTTCCACCCCATCACATCGCGCCCATGCTGGGCGCACACCCGGCGGTCGACCTCGCTCCCTTCGGTCGCTGGACGCTGCGCGATGAAGCCGCGCAGCGCCGGTCACCTTGAACGTTCAGCGTCTTGATCTCTATGGTCCTGTACAAGAAGACGAACGTCACAGCAAAGAACGGAATCAATTTCGTCCGCTCGGCGGTCGAAGGTGCTGGCTCGTTGTTTCACAAGATCGAAGGAGAAAACGATCTTGGAATTGACGGGCTCATTGAACTCATACGTGACGAAAGGCCGCTAAATCGGCAAGTCGCCGTACAGATCAAATCTGGCCCGTCGTACTACAACTCCTCCGGCGAGGAGTGCCTAATTCCGATTGAGAGCCACCGGGACTACTGGCTCAATCATCCCCTTCCGGTCTTGGGTGTTGTCTTTGTTCCTGCACTTGGCGTTGCTCACTGGGTAAATATCAAGAGCTACCTAAAGGACCACCCGACCAATACCGTCATTCGCTTCCGCACCAGTAGAGCAAACCGTTTCGACCAATCTGCTTTCTCAACGATTTTTGTTCCGAACGTACTTCGTGAAGTTCCGGATCTATCGCTACCCGAAGCATTCACCCTCTTTGGCTCCCCAAAGCCGGATGAGTCGTACCTCGGGTTGATCGTCCTGTTCCGTCGCTATCCGAATGTTCTTGAAGTCTGGACCCGGTTGATTCAGCATCTTGTTGAGACGCCGGCCCAGGAGATTCCTCCTGTGTTGGTCTACTTCCTCGCACACATTCCGTGGCATGGTGACATCGCCTACTTCGGCGAAGCAATCACAGCTGAAACTAAGGCTCACGCTAAGAACTTGCTTGCGCGGTTTTCCCGCGAGCAAGTTGTGAAGCTTCTGGAGTTCATCGACGAAGAGTCTTCCATTTCTCGTGGTGCTGTCGGTCAATCGGTAGAGGCCATCATTTCATCGCTGCCCAACGCATCTAAGCTCTTGGAAGGCATTGTTCTCGACAAATCGCTGGAACCCTTCACGCGAGATTGCGCAGCGATAATCCTCGCGATGAACGAAGGACCGGCAGCTATTCCAACGATCAAGCAACTAGCCGACACAGGCTCTTGGTACGCTGGCGAACTCATTGAGCACATCAAAACATATGGAGCCGTTAATCCCTATGCATAAGATGCCGAACCCATCATTCCACGGGACGCTGCGCGATAAGGCCGCGCAGCGTCCCTGAATTCGCACGTTAGCCCCCGCAGGAGCCTCCATTGCCGCCCCCGAAACTCCTTCTCTACGTTGATGCCCAGTTCGCAAGCCCGTATGCGATGTCGGCCTTTGTGGCTCTGCATGAGAAGGGCTTGCCGTTCGAAATCGCGACCGTGGATCTCACGGCCAAGGCGAACCACGAGCCACACTTCGCCGCCACGTCGCTCACTCACCGCGTGCCGACCTTGGCTCACAACGGCTTCTCGCTGTCTGAGTCCTCAGCAATCGCTGAGTATCTCAACGATGTCTTTCCCGGCACGCCGCTTTACCCGGCAAAGCCGCAAAACCGAGCGAGAGCGCGTCAAGTTCAGGCCTGGCTTCGCAGCGACCTCATGCCCATTAGGCAAGAGCGCTCCACGGAGGTCGTGTTCTACGGTCCAACACCTACGCCACTCACTGCTGAGGCGCGGACGTCCGCCCAGAAACTGTTCGCGGCCGCAGAGTCGTTGCTCCCTGCCAACTCTGAGAACCTGTTCGGTGAGTGGTGCATCGCCGACGTCGACCTTGCGCTTATGCTCGGTCGCCTTGTCTTTAACGGTGATTCGGTACCAGAAAGGTTGGCTGCCTATGCAAAGCATCAGTGGCTACGGGCGTCCGTCCAGTTGTGGGTTAATCAAGAGCGTCCGCCACTATGAGCACGGGGGCTAATCGGGTAGCCGGAGGTTTCTCTCCTCCGGCCCCCACACCACCCACCCTGCGGGTCCGCAGTGGGCGGTTCAACGAGTTGGCGCGCTCGACGAAGTGACTTGAGCCGAGTAGCCCTGGGCCTTGCACCACCGGGCCTTGACGCTGAGGACGCCTTGCGCCTCCGGCCAGGCATTGGAAAGGGCCTGTTGTACCGCCGGGGTTCGCGCCATATGCCAGTAGCACTGGCTGCTGACGCCATGCTGGATCGCCGTCTTCAGGCGGACGCCCAAAGCCACCAGGTGGCTGATCTTCGTCCACGGCCAGCGCCACTGTTTCCACTAACACATGCGCACGCGGCGGCGCAGCCACTCATCCAGCGCCGGGATCGGCCGGTAATACTGGCTGATGCCAACGTACCCGAACCAAGCCCGCAGGAAGTTCCCCAGTTTGTTCAGTCGAATGGTCATGGAAATCCCCCAACTTCGCCCCGTCAGTTCCCTGACCCGGTGCTTGAAGTTTGCCAGCGGCTTGTCGCTCCAGCGTATCTTCGTGCCGCGCAGGGTGAATCCGAGGAAACGGCAGTCACTCATCGGCGCCACCTTGCTCTTGGCAGGATTGACCTTGAGTTTGAGGCGGGTCTCCAGGTAACGCGTGAGATTCTGCATCACGCGCTCCCCGGCCCGCTGGCTTTTGACCAGAATGACCCTATCGTCCACGTAGCGGGCAAAGCGATGGCCCCGCCTTTCCAGTTCCTTGTCGAACTGGTCCAGCAGAATGTTTGCCAAAAGTGGCGAAAGCGGACCGCCCTGGGGCGTGCCGATCTCGCTAGGCTCGAGGTTCTCTCCGACCAGCACCCCGGCGCGCAGGTAGCTTCCGATCAAGGCCAGCAGCCGCTGGTCGCGGATGGTTTGCCCCAGCCGGTTGATAAGCCGGTCATGATCGACCGTATCGAAAAGCTTGGCCAGGTCCAGGTCTACCGCGATGCGATAGCCTGCCTTGACGTCGGTCTGTACCTGCCGGATCGCCTGGTGTGCGTAGCGGCCGGGTCGGAAGCCGAAGCTCGATACCGAGAAGGTCGGCCCGAAGATCGGTGTCAGCACTTGCGCGATGGCTTGCTGGATGACCCGGTCCAGGATGGTCGGGATGCCCAGCAGCCGTTCGCCCCCGTCCGGCTTCGGGATGGCTACCCGACGCACCGGCTGCGGGGCGTATCGCCCTTGTTTGATCTGCTCGCGCACGTCCGGCCAGTGGTTCCGGGCGTAGGCGGGACAGTCCTCAAGGCGAACGCCATCGATTCCTGGCGCTCCCCGGTTGGCCTTCACCCGCTTCCACGCCCGCCACAGGTTGTCGCGGGTCTCGCCACCCTGTTCGCTCGTCTGCGGCCGACAGCCTGCCGCAGCGCCTGGGCCCTCTTCTATAGCAGCGGTCCGCACTGCTCCTGCGAAACGTCGAGTCCTCGCTCGCCGATCAGGTCTCCCCAGGTAAGAACGCGATGTTTCCGCGCACCAGCGCTGCATTTACCGTAGGCGCCGTACCGGTGGGCTTCGCTGTCAGGTGCCAGTTCGCCTCGGCTCCCTCGGCCTTCTATGCAGTTCCTGTCCGTCGCCGCGCACGTTTGCGCTCCGGCTGGCAGCCGCTCACAGCGCTCGCGTCGTTCAAGCGGGCAGGCGCGTGAGCCTGCAAACCCCGCTTTCACCCTTCAGACAAGTCCTCGCGGCCTTGCCCTTGCCTTTGGCTAGTAGTTATCATGGCTTCATCATGAAATCATGTCGGTACTCCCACAGGGGACTTCCACCCCATCACATCGCGCCCATGCTGGGCGCACACCCTCGGTCAACCGGACGCCCGGCAAGCGCGGCTTACCGGGCGTCCGCGCTTCGCGCTCCGGTCGCCGGTTACCTCGAACGTTAGGACATCCCCGCTCTCTTTTCTCAGGAGAATTTTATGAATCTAGCGCGACAGCTTCTTTTAGTCTTTTTCGTTGCCAGTTGCTTATCAATAGCATCGCCCGCAAGCGCTGCAGAGCCAAAACAATCAACCCCGCAAAAACTAGAGATTGGTCGCTTCGTACCGATCGCGCCTCCTGCTGCTGGTGACAAAACTTACGCAAACTTCTTATGGGTGCTGGACACCGCCACCGGAGATGTTGCTGCCTACAGGATGGGAAGCATGAAAAACGATAAAGGAGAGCATGGGCTTTGGGTCACCGAGCGATTGCTCTCCGAAGCTGAGTACTACCAGCTCATGTCAAAGCACAAGCAGTGACGTCAGCCTGCCGCTGTCCTAACAAACGCTTCGAGAGGGACGCTTCGCCGGCAAGCCGGCTTCGCGCCCCTGAGCTTAGCCCTTTCACTTAAAGGAGGCGCCATGCCCTTTGACATTTCTGTTCTGCCTGTTTTCCTTGCGGCGTCTTTGGTTCTGCTCGTCACCCCCGGACCTGATGTGGCATTTATCGTTGCCACGGGCGTTTCTGAGGGTCGAAGACCTGCGCTTTGGGCTTCTGCCGGCATTTCGTTGGCCATGTTTGCTCATTCAGTCTTTGCTGCTGCCGGAGTTGCGGCAATCGTAGCCACGTCGCCCCTTGCTTTTGATGTCATCCGCTTCGGCGGCGCCGCATACCTGATCTTTCTCGCGTATAAATCCTTTCGCTCAAAACCGTTCGTCGCAGGCACTCAAGTTACCGCTCGCTCCCCTGTAGAAAATTTCCGCCGTGGGTTCATTACTAATTTGCTAAACCCCAAGGCCATCTTGTTTTCTGGCGTGTTTCTTCCGCAGTTTGCCTCCCCATCCTATGGGTCGATCTTCCAGCAAGTCGTTGGCCTTGGCGCGGTCTTGGCGTTTCTCGGCCTACTAGTCCAGGCTACTTTATCTATCGCCAGCGGTAGCCTTGGGCAATGGTTACTATCGAGTCCCCGTCGCCAGGTAATGCTTGAGCGCCTGATGGGTGTTGTCTTTCTCGGCCTTGCTGCGAGGCTTCTTACCATGGAGCGAAAGGGCTAACTTGGCAGTCGAGGGGAGCTTCGCAATGAAGCCGCTCGCCCCCTCACTTCCACTACAAGCCCTCATACCCACTTGCCATGCGCTACCAAGGTCGTATCACCAAATGGACGGATGACGAAGGCTTCGGCTTCATCACACCCAATGGGGGTGGGGAGAAAGTCTTCGTACACATCAGCTCCTTTTCCAATCGCCAGCGCCGACCGGAAGGAAACGAACTCGTAACCTACGAACTCAAAACCGACGGCAAGGGCCGAGCGCAGGCGAATACCGTTGCGTTTGTCGGTGAAAAGCCCACTCCGTCGACCCCGCCCGGTCGCAGCAACATCCCCCCGCTATTTGCCGTTTGCTTTCTGGCATTTGTTGTTGGGGCAGTTATCGCCGGTCGCCTCCCGGTTGTCGTTCTTGCGCTCTACCTTGTTGCAAGTCTCGTGGCCTTCTTCGCTTACGCCTTCGACAAGTCAGCCGCCTTGAGAAATCAATGGCGAACACAAGAAAGCACGTTGCACTTATTCGCTCTTCTCGGTGGGTGGCCCGGCGCCTTGGCGGCACAGCGGCTGCTTCGGCACAAGTCGGCGAAGGCTTCCTTTCAAGCTACCTTTTGGGCCACCGTTGTGCTCAACTGCGGAGCACTCGGCTGGTTGTTTTCGCCCTCTGGCGCAAGAACGCTTCAGTCTGTACTGGGTGCCGCGTGAGGGCTAATCATCGCTTCGAGGGGACGGCCTGCAAGCTGCGCTTGCAGGTACCCTCCGCCCTTCGGGCTCCGGCCGCCCCTCAAGCCAAATGTTAGGCGACACAACGCACCGTCTCCTACCACCCACACCCATGCCTCCGAAGCTCCTGGCTATCGACCACATTCACGTCTTCGTCGCTAACCGGGCGGAGTCAGAGCGCTGGTATGAGCGCGTGCTCGGACTCAGGCGCACGCCTGAGCTGGAGTTCTGGGCCAACGACGGTGGGCCGCTCACGCTCCAGGACGAGTCAGCACAGATCCACATAGCCCTGTTCGAGCGTCCGGCCAAACCATGCAGGTCAACCATCGCCTTGCGCGTCCACGGCTCATTGTTCAGGCAGTGGCAGTCCCATCTCGAGCACGAACTGCCTGGAGCGGTCACCGTCGAGGATCACGAGGCCTCGGTGTCGCTCTACTTCGCGGACCCGGATGGCAATCCGTACGAGATCACCACGTACGAGGTGTCACTCAGCAGGTAGCCCTCCTCAGGCCCGCGTTCGCTCTGCTGGAAGTGCCGCTTGACCCCTCGCTCCACACGCCACTACGGCCGGCATGCCGAAGAGGCGATGCCGAAGCCGGGGTGTTGACTCTACGTGCCATCGCAGAGCGGTTGGATTGTGTCTTTGCCTTTCACGACGGCGAAGAGCTTGGCCCGCGCATGCTTGCCCGCATTGCCAAGCACACAGGCCTCTCGCCCGAGGATCTGTAGGCGCCATTCTCGTATCCACGCCGCCGTACAACCCGAGTCGATTCCTCCGCAGGCGTTGCTGGCCCAAGTGTTGGGCCGGGTTGGTTTCATGCCGCACCGCCCGGCTACCGCCGGGCCTCGAACCAGAGGTCGCCGAAGCGGGCTTCGACGCGTTCGCCGGTGTTGTCGGTATCGGCACCGAGAGCAATGCCCGAGATGAGCGGCAGGGGGTCGCCGAAGGCGGCACGGAAATCCGCGGCGACATCGCGAACGACGTCCCGCCATTGCCCGGCATGAGCCTTCCCGGAATCGACGACGATCATTCGCAGGCGATCGGTATAGGCATTCCATCCCGACTCGCCGGCCGCCTGCGCCGTACCCCAGACGTAGCACAGCGCCGCCGCCGGCAGCTCGGCACCGTGCAGCAGGCGCGCCGCCGCCATCTTCATCCGGTCGCCGACGCCAAGCCGTTCGGGTGGCAGATCAAACAGCACATAAACGCGGGCCGCATAGTCATCGCCCGTCTTGCGCTGCAGGTCCGAGCCCGCTACGGGATGCGAGACTCGCCAGCGCCACCTGAGCAGTGGCGTGGCCGCGGGATCTATCCGTTTCGCCAGCGCCAGGCTGGACGCGGAGCGATCGGACAGCACCCGCAGGACCGTCCGGCCGTCGTCAGCCAGCAGGTCAAAACGGTTCGCTCGCTCAACGGACGGCAGCGTTTGATGCGTCCACCCCGCCGGCAGCCGGTTACCCGCCGGCTCGGCAGAGAAACGTGGCAGATCCACCCGCGCAACGCCAGTACTCTCGGCGCGGGCAGCGGGCGTCGGCAGCAGGCTGAAGGCGCTGATGACCGGCGTCGCCAGCAGCGCCAGTGAGGTCCGGCGACGCCGGTTGTTCATCGGATCCATGCGGCAAATCCTTCCAGGGTGGCCAGGCGCGCCAGGTCGCCCGGCCGATCAAGGTCCCACAGGGGCGGCAGCTCGGCCCAGCGCAAGCGCAGCTCGCAAAGACGCTGCCGCGTCTGCGCCATGACCCGCTCGGTGCCCCAATCGATGCTCGCGAACAGGCCCGGCTGCGGGCGACGCAGGCCAACGAGCACGTAGCCACCATCCTCGGCGGGAATGAAAACCGCGTCGTTGGCGCTCTGGCAATCGTCCAGCAGAGCGCTGGCGGCGGCCGACAGATGCGCCGGCTGCAGCGCCGGGCAGTCGGTGCCGATCAACAGCAGGGGACCGGCCTGCGCCGCGAAGGCGTTGGCCATGCGCTGACCCAGGTCAGGGCCCGACTGCGAGCGCAGATCGACGCCAGAGCAGCGCTGGACGGCGCGAAAGAAGCGTTGCTGGTCATCCGGCGACCCCCACAGGCTGACGCTGCCGATCGCTGCCCGCCGCGCGACGGCCAGCGCATGCAAGGTCAGGCGGCGCTGCAGCCGGGCCGCGCCGGCTGCCCCCAGGGCGGGAATCAGGCGGGTCTTGGCGGCCCCGGGCAGTGGCGCCCGGGCGAAGATGGCGATGGCCAGCGGTTCAGCTCTGACGCGGCACATAGCCATAGCGAATCGCCAGTTGCTGTGGATCGGCACCCAGGAAATAACTCGCCCGCAGACGCCACATGAGCAGAATGGTGCGCAGAACGCCATGCTTCTCCCACCGGCGCCCGGAAGTGATCACGCGCTGGCGCAGGCAGGCCGGCGGCGCAAACCGCTTGAGCCGCTTCGACAGGGCGATGTCCTCCATCAAGGGCAGCTCGGGGTAGCCATCAACCCGCTCGAACAAATCGCGACGAACGAAGATCGCCTGATCGCCGGTGGCAATGCCGCTCAGCCGCGAGCGCCAGTTCATCATCCGCTCGACGATGCGCAGCAGCGGCTGGCGGCCGTCGATGCACACGTCGAAACGCCCCCAGGCGGCACCGGTGGCAATTGCGCTGCGGATCAGGTCGTCGGCCGCCGGCGGCAGCGTCGTGTCGGCATGCAGAAAGAGCAGAACCTCGCCCCGGCTAGCCTTCGCTCCCGCGTTCATCTGCGTCGCGCGGCCGCGCGGCGCATCGAGCAGCCGGTCTGCGGCCGGCCGCGCCAGCTCTGCCGTACCGTCGCCGCTGCCGCCGTCGACGACAATCAGCTCCGTTCCGCGCGTCCTCAGCCCCTGCAGTGCCGCCAACTGAGCTGGAAGCGTCGCCGCTTCGTTCAGCACGGGCAGGATCAGCGAGAGAAAAGGGCGATCGAGAGGTGTTTGCATGGTTCTCGGAGAAGAGTTCGGAGCGAGGTCATCTGGCTGCCGTCAAGCCCGCACCGGTTGATTGGGCGAGCCTGCCAACGGCCGGCGAGGCGATCAGCGTTCCCTGACCCGGGGCCAGGGCTGCAAGTGAGTAGATCCGGGTGCGCCATCTTACCGCAGGCGAGAAATACGTGCGGCGCGGCGGCTCGCGGCAGGACCTCGGCAGCCGAAGGGCACCGCGCGGTTCTGCAACGCACTTGGAGAAAATCCTGGAACGTTGTCGGCGAGTACACCCCATGCCTCCCCGCAGCCGACCTTCGGTTCGCTGGCGCACATACACCCGTGCGCTCCCTGGCTACGATGGCTGCCTGCTCGCGGGAACTTATCAAACCTTGGATCGCGTCGGCCAGCGGGCACTGGCTACGCGATGCCCTGGCGCAAGCCATCCCACGTTCCATCCACACGCAGGAGACATCATCATGGATCAGCAGACTCATATCATCAGCGGGATTTACACCAGTCGTGCCGAAGCCGAAGCCGTTTGCGACCGTTTGGTCGGATCCGGTGTGCCGCGCGAACAGGTCAGGATCGTTGATCACGCGCATGCTGCGGGCAACAGCAAAATGGTGGAGGACGACGAAGCCCTAAAGGATGTCCTGGTCGATGGTGCCGTCGGTGCCGCAGTCGGCACTGGCCTCGGGGTTGTCGCAGAAGTGGCATTGATCGCCGCCAACGTGACGCTGTTCGTCGCCAGCCCGCTGATCGGGCCGCTGGCCATGCTCGGCTGGGGAGCTGCCCTGGGTGGCCTGGTGGGTGCCGCCGTCGGTGCCGAGAAGCCGGAAGAGAAGAAAGAAGGGAAGTTCTCCGATCTCGTGCTGGATGCCATCCGCAGTGGCCACGTCGTTCTCGTAGCGCAGACCCGGACTGAAGCGGAAACGACGCTGGTGCGCGACATTGTCGGCGATTCGCTGACGACCGTGGCGTGAAGAAGCATCCTGGCTACGGCACCGTACTCGCTCCGATGAACACCCGCTAGAGATGTATTTCCGAGGCATCGGCACGGCAACGCCGGCAACGCGCTACACCAAGGCGGAGTGCCTGGCCGCCTTCGAGAAATCCGACTGGTTCGCGCGGCTGGACGCGCGTGCCCATTGCGTGGCGCGCGCCGTCCTGCAGCGCGACAACGGCATCGAGGCACGCCGGCTCGCCGTGGATTCGCTCGAAGAAGTCTTCGCGATCGACCCGAACACGCTGGCGCAGCGCTTTCTTGCGCACGCGCCGGCGCTTGCGGCGCGCGCCGCTGCCAGCGCCCTCGCCTGCAGCGGCCTGACCGCACCGGACCTGGGTGCGGTCATCGTCAGCACCTGTACCGGCTACCTGTGTCCGGGCCTGTCGGGGCATGTGGTCGAGCGTCTCGGGTTGCGCGCCGACGTGCTCGCCTTCGATCTGGTCGGCCAGGGCTGTGCCGCGGCGCTGCCGAATCTTCAGCTCGCGCACGCCTTGCTGGCGTCGAACGCGTGCGCCCATGTCCTGTCGATTTGCGTCGAGGTGAGCAGCGCCGCGATGTACCTCGACAACGACCCCGGCGTCCTGATCAGTGCCTGTCTGTTTGGCGACGGCGCCGGGGCGGCGATTCTCTCGCGGCAACCGGCCGCCGGGCGCCGTATCGAATGGATCGACAGTACGTCGCTGATCGAGCCGAGCCAACGCCAGGCGCTGATGTTCGAGCAGCGCGACGGCATGCTGCGCAACATCCTGACGCGCGCCGTGCCGGCGCTGGCGGCGGCCTATGCGCGACAGGTGCTCGATACCGTTCTCGGCCGCGCCGGCCTGCGCGCCACCGACGTGCACGCGTGGATCCTGCACGCGGGCGGGCGTGACGTCTTGCTCGCGCTCGAGCGAGAGTTCGGGCTTGAAGCCGATGATTTTCGCTACAGTGCGGCGATGTTGCGCGAGTACGGCAACCTGTCGAGCGCCTTCGTCTACTTCGTCCTCGAAGCGGCGCTGGCCGACGCAGCGCCCGCCGGCTGGTGGTGGCTGTCGTCGTTCGGCGCTGGCTTCAGTTGCCACGGCGCCTTGCTGCGGGTGAGCTGATGGGGTCCTCCGCCATGAACTCCCGGGTGACCGGGCGAAGGAAGCCTTGATGGCCATGCCAAGGGTGGTTGGCGCCGAGATTCTCGACGGCCTGGCTGCCGACGACCCGGCAGCGAAGCGCTCGCGTCGCGACCTGCGGCGCGTGCATCGTGCCATGGCCACCCGTTCGATCGTGGCGCGCGCCTTGCGCGCGACAATGGGGTCGACACCAGCGACGCGGCCGCTGCAGGTGCTCGAAATCGGTGCCGGCGATGGCAGCCTCCTGCTCGGCGTTGCCCGGCGCCTGGCGCCGGCGTGGCCGCCGGTGGACCTGACCCTGCTCGACGCCAGGCCCCTGGTCGAGCGCGAAACGATCGAACGCTACGCTGAACTGGGGTGGCAGGTCGTGCCGACCGTTCGCGACGTCCTCGACTGGGCGGCCGCCCTCAGGGACCCACTCCTCCCGAACAGCGTGACGGCGCGTTGGGATCTGGTCGTCGCCAACCTCTTTCTGCACCACTTCGAGGATGCGGACCTCGCTGGACTGCTCGGTGCGATCGCTGCGCGCAGCGATCGCCTGTTCGCCTGCGAGCCGCGGCGTGCCTGGTTCGCGCTTGCCGGCAGCCATCTGCTCGGGGCGCTCGGCGTCAACGCGGTGACGCGCGAAGACGCGGTGCTCAGCGTCCATGCAGGCTTCAACGGCAGTGAACTCAGCGCGCTGTGGCCGAGTCGCCCGGCCGAATGGCGCTTGCGCGAGTATCCTGCCGGCCTTTTCAGCCACTGCTTTCGCGCCGAGCGCGCCGCGGTGAACTGATGCGCACTCACTTCGATGCGATCGTCGTTGGCGCGGGTCCGGCTGGTTCTTCGGCAGCGATCCTGCTGGCGCGCGCCGGTTGGTCGGTGGCGCTGGTGGAGAAGCAGCGTTTTCCGCGCCGCAAGGTCTGCGGCGAATGCATTGCCGCGAGCAACCTGCCGCTGCTCGCCGCCCTCGGTGTGGGACCGGCGTTCGCAGCGAGCGCCGGCCCGGAACTGCGCCGGGTCGCACTGATGTCCGGCGAGCGCATGGTCGTCGCCGATCTGCCGGCCATGTCGCATCCGGAATACCCATGGGGCAGAGCCCTCGGCCGCGAGACCCTCGATACCCTGCTTCTCGAACAGGCGCGGGCAGCCGGCGCGCAGGTACTGCAGCCCTGGTCCGCGCTGGCCATCGAAGGCGTCGCCGGCGATTGGCACTGCGCCGTCGAGGCGCTGGAGACGCGCGCGGCGGTGAGCTTGCGCGCGCCGGTGGCCATTGCTGCGTACGGCTCGTGGGAGGCCTTGCCACTGGATCGTCAGCGTCGGCGCGAGACTCGCCGGGCTTCCGACCTGCTGGCCTTCAAGGCGAACTTCCGCGATGCGTCGCTGGACGAGGGCGTCCTGCCCGTACTGTCATTCGCCGGCGGCTATGGCGGCATGGTCGTGGCGGATGGCGGCCTGACCACCATTGCTTGCTGCATCCGACGCGACCGTCTCGAAGCCTGTCGACAGGCGTCGCCCGCGCTGCGCGCCGGCGATGCCGTCGAAGCGCTGCTCCGGCGCGACTGTCGCGGCGTTCGCCGGGCGTTGCAGGCCGCGTCGCGTGCAGGTCCCTGGCTGGCCGCCGGGCCGCTCGATCCAGGGGTCCGCCTGCGCGCTGACGACCCGCTGTTCCGCATCGGCAATGCTGCCGGCGAGGCGCATCCGATCATCGGCGAGGGCATGAGCATGGCGCTGCAGTCCGCCTGGCTCCTTTGTGCGCAGCTGCTCGCTGACAAGCGGTGCGACCAGCTCGCCGGCAAGGCCTGGCAGGACGACGTCGCCCGTCGTTATGCAGCAGCATGGCGCAGCCAGTTTGCACCGCGACTGCGTCTGGCCGCGGTCTTCGCTCACCTCGCGATGCGTCCCGCTGCCACCACCTTGCTGATGGGGCTGGCACGCAACTGGCCAGGAGTGCTGACGCTGGGCGCGCAATGGGGTGACAAGACCCGCTGCGCTGTGGACGCGGCGACAATGGCCGCCCTGGCGCCTATCGCGGCGTCGGCGGCGCCGCGCCCTGGCCGGGCGTTCGCCTTGCCAGCCAGCCGGGGCGGGTCTGGAAAACACGAAATGATGATCACCGAGGAAAACAGATGACGACAACACTCGAAGGACTGCGAGCCATTCTGGTCAAGGACTACCAGCTTGATCCGGCTGTGGTGACACTGGATGCACCGCTGGAAGGGCTGGGTATCGACTCGCTCGGCGTCGCCGAGCTGATGTTCACCGTCGAAGACCAGTTCAGGATCCGGCTATCACCGGACTCGGTGCCACTGACGACCGTCGGCGACGTGGTTCGCCATATCGACGAGCTTGCCGCAATACAACAGGGCGGCGATGCACAGACTGGCGCTGCCCTGATGCACCCGTCAGGCATGCGTTGATGCGGGTCGCGGTCACCGGCATGGGTGTCGTCTCGCCGCTCGGCAACGGCGCGGCCGCGGCGTTTGCCAATGCGCAGGCGGGCCGCTCGGGTATCCACCGCCTCGCTGCCCCGTTCGCCGCACGACTCGTCGCACCCCTTGCGGCCAGCGCAAGCTTTGACGGCGCCGGGCATTTCGAGCCACCGAAGCTGCGTATGCTCGACCGCGTCAGCCAGTTCGCCGTCGTCGCCGCCAGGCAGGCGCTAGCCGGTGCGTGCGATGTCCTGAGTCAGCTTGATCGCAGCCGGGCCGGCGTCTTCGTCGGCACCGCGATGGGCGGCTCGCAAACCAGCGACGACGGCTACAAGACACTCTACGGCGACGACTCGGATCGCATCAAGCCGTTCACCGTGCTGATGGGCATGCACAACGCGCCCGCCGCCTGGATCGGCATCGAGCACGATCTGCGTGGCCCGAATCTGACGTATTCGACCGCCTGCTCGTCGTCGGCGGTGGCGATCGGCGAGGCCTGGCGGCGCGTCGCCTGTGGTGACCTGGAGGTGGCGATCGCTGGCGGCGCCGAAGCGCCGCTTTCGTTCGGCTCCCTGAAGGCCTGGGAGGCACTGCATACGCTCGCCGCCATCGATACGATCGATCCGTCAGCGTCGTGCAAGCCGTTCGCGAAGAACCGCAGCGGCATGGTGCTCGGTGAGGGCGCGGCGATGCTCGTGCTCGAGCCGTGGGAGCGCGCCGTCGCACGCGGCGCGTCCATCCATGGGGAGATTCTCGGTTACGGGCTGTCGACGGATGTCAGTCACATCACGCGTCCAAGCGTCGAAGGACAGGCGGCGGCGATCCACGCGGCCCTGCGAGCGGCTGCCATCGTGCCCTCGGTGGTCGACGCCATCAACGCGCACGGCACCGGGACGCAAGCCAATGATGCGATCGAGACGCGGCGATCAAGGCGGTGTTTGGCGAGCAGGCAGGCGGTATTCCGATCAGTGCGACGAAGGCGCTGCACGGACACCTGCTGGGCGCAGCCGGTGCGCTCGAATGCGTGCTGTCGCTGCTGGCCATGGAGAGCGCGGTTGTCTTGCCGACGATGCACCTGCAGGTGCCGGATCCGGCGTGCGACCTTGACTACGTGCCGAACGCGGCACGCAAAGCCCCCGCCGTGCGGACGATGCTGTCGAACTCCTTCGCGTTCGGAGGAACGAACGCGGTCCTCGTCCTCGGTGCGGCGTCGTAGGACTGACGGGACGCCCACGGTGAGGGGGATTCGCCAGCCAACGGCGGCGGTGCCCGGGCAGGCGATGCGGATGCCAGGGCGATGACTTTCCCCCTCTGGGCGCTCGTCATTGGTGCGTTGCTGGTCACCATGTCCCTTGCCGGCTCGTTGCTGAAGCGCCTGCCGGTGAGCGCTTCGATGCTCTATCTGGCGGTCGGCTTCGGCCTTGGCACTGCCGGTTGGGGGCTGATGACGCCAGACCCGCGACAGGTACCGGATATTCTCGAACGTGTTGCCGAAGTCGCGCTGTTGATCTCGCTCTTTTCCGTCGGCTTGAAACTGGGCCTGCCGCTTTCGAGCCGGCAGTGGCGCTTGCCGGTCCGCCTGGCATTTGCGTCGATGGCGCTGACGGTCGGGCTGATCGCCGCCGTCGCCTACTTTCTCATGGGACTACCGCTGGGCGCCGCCGTCCTGATCGGGGGAATTCTGGCGCCGACCGACCCGGTGCTGGCGTCTGACGTCCAGGTCGACGAGCCCGGAGACCGTGACCTGCTGCGCTTCAGCCTGACCGGCGAGGGCGGGCTGAACGACGGCGCCGCCTTCCCGTTCGTCTTTCTCGGTCTCGGTCTGCTTGGTCTGCACGATCTCGGAGTCGCCGGCTGGCGATGGTTCGCCATCGATGTCCTCTGGGGGCTGGCGGGCGGTCTCGGCATTGGCGCTCTGCTTGGCACGATGATCGGCAAACTGGTGCTCTATCTGCGCACCCATCACCAGGAAGCCGTCGGGCTGGATGAGTTCCTGGCTCTCGGTCTCGTCGCCCTGGCCTACGGCGTGGCGCAGCTTGCCCACACTCTGGGATTTCTGGCAGTGTTTGCCGCCGGTCTGGCCCTGCAGCGCGTCAGGGAGGACAGCGGCTCGCCGGGCGCTGCAAAAGAAGGGCCGGCCGGCTTGCAGGGCAAGACGGCACACCTTGCCGTTGCCACCGATCCTGGCCTGGCCGGCGCCTATATGCGGCAGGCGGTACGCGGCTTCAACGAGCAACTCGAGCGTATTGCCGAACTGGTGATCGTTCTGGTGGTTGGCGCGATGCTGCCCTATGCGCGCCCCGACTGGACCACCCTCGGTTTCCTGCTGCTGCTGTTCGGCGTGCTCCGCCCGCTATCGGTGTGGTTTGGCTTGCTCGGCGCATCGGTGTCGCGCGATCAGCGCTTTCTGATCTCCTGGTTCGGCATCCGAGGCATCGGGTCGATCTACTATCTGATGTTCGCCCTCAACCACGGGCTGTCCGGCCCCGTCGTCGAGCAGGCGATCACGCTGACACTGACGGCAGTGGCCGTTTCGATCGTCATCCATGGCATTTCCGTGACGCCCTTGATGAATCTGTACACCAGGCGGAGAGCCCGCCGGAGCCACCGCGCCTCAACCGGCAAGCGCCGCGACGAGACGCGCTGATGCGACTTGCCTGGCGATGAGCGCTGATCCGTCAATGGCAAGCCCGCCTGACCGCCGTCAAGGACCCGGCAGACCTGAGATGGAACGTCGCCGCTCGTCTTCGACTCGAGCGGCCTCTTCCTGATCGAACAACAGGAAGTCCAGTCGTGATTCAGGTCCTCACGTGTGGATGCCACCAGCGGTTTGTGTATTCAGGGGCCAGCGCAAGCAGCCGAACACTGCGTGCGCTAGCGAACAGAGGAGCGCAGCCAAATTGCGCCAATATTCGAACCATGGCACGCACAACACAAAGAGCAACAACCACTGGGCCGGTGAAATACCTCTTCAGCGACAGCACCCCGCGCGACATTCCGCTATCAGTATGGCCCTGCTCGCCTGACCATTGATCGGGCCGAGCGTGCTGATGGTCCATGCGGCATCGCCCAGCTTCAGGCTCGCTGCCCTCGCCCTGCTTATGGTGGGTTGCGCCTCGATGGCGCCGCCCTACGAGGTGCCCGCCTTGCCGGTGTCACCCCGCTATGCGTCGGTGACCACTCAGGGTGGTGCAAGCGTTGCGGCCATCGGCTGGCGTGATTACTTCACCGACCCGCAACTTCAGTCCCTGATCAGCCTGGCGCTGGACAACAATCGTGATCTGCGCAGCGCCGTGCTGCGCGTCGAGGAAGCGCGCGCCGCTTACGGTATCCAACGGGCTGAGCTGTTCCCCACCATTGGCGCAGAAGCCAGAGGGGACCGCTCGCGAACACCGGCCAGGATGAGTCTCACCGGCAGGCCGCTGGTCGCCAGCCAGTACCAGGTTGGACTGGGCCTGGCAAGCTGGGAGATCGATTTCTGGGGGCGCGTCCGCAGCCTGGAGGACGCGGCGCTGGAAACCTACCTGGCCACCGACGCCGCAAGCCGTGCGGCCAGCATCGGACTGGTTGCACAGGTTGCCAATGGCTATCTCGCGCTACGCGGACTCGACGAGCGCATCGCACTGGCACGCCAGACGATCGCCAGCCGCGAGGAAAGTTTTCGCATATTCACCCGCCGCGTCGAGGTCGGCTCGACCTCGCGCTTCAACCTGACCGAGGTGCAAACCCTGCTCACCCAGGCGCAGGCGCTTGGCGCCCAGCTTGAACTGGCGCGAGCAGCACAGTTCAATGCCCTGACCCTGCTGGTCGGGGCTCCCGTCGAGCTGCCCCCCGAGCAAGGCGAGTTCGACGAAAGCAATGTCTTTCGCGAACTGCGCCCTGGCCTGCCTTCCGATCTGCTGCTGCAACGCCCCGACATCGTTGCTGCCGAGCATCTGCTGAAAGCGGCAAATGCCAACATCGGTGCCGCACGTGCCGCATTCTTTCCGCGCATTGCGTTGCTTGGCTCGCTAGGCACTGCGAGTGTCGAACTCAATGAGCTGTTCGCCTCGGGCAGCCTCGCCTGGCTTTTTTCGCCGAGCATTTCGCTGCCGATCTTCGACGGCGGGCGCCGGAAGAACAACCTGAGCCTGGCTGAAACGCGTCGCGATCTGGCCGTGACCCAGTATGAAAAGACCGTGCAGGTGGCCTTCCGTGACGTATCGGATGCGCTTTCCGCACGTGTCTGGCTAAGGCAGCAGGTGGCGATTGCCCGCACCGCGCTGGCGACGCAGGCGGAGCGCGCACGGCTTTCGCAACTGCGCTTCAACAACGGCGCCTCGGCCTTTCTCGACGTACTTGATGCCCAGCGCGACCTGCTCGACGCCGAGCAACAACTCGTGCAGACGCGGCGCGAACTGCTCAGCAGCCAGGTCAGCCTGTATGCCGCTCTCGGCGGTGGCGCGCTGGATTTCGATTCGCCAGTCGCAGGCGACAAGCCTGACCCCCCACGAGCCACGAGCGCCCCATGAACACTACCGCCACCCCACCGGTCATCGCACCGCCTACGCCGCCGGCTTCAGTAACGGTCACGGTAACGTTTGCCCCGCCGCTCGCCGCCGCAGTCGCCCCGGCGGATACCCCGATGGCAGCCGAACCGGTGACCGTCACAGTCAGCCCGACGGCTGCACCACTTGCCCCCGCACCCGCCAGCGCAGAAGTCACTGCAACGGGCGCTGCAACGGGCGCTGCCGCAGCCAGTCCCGAAGTCATACCCGAAGCCATCCCGGCCGCCGCCAGGGTCGCACCGCCAGCCGAGCCAGCGACTGCCGCGCCGCCCAGGTCAGCGGCTGGGTCAATGCTGACGAAATGGAAAAAGTGGCTGATTCCAGCTCTCATCGTCAGCGCCGTCGTAGTGGCCGCCCTGCTGGCCTGGCAAATGCTGCGCCCAAAGGGGCCTGGTGAAGGGTTCGTGAGCAGCAATGGCCGCATCGAGGCTACGGAAATCGACGTGTCAAGCAAGTTCAGCGGGCGTGTGCAGGACATCCTCGTGGCCGATGGCGAATTCGTCGCGGCGGGCCAGACGCTGGCGCACATGCAGGTGCAGACCCTCGAAGCGCAACGCGACGAAGCGAGCGCCAGGCACCAGCAATCGATCACGGCGGTAGCCAGCGCCGAAGCCCAGGTCGCGGTGCGGGAAAGCGAGCGGCAAGCGGCGCTGGCCCTCGTTGCACAGCGCGAGAGCGAGCTGGACGCCGCAAGAAGGCGTCTGGTGCGCTCGGAGACACTGACCCGCGAAGGCGCCTCGTCGGGGCAGGAACTCGACGATGATCGGGCCCGCGTGCGCAGCGTGCAGGCGGCGGTCGGCGCGGCCAGGGCGCAGGTACAGGCAGCGCAGGCGACCATCGCCGCCGCACGTGCGCAGGTCGCCGGGGCGCGCTCAACGGTTGACGCCGCCCAGGCCACCATCGCCCGCATCAAGGTCGACATCGACGACAGTGCGCTCACCGCGCCACGCGACGGCCGCGTGCAGTACCGCATTGCCCAGCCTGGCGAAGTGCTGGCGAGTGGCGGGAAAGTGCTCAACCTGGTGGATCTCAGCGACGTATTCATGACCTTCTTCGTGCCCGAAACCATTGCCGGCCAGCTGGCCATGGGCAGCGAAGTCCATATCGTGCTGGACGCCGCGCCGCAGTACGTGATCCCGGCCAAGGTCTCGTTCGTCGCCAGTACCGCGCAATTCACGCCGAAGACCGTCGAGACGGCCAGCGAGCGGCAAAAGTTGATGTTCCGCGTCAAGGCGCAGATTGGCCGCGACCTGCTGCAAAAGAACCTGACGCAGATCAAGACCGGCCTGCCCGGAATCGCCTGGCTCAAGCTCGACGGCCAGGCTGCATGGCCCGCTGAACTGGCGGTCAAGGTCCCGCAATGAACGCAGGCAGCAAGCCGGCGGCCAGCGGCCCGGCGCCGGTGGTCCGGCTTGACGGTATCAACCTGCGCTACGGCAAGACTGTCGCGCTCGACGACATCACGCTGGCGATCCCGGCCAGTTGCATGGTCGGCCTGATCGGTCCCGACGGCGTCGGCAAGTCGAGCCTGCTGGCGCTGATTTCCGGCGCGCGCAAGCTGCAGCAGGGGTCCTTGCAGGTGCTGGCCGGCGACATGGCGAGCAAGCGCCACCGCGACAGCATTTGCCCGCGCATCGCCTACATGCCACAGGGCCTGGGAAGTAACCTCTACCCGACGCTGTCGGTCGAGGAGAACCTGCAGTTCTTCGGTCGCCTGTTCGGCCACAACGCCGCCCAGCGCCGCCAGCGCATCGACGAACTGACCGCCAGCACAGGCCTGCAGCCCTTTCTGCCGCGCCCGGCGGGCAAGCTCTCGGGCGGCATGAAGCAGAAACTCGGGCTCTGCAGCGCCTTGATCCACGACCCCGACCTGCTGATCCTCGACGAACCGACGACCGGCGTCGACCCGCTGTCGCGCAAGCAATTCTGGGACCTGATCGACCATATCCGGGGCGAACGCCGCGCCATGAGCGTCATCGTCGCCACCGCCTACATGGAGGAGGCCGAACGCTTCGACTGGCTGGTGGCGATGGATGCAGGCAAGGTGCTGGCCACCGGCACCCCGGCTGAACTGCACAGCCGCACCGCGACGACGTCGCTCGATGAAGCCTTCATCGCGCTGCTGCCCGTCGAAGAGCGGCGCGGACACCAGGCCATCGTGGTCCCGCCGCTGGCCGTCAGCACCACGGGTGGCGAAGAGAACATCGCCATCGAGGCCAGGGGCCTGACGATGCGCTTCGGAGACTTCGTCGCCGTCGACCACGTCGGCTTTCGCATCCGACGCGGCGAAATTTTCGGCTTCCTCGGCTCCAACGGCTGCGGCAAGTCGACGACCATGAAGATGCTGACTGGCCTCTTGCCCGCCAGCGAGGGCAGCGCGCTGCTCTTCGGCCAGCCGGTCAATGCCCAGGATATCAATGCGCGGCGCCGCGTCGGCTACATGTCGCAGGCCTTCTCGCTCTACGGCGAGCTCACCGTGCGCCAGAACCTGGTGCTGCATGCGCGGCTGTTTTCCCTGCCCGAAGCTGCGATCGCCGCGCGCGTCGACGAACTGGTCAAACGCTTTGGCCTGACCCATGTCGTCGACACCCTGCCCAGCGACATGCCGCTGGGCATACGCCAGCGCCTGTCGCTGGCGGTGGCGGTGCTCCACAAACCCGAACTGCTGATCCTTGACGAACCCACCTCGGGCGTCGACCCGATCGCACGCGACATGTTCTGGCAGTTGATGATCGACCTCTCACGCCAGGACCAGGTGACGATCTTCATCTCGACCCACTTCATGAACGAGGCGGCGCGCTGCGATCGCATCTCGCTGATGCACGCCGGCCGCGTGCTGGTCAGCGACAGCCCGGCCCAACTGATGCGCCAGCGCGGCACCCAAAGCCTGGAGCAGGCTTTCGTTTCGCATCTCGAGGAAGCCTCGGCAAGCACCGAAAAAGTCGCCGCGCCGGCCGCCGTGACGCCGTCGCCGACCGCCCTGCCCCGCTCCATCACCCCGCGCTGGGGCTTCGACCCGGGCCGCGCCTTCAGCTACACCCTGCGCGAAACGCTGGAACTGCGGCGCGACCCTGTGCGCGCGACGCTGGCGTTGCTGGGCTCGGCGATCCTGATGTTCATCATCGGCTACGGCATCAATCTGGACGTTGAGAACCTCACTTATGCCATGCTCGACCGCGACCAGACCGTGCTCAGCCAGAACTATTCGCTCAACCTGTCGGGGTCGCGCTATTTCCTCGAGAAGCCGCCGATTGCCGACTACGAAGACCTCGACCGGCGCATGCGCAACGGCGAACTGTCCCTGGCCATCGAGATTCCGCCGGGATTTGCACGCGACATAGAGCGCGGCACGCCGGTAGCGATCGGCGCCTGGGTCGACGGCGCCATGCCGACGCGCGCCGAGACCGTTCGCGGCTACGTTCAGGCCATGCACCAGATGTGGCTCGCCGACATGGCGAAACATCGGCTGGGGATCACGCTGACCTCGCCCAGCACGCTGGAAACCCGCTACCGTTACAACCCGGACGTCAAGAGCCTGCCGGCCATGGTTCCAGCCCAGCTCCCGATGCTGCTGATGATGATTCCGGCGATGCTCGCGGCGCTGTCGGTGGTACGTGAGAAGGAACTGGGGTCGATCATCAATCTCTACGTCACCCCGGTGACGCGCAGCGAGTTCCTGCTCGGCAAGCAGTTGCCCTACATCGCGCTGGCGATGGTCAACTTCCTGCTGCTGGCGCTGATGGCGGTGACGGTCTTCGGGGTGCCGATCAAGGGCAGCTTCCTCACCCTGGCGCTGGGGGCGCTGATCTTCGTCGTCTGCTCGACCGGCTTCGGCCTGCTGGTCTCGACCTTCACCCGCAGCCAGATCGCCGCGATGTTCGTGACCATGATCGGCACCATCATCCCCTGCGTGCAGTTCTCCGGCCTGCTCAACCCGGTGTCGTCGCTCGAAGGCATGGGCGCCTTCATCGGGCACATTTACCCGGCGACCCATTTCCTGACCATCAGCCGCGGCGTGTTCAGCAAGGGGCTTGGCATTTTCAGCCTCGGCCCCTCGTTCTGGGCCCTGCTCGCCGCCGTCCCGGTGATCCTCGGCCTGGCCATCGCGCTGCTCAGGAAGCAGGAGGCCTGAGCCCGTGATCAGCAGCAAGAACGTATTCCGTCTCGGCGTCAAGGAACTGTGGAGCCTGGTGCGTGACCCGATGATGCTGGTGCTGATCGCCTGGACCTTCACCGTGGCAATCTACGTTGCTGCCACGGCCATGCCCGACAGCTTGCACAATGCGCCGATCGCCATTGTCGATGAGGACGGTTCGCCGCTCTCGGCACGCATTGTGTCGAGCTTCTACCCGCCGCATTTCAAGATGCCGGACATGGTTTCGCTGGCCGAGGTGGATGCTGGCATGGACCGCGGTGACTACACCTTTGCACTCGACATTCCGCCGAACTTCCAAAGCGACGTACTGGCCGGGCGCATGCCGGCAATGCAGCTCAACATCGACGCCACGCGCATGGGCCAGGCCTTCACCGGCAACGCCTACATCCAGCAGATCGTCACCAGCGAGGTCAATGAATTCATCAAGCGCTATCGCAGCTCGGCAGTGCCGCCGGTCGATCTCGCGCTGCGCATGCGCTTCAACCCCAATCTCGAGCAAGCATGGTTCGGCTCGCTGATGGAGATCATCAACAACGTGACCATGCTGTCGATCATCCTGACGGGTGCGGCGCTGATCCGCGAACGCGAGCACGGCACCATTGAACATCTGCTGGTGATGCCGGTAACGCCCACCGAAATCATGCTGGCCAAGGTCTGGTCGATGGGCCTGGTGGTCCTGCTGGCCGCTCTGGTGGCGCTGGTCTTCGTCGTCCAGGGGGCATTGCGGGTGCCGATCCAGGGCTCGGTGGCCCTGTTCATGCTGGCTGCTGCGCTGCACCTGTTCGCCACCACCTCGATGGGAATCTTCCTGGCGACGCTGGCGCGCTCGATGCCGCAGTTCGGCATGCTGCTGGTCCTGGTGTTGTTGCCGCTGCAAATGCTGTCGGGCGGCAGCACGCCCTACGAGAGCATGCCGCAACTGGTGCAGGGCATCATGCAGGTAGCGCCGACGACGCACTTCGTTTCGGCAGGCCAGGCGATTCTCTATCGCGGTGCCGGAATCGACGTGGTATGGCCGCAGCTTCTGGCCATTCTGGCGATTGGCAGCCTCCTGTTCATCACCTCACTGAGCCGCTTTCGCAAGACCATCAGCCAGATGGCGTGAGCACTCGGTTGCGCCGAAGGGTCGCCTGAAGAGTATCGGCTTCAATTTGCTCTGGCCGTCGGCCTGCCGGACGGGTCGCGCTCGCTGGGCCACCGCGCCTGCACGGTGAAGGATCTGCGCATCGGCCCACACAACACCCGTTTCCTGCTCGAGCGGTGGGCGAACCCGGGTACCCTTCAGCGACGACGGCAAGGTCCTCGAACGAGCAGTGCTCAGCGAATCCTCCGCTCGGCCCGAGCATCCGCGGTTGCAACAGTTCCGGTCCCACATCCGTACGTCGTTCCCGGAAGCAGCGCGACCGCGAGCGAAGCAAGCGCTGTGATGCAGGCTCTCCTGGATGGCGCGCCGGGATGAGCCCGTGCTATTTCACCGCTTCGAGCGGAAAATCGGCACCTTTCCATGCGAACAGGCCGCCTGGGAAACGATAGACCTGTGTGTAGCCGAGCTTGCGCGCCCATGCGGCGCCGTTATCACTGCGCGTGCATTTGACAAAGCCACAGTAGAACACCACCGGCTTGTCCTTGTCCGAGCCCAGCAAGGCGGCGAAATCAGCTTCCGTCTTGCCACCGGTCTCTTTCGTGTCCCAGGAACTCATGCGTGCGACCGGGAAGAGAAAGTGCTTCGCCCCCGGCAGGTGTTCTTTCGTGTAGCTGGCGTCGTAGGGCATGGTATCAACCAGCACCATCGGCTTTGCCTCATCGAGCATTTTTTTCAGCTCGACCGCTGTCAGCAGTTGGTAGCCACCAGCCTGGGTATCACGGGTCAGTGTTACGGCCTCCGATTCCCTGGCAGTTTCGACCTCGAACCTGGTCTCGGCAACGACCGGGTCTGGCAGCAGGAAACAACACAGCAAGGCGGGGACAAGTTGTCTGATCTTCATGTGATTCGTCTTCATATAGGGTTGGACGAACGGCGCTCTGCACTGCGCCACAAACGCAGACACACCGGCTCTTGGCACCGGTTGCGAGTCCATGCGAAAGTCCGTGGCGGCAGCGGATGATACACGCTCTGCGGGTCACTGCGTGCGATGGCCGCGCTTACGCCCGCGACGCCGGTCACCGCCAGAAGAAGGCAGAGCGATACCGTCGCGCGCCACTGCTCGCACCGCTATTGGCCAAGGTGGCCGGGCAGAGCTAGACTGCACGCTCCAGGCCGCACTCCTCGGGAAGTCAGGAGTGCAGGTCAAGCTCCCCGAAGCAGGAAGCCGGCTTTGCCAACCACTGAAAGGTCACCTCGCATGGACATGAAACTCACGAACAGGCTCGCGCTGGTCTCTGGCAGCACGGCTGGCATTGGCTACGCGATCGCCACGGCGCTGGCCGGCGAAGGCGCCCGGGTCATCGTCAATGGCCGCACGCAGGCCGCGGTTGACGCGGCGGTGACGGCGATCCGATCGGCGACGGGCAGCGACGTGTCGGGATTTGCCGGCGACCTCAGCACGGCGGATGCAGCCGAGGCGCTGGTTCGGGAAAATCCCGGTATTGAAATCCTGGTCAACAATCTCGGCATTTTCGAGCCCAGGCCGTTCGATGAAATCCCCGACGCCGACTGGATGCGCTTCTTCGCGACCAATGTGTTGAGCGGCGTACGTCTGGCTCGCCTGTGCCTGCCCGCGATGCGACGCGCCGACTGGGGGCGCATCATCTTCATCTCCAGCGAAAGTGGCGTGCAGATTCCGGCCGAGATGATCCACTACGGCGCCACCAAGACGGCACAGATTGCCATTGCGCGCGGACTGGCCGAGTCGCTCGCCGGCACTGGCATCACCGTCAACAGCATCCTGCCGGGGCCGACGAAATCGCGTGGCGTGACGGATTTCGTTGACGCGCTCGCCAAGGCCGATGGCAAGTCCTTTGACGAGTTCGAGAAGGATTTTTTTGCGCAGGTCCGGCCGACGTCGCTGATCAAGCGCTTCGCCACTCCCGAGGAGGTGGCCTCGCTGGTGACCTACATCGCCAGCCCGCTGGCCTCGGCCACGACCGGCGCGGCGCTCCGCGTCGACGGCGGGGTGATCAAGAGTGCGTTCTGAGGCGAGGCGATGACCCCAGCGTCTACCCTCGATGAAGCATTCGCCGCGGCCGTCAGCCGTCACGACGCCCGGATCGCTGCCCTGGGCCTGAGCATCTGGGTCGGCTCCGAGCCGACCTTTACCGACCCGTGCGCACAGTCGCCGGAATGGCTGACCAGGGCGTTGGGCGGCGCCAAGGAACAACGGGCCGAAGCACTGCTCAGCGAGTTCTGCCAGAGCCTCCCCGGCGGCCTGCTGCTGCGCAGCGTCGGACGGCAGTATCCCGGCGAGGATCGACCCCGCTGGAACCTGGGCCTTTACCGGCGGCGCAACGGCGAGCCGGTCTGGCCGGGACCCCCCGACCCGATGTTGGCCGCACGCGCGAGCGCCAGCCTGCCCCGGCCCGGCAAAGACGCCACAAAACCTGCTCCAGCCGACCTCACTCGCTGGGCCACCGCCCTGGCCGCTGGCCTGGCAGCGCGCGGCTGGCTGGTCACCCCGCTGGCGATCGAGGAACCGCTCGAGCGACGCCTGCTGATGCGCACCGATACCGCTGTCGTCGCGCCGGATGCCACTGATCCTCGCCTGCGGCGCAACTCGGTCGACACCCGCCCCATCCCGGCCAGCGGTCTGCGCGATGAACTCGCCGAGGCGGGCGCCTATCTCTTCGTGCTGCACCTGCACGAGCTGGACGGAGTGCCGACGGCGCGCCTCGAACTGCCGCTGATCGCCGAGGTTTCGACGTTCCTGGCGATTCTGGAGACCGTCGCGCAAGCCTCCCTCGCCAGCCATCTGCCGACGCTCCTCCTCGCCGGCTACCCGCCGCCGGTCGATGCGACGGTCGAGTGGACCACCGTCACGCCGGACCCGGCGGTGATCGAGATCAACAGCGCCCCGAGCCAGGATGCTGCCGACTTCCTGCGGCGCAGCAGCGAGATCCACGCCGCGGCAGTGGCACAGGGTCTGGCTCCGTATCGGCTGTACTTCAACGGCACCGTCGCCGACTCCGGCGGCGCCGGCCAGATCACCCTCGGCGGCCCGTCACCGACAGCCAGCCCCTTCCTGCGCGAGCCCCGCCTGCTGCCCCGCCTGGTGGGCTTCCTCAACCGTCACCCGGCGCTGTCCTATCTCTATTCGCACGACTTCGTCGGCAGCAGCGGCCAGTCGGTGCGCGCCGACGAGCGCGGCATGGACGCGGTAGACGAACTGGATCTGACGTTGGCCCTGCTCGAACGTAGCGAGAAGATCTCGCCGGAACTCCTCTGGCACAGCCTGGCACCGTTTCTCTGCGATGCCTCGGGCAACAGCCATCGCGCCGAAATGAACATCGAGAAACTGTGGAATCCCTTCCTGGCCGGGCGAGGCAGGCAGGGACTGGTCGAATTCCGAGCCTTGCGCATGCAGCACACGCCGCAGCGGGCCACCGCCCTGGCCTGCCTGCTGCGTGCCATCGTGGCCATGCTGACACGGGAAACGTCGGCCGTGCCGCTGATCGACTGGGGCCGCGAACTGCACGAACGCTTTGCCCTGCCCTTCTACCTCGAACAGGACCTGCACGCCGTCCTGCAGGAACTGGCCGCCGCCGGACTGGGCCTCGACGAGGCCATCGAGGCGGTGCTTCTGCGCGACGAATGCCGCTTCTGGGGGCAGGTCACGCTGCCTGGCTGCAGCCTGGAAATACGACGCGCCCTCGAGTTCTGGCCACTGCTCGGCGACGCCGCCAGCCCCGAGCAGGGCGGCAGTTCCCGCCTGGTCGACGCCAGCACGGCGTGCATCGAACTGCGCCTGCGGCCTGCCGACGGTAGCGGCTGGGACGACTGGCAGATCTTCGCCGCCGGTGTCGCCCTGCCGCTGCGGCGCGAGGGCGATGGCCGCGGCGAGCTTGGCGTCTTCGGCCTGCGCTACCGCAGCTTCGTCCCCGGCTGGGGTCTGCATCCTGCGCTGCCCGCGCAGGCGCCACTGCGGCTACGCCTGCGTCATCCCGAACAGGCCACCGATCACCTCGTCACGCTGCACGAATGGCGCCCCGACGGGGCGGGCTACGCCGGCCTCCCCGCCGACCTGGCAGCCGCCGCTGCGCGCCGCGCCGAGCGCGTGACCCTCGAAGCCCTGCCGCGCGACCCGGCCGTGCCAGTTCGCCCTGCCCCGGTCCGCGGTCTCGGCCCTTTCTGCCTCGACCTGCGCTGCCTGCCCGGCTGATGCTCGCGGCGAGACCAATCAAAAGTTGGCGCCTGGCCTTCTGCAGCAACCCGTCGATTCGCTGTCTTTGTGGCATTTCCCCGGGCCTCCAACCTCATGGCAAGAGCGGCTTGACTTCCTGGGATACACCTTTGGGCGGTGCTACAACCGCGAGACCGGGCGCGCCTACATTGGCACCCGGCCCTCGCCGAAGAGCATCAGTCAGACGAAAGGGACGGAAACAGACAAGCCGAACCCACGGCTATCGCGCCACATCTCGACTCTACCGAAATTCCCTTAAGGGAAAGAGCCCTTCGCGACCAGAGCATCCCAGCTGGCTTGCTCGCTCAGGCCCCAAACCGCCTTTTTGGCGTCGAACGATTTGCGGCTTCGCCCATAAGCCGGGTCGCCCCGCACAGCCTCTGCGATGCGACCGGCAAGCCGGTCGAGCAAGCCGTTCTTCCCCGCCTGCTCAAGAGCTTCCGGCGATTCAAACAAAATCGCCATCTTGGGCCAGCCGTAACCCCAGATGCCTTCGACTTCGAGGATCCCCATGCCCTGGGCAACCAGTTCCTTTCGGAGATCCTGCGCGAGGCGCTTGAGCGCGGCATCCGCAAGCACGGAGTAACTCATCCGCGGTATGCAGTTGAATGCAACCACCGGTACCACCACCACGGCAATGGCGATCGCCGCCAGGGTGGATAGGTCGAGCATGTATTTCAGTAGGGGCACCGCGCTCACCACGTAGAGAACAATGGCATAGAAGAACAGTTTCATCTCCGGATTCGGCGGCAGACGGGCAATCGCGATCACGAGTAGGGCAATCACGAGCGCCACCCAGTGGGGCATGCCCAGCCAGAGCTGCAGCCCTACAACCACGAGCAAGGCCAGCACAACCAAAGCAGTATAGGTCTTCATCGTCGTCTTGCTTTCTGCGAAGGCGGACCCCTTGAGCTGAACAGGAAAAGGCGGAACAAGGCCTCACCACCTTCCCCAGGGACGGGAGTTTCAAGCGCCCGAGTATCAGTGACGGGTTCACCGCCTGTCAAGCTCGCATCCTCCTCGGCAAACGGCCGTGCATGGCAGCATTGCCGGCTTTCTCGACGGCCCGAGGTCAGGATATGCCGTCGCCTTTAGCAGACGCTGCGTGACTTCGTGGGTCCGCAGTCCCGCCCCACGCGGCGGGCATGCGGGCTTTGTCGGGAGGCGGGGACAGTATGGGCAATTCCCACTGAGGGCAGCTACGCCTTTTCTGGGCACCCCGGCCCCTCACTTTGGTGTCGGAACGAGTAATTTCGTATGCTGTTCCCGACATCCCTGTTTTCCTAACCAACGCCGATAGGCGCTGTAAATCTGCTGCCATCTGCACATAGTTGCCAACGGTGCATGGTGTCCGATAGTACTCGTTGCGGGCTGCTGTCGCAAAGTGGCGACATTTTCTTCGAACTGAAGCTGGAACCGAAGCAGATCCGCTTTGCCGATTCGGCATGCCAGGCTGAGTTGTCTTCACTCCTTCGCAAGAACGGCGCGATGGATCGTTGCGCCCAGGACAGCACCAACGATCGGCGCCAGCCAAAATAGCCAGAGCTGGGCTACCGCCCAATCACCGACAAACAACGCAACGCCCGTGCTCCGCGCGGGATTCACTGAGGTGTTGGTGACGGGAATGCTGATCGGGCGAATCAGCGTTAATTTCAGGCCGATCGCCAGAGGTGCGAAGCCGGCAGGAGCACGCTTGTCCGTGGCTCCCAAAATGACCAGCAGGAAGAACATGATCATCACGACTTCCGTAACCAGAGCAGCCGTCAGGGAATAGCCCCCGGGGGAGTGAGCGCCATAACCGTTCGAAGCAAAACCCTTCGCGACCTCAAACCCCGGCGCTCCGCTGGCAATGACATAGAGCACAGCGCCGGCTGCCATTGCACCGGACACCTGTGCCACGACGTAAGGAAGAAGCTGACTGGCCGGGAAGCGGCCACCGACCCACAAGCCGACGGATACGGCCGGGTTAAGGTGACAACCAGAAATGTGGCCAATGGCATAGGCCATGGTCAGAACGGTCAGGCCGAACGCAAGGGACACCCCGAGCAGGCCGATACCAAGCTCGGGAAAGGCAGCGGCAAGCACGGCACTACCGCATCCGCCCAGCACAAGCCAGAATTTCCGGCCACTACCTCAATCCCGCGGTATCGATCGCACTGCGGGTCTGGGGCCAATCTGCTGCTGCAACACCTCGATGCTTCGTTCGAGCTGCGGATCGCGTCCGGCCGCCACAGCGGACGGGTCCGCCGCGACCGGGACGTCGGGCACGATCTCCTGGTTCTCAAAGAAGCGACCGTCGCGCCCCATGAAGCCCAGCTGTGGCACACCATAGTCCAGGCGCTTGTCGAGCTGAATATCCCACACCACGGCGGTGCCGGTACCCGGCACGCTTTGGCCGAACAGCGGGCCGATCTTCAACCGCTGGTAGAGCGCCGGGAACACCGAACCGTCGGAGTAGCTGCCGGCGTTGGCGATCAGTGCGCTTGGCCGGGTCCAGCGTGAAACGGGAATCTCGGCGATGCGCACGCCGTCGCGGGTAACCAACTCGGCCACGCTCTGGCCAGTGAGCATGGCCACCAGCGGATCGTGCAGGTTGCCGCCGCCGTTGAAGCGCACATCCACCAGTACCGCCTCAGCATGGCGGTGGCGGCCGAACAGGTCGCCGTAGGCGCTCAGATACGACGGCATGTTCATGCGCGGGAGATGCACGTAGCCGAGGCGCCCGCCCGAGGCCTTCTCCACCAGCGACCGGCGCTTGTCCACCCAGCGCTGGTAGGCCAGCGTGAATTCCTCCTGCAGGGCCACCGGCGTGATCGTCTCTTCGACCGGCTGGCCGCCCTGCGCGGGCCGCACGCTCAAGAGCACCGCCTGGCCGGCCTTGCGGTTGAGAAATTGCGCCAGCTCGGTGTCCGGCGTGATGGCCTGGCCATCTACCGCGAGGATCACTGCCCCCGGCTTGATCCGGCTGTGTGCGCGGTCGGCCGGCCCGCCGGCCATCACCTCGACGACGCGCACGCCGGCACCGCGCCAGCTTTCGTCGACATACACGCCGAGCGACGCGGTCGCGTCGCCGTCGCTGCTGTTGGGCGTGAAATGGCTCCCCTGGTGCGAAGCGTTGAGCTCGCCCACCATCTCGCTGAGGATCTCGGCCAGTTCTTCCCAGTGCTGGACGTAGGGCAGGTAGCGGCGATGGTCGGCGCCGACCAGGTCCCAGTCCACGCCGTGCAGCTTGGCATCGTAAAACTTCACCTTGGTCAGGCGCCAGGCGTGATCGAAGATCGCGGTGATCTCAGCTTGCGCGTCGCGCGTCATCTCGGCGTTGAAGGGGATGGTGCTGCCGGGCTTGCCGGTGGCCACGTCGTAGCGGTCGATGCCGGCCGGGCCGAGCGCGAGCACGGTCTCGCCCCTGGCATCCACCTCGTACATCGTCGTCGCGCTGTGCGGCCGCTGGAACAGCACACGCGGCTGGCGCGACGAAAGATCGATCGCGTAGCCGACGTCGTTGCCGATGGCATCGGCCGCCACCAGCAGCAAGGTGCGCCCGTCGGGCGTCAGGCGGTAGAACTGGACATCGACGGTGAACGGCGTCAGGCGCAGCGTGCGGCGCTCGATGCCGCGCAGGTCCGGCAACTCGGCAGCAGACGCCCCCTTCGCTGCCTTGTCCTGCGCGACAGCGGCCTGGCCTGCCTTCGCCAGGCGAGTGCGTTCTTCAGCGCTGGCGCCAAAGGCCTCGAAGGCCTCGGGGGTGAGGAAGGCGGCATAAACGTCCATGCCGATCGGGTTGCCGTCGGGTGTCGGCGAGGCGGCCCGGTCGCTGGTCCACAGCACCGCCTGGCCACCCGCGCCGACCTGGGGCAGCTTGTCAGTGAAACCGCTATTGCTGATGTTGCGCCGCGGCTCACGCCCGGTGGCATCGACCAGCTCGATCTCGGCCGTGGCCTCGAAGCCGGTACGCGTGACCAGCCAGCGGCCGTCGGGCGACCAGGCGTAGTGCAGGTCGTCATCGGTGTAGGAATAGACGGCGTCGCGCCCGAGCACCTCCACCGAACGGCCGGACTTGAGATCGAGCACCCGCAGCGTGACGCGGTCCTGGCGGTAGGCGAGCCTGGTGCCGTCGGGGCTCACGAGGGGCTGGAACGTATCGCCCTCGGCGCTCACCAATACCTTCTCGTCGAATGGCGCGACGCCGGTGAAGCCAGTGTCCTGCTCGCGCCGCAGGCGGGCGGCCATCACCTCCCAGCGACCGTTGCGCTCGCTGGCGTAGACCAGCGTGCGGCCGTCCGGCGCGAAGCTCAGGTACCGCTCCTCAGCGGGCGTGTTCGTGATGCGGCGCGCCTGCCCGGTCTGGGCCGAGACCACGAAGACCTCGCCGCGCGCGATCACCGCGAACTCCGGCGCCGTAGGCGAGGCCGCGAATTCGGTGGCCTGGCCGGTCAGCTTGGCGTTGGACAGCCCGGCCAGCAGATTGCCCTGGCGAATGCGCACCGGCAAGCGCTGCGGCTGCGTGACGCCGGCGGGCAAACGCCAGATCTCTCCGGCATAGCCGTAGACAAGGCTGCCGTCCCGCGCGGTGCTCAGGAAGCGCACCGGCTGGCCCTGATGGAAGGTCAGTTGCTGTGCGTCACCCCCCGCCAGTGGCTGGCGCCAGACATTGAAGCTGCCGCTGCGCTCGCTGAGCCACAGGACCGCGTCTTCCTGTGGGTTCCAGACGGCGTTGCGATCCTCGCCACGGAAATCGGTCAGGCGGCGATGGCTGCCGTCGCGCCGGTCGTACAACCAGACGTCGCGCGCCGCCTCGGAGACGTGGTGCTTGCGCCATTCGTTCTCGATCGAGCGGCGGTCGGTGTAGAGCAGCCGCTGGCCATCGGCGCTGGGCGCTACGTCCAGCGCCGGCGTGGGCAACAGCAGCGTCGGCCGGCCGCCTGCCACCGGCACGGCGTAGAGCTGCTGCAGCCCGCCCAGGGGCTTGGCCGCGTCCAGGGCATCCGCCTTCGGCGAGCCCAGCCGGGAGGACGCGAACAGGATTTCGCGGCCGTCCGGGCTGAACGCCTGCGGCAGGTCCGCGGCCGAGTGGAAGGTCAGCCGCGTGATCGCGCCGCCGTCGACGGACATGACAAACACGTCGTCGCTGCCATGCCGGCGCGAGGCGAAGGCGATGCGCTGCCCGTCGGGCGACCACACAGGATGGTGGCTGTAGAACCCGCCGGAGGTCAGCGCGCTCGCCTCCCCGCCCGCAGCGGGCACGACCCATATCTGCCCGCCATGCGCGAAGGCAATGCGGCTGCCGTCGGGCGACACTGCCGGGGTGCGCAGCCACAGCGGCCGCTCGGGGTCAGGCGGCGGCAGGGGCGCTGCAGACGACAGTCTCGCTGCAAAGACGAGTGAAAGAACCAAGCCGTAAATTCGAATGCTCATGTTTGACATTTCCCTTCAACCTTACTCGGTGTGGCGTGAACAAGCTGCCTGCGACCGCGCTCGGACCCTTTTTGAGGATTGGACGAAACGGCACGATCTGCTATCAAGAAACGATGGCGCCTCGCCAAGCCTCGCTTCGACCAGCATCGACCTCAAGCCAGACGTCGGTTTCCCCGTGACGACTCGCAACGAAGGCGGCCGGCGCCAAGCCCGTGACCGAACGTTCAAAGCGGGCGCGCACGCTAGCCAAATTACCCACCCGACCCGGAAACTGCGGACGGGGCCAGGTTGGCCTCGTCCGGGAGCGTCATCGGACGCACGCCCTTGACCGAACGGATGGCGAACTTCGGGTCGAGCTTCTGCAGCTCGGCGAAAAACCCCGGGAAGTGCGCCGCGCCGTAGGTAATATAGATTTTGTCGGACTTCGATTCGGCGACGAAGCGGGCGAGCGTCTGGTTGCGGAAGTCGAGGATGATACGGCTGGACGGATCCTTCTCTTCGCCCAGCTCCCCGGAGACGGCCATGCCCAGCACGCCGCGGCAGACGATCCCGGCGAGCTTCTTCTGCTCGGGAGTGGCCCCTTCCACTATGCCGAGGAACAGCGCGAACGGATCGCCGGGGTCGGGCGTCGCCTGCTTGGCCTTGGCCGCCCTGGCGGCCATCGCAGTCGCGAAGGCCGGGTCCTCGCGCAACAGGCGGTCGTACTCGGTCTTCATCTCGAGGAAGTTCGCGTCGGCGGTGATGTGCCGCGAAGGGTGGATCGCCATGTCGGCCTTGATGGGGTCGAAGTAGTTCAGTTGGAAGCTCAGGCCGCATTGCTCGGCCATCTTCTTGTAGCCTGCGCTGAGGTCCTGCTTGCTGCCCCGCAGGGTCTGGTTGAACCAGTCGGTCAGGTCGGGCCGCCCGTCCACCGGCGTCACGCCCTCATAGAACAGCGTGTAGCCGTCCGCGAGCGCCTGCTCGAGGTCGAACACGACCGACTTGTAGAACTCCTCCGAGCCGATGTGCTGCATGCCCTGGAAAACCACGGTCTTCTGTCCGTTGGAGAGCGTGGCCAGGGGCACCGCGGTCGGCCCGCTCTGAACCCAGAAGGCCAGGTAATACACCGGCAGCGAGGCGAGTCCGACCATGCCCAGCGCGCCGGCAAGCGCGAAGGCGCCGAAGGACCGGCCCGGCGAGTAGGCCGGGTCGCGCCGCTTGGCCAGCCAGCGCAGCAGGAACAGCAACGCGCCCAGGACGACGCCCGCGACGACGACCAGGCCGACGATCCATAGCGGCAGCTTGCCCACCACCAGCAGGCCGGCCAGTGCGAACAGGATCAGCGCCAGCCAGAACGCGCCGTTGAGACGCGCTGACCAGTTGCTGGCGCTGGATTTGCTTGTCGTCGCCTTGGTTGTGGTCATCGTGTCATTTCGCCTTGCATTGCAGTTCGTCGGTCTTGCCCGTATTCGTGTCCAGCCAGCTCACCTTCAGCTCGTTGCCGCGATGCACGAGGCTGACATTCTGCCCCTCGTACTGCCCATCACTCGCAGAGCCGACGAGCCACATCGTCACGGTACGATCGCCGCGCTCCAGTCGGATCGTCGCCGGGTCGGTGGCGAAAAAGTTTGCCGCCACCTCGTTGGCGGGGTTGTTCTGACAGGCATGGAAGACGGTCTTCGGCGGCAGTAGTTGCCAAACCGCTTGCAGTTCCGACGTGCGGAGCCTGTACTGGGCATCGACACACCCCTTCACCGTGTCGACGGTCCAGGTTGCCGTGATCCAGGTCTGCTGCCCTTTCGCCTTCCAGCAGTCGTTGCGACCCTTGACCCAGCCTCGCTGATCCTCGCGCAACCGTGTCGCGACCTTGCCTTTGGCCTTGGCCGATGCCGCCTTGTAAACCTCGCCAAGCGTGCGGTCGAGAGCCGCCAGTGAGGGGTCGGCGCAGATCAGCGTTTCAACCTCACCGCTCGCTTTCGCGCAGTTGAAAGTCGGCCCCTGCGCTAGCACAGTCACCGGAAAGGCCACCGCACCGGCGATGAAAGATGAAGCAACAAGCACTGGCTTCTTCATTGGTTCTCCCCACTCGATAGTCTATCGGCATCGCTCTGGTTGCGGGTCTAGCGGCTGCCTGCGTGCCGATCGCTGCAGCTGCCATCGCAAGTATTGCCCACACGGCCAAGGGGAAGCATCTTCCGCCGCTCCCGATGGCCCTATGAGTATCGGTCAGCGGCTTTCGCCCTTACACTAGCGCCACGACGAAACACTCTTAATCGAAAATTGAAAATCAGGAATTTGCAGGATCTCCGCGTCTTCGTGCTGGCTGCCGACAGCGGGAGCCTCTCGACCGCGGCCCACATGCTCGATTTGTCTCCTGCAGTGGCCAGTGCCAGCCTGAAACGGCTGGAATCCGATCTGGGTGCCGTATTGCTCGTACGCTCCACCAGGAGCCTGCGGCTGAGTCCGGAGGGAGAAAGCCTGTTGCCGGCAGCCCGTTGCGCGCTGGCTGAACTGAGTAATGCGCTCGACGACATTGCCCAGGTGCGCAGCAGCCTGCGCGAGGAGTTGCGCGTTTCGATGCCATCGGACCTTGGGCGGAATCATCTGCTGGCCTGGCTCGACAGCTTCCTGCTTCAACACCCCGACGTCACGCTGCGCACGCATGTTTCCGATCGCCCGGCAGACCTCTACCAACAACCGGTCGATATTGCCATACGCTATACGGACACGGCGGATTCGGGGTTGGTCGCGCTGCCCATCCGGTCCGGCAACCGGCGTGTTCTCTGTGCGGCACCGAACTACCTGGCGCGCCACGGCGTACCGACCGTGCCGGGAGACCTGTCGCGACACAATTGCCTGCGATTCCGCCTCGGGAACGCCCTGCACGAACACTGGCGCTTCAGTCTGCAGGGGCAGGAGATCGTGGTAACCGTCAACGGGAACCGGATCGCTGACGACGGTGATGCCGTGCATCGCTGGGCCCTTGCTGGCCACGGCATTGCCTACAAGTCGGCGCTGGATGTCGGCAACAGCATAGCAGCCGGCCTTCTGGTGCCGCTCTGTACCGAATGGACGACCGAGGCGGCGCCATTGTCACTGGTCTGTGCCGATCGTCGTCAGTTGTCGCCGCTTGTCATGCTGTTGCGCGACCACTTGCAGCTGTGCTGCGCGAACCTGGCTGAGGGCTTCCCGGCCGCCTCGCCTTTCAGCCCCGCTCGTTGATTGCTGATCTGTGTCCGCAATGCCATGGCTATTGCCATTCGGCGCCGCGCCGGCCGCGTTACTGTCGCTTGATGGCCAGATCGACTATATTCCCGAGTCCAACCGTAACCTAACGAGAGACTGACACATGGCAACGAGCAGGTGGCCGAACGTGGACGGCGCCTTCGCCGCTGCGCCGGACGAGGCGGCGTTCTGGACCGGCAGGACCTTCGACGATTTCCTGTTCCGGCCGCAGAAGACGGATTTGCAGACCCGCCGCAATATCAGCGTGAACTCGCTGCTGACGGCGGACGTGGCGTTGGATTTGCCGATCGTTTCGTCGAACATGGACAGCGTGACCGGCGCCCACATGGCGCGGGCCATGGCCATGCACGGCGGCATCGGGGTCGTGCATCGTGGCATGAGCATCGCGCGCCAGGCGTCCGAAGTCGGCGTGGTGAAGCGCAGCCAGAGCGCTGTGATCGTCAGTCCGCGGTGCCTGCCGGCGGGCACCACTATCCGCCAGGCCAGGCGTTTTGCGCGGCAGAACGGCATCACCGGCATCCTGATCGAGACGGCCAGCGGCTCGAACGTGCTGGCCGGCTTGCTCTCGAACCGCGACACACCGGTGCACGGTGCTGACGAAGAACGACCGGTCGACGATTTCATGACACCGCTGTCCCGCCTGGTGACGGGTGCGCCGAACATCTCCACTGACGACGCCGAACGGCTGATGTTCGAGCACCGCATCGAGCGCCTGCCGCTGATCGATGGCGCGAATCGCATCCAAGGGCTCATCACGCGCCGCGACATCAATCTCAAGCGCGAACAACCTGGCGCCAGCAAGGACAGCGCCGGCCACCTCCGCTGCGCCGCGGCGGTCGGTGCGCGCGGCGATTACCTGGAGCGGGCCGCCGCGCTGCTGGAGGCCGGCGCCGATCTGCTGTTCATCGACATCGCCCACGGCCACTCGGTCATCATGGAGCAGGCGGTCGCCGCGCTGCGGGCCAAGTTTGGCGGTGTGCCGCTGGTTTGCGGCAACGTCGCGACCGGCGCCGGCGCGCGCTTCCTGCGCGATATCGGCGCCGATGCCGTCAAGGTCGGGGTCGGGCCGGGCCGCGGCTGCCGCACGCGGCTGGAAACGGCGGCCGGCGTGCCGCAGCTGCAGGCCATCCGCGAGGCCTATCTCGCCGTCGGTGACAGCGTGCCGATCATGGCCGACGGCGGCGTGAAAACCGACAAGGATATCTTTCTCGCCCTGATCTGCGGGGCGTCGACGGTGATGCTCGGCAGCGCGCTGTCCGGCACCGACGAGGCGCCGGGCCGCGTCATAGAGGATCCGGCGACCCACCTGAAGAAAAAGATTTACCGCGGCATGACCTCGCCCGAGGCCGTGCTGGAAACGCTGTACGACAACGGCAGCAGCGAAGATCTCGACGCGGCGCTCGAAACCCCGCCCGAAGGCCAGGAAATCCAGGTGCCTTACCGCGGCAGCGTCAGCAGCATCCTGCAGCGCATCCGCGGCCACCTGCAGTCATCGGTGAGCTACGGCGGCGAGATCACGCTGGCGGCGGTGCGGGAGAAAGTGCTGCTTGATCCGACCGCGTTCCTGGTGCCGCTGAGCGCGGCCGCGCGCATCGAATCCTACGAGCGCTGAGAGCCCGCGAGTGCTCCAATCTGAACGCCGGCGGCCGGCGCCGTCGAGGCGAGCGCCATGCACGCTTTCATGGCAGGCTGCTTGCGGGCCAGGACCCGTCGTTGGGCTCCCATTGAGCAAACGACGGTTCGGGCCGACGAGAAGTCTGGCGGCTCGCGTCGATGATGATCTGCTTCGCCAGGACTCAGTCGCCGTTCGACGCGGTCACTTTTTTGACCATTGCTATGACCGCTCCCGGCCCTGAGCGGCCACCGAGTTTTCGTGGTTTGCTGTCGGCAGTCGACCCAAAGGCGCCTGATGGCGTTTTCAAGTGCTGTGGCAGCTTACTGATCCTCAAGCTGCCCTTCTCTGGAAACTGACTTCGTCGGCTGATCGGCCATTGCAGGCGTTGCCCTATGTCGCGGAATCGGTCCGTATTTCTTTACTTACCTGCTGTTCAGCACCGATTGGGCGTTGCTAGGCAAGTCCAAATATGTTGCAAAAATGGGCATTGAGTTCTCGGGTACTTGGCCGGCTACGTTGCCTATCATCTGGTGAGCTGTTGGCCATACAAGCGAGCGAGAGCTTGCTTGTAACTGGTCTGCATGCTGCTGGGCGGCTTGTGCTTGCGGTGGAACCAGTGTTCCCGCTTCTTTCCTTCTCACTGGCAGGCCGCGTAATCTGCACTGGTTCTTGCAAGCACAGGCTTGGAAAAAGCTTTTCGGTGTGTCCGAAGATGACTTGACCGCTACAGTAACTTCCTTGATCCTGTCATCCTACATAAGCCACCTGTTCTCGTCCACGCGCATGCTGAAGCTGAAGATGTACCCCGCCAGGAACGGCGATGCCTTCCTCATAGACGCCTCTGGCACACACATCCTCATTGACGCTGGCTTCGCGAGCACCTATCAGGACTTCATCGCTGCCGACCTAGCGAGTATTGCTGGGGGCGGTGGTCGGTTGAGTCTGGTCGTTTGTACGCACATCGATGCCGACCACATTGGCGGGCTCCTAGAGCTCTTCTCACTTAACGGCCGACCCGGCGGACGGGGTATCGAGGTGGATACGGTCTGGCACAACAGCCTCCGGTCTCTGCCGTTTCCTGCTGACCCACCGAGCAGCGCCCGTGATCAAGCCATCCTTGAAGCTATCCGTCGACGTGGCTTTCAAGGGGCGGCGGCCACGTCACCGAATCCCATCAACGCTCGACAGGGAAGCTCACTAGCCAAGCTCCTTCGGCAAAACGGCTACGCCTGGAACGCTGGGGATGGCTCTAGCAGCATTGACGACGGCGCGCAACCGCTCGCACTGGCAAGCGACCTGAGTATTCAAGTCATTGGCCCCAGATACGCGCGTCTTGAAGCGCTGCGGGCGCTATGGTTGAGGGACGTGCAAAAGCTTGGCTATGGCGGAAGCTCCCAGGCAGCCGACCTCCTTGATGATGCGTACGAGATGTTGTGTGCGGCAGCGCCTGACCCGGTGGTTCCTTTGGCCACTCCCATGGCGGCCAAAGCAAGTCGTCGACTTGCTGAGGTCTATACGCACGATACATCCATTTCGAATGGAAGCTCCATCGCGCTCATCATCTCGTCGGGGAGCACACGAATGCTCTTTCTTGGTGATGCCTGGGCAGAAGACGCCGTGTCCAAGTTGAAACCCCTGCGAACCACATCAGCGCCGGTCATCTTTGATGCCATCAAGGTCTCGCACCACGGAAGCTTGCGCAACACCAGCGTGGAGTTGCTGTCAATCGCAGACTCGCCATGCTTCCTCGTCTCGTCCGATGGAACGTGTCACGGCCATCCTGACTTCGAGGTCCTGGCGGAAATCGTCGACCGCCCGGCGTCCTTCAAGCGACAGCTGTTCTTCAACTACGAGACTGCTGCATCGAACCAGCTTCAGGCGCACAAATCGAGGTCCGGCGCAGCTTTCAGCGTCCATGTGGCTGAGCACGACTGGATTCAAATAGGAGAAGCCAGTTCATGATGGAAGAGGAAGTTAAGCTGGCAACGTGCCAAGTCGCTGGCAAAGAAGAATCGGGTACGGGGTGGCTCATCTCTTCAGACCTCGTCCTCACGGCGTATCACTGCGTCGCGACTGCTGCGGCTGAGGGCGAGGCAATCACAGTTCGGTTTGGTGCCGGCTCGTCAGCAGTCGACCACGCCGTGGTCCTTGGCCCGTACGACGATAACCTCGATGTATGCCTACTCCGGCTACCGGCTCCGCTCTCGGTAGATCCCATCCGCATCGACACCGACTGCCTCCGCCCGGGAGAGAAGTGGTTTGCGTTCGGATATCCGGCCGTGAAGCTGGAACTGGGTCATGTCCTCAGTGGCGAGGTACAGCAGGTCTTGACCGAGCGGCTGCACCGCGTAGACCTGGACCTGTCGGTTGAGCCGGGAACCCACCTGTCGAACTACCAAGGGCTCTCGGGCTCCGCGTTCATGGTCGGCGCGGTCTGCAAGGGCCTACTTCGTCTAAACGTCGATAGCGCCATCGGGGCAGTGAGCCTCGCGATGCTGAGGCCGTTTCTTGAGGCGAACGGTTTGCTGCCGGAGGACGTCAGCCAGGATGCAGAGCCTACGCCGGTGGGGCGCCGACCGGCTTTTGACGAACTCTTTGAATCCACCATTATCGCGAGAGGTGGTGGATACATCTTTGTTGATGGCTCTCACGGCGTCGGCAAGTCGACGTACTGCTTACGATTCAGGCCAGAGTCACCCAAGCTGGACGCTATTGGGGTGTATCCATTTACGGAACTCGCCCGCGGCTCCACGCCGGCACACCAAGCGCAACCGGAAGTTTTCTTCGACTGGGCAAACTCCCTGCTCTCATCTAGGGCGACGGGCAAGCCAGCCAGATTGATGGAGCTGTCGTATACCCAGCTCATAGAGAAGACTGGCGAGGTGTTTCAAGCTTTGGCGAAGCGCTGCTCGAAGGCCGGCAGGGTTGGCGTCCTTTTCATCGACGGCATCAACGAGGCGGTGGCCGCGGGGGAGGAGACTCTCAGGCGCTTCGTCAATCTATTGCCGCTGACAGTGCATGACGGCCTTGTGGTGGTCGTCACCGGTGTTGGACTGGACGCAATCGCAAGCAGCCTCGGCAGCATCCTTCAAAGTGCGGAGCGGCTGACCCTACCGACCCTTGAGCGCGATATCCAGTACGGTGTTTGCATGGAGTTTCTGGATAAGGACAAGGCCACCGCGGAGATTGTGGCGACCCTTTGCGACCGAGCAATGGGACATCCGCTATACCTCCGATACCTGGCCGACTTGGTGAATAGCGGCGCCACCGAGGGCGATATCGCGGCGTTACCTGTGTTCAGTGGGTCCATCCAGAATTACTACGAAACCATCTGGGCGCAACTCGTTCGTGACGACGCTGTCGTCAATTTGCTCGGCATCATCGCTCGCCTGCGCTGGGGCATCCCGCCGTCTGACCTGATGGGCATGTTGACCGCCGCCGAATCGGGAGTCTTCACGACTACGCTCGTCCGCATCCGCCATCTTCTTGCCAGCCCTGAGAACACAGCGATTTATCACCCCTCGTTCTCGGAGTTTGTCGTTCACAAGACATCTCCTATCGACGAATGGGTGCACAAGCGCCTTGCAGCCTTCTGCGGCGCCCCTCAGAGCGGGGACTATGGCGTTTTGAACAAGGTCTACCACGGCCTGAAGGGGAGCCGTGAGCCGCAGCTGCAGGCAATTCAGGACTGCCAGCAGTCTTGGGTTGACGATTCCGTGCTCCTTGGCGCCGAGCCTGCCGTCCTGCTCGCAGATATCGAAGACACGCTCGCGACCGCGACCAGGATGGGGGCTGCAACGGAGGTTTTTCGTCTGCTCCTTCTCTCCCAGCGCCTGACCTTCCGCTACGACACCCTCTTTGCGCAGTCCGCCGAGCTCGTGGCCTTGGCGCTCATCTCACTGGGAAAGACAGAGGAAGCGCTTCGACACGTCGTACGCAACGGACGCCTAATCGTCAGGGCGGAGGAAGCCTTCGCAGTGGCTCATGCGCTGACTACAGAGGGCAACACTGAGCAGGCCCAAGAAGTGCTTGAGCTTGTTCAACGCGCGCTGAATGAGGTCTTTGACAAGCTGAGGACCGAAGATGGCGTCAACGCCGACGACCTGCTCGGTGCGGTGAATCTGCGGCTGCACGCCTTCTCACTCGCTCAGGCAGCAGGTGAGAATCCACCAGTTACCTCATTTCTTCGCGCCGTCGTTGAAGGCATCTTGCGTGGCCCAGATAGCAGCTTCTCGCCTGATGAGGGGGGCCAAGTTTGTCGACAACTGACCGGTGAGATGATTGGCTCCCAACTTTGCTTCAAGGGGCGGTATCGCCCTTACTCGCAGCTGGGCGTGCCTGGCGACGTGGAATTGCGACACCAACTGCTTGTCTTTCTCAACACCTTGGTGTATGCGGAGATGTACTCGGAGCACTACGGCATCGCGCTCAAGAACGAGGTGGTCGAGCTCGTCCTCTCCGACATCGAAAGAGCAATCGACGCGTCCCTGAAACCCGAAGACCGACGCTTCGTCTTTACCAATGCCCTGATTGAGGCTGGAGCCGCTCCGGGTCTCGTTGAAGCGTACTCAGTCGGAGTGAAACTGGGCGACGAGACGCTACCGTTCTACAAGACGAATCGAGCAGACCCTGACAAGGCCATCTTTGAAAGTGCGATGTTGCGTCTTCGCGCGTCTCACTTCTTGGAGGAAGGTCATGCTAGGCCGGTCGTGCAAATGCCTTCACGGGACGACTGGGAAGAGTCCCTTGAAGCCATTGCACGGGGGGTGGCCTGGAGCGATGGTAAGGCGCGGAAGGCAATGTCCTCGAAGGATCAAAGCGGCTTGGACGACGTATGGTCTTTCGTAGTCGATGCCCTCCTCCCATGTTTCTCCTTCGGCCTTCCATCTCGCATCTACTGGGGATCCAGCTATGCCATCCCCGAAACCATCGTTCCACCGCTGTACGGGCGCCTGACCAAGCTGTTCCTTGACTGTTACCCAACAAAGGCGCTCGTCCTTCTCGAGGTAATCGAGCGTGCGTTTGACGTGCAGCTAGGTCTCTACAACGAAGGTTTTCGACAGTCACTGCAAGAGGTGCTCGGCTTCCTCATCAAGATGGCTCCCGAAGGGCCGCATGCAGACAAGGCTTTCGCACTCGTCTTACGTTGGAGGGACTACGTCGCAGCGAACGTACAGAACAGGTTCGAACTCGTCCCGGAGCTTCTCCTAATTGTCCCCTTGCTAGCTCGATTGGGGGCGACGGAGGAGGCGCTAAAGACCTACCAGTTGGTTTTGTCGTTCTCAATGGGGCCAAGCTGGTACAAGGAAGACCAACTCTCGATGATGAGCGGCACGTTGGCGGCGCTTCCTGCGGAATTGCCCGTCCCGGCCTCGTCACTTGCCCAAATCGCCGGTTTCTTGGAGCGCGCGACTGGCGAGATGACCTTTCAGCGATTTGTCCGTGCCGACAAGGGCACATTCATTGGGCAGCTCTGTCGCAGGTCGCTTTTCGCGGACGCCGTCAGGTACTTCCAGCACCAGTCCTGCGGCACGCTCTGCGAGCTACACGCGCAGGCGACGGACGGCAACCTCGACCGCGTTTCACCTCTCGTAGGCATGCGCTTTCCGGGGGCGGCGTTGGAGGAACAGGCCGCCCTGCTCGCGCTGTTGCGCCACTCTCGGGGGCAGGCGGACTGGCGCTTGCGTTGGGCACTCCTTGAGACCTACCAGCATGGCGACGAGCGGTACCTGAACGACTGGGGGCGCGAGTACGCCGAAATCATCGCCGAACTGAGAGCCAACTACGCTGACTTAGCGTGGGCAAGGACACGAGTTCGTTCGATTGCGTACTCGCTGAACACAGAGCGAGCTTCGCTGACGCTTAGCGCTCTTGTTCAACATCTTTCGGCCGACATTCGTCCCGACTTCCAAGTTCTCCTAGAAGAGGCTAAGGCCAGCCTCCATGAATATCAGATTGAGAAGTTGACTTCGGGCTTCGGTCTGCGCTCTGAGAAAGAAAAAGAGCACGAGGAGCCAAGTACTGATGCACAGCCTGAGGGCAATGCCAACGACAAGCCCGAAGACGATGACGACCGCCTGTTCATGCCAGGGACATTTGGCAGGCAGTCTGCGGCAAGAGCTGCCCGCGCTGAGATAGCTGCGGCACGTGCACACCTAGCCCGCCGCAACTCCTCAAAGGCGATACAAGGCTGCATCGGTGCCTTGCGAACACTGCAGGCCGGGGGCTGGTCGGTCTGGTCTGACAACCACTCGTGCAGCGAAGCCGACCGTCTCATCAGCACGCAAGTACAGAGCGCCGATGAACTTGCACGATTCTACGGACCGCTGGTTCTCGAAGAGCGGCACGTTCAACGCTGGGTCATTGCATCACACCTCGTCACTCTGTTTGGCGAAAAGGTCGACTCAGCACAGCAGGCGGCTCTGTTGGCGGATGCCATTGACCACGTCAGACAGATCGTGGGTGATGCCTCACCCGCGTCGTTCTCCTACATCGAGGGATCAGTAACTGGCGGGGCGTCTGAGGCTCTCTTTGAACTCTTGCTTTGGACACTAGACCACCCGGCATGGGAGCGCCGAGATAGTGGCGCGGCCATGGTACTGTGGTTGGCGCGTACGAGCGAAGACTGGCTTGCTGCTCTTGCCCGCCTCGCTGTCTCCATGGACAGGAGGAATCGAGCAGACATCGCCTCGGCAGCGCTGGACATTCTGTCCCGTGAGGACCCTGCGGGGTTGTGGCAACGCATTTCGCCGCACCTTGAGGTTCCACGGGTCGTTGAACAGTGTCGGCACGTGAGCAGATTCGCGACCTTCATACGAATCGCTGAACGTGCGAGCAAGCGAGGGGTTAACTCGGCAGCTGAAGCTCTCAAGCCGCTACAAGAGCAGTTCACTGAGGCCAGCACCCCCCCCACGTCCGTCCCCGACACGGGGCCGCCCAGCTTCGTACCGCCAACGCTTTACGCTTTATGGCGCGACCTGTTCAACCTCGGTGTCCTTACCGAGAACGCACTGCATGCGTTCGTGGCAAGCTTGGCTGAGACCTGTTCGCCCCTTGATATCAATTTGGCCTTTGAGCTAGAGGAGCTTGTCGCAACAGGTGGCAGGGAGAACCCTAGACTATCGACCGGTCGTTGGGCTACAACAATACGCTACGCCCTGAACACGGCTCTCTTCTATCCGATGCCTGCCAGCCTGCTTAGCAAAGCCGAGGCTACGCTTAGAATCTACAACCCCGGGAACCTCGTAGAGCCCGATAACGGCAAAGCCCTTCTGGCAAGCCTAGTGGGTTCATTGGAAACAGGGAGGGAGCGAAGCTATCAGCCGTCCAACGAAGACCTTGTTTACCTCGACCTTCAATGCTTCTTGGAGTTGGACCGTGAGACAGTCCATGTGGAGCTCATTTCGCACCTCGTTCCCCCCGGCCCCCCTCAGCCCCTGCGACACATGCAGCCCTCGTTTAAGGCTACTGAGCTGCCACGATCTGGACACGATGAGTCCATGATGGTCTGCGACAGAGCCCGGCCGACCGTCGCATACTTCGGCTCCATCAGCCCTGCCATCCCGACACCTCGTTTCCTGTACCTTACTGGAGCGAAACCGGCAGACTCCGTTCGGTATCATTGGAGGGATGGAAGTACGGTGAATAGCTTGGCTTCAAGTCGTCGCCATGAAGTGGCCTTGCTTGCGATTCGACGTGACGCCCTGTCTCTACCTAGCGGCTGGCAAATCAGATGGATGCTGCAAGTGAACGGGGATGTTCGAGCAGTGCTGAATAAGTTCTAGAGAGTTAAGAAATCATGTTTACACCGATGCACACACCCTCAACAAGGGCAGAGTTTGAAGAACGCATGAACTACCTGCGCGAGCACTTGAAGCAGGGGCTGATGCACTTTTCGAGAACCGTTCCAGGCCCGGAGAACCTATTGAACGTGCGCTATCTCCCAAATCAACGAATCGACCTTCTCAGCATCGACGAGACAGCACGATTGAATGCGAACATGACCTATCAGATGCGTAATGCAGACTTTGGAGGCATGCACGCAGATGACGTAGGGCAGTGACAGGCTTGCTAGTCCAGTGTGATGAAGTTCAGCTGAGAAGTTAAGAGCTGTCGTTCATTCGGAACTCCTTGAGCGACTGCTTTGGCCGACGAGCGGGCCGACCTAGTGCAGGGCCGAGCGACCGGTATCTGATGAGCTACCTGCCGTTCGCGCAGCACGATTTTTTGGGGTCGCTATGACTGGTTGTGGCCGTTAGCCGACCGACACCATCGTACCCCCACTTACCGCTTCCCGCGGCGTAACGGCCGGTCAGGCGAGAACAGCACCGCCGAAAACCGAACGGCCGCTCTCGCGTGGTGGGCCGTTGCGATGAGTGACCGCCTTCAAAAGGCCCGACCATCTGTTCAGGGTCGGTTCCGGCCCACTGCGTTTTATCTGGCCGCGCGCACTCGAATGACGAAGCGCCAGAATGACGAAAAGTTGCCCGAGCTAGTTCTACTTTGTCAGATTCGTATTCGCCTTCCTGTGATCTGCGTTTGTCATGTGCTAGAATGCCATACGTCGTGATTGTTTAATCTATTCATGGAGTTGTAAATGACAATGTCAACTCCATTACGTCGATAGCATATCTTCGCTGGTCGCTTCGGCACTCGAGCACTTCGATTCGCACTTCGCGCCCTATCTCCATTGCTTTCGAAGCCGGACCCGTTCGGTAGAAGACACCGCGCGCCGGTATCTGCACGGGCTGTTCCAGAGTTCGCGCCGTAACCTGGAGTGCATGGCGGAAACCGTATCCGACAGCCGCTATCAGCCACTGCATCATATGCTTAGCGAATCCAATTGGGATCGGCGCGCGGTGCGTCGGCAACTGGTGGTCGATGCCAACGCCCACTTCGGCTATCCCAGCGCTCTACTCCTGGACGAGAGCGCGTTCGGGAAGAAGGGAAACATGTCCGCGGGCGTGGCGCGGCAGTGGAACGGTCGCTTGGGGAAGGTCGATAACTGTCAGGTGGGCGTCTTCGCGGCGGTGACGCGCGATGGCGTAGCAAGCGTGGTGGATGCCGACTTGTATCTGCCGGAGAAGTGGGCCAAAGATACGACACGTTGCGAGGCGGTGGGGGTGCCTGAGGAGGCGCAGACGTTCCGCACCAAGGGCGAGATCGCTCTGGACATGGTAATTCGCCTGAGGCGGGAAGGCTTGCACTTCTCTTTCGTCGCCTTTGATGGCGGCTACGGGCACTTGCCCTGGCTGCTCGGGGAACTGGATGTCGAGGGAGAGATCTTCTTCGCTGAGGTGCATTCGGATCAGGCGATCTATCTCCAGGATCCCGCACCCGCGGTGGCGGCTCGTCGTTCGTCGAAGGGTCGAGCGCCCCGTCGGCTGCGGACCACGGCGGTGCCCATGACGGTGGCCGCGTGGGCAGCCACGCAGTCGGCATCCGCCTGGGGGCGTCTGTCGATCCGTGACGGCGAGAAGGGCGAGGTGATGGCCGACTATCTCACCCAGCGGGTGTGGGTCTGGGACGGCGAGGCGCCGTTGGCGAGCCGTTGGCATCTCCTGGTACGACGGGAACTCGATGGGACGAAACTCAAATTCGGCCTGTCCAATGCCAAGCCCAGGGCGTCTTTGCGCCGCTTGGCGGAAATGCAGGGAGCGCGCCATTTCGTCGAGCAGTCCTTCCGAGAGGCCAAGAGCGCCTGCGGCATGGCCGAGTATCAGGTCCGCCGCTGGCAGGCGTGGCACCATCACATGGCCCTGGTCATGATCGCCACCATGTTCCTGGCCAAGGAGCGCCTGGCCCATCGCGAGACGGCTTGGGCGATCCCTTGAGGCACAATATGCGATTACCCTTCGACGCCAGCGTTGAAACAACCCAAACCTAAAGGAAATGACATGAACAAAACCGAACTGGTTGATGCCGTGGCCGCCAAGACAGGCCAAACCAAAGCGGCCACCGCGGCGCTGCTCGATGGCTTCATTGAAGCCGTCAAGGAGTCTCTGGTCAAGAACGAGTCCGTGCAACTGATTGGTTTTGGTGCGTTCGAGGTCACCGAACGCGCGGCCCGAGAAGGACGAAACCCAGCCACTGGCGCTGCCCTGAAAATCGCCGCCAAGAAGGTCGTTAAATTCAAGCCAGGCAAGGCCCTGGCCGAGGCTATTGCAGGCGAGTGACATGGGAGAAGCAAGACGCAGAGCGCGTCTCTCCGTTCCCGAAACAGAAGCGCATCGCCGCGTAGCCAGCCGCATCGACGCCAAGACCAAATGAGCATGCGCATCTTCGTATTGGCCGCCCTCTTCCTGCTGTCTCTGCCAACCTTTGCGCAACCGGCCCTGCGCGTAACGCAGCTGGCCGAGTTCGCAGACGGGCTTTCGCAACCTCACGACGCGGCCTTTTCGCCGGACGGCAAACTCATCTATCTGACCGACATGCGCAACAGCCGCATCCAGGTTCTCGAAGCCATGACGCTGAAACCGGTCGGCCGCTTCGGTGCCGGTGAGTTGTCCTATCCGCACGATGCCGAGTTCGACCAAGCCGGTCGACTGCTCGTCGCCGACACCGGCAACGACCGCGTGGCAATCTACGAGATCAAGGGCGCAGAGGCCAAGCTGGTCGGCGAACTGAAGGGGCTCGCCGGCCCGGAAGGTGTAGCGGTCATGCCCGACGGCCGGATCCTCGTCACCAACACGCGCAACGCGACGCTCAGCTTGTTTCGCGACGGCAAGCTGGTGCAAACGGCCGGCGGCCCAGGCAGCCGGGACGGTGAGCTGCGCAATCCGCATGACGTCGAAGTCGCAAGCGATGGCACGGTGTATGTCGTCGATTCGGCCAATAACCGCGTCCAGGTGTTCGACGCCGCACTGCAGCATCGCGCCAGCTTCGGCGCTGCGCTCGGCCTGAGTGGGCCGAAATACCTCGCCATCGACGGCGATCGCGTCTGGCTGGCCGACGAGTACAACCATCGCATCCTGCTCCTTGATCGCAGCCATCAACTGCTCGGTGTGCTCGGCAGCGGCAAGCGCGGCCGCGCCGCCGATGCCTTCCACAAGCCCGAGGCCGTGCTTGCCCGCGCGCCCTACGTCTGGGTCATCGATACCTACAACGATCGCGTCGTGCTGCTGCGCATCGACTGAGTCACGGCGGTCCGGCGCGCCGTCGACAGTCGAAGATGTCACCGGCCAGAATACCAAGACCCTAGTTCAGAGCATCGTCTGGCGCTTTCACGAGCGCGTTTTCCGCTTGTGCGACCTGCTGTGGTCGAGGCTGCAGCGGTTCTGTCTGGCAAAGATACTACGCAGCGACCAACTGGCGGGAGCAGGCGCGGGAACTCGCGCGCCGAGGGCCGTTGTTCCGCGAGGCAATCCGTTGGCCAGCGAATGGCGCCAATCACCTGGCCCCGCAGCAGACGGCGGCAAAAAAACACCCCGGGAACTACTGCCCGGTCAGGCAGGAGTCCCCGGGGCAACCGGTGGTTCCCGTGCGCGGCTGGGTCGTTTTGCCGCGACGGGTTGATCAATCAGGAAAACAATGCCGATGACGCGCCAACACCCGCTCGCGGATCTCGTCGGGGTCGAGGCCAAACAGAGTGCAGCACGTGCGGTACGAGAAGGCTCCTGACCGCTCCTGCGGTGCTCGCAGCCACGCAAGAGTCTCGCACCGCGTCGCCGCGGAGATCCGCGCATCGAAGAGATCGTGCAGGGATTTCTCCAGGAGATGTCCATGCAGACGCACAAGATCTTCGTCTGTCCACAAGGCGTTTCTCTCGGCTACTGCCCCGCCCTTCCCTCTTACAGACGCCGGAGACCGTGGCATGGGTTCGTCGTCCGCGTGCATGACTGTCTCCGAGGTGAGCGGCCGAGGTGCTCGCCCGGGACGGGGAGAACCTCGGCCTGGCTGGTCAGGCCGACGCGCTGTTCACCACGCCGCGGATCGGTGACGAGGGCGACGATGCCGATGGCGACGGCATCAACGCGGCCTTGCGGCTGCGATAGGCGCGCAGGAGCTGCTCGAGATCGTCGCCGGCGACAAAGTCTTCCGCCTGCGCGTAGACCTCGTCCAGGGCCTCGATCGATAACGCCTGATCGATGCTCGCCAGCAGATCGCCGAGCGGTTTGCGGGTCGCCACGCGTGCCGGGTCGGACGCCTGGCCGGCGTCATCCGGTGGCTCGTCGAGGACCGGCGCCCAGGAGCCGTCGATGGCTTCGGCGATCCCGAGGTTCTGGGTCTCACCGCGCTCGTTGATCTCATCCATGGCCAGCGCCATCGCCAGCTCGGGTGATTTCGGCAGCAGATGGCACAAGCGGCGAATGCGGGCGAGCTTCATCAGGCCCTGATAGCCGGGAATCAACTGGCACTGGCTACCAAACGGGACGAGGTGCGCTTCGCCCATCAGGCCGACTTCGAGGCCGAGCTGCCTGGACTGGATGACCGCCGCGAAGACGCTGCGCGGATCGACATCGGCGAGTTTCGGAATCAGCCGAAAGGCGGTCAGCGCCACCCGAACGATACGATCCGGGCTGAGATGCCGGGGCAAGGCGCGGGCGACTTCGCCCTTGAACTGTTCGAGCATCGCCGGAAACGAGACCGCGTTGGCCGGCGTTCCCTGACGGGACTTCTGCAGATGGCGCAAGGTTTGTGACATGGCTTTCTCCAAAGAAGAATGGCGGAGACACCCTGTCGCCCGAAGCGGGGACTGGTTCCCCACCGGGATGGATGAACTTCTGGAAAGTGCCGCTCAGGCGGCGTCGAACTCGAAGGCTTCGGCGTTGGCCGCCCAGCGCGGCAGGGAGATCAGTTCGACCTCCCCCGCCGGCTGGTACGCCGGCCAGGTGCCGGATTCCTGGCACAATTTCAAGAGCGGCAGCGCGGCCTGGTACTTCCTGCGGCCAATCTCGATGATTTCCGGATCGGCCCGATACACGGCGACGGCATGCGGTGGCTCCTTCTCGACGGCGACGAAGAGAAAGGGCAGTACCCTGCGGTCACGCGCTTGATTCCATCGACGTAGAACGCCGCCTGGACGTCATAGCCGAGGTTGGCTATGGCGCGGGAAAAGCCGCGGCTGCTGGCATCGAGACAGCTCTTGAGATCGACGATGGCTGTCTCGTTGAACCAGTCGGGACGACACCGGCAGGCGATGCCGGTGGCTGGATCGCTCCAGAAGGCCGATAGTTCGGCTTCTCCCTGCTCCAGCAGTCTGGCCGCTCCCTGGTGGGCGAGCACGGCTGCACGCATCCGGCTCAGGGTCGCCAGATCCTCGGGGGTGATCAGGGTCTTGCCCTGGGTGGCCTCCTCGAACCGGGCAGCAGCTTCCTTGCCTTCCTTGGTGCGGCGGTCGAACTTCTCGGCGACCACGAACTCCTCGGGAAAGCGGTCCGGCTCGAGGACGTAGGTGTGAACCGCGCTGCCCAACGCCATCGCCGGTGTCGGTGGCGGCGGATGGTCCAGCGTTTCGCGCAGATGCGCGGGACTCTCGAGCATCTTGAGGATGCCGGAGTGTCCGATCGACTGATCGGCGTGATACTGATTGGCCGGCATGTGCAGCAGGCCAGGATGTCTCGGATGCATGGTGCCTCCAGAAAGAAGTTGCCGGAGTCACCTGCCCCTGCCGGGGAAAGCGTCCCCGGCAGGGTGGATGAAGTGCTGCTTGTTTTGTGCGGCCAGCGACCGCGACTTGCTCGGGCGCATGAAAATCCATGGCGCTCGCTCATAGGCTGCTTTCCGGAAGGCGTTCGGCGAACGCCCTCGGGAAAGCCCCGGCAAGCCGGGGCTGGGTTCAGTCGGCCGTTCGCGCCTGCTGCGCGAGGGCGATTGCCTTGCGCAGCAGGGTGCGGGTTTCCGGATCGGTGCGGCTTGCCTGGAGTCTCTGGTGGAGATCACAGGCAGGTGCGATCGGGAGACTCCTGATCAGACGGAGCACTCTTGACGATACTGAGTTCGCTGCATGCGCAGCAGGTCTTCGACCGCGGCTACGAGATGTGCGCCAACGCGCTGTTCTCGTTGAGCGTGGTCCTGCGGTTCATCGGAACGGAAGCGCAGGCGCAGGAAGTCGACACCCTGGTCGATGCGCTGATCGACCAAACCCTGGAGGCTCTGCGCCAGGAATCCCTGCGCATCCTGGAGGTCGTCGAGAGCAACGGGATCCAAACTGCCATCGGTTACACCAGCACCAGGACCGTCGACGCTCAGATCACCTCGCCGCAGGCGATCCGGCATCTGGCGATCATAAAAGCGAGTAGAGCGCGGGCACGATCCCCGTTCCAGAAACAAGCGGCCTACGAATGCCCACTGCCAATGGTCCTTTCCCCGCGAACGGAATTTCGACCGCCAAGCTCAGGGTTGGCCCCTCGCTGCGGTTGAGGTGAGGCGCCAAGCTCTGGCCGAGAGCCGGAGATGAGGTCGACAGCCATCCAGCGACTGACTTTGCAGATTGAGGTGTCCTCTCAGTTCCCCATGGCACAGGAACAAAGTGGCGGCAGTGTCAACGACAACACTACGGACGAGTCTGGGCTCGTCGTCGGATGACTGGCGCCTCGTCCCATGGTATCGCAGCCACCGCTCAACCCATCGACAGGGGTTATTCGTCCGGCCGAAGTGGCATCGTGGCTGGGTTGCGGGCGCTTCTGCGCTCCCTGGTACCCCTTTTGTTCGCGAAGGCCGACTATTCCTAGAACCGGACCGATGACGGGGACGCCTTTTGCTTACCGAAGGTCCGTATCGCATACTCCTTGCCGACTCTCAGCCGCTTTCCCTGCGGGACGATAGCTGACATGGGATTCATTCAGCGGCATCGCGCCTCGTCAGCCCCTCGGCCACTCTCCCGACCAGAATGGAAGCGCCATCAGGATGCCACCCACGTCATTTCGGCGGGGCCCGTTGGAGGATGCCTTATTGTGGGTCATATTGCTAGTCACGAGACAGTTGACTGACACTTTCTCTTAATAATCAATTATCTATGACAATATACTGGCGGAGAGAGCGGGATTCGAACCCGCGGTGGGATGTTATCCCACACACGCTTTCCAGGCGTGCGACTTAAACCACTCATCCATCTCTCCGGAAGGAGGCGAATTCTAGCAGAAGGCATCGGGAACACCAAACTTGCGGCGGCGAGGTTTAACATTGCGGTGACGATCCGCCCCGGATCACCCTCGTATTGCCGAGAAGCCCTTTTTTCAAGGAAGTCCAATGCCCAAAACCACCACTGCCGCCGACTTGGCAGCGGCAACCCGGCTTGCTGAACAGACTGCCGAGGCGATGTACAGCCGCGATGCGGCAAGCAGGCTGATTGGCCTTAAGATCATCGCCGTCCGCCCGGGTTACTCGCATCTGACGATGGTCGTTCGACCGGACATGGTCAACGGCCATCATATCTGTCACGGCGGTTTTCTCTTCACTCTGGCCGACTCGGCTTTCGCCTATGCCTGCAACGCCTACAACCGGAACACGGTTGCTTCGGCCTGCCACATCGACTTCCTTACCCCGGCCAGGGAGGGCGAGCTTCTCGAAGCCGAATGCGAGGAACGATCCCGTTCAGGCCGGACCGGTGTTTACGACACCACCATCCGCAACCACAACGGCAAGATCATCGCCCTCTTCCGCGGCAAGTCATACCTGATCACTGGCGAAGTCATCGCCGGACTGGAAGCCGAAGAGGCGCGCCCGGCCTCAGCCAGCCCGCCAGTCAGCAGAGTGGAGGGGAATCCGCAGTGAGCCGGGCCATCAGGCCAGGAAACGGGTCAGCCAGGCGCTCGTCAGGTCGACCGCGCTGGCCCATTCCTGTGGCTGCATGAAATGCGACGCCCCCGCCATCTCGCGGTAGGACAGGCGATCAGGATGCGTGTGATACCGGGGTTCAAGCTTCTCGTGCAGGACGCGGGCCGCCGCCGGTGGAACGACCGTATCGTGTTCGGCAGTGATCGACATTAGGGCGGCGGGGAAGAAGCGCTCGACGGCCAGGTCGGGAAGTTCGGCAAGCGCCCATTCGGGGGAGCCAAGAAGCACCGCTGCCGCGCACGGACGCCGATCACCGGCGATCGCTCCGTAGGCGATGCAGCCACCCATCGACACCCCGGCGACGCCGACGCGTTGCTGGTCGGTCAGGTCAAGTTCGACGAGCCTGTCGATCAGTGCTGGCACCTCGGCCACCGTACCGTTGACGATCCGCGCGAAGAGTCGAGGGGTTTCGTGTGGCGGCCGGCAGGCATGCTGCGCCAGATCGGCAAGCCGACGCTGACCATGGCCGACCGCATCCACGCCGACGGCCAGCAGCCCGAGCTCGGCAAGGCGGCACAATTCGGGCAGGTGGACTTCCTTGTCCGCGCCAAAACCGTGAAACCACAGCACCGTCGGAAAGGGTGAAACCATGCCCGCGGGGCGTGCGATCAACAGCGGTATCTCTGCAAATCGTGCGTGCTCGACGGTGACACTCATGGCGCCACCTCTACCACGGCACAGGGAAGCCGCAGTGCCAGATCAGATCCCTTCTGCGGCGCGCCGTTAACGACTAGCGGTTGCATGGCGATGCTCCTTGGATGAACCAGAGGCATTCGGGATGACGGCTGCCATAACGGTCGCAGAATCGGACACTAGCCTTTCAGCGCTGTCCGGGGCTGGGTTCTCCACCCCCCTCAGCCTCCAGCGGGTCAGTCCGGGCCGGTAACCACTGCGGCGGAACCGCGCCCGTCCAGCCAAGGCGATCGAGCAAGCGCGCAAAATCGGCTGCCAGCGGCGCCGTCAACGTCAGCAAATCGCCTGTCACCGGATGCGCCAGACGTAGCTCGGTACTCGCCAGCAGCAGGCGGTCGCAGGCAAAGAGCTGCTGGAACAGGCGATTGTGGGCGCCCTTGCCATAGGTGGCATCGCCGATGATCGGATGCGCGATGTGCTTTAGGTGCCGGCGCAACTGGTGGCGGCGGCCGCTCAGGGGTTCGAGCTCGACCAGCGCATAGCGGCTGGTCGGATAGCGATCGACGCGGTACGGCAGCTCAATGGTGGCGAGACGCCGGTAACGACTTATGGCTTCCTGCGCCGCGGCAGTAAGCGCCGCTTCAGCGACACGTTCGACCGCGTCGAAATGGCGCCGCAGTCGGTGATCAATCTCACCGGCAGCATCCGGGTAACCGCGAACCACCGCGAGATAGCGCTTTCCCACTTGCCGCTGCTCGAACATCGCGCCCAGCATGCGCCCAACCTCTCTGCTCAAGGCAAACAGGAGAACGCCTGACGCCCCCTTGTCGAGTCGGTGCACCGGGTACACCCGGCGACCGATCTGCTGGCGCAGCATCTGCAGCGCAAAGCGTCGTTCGTGCGCGTCGAGCACTGTCCGGTGCACCAGCAGGCCTGCCGGCTTGTGGATGGCGACCAGATGCTCGTCGCAGAAGACGATGGGAAGCATGTCGTTGCCGGCCATCAGCGATCCGCGCGATCAGGAAGCCGCACCGACCGGGGCTGCGTCGCCGCTGACCCGGCCAGGGAAGTCGCCGTCAACGTAGTACCAGCGTCCATCTTCTCGCTGGAAGCGGCTGACCTCGTGCTGTCGTTCGGCGCGGCCGGCAAGACGGTAGCGGGCAATGAACTCGACGATTGCCGTGTCGGGACCGGTGACGACATGCCGCCTGACCTCGAGCCCAAGCCACCTCGGTGAAGGCTGGAAGTTGGGATCAAGCTGCAGCGGGCGCGTGCTGGGGTGCCAGGTTTCCCGCAGGTAGGCGTAGGCGCCGATGACGTAGGCGGTGTAGCGCGAGCGCATCAATGCCTCAGCGTCAGGTGCCGGCAGGCCCTCGTGAAGCGGCCGGCAGCAATCGGCGTAGGGACGCCGATTGCCGCAGGGGCAAGCGTCGAACTGATCTGGCCCGTCGCGCAATGCTGCGCTGCGGGCCCGCTTTCTTCTCGTCATACTTTGCTTGCAGGATAGGTTCTCGACCGGCCAAGCATGCCACAGCGCCGTTCAGGATGCCAGACGCAGCTTCCGCCCGCGCGCTGTCCAGGTCAGCTTTGCTGCGAACCCGACCGGCTAGCGGTGGCGCATGCCGCCACTGCCTCGCGCCATGGCCTCGTTCACGCGCAGCGGCTTGCCGTGCAGATCCTTGCCGTCCAGGGCGGCAATCGCGGCGAGCGAATGCGCCTTGCCCGGCATCTCGACGAAGCCGAAGCCCTTTGATGCGCCGCTGAACAGCTCGCGCATGACCTGCACCGACTTCACCTGGCCGAAGGCCTTGAACAGATCGGTGAGTTCTGTTTCGTCCGTCTCGGGTGCGAGATTGCCCACGAAAATGTTCATTACCGGCTCCTGTTCTGACGTTTCTGTAAATGGTCTGTGGCGTCTGCCACGGCCTAGCTGCCGCGCCGGGTGGGGCTGCGGAACAGTGCCGGCAAGGCCACCGCGGCACCCGCTCTGGCGCGCTGCGGCGCCCGCGGTGCGCTGCCTGGCAGGGGTGCCGGAATGCTGCCACGCGCCGGTTGCGCCGCTGGCGCGCCAGGGCGTGCCGGCGGCCTCGCCGCCGGCGCTGACGGACTCGCCGCCCCCGGCTTGCCCGGCTTGCCCGGCTTGCCCGGGTGACCGGTGCCGCGGCGGTTGGCGTCGCGGGCGGCTCGTTCCGCAGCAGCCTGAGCTTCGGCTGCGGCTGGCGGCTGCACCTGGCCAGGCTCGAAGCCGACCACGATCTGGCGCTCGATACGCCGTGTAAGCAGCTTCTCGATGTCGGCGAGCAGCGGGGCCTCCTCGGCCGAGACCAGCGAAATGGCGACGCCGGTACTGCCCGCGCGGCCGGTCCGGCCGATCCGATGAACATAGTCCGCGGGCACGTTCGGCAGCTCGAAGTTGACGACGTGTGGCAGTTCTTCGATGTCCAGGCCACGCGCGGCAATGTCCGTCGCCACCAGGACACGCACCGTTCCCGTCTTGAAGCCAGCCAGCGCACGCGTGCGTGCCGGCTGGCTCTTGTTGCCGTGAATCGCCGTCGCCTCGATGCCGGCCTTGCACAGGTATTCCGCCAGGCGGTTCGCGCCGCTCTTCATGCGCGTGAAAACCAGCACCTGCCGCCAGTCGCCTGACGACACCAGGTGGGTCAGCAATTCGCGCTTGCGCCAGGCATCGACCGGATGGACGAGCTGCGCCACCAGTTCCGACTCGGCGTTGCGGCGGGCCACGTCAATCAGCGCCGGTGCATGCAGCAAACCGTCGGCAAGCTGACGAATTTCATTCGAGAAGGTGGCCGAGAACAGGAGGTTCTGGCGCCGTGCCGGGAGCAGCGCGAGGATGCGCCGGATATCGCGGATGAAACCCATGTCCAGCATGCGGTCGGCTTCGTCGAGCACCAGAATCTCGACATGCGCCAGACTGGCCGTCTTCTGCTGCAGGTGGTCGAGCAGACGGCCGGGCGTGGCAACCAGGATGTCGACACCTCGCCGCAGCGCATCGATCTGCGGGTTGATGTTCACGCCGCCGTAGATCAGGGTGGATTTTAGGGTCAGGTATTGACCGTAGGTCCGTACACTCTCTTCGACCTGCGCGGCGAGTTCGCGCGTTGGCGTCAGGATCAGTGCCCGCACGCGCCGCGGCGCCTGCGCCGCAGGAGCGCCGCCGGTAACCACCGGGGCGGACAGCCGCTGCAAGAGGGGCAGCGTGAAACCAGCGGTCTTGCCGGTGCCGGTCTGCGCTCCGGCGAGAACGTCACGTCCCGCAAGAATGACCGGAATGGCCTGCGCCTGTACCGGCGTCGGTTCGCTGTAGCCTTGTTCGGCGACAACACGGGTGAGTTCGGCCGACAGGCCGAGCATGGCAAACGATTGGGACAAGAATATCTCCTGCGAACGACCTGCTGCGGCTTGATGCCAACAGAGCCGGTTCAGGCGGAACTACTTTTTGGGATGGGGTGCTTCGGGGCGTTCGGCATTTGCCGGGGGGAAGACAACCGCGAGGGGAGCGAACTGCCGACCGGATGACACACAGCTCGTTTCCGGAGCGCACTATACACGGTTTGCGATGGCACAGGCAGAATATCGGCTGGCGCCCTCCCGGCCATCACTTAGCCCCGGCACGGCACTGGCCGGAAGGCGATCCCGTGCCGAGGCCGTCCGGCCAATGACGGTTTCCCGCTTCAGCCCGGTTCGGGCTGATAACTGCTGACGGCGACTGCCTCCTGCTGCTCGCGAAAACACACTCTGTTACAATTTCGCGTTTGTTCGACGCAGGCTAGCGGACCTTCGGGGCAGCGCTATCCCCCGCTTTCTTTTTCCCAGATAGAGGCAATCATGCAACCCACAGCAAAACCAAAGAACCCCAATTTCTCATCGGGGCCTTGCAGCAAGCGGCCTGGCTACGACGTTAACGCCCTCCAGCTCAACACCCTGGGCCGCTCGCATCGCTCGGCGCTGGGCAAGAAGGCGCTTGGCCTGGCGTGTTCGGAAACGGCCCGCATTCTCGGCCTGCCCGAGGGCTACCGCGTCGGTGTGGTACCGGGATCGGACACGGGCGCCGTCGAGATGGCGATGTGGTCGCTGCTGGGACAACGCGGCGTCGACGTTCTGGCGTGGGAGTCCTTTGGCTCGGGCTGGGCGACGGACGTGGTCAAGCAACTGAAACTTGCCAACGCCAGGGTATTGAAGGCAGACTACGGCCAGATCGTCGATCTTTCGCAGGTCAACTTCGACAACGATGTGGTGTTCACCTGGAACGGCACAACCTCGGGCGTCAAGGTGCCGAACGGTGACTGGATCCCGGATGACCGCGCCGGCCTCACCATATGCGACGCGACATCGGCCGTCTTCGCGATGAATCTGCCGTGGAACAAACTGGACGTCGTGACCTTCTCGTGGCAAAAGGTGCTGGGCGGCGAAGGGGCACACGGCATGCTGATCCTCGGTCCGCGTGCCGTTGCCCGCCTCGAGAGCTACAGCCCGCCATGGCCGTTGCCCAAGGTGTTCCGGCTGACATCGGGCGGCAAGCTCAGTGAGGGCATCTTCCGCGGGGAGACGATCAACACCCCGTCGATGCTCTGCGTTGCCGACTATCTTGACGCCTTGCAGTGGATCGAGACGATTGGTGGCGTCCAGGCAGCCATTGCGCGCAGCGAGGCCAATCTGGCGGTGATCGCCGATTTCGTCGCCGCCAATGAATGGATTTCCTTCCTGGCCACGGATCCGGCGACGCGCTCGAATACCAGCGTCTGCCTGAGCGTCAAACTTGAGGCAGAGCAGGTCAAGAAACTCGTCAAGCTGCTTGACGGCGAAGGGGTGGCCTTCGACATCGGCTCCTACAAGGACGCGCCGGCGGGCATTCGCATCTGGTGCGGGGCAACCGTCGACACCGCCGATCTGCAGGCGCTCATGCCCTGGCTCGCCTGGGCTTACGCGCAGGTCGCGAACTGAATCCTCCCGCTTCACCCGCCTTACTTTGCCCGCCTTAGCATCACCACCACTCTTTTTGAGTCATATTGCCATGTACAAGGTCAGAACCTACAACCAGATCTCGATCAAGGGCCTTGATCGGTTTCCTCGTCAATCCTATGAAGTCGGTAGCGACATCGCCCACCCCGACGCCTTTCTCCTGCGCAGCCAGAAGCTGCAAGGCATTGAAGTCCCTGTATCGCTGCTGGCGGTCGCGCGCGCTGGCGCCGGCGTGAACAACGTGCCGGTCGCCGAGTACGGCAAGCAGGGCATTGTCGTCTTCAACACCCCGGGGGCAAATGCCAACGCCGTCAAGGAACTGGTGATGGCAGGCATGTTGCTCAGTGCGCGCGGGATCATCGACGGCATGAACTACGTGCAATCGCTCGCCAGCCTGCAAGATCCGGCAGAAATGTCACCCCTGGTGGAAAAAGCAAAGTCGCGTTTTGCCGGCACCGAACTTCGCGGCAAGACGCTCGGGATTGTGGGGCTTGGCGCGATCGGCTCGATGGTTGCCGACATGGCTCTGGCCATGGGCATGACGGTGGTCGGCTTTGACCCGGTCCTGTCAATTGACGCGGCCTGGCGGCTGTCGAATGAAGTCAGCCGGATGGAGAACCTGCAATCGCTGCTTGCCCGTTCGGATTATGTTTCGCTGCACGTGCCGGCGGTCGATGGCACGCGGCACATGATCAACGATGACACCCTGGCAGTGATCAAGCAGGGTGCGGTATTGCTCAACTTCGCCCGTGATGCGATCGTGGATTCGGCGGCGGTCCTGCGCAGTCTCGACACTGGCCGGCTGGGCAAGTACGTCTGCGATTTTCCGGAACCCGTCCTGCTCGGGCACCCGAAAATCATTGCCATGCCGCATATCGGCGCCAGTACCGAGGAGTCCGAGGAGAACTGCGCAGTGATGGCCGCCAACCAACTGGTCGATTACCTGGAAAACGGCAATATCGTCAACTCGGTGAATTTCCCGAAGATCAGCATGGAACGTAGCCCCGGCACCTCGCGCATCACCTTTTCGAACGACAACGTTTCGGGAGTCCTTGGCCGTGTGCTGTCCGTTCTCGCAGACAACAAGGTCAACGTCGTCGACATGATGAACAAGAGCCGTGGCGAACTGGCTTTCAACATCGTGGATGTCGAGCGAGTGCCTGGTGAAGAGGTGATCAACGCCATCAAGGCGGTTGATCACGTGATTCGCCTTCGCGTGATCTGAGCCTGCGAGCCGAGCGGGCGCGCCCTTGGGCGCGCCCGCTCGGTTCCCGGTCGAACAGCCACTGCCCGGCGCTGGAACCCGGACAGCCAACCGCAGGTCATAGGTCGGTGGAGACTGCCTGGCGCCTGTTGCCCCAGAAATCACCGCCTTGCCGACTGGAGAAAGCCATGAATACTCAACTGCTGGCGACCTTGAGCTGGCAGGAGCTGCCGATCCTGATCTTTGCTCTCCTCCTCGCTCTTGTCTTCTTCCTCGTCATCCGACAGAACCAGAAGGATTTTCTGGAAATCGAGGACTGGCTGGCTGCAGAGAAGCCCGGATTCTAGCGGCCCCACGGCGGCAAGTTCAACGCTTGCCGAGCTTCTTTTCCAGCTTCTCGACCAGCTTGCGCAGCGCCTTCTCGTCGAGCAGTCGCCGGGCTTCCTTCGCGTCGAGCCAGCGCCGTTCTCGGTGGTTTTCTTCCCATTCGTCTTCGGGGATGCTCTCGCTGACCGCCATCGGAAACACCGCGACCTTGCAGACTCCGCCCCATTTCCTGTACTCGTAATGACCCAGCGGCTCATCGTCGATCTGGCCGCGGATGCCGCCCTCCTCGAGCGCTTCCTTGCTGGCTGAATCACGCAACGACAGATCCGGCTCCTTGACACCCTTTGGAATCACCCAGCGGGTCCCTCTGCGCGAGGCGATGACCATGATCTCGAGCTTGTCACCGACCTGGCGATAAGGAAGAACGGCCGACTGGGTAAAGAAGTAGTCGGGAACCGGACCATACTCCACCTCCTCGGCGGCCTCAGCGGCCAATTCGTCCGGCACTTGTCCGGGGCGGGTGACCGAGATCAGGGTGGCACAACCACGTTCCAGGTTCTGCCATTCCTTGGTCATCTCCAGTTGGGCGAGTGCCGACGTCGGCAACACCTTGCCATCCGCAGGCATCTCGAGGCGGCCTTCGGTCAGATAGTGGATCAGGTCTTCCAGCCCTGGATTGTGTCCCACCACCATCACACGCTGGGCGGTCTTCGGACAATCAGCCAGCGCCGCCAGCAGATCTTCCACTGGCGCAGCATACATCTGCTCGTCCCAGCGTACCGACTTCAACGGCAGGCCCATCGCTTTGCAGGCGGTCACCGTCGTGGCCCGCGCACGCTCCGCCGGCGAACTCAGCACCATATCCGGAACCAGCTTCTGACGCTTGATCCAGGCCCCCATCTTCCGGCTGCCGAGACGGCCACGGTCGACCAGCGGGCGGTGATAGTCTTCGTGGCCTGTCGTCCAGTCCGATTTCCCGTGCCGCAACACCAGCAATGTCCTCCCCTTCATGGCATAACTCCTTATTCCCGCAGTATTGATCAAGAACGCTGGCAGGACCCCGCCGGCTACCGGCGTGCCGCTCCTTGCCGCAACGCGTATGATAATCGATGGCGTGACGAGTCGCCGTCCACAGTACCCGATGAAACCGCCAGGGCGCTAGGTGCTGCCGCCGCGCAATGCCTCCAGAGGCGAAGCCTGCAACAGCCGGGTGGCGGCAAACCAGCCGGCCGCGGTGACCAGCAATGCGCCGCAGCAGACCGCTAGCGGCGGCAGCCAGGGATCGATTGCCACCTCGAACCGGAAAACCTGGCGCGCCAGAAACTGGCCGACGCCGATGGCCCCGAGCGCGGCTATCAGGCCGGAAAGTCCACCGATCGCTGCGAATTCGGCCAGCAAGGCCCGCCGTAGCTGCTCCCGGCGCGCGCCGAGCGCACGCATTACCGCCAGCTCGTAGCGTCGCTCCTCGGCCGCTGTCGCCAGTGCGGCATAGAGAACAATCACACCGGCAGCCAGCGTGAACAGAAAGACGAACTGGACTGCCCGCGCCACCTGATCCATGATCGATTGCAGCTGGCGCAGGATCGCCGCGACGTCAATCACCGTCAGGTTGGGAAAGTCACGAATCAGGCGATTGACGAACTCGGCCTTTTCCGGCGACAGGTAGAAGCTGGTGATCCAGCTGGCCGGATAGCCCTCGAGAACCACAGGCGGCGTCAGGACAAAAAAGTTCGCACGCATCGTGTCCCAGTTGACCTTGCGTAAGCCGACCACGGTCATGACGACCTTTTCGCTGGCAATGACGAACTCCATCCGGTCGCCGACCGCCAGCCCCAGCGTCTTCGCCAGACCGTCCTCCACCGAGGCGACCGCATCCTTTCCCTGGCCCGCCAGATCGGCGCCCGAAAACCAGCGCCCGGCCGTCTGGCGGTTGCCTTCCGGCAGGTCGGGACGCATCGACAGATTGAACTCGCGGTCGATCAGGCGCTGCGCACGATCGTCGCTGTAGCTGGCGGCGCTGACTTCGACGCCATTGATCCTCGTCAGGCGCCCACGAACCATCGGTGCCAGTTCCGGCGACAGGCCCTGTGCCGCGAGCGCTGCGCGTACCGGCTCGACCTGGTCGGGCTGGATATTGATCACGAAGCGGTTCGGCGCCTCCGGAGGAACGGCGCGCCGCCAGGCGTCGAGCAGATCGCCGCGAACGACGGTCAACAGGAGCAGCGCCATGAAGCCGAGCGCCAAGGCAACAATCTGGACGACGCTAGCGCTGGCTCGCCGCTCAAGGCTCGCCAGACCATAGCGCCAGCCGATTCCCGCTGCCCTTCCGGCCCCTGATCGCCCGCCACCGCGCAGCGCCGCCGCCAGCCGGACGGCGACACGGGCAATCAGGGCAAAGACGACCAGTGCAATGCTGAAGCCACCGACCACGTAGGCGCCGAGTTCGACCTCACCAGCGACCCAGAACATGAGCCCGGCGAGCGCCAGGAAGCCCAGCAGATAGCCGCCAAGCAGACCCGTGCGGGGACTCCCCAGCTCACGCCGCAGAACGCGCAGGGTCGACACCTTCTTGAGCTGCAGCAGGGGCGGCACGGCGAAGCCGAAGAGCAGCAGCAGGCCGACCGCGACGCCCTGCACCGCCGGCAGCAAGCCTGGTGCCGGCAGCGGCGTCGCCAGCAGCTGCGCCAGCCAGGCGTGCAGGGCGAAATGGGCCACGTAACCGAGGGCACAGCCGCAGGCGGCAGCGAGCACCCCGAGCACAGCAAACTGGCCCAGATAGAGGCGCAGCAGCAGGGTCTGGGTCGCGCCGAGGCAGCGCATCACGGCACAGGGATCGAGATGACGCTGGACATAGCGCCGCGCGGCAAGCGCCACGGCCACCGCCGCCAGCACCACCGTCAGCAGCGCTGCCAGGCCAAGGAACTTCTGCGCCCGGTCGAGCGCCGTGCGGATTTCCGGCCGGCCGTTCTGCGGATCTTCTATCCGCTGCCCGCGCCCCAACTGCGGCCCGATCTCTCGCTGGAAGCGCTTCACCAACGGCGTATCGCCGGCCAGCAACAGGCGGTAAGCGACGCGGCTACCAACCTGGAGCAGTGCCGTTGCCGTCAGGTCGTCGAGGTTCATCAGCAGGCGCGGCGCGACGCTGAAGAAATTGATGCCACGATCGGGTTCCAGGGTCAGCACCGCCTCGACGCGCAGCGAACTTTGCCCGACGGCAATCCGGTCGCCGACGCTCGCGCCAAGCGCCGACGCCAGTCGCTCGTCGATCCAGGTCGTGCCCGGGCCGGGAACACCGCGCGCCGGCGCATCGGGAACATTGAGCGCCGGCGCGGTGCGCAGGGAACCGCGCAGTGGATAAGCCGCGCCGACGGCCTTGATCTCCGCCAACTGCGCCCTGAGTTCGCCGCCCTCGCCGTGCGTCACCATGCTCGGAAAGGTGCGTGTCTCAACGACCTGCAGGCCCGCTGCGCGTGCCTGGTCGGCAAAAGTTGCCGGCCACGGATGGTCGGCCGTCAGGAGAAGATCAGCGCCGAGCAGTTGGTGAGACTCGCGGTCGAGCGCCTGCCGCACGCGATCGGCGAAAAAACCGACCGCCGTCAGGGCGGCGACGGCAACGACCAGCGCCGCCGCCAGCAGGCGCAACTCGCCACCAAGCGCGTCGCGGCGCAGCATTCGCCAGGAGAAGGACCACAGATGCATGACTTGTTCGCAGCCCCTATTCCGCCATCACCCGGCTGGCCCGGAAAACGCCCGGGCAGACCGGGCGGCAACCACGCTGACGCGGAAAGCTGAACCACATCAGCCCGTCGCCAACGCCGCCCGGTTGGTCAACCAACCGAACCGCGGCGTCACACAGAAGCAAATCAGGCCCTTGACCCGACCTGAATGCTGATGACTGCTCGGTCTCGGTTGCTCCGGCGACCACTCCAACCCAGGCCCAGCAAGCCCAGCGCGACCAATGCCAGCGTTGCCGGTGCCGGAACGGCATGTTGATCGATCAGTGCAAGCAAGTCATCGGCCATGAGTTTATACATATCTGTAGTCGGATGAATGCCATCCCAATAGAAATTGTGGCTCGGATCAGCCATACACGCCAAATTACCAACGCAACTATCCGTGACATTGGTCAAACCATATGTCGCCGGATTGTCGAGAATGTTGGCGCTGAAACCAAAGACGTCCGGAGTTAGCAGATCAATGAGAAAAGTCGACTCCAATGCCGCAACCATTGCCGCCAGCCCCGCGTTGAACGCCTTCGAGCGAGCCGTCTTCGCTGCGGCGTCCGGCGTATTGATATTGTCTGGCGTACGCCCCAGATCAGGCGCGTTTGGAATGACGATATTGGTTGCGCCCATTTGTATCAGGCCGCCCACTATCAGGCCCAGATTGTTCACCGAGTCATTCAGATTCACGCTCAGGCTGTTGATGTCGTTCCCGCCGCCATAGACGATGAACAGGGCATTCGGGTCGGCAACCGCATGCGCAGGAGCGTACATTCCCACGTATTGCACTAGCAGCCCCGGCGGTGACTGGCCGGCATCGATCTTGGCACCACCGAAGGCATAGTTGCTCCCGCCCAGCAGCGAAGCCGTGTTGGCCACCCCCAGAGAGGCCGCCAGGTAATCGGTGTAGTTGCCACCATTAGTGAAACGGCCACCAACGTAGCCAGCCGCAGCAGGCGGAATTGCGCCGCCGGTCGAGGCAAAAATATTGCCAACGTCTGACAGGCTGTCGCCAAACACGTACAAGTTCTTGATCGAATAACCGGTAGGCGTTCGATAGATGGTTGCGCCTGCCGGAGCAGCCACAGCCAGGAACACGGATGCGGCCACCAGTGTGGTAAATCTGCGGCCCAGGGCATATTTCATCGGTTCTCCTCGTTGGAAGTTGTAGTAAGTTCCGCCGCGGCGGCGGCATACGGCGATTCAAGCGCCGAATTTTTTAAGCAAGCAAGTATCGGACCACATGTCTTGCTGTCAGATAAAGGCACTATAAATCCGATACTTCTCCGATCTCTCCGCAAAAAAAAGGGCTGCTGGCAATGAGTCAGTGTAAAGAAAACCGACAAATCAGAACTTGGTCACCCGATACCAGAGATCGGTCGCCTTCACAGTGGGCCGACCCTACCGTGATCCTGCGGCGATGACAAGCACGGATCGCCGACCAGGGCGAAGTGGTGCCACTCACCCGGGTATCGGGCAGCCGAAGCGCGGCAGTTCCCCCCCGTCAGCGCCGTCGAAGCGGCAAAAACCGCCACGCCCGATTCCTGCAACTGCTACAATAAATCAGAGGGTTCTAGGATGTGGCGCAATTTTCGACCGGCGGAAGGGGGAAAGAAACATGGCCATCAAGTTCAGGAAACTGATCCAGGGATTGTTGTTCGTCTCGGCCATGGGATTTGCAGCCAGCGGCGGGGCGATGATGGTTTATCAGGACAATTTCAGCGCCGCTGGGAAGCAGGGGTTAATCATTGACCCGCAACTGTCGGGCATCTACTATAAATTGGGACACAAGGCCTCACAGCTTTTCACGACGGGGCTAACCTCAGTCGATAAGCTGGAGCTCCAACTCAATTTGGACCGCATCCCCAATAACGGTGACCTCGCTGGCAGCGGAAACTGGCTCACCAGCGGTCCGCTAACATTCAGCTTCTACCTGAACAACCAACGGATCGACACAACAAGCTATCTCCCGGGTGACGTGGCAGACCGTCTCCTGCAGTTTAAATTTCCCGCGCTTTCAAGCCTTTCCGGCGAGTGGACTCTACTAATGGATGTCACCACAGGAGTATGCGACGGCTGCGGCGCCCTCCAGTTCTCGTCCGACAACAACACCCTGAAGCTGCTTCAGACTGGGAATGGTGCTATACCCGAACCAAACGCGCTGGCCCTGCTCGCTCTGGGTCTCGCCGGGTTCGGCTTTTCCAGGCGCCGGCGTTAAGCCCGAAAACCGCGCATACGGACCCCGCCGCGGCGGGGTTGTTGCTGCACGGACCGCCTTACTCGATCTCCCGCAGCCGAGCGACAGCTTCTTCGACCCGTCGCACCGGGATCACCTCGATACCTGCGATGCGCTGCCTGGGCGTGTTGGCTTCCGGAATCATGGCGCGCGTGAAACCTAGCTTGGCTGCTTCTCTGAGACGCTCCTGGCCACGCGGTGCCGGGCGAATCTCGCCCGCCAGCCCAACTTCACCGAATACCACAAGTTTCGCGGGTAATGATCTGTTTTTAAGTGAAGAAACGATCGCCAGCAATACCGCCATGTCGGCGGCGGGTTCACCGATCTTGACGCCGCCGACGGCATTGACGAACACGTCCTGATCGAAGCAGACGATTCCGGCATGGCGATGCAGGACCGCCAGCAGCATCGCCAGACGCTGCGCATCCAGGCCCACGGTCAGCCGTCGCGGGTTGCCGTGCGCCTGATCGACCAGCGCCTGAACCTCGACCAGCAGCGGCCGCGTGCCTTCCTGGGTGACCAGCACGCAGGAGCCCGGAACATCGCTCCCATGCTGCGAAAGAAAGATCGCCGAAGGGTTGCTGACGCCCTTCAGCCCCCGGTCGGTCATCGCGAAGACGCCGATTTCGTTGACCGCCCCGTAGCGGTTCTTGACCGCCCGGATCAGGCGGAAGCTGGAGTGTGTGTCGCCCTCGAAATAGAGGACGGTGTCCACGATGTGTTCGAGGACTCGCGGCCCGGCCAGGGCGCCCTCCTTGGTCACGTGGCCAACAAGGATGACCGTGATGCCACTCTGTTTGGCCAGCCGGGTAAGCTGCGCAGCACACTCGCGTACCTGCGCCACCGACCCGGGCGCCGAACTGAGCTGGTCGGACCACAGCGTCTGGATCGAGTCGATCACCGCTACCTGCGGCTGCGCCGACTGTAGAGTGACGAGGATCTTTTCCAGATTGATCTCGGCGAGCAGTTTGAGCCTTCCAGTATCAAGAGACAAACGCCGGGCGCGCATCGCAATCTGCTGGCCGGATTCCTCGCCGCTGACGTAGAGTACATTGTGCTCATTGGACAGCTCGGAAAGCGCCTGCAGCAGCAGGGTGCTCTTGCCGATTCCCGGATCACCACCGATCAGCACCACGCCGCCGCTGACGAGCCCGCCGCCAAGCGCTCGATCGAATTCTCCGATGCCGGTCGGCAAGCGGTCCTCTTCGCGGGCTTCGATCTCGGAAAGCGTCTGCAGTCCGGCACTGCCGCCAAGGGCGGCAAAACGTCTCTGGCTGCCGACGGCGGGCGCTTCGGCAATCGTCTCGACGAGGGTGTTCCACACCCCGCAACCGGGGCATTGTCCCTGCCACTTGGCCGCGCTGGCGCCGCACTCGGTACAGGAAAAAACGGTCTTCTGGCTGCCTCCTGGGCGTGCCATGCTCAGACTTCGACCACCGGCACACGACGCGCCAGGGCGCAGAACAGCTCGTAGCTGATGGTTCCCGCGGCGGTGGCCACTTCGTCCGCCGGCAAGCCCTCACCCCAGAGCACGACCGGACTGTCGACCCCGGCCGCCGGCAGGTCGGTCAGGTCACAGGCCAGCATGTCCATCGATACCCGGCCAAGGGTCTGCGTGCGCCGGCCGGCGACGACGATCGGCGTACCGCCCGGCGCATGTCGCGGGTAGCCGTCGGCATAACCACAGGCCACGACGCCGACCCGCGTTGGCCGTTGCGCGACAAAGGTGCCGCCGTAGCCGACCCGTTCGCCGACGGCGATTTCCTGCACCGCCAGAATCCGGCTGCGCAGGGTCATCACCGGCTTGAGGTCAAGGCTCGCGGCATCCTGGGCGGCAAATGGGCTGCCGCCGTAGAGCATGATGCCGGGCCGCACCCAGGCATGAGCGGTCTGCGGGTAGCGAAGGATGGCCGCGGAGTTGGCCATCGAGACGGGAAAGCTCGCCGCCGCCGGCCAATCAGCGGTCATCCGGGCAAAGCGCTCGACTTGCCAGACGATACAGGCCTCGCCGCCTTCGGCGTCTGCTTCGGCAAAGTGCGTCATCAGCGTCACCGTGCCGACCGTAGAGGTCATCGCCGCCAGCTCGCGCCTGACCGCCGGCAGCTGGTCACCGGTCAGACCGAGGCGATTCATGCCGCTGTTCAGTTTGAGGTAGATTGACAGGCGACGCGGCAGCGCGGCCTGGCGCAGCATCTGCAGCTGTTCGAGGCGATGGATCACCACCGTCAGGTCGTGCTCGGCACAGACGGCCAGATCAGCCGCCTCGAAAAAGCCTTCGAGTAGCAGAATCGGCTGGCGAATGCCGGCGTCACGCAGCGCGACCGCCTCCGCGAGATCGAGCAGTGGCGAAACCATCGGCAACCTCCGCCAGGGCGGCAGCAGCGCGCAGCAAGCCGTGGCCGTAGGCGTCGGCCTTGACCACCGCCCATGCCTTCGTCCCGCCACCGTCGATGGCAGCATGCCGGCGGGCGACCAGATAGTTGTGCCGCAGCGCGGCAAGGTCGATGCGGGCTTCGATTGGACGCGGCATCAGGCAGACAGCTCGCGCAACTTGTTCCTGGCGAATTCGACGAAGGTCAGCACGACCTTGGAGCGGAAACGCTCCTTTGGATAGATCAGCGACAAGGTGCGTTTCAGCCGCGGGCGCAGTGGAATGGCGACCAGAGTCCCCAGCTGCCGCTCCTTCTCGAAACTGGCGCGTGACACGATCGAGCAACCGAGACCGGTCGCGACAACGCCTTTGAGGGCTTCCGGGCTAGACAACTCCATCAACGTCCTGAGCTTTTCAGGGTCCACGCCGCAGGCGCGAAAATAGTCGTCGGTCACTTCACGAGTGCCGGAACCCGGCTCGCGGGCGATGAAGTCGTGCGCCAGCAGGATCCGCGCATCGACCTCGCTCTGCTTGCCAAGCGGATGACCCGGGGTGCACACGACCTGCAGTTCATCATCACCACAGACCTCGGACTGCAGGCTCGGATGATTCGTCTGTGATTCGATCAGACCGATATCGAGCGTGTGCGCGGCCACAGCATTGCTGATCGTCTCCGAGTTGGCCACGGTCAGCCGCGCCCGAACCTGTGGATAACGTACGTTGAACTCGCCAAGAATGGGCGGCAGCATGAACTCGGCTATCGTCGTGCTCGCCCCGACAAGCAGGCTGCCGCTCATCTGCCCGTCATTTCGGCAACGCGGATATCCAGTTCGCTCGACAGCCCGAGGATTCGCTCCGCATAGTCGAGAACAAGTTCGCCGGCGGGCGTGAGCGAGATTCGCCCGCCACCACGCTCAAAAAGACGCGTATTGAAGCGTTCTTCGAGTTGTTTGATCTGAAAAGTCACGGCCGGCTGGGTCATGTGCAGCGCCTCGCCAGCCTTGGTAAAGGATAGGTGCCTTGCCACAGCGTGAAACACCTGTAATCGACGGTCAGCCACAAGCCCCCCTTTTCTTTTTGAGCCTAGATTCAAACACAAAACGGCGCTGCCGGCCAGTGACGAGCCCGCTCTGCACGCCACTGCTTGGCGCTAACAAGTTGGCGCCTTTCATGGTATAAGGCCAACACACCAAGAACAGCCGCATTCAGAATACCTTATGCCCTTCGGCTTCTACATCATCATGGCGGCGCAGTTCTTTTCCGCGCTGGCCGACAATGCCTTGCTCATCGTCGCCATCTCGGTGCTGCGTGAAATGCATGCGCCGAGCGAGTACGAACCGCTGCTGAAAACCTTCTTCACCGTTTCCTACGTCGCCCTCGCTGCTTTCGTCGGCGCCTTTGCCGATTCGATGCCGAAGTGGCGGGTGATGTTCATCAGCAATGGCATCAAGATCGTCGGCTGCACGATGATGTTCTGGCACGTGCATCCCTTGCTGGCTTATGCCGTCGTCGGACTCGGAGCCGCCGCCTACTCGCCGGCCAAGTATGGCATCCTGACCGAATACCTGCCGCACCGTCTGCTGGTAGTCGCCAACGGCTGGATCGAGGGACTGACGGTCGGGGCGATCATTCTCGGGGTCGTCGTCGGCGGCATGCTGATCCAGCCGGAGATTGCCCGCAACCTGCTCGCATTCGATTTTCCGCTGATTGATACGGGAGTCGATACGACCGGCGAGATGGCGCTCTGCTTCGTCGCCGCCTTTTACCTGCTCGCGGCGTTGTTCAACATCTATGTTCCCGATACCGGCGTCGATCACCGGGTGCTGCACAAGAACCCATGGTATCTGGTGCGCGAATTCAATCATTGCCTGATGCTCCTCTGGCGTGACCGGCTGGGTCAGGTGTCGCTGGCCGTGACCACCCTGTTCTGGGGCGCCGGCGCCACCCTGCAGTTCATCGTCATCAAGTGGGCCGAGACGGCGCTGCAGCTCGACCTCTCGAAATCAAGCATGCTGCAGGGTGTGGTCGCTGTCGGCGTTGCCCTTGGTGCCATCGGTGCGGCACGAATGATTACCCTGCGCAAGTCGGTGCGCGTCATCCCGCTCGGGATCGCCATGGGGGTCATCGTGCTGGTGATGAACTTCGTCGAGCACATCTGGCTGGCGGTTCCCCTGCTGGTCCTGATCGGCGCGCTCTCAGGTTTCTTCGTGGTGCCGATGAACGCGCTCCTGCAGCATCGCGGTCATATCCTGATGGGCGCCGGCCACTCGATAGCCGTACAGAACTTCAACGAAAACCTGTCGATTCTGGCGATGACCGGCCTGTATTTCCTGATGATCCGCTCTGACGTGTCGATTTACCTGGTGATCACCCTGTTCGGCATGTTTGTCAGCGGCGCGATGTGGCTCGTCAAGGGTCGCCATGAGGCCAACCAGGAAATCCGGGATGACGTGAGCCAACTCGACGACAGCGCACACTGAGCGCCGCAGAGAATCCGGCCACCTTGTAGCTTTTTTGCAGAACTTACCTATACTGTGCACACTTCATGCATGGATCGGGCAAATCATGTCAAAAATCACCATAGACCGTTACGATTTGGCACTGCTGGACGCACTGCAACGGAAGGGCAATGCGACCAACGCGACGCTCGGCGAGCAGATCCGCCTTTCGGCGTCGCAAATCAGCCGCCGCATCCAGCGGCTCGAAGAGGACGGGGTCATTGCCGGCTATGTCGCCCTGCTCGCCCCCTCAGCGCTGGGCCTGGGAGTTACCGCTTTTGCCCAGGTGATTCTGGAACGGCACGGGGATACCGCCAACGAAACCTTCGAAGCTGCTGTCGCGGCGATGCCGGAAGTAATGGACTGCCTCTCGGTGAGCGGTGACTGCGACTACATGCTGCGCATCGTCGTTCCCGATCTGGCCACGTTTTCCGAACTGATGCTCAAGCAGTTGCTGCACCTCCCCGGCGTTGCCCGTATCAAGACCAACATCGCCCTGCAGACGGTAAAACAGACGCATGCCCTGCCACTCGATCACCTGACGCAACCAAGCAAATCGAGCAAGCGCGTACGCTATGCCGAAGGCTAGTAGTTCGTTCCGCCAATAAGATTACAAATGAAATTGATGCATTCTCCTGCAAGGCAAGGCGCAAACCACAGCCATAGCCGTAGCTATGGCGAGGATTTGCAACGCAGGGCAATCGCATGAATGCCATCGTCGTGAACCCTCCGAAATAATCTTTTACGCTCAACGAGTTACAAAGGGGCTGTTCACAGCCCCCTGATTTGTGTAGTTTTCTGTCTTTTTGGGGTTTTCCATGAGGGCAGAAAGCAAGTTCCGGTTGGTCGACGTCTGGGTGGGCGTGCGCGATCCGAGGCAGAGTACGAAGGTCGAGCACGACCTGATCGAGTTGCTGGTGGTTGCAGTCAGTGCGGTCCTGTCAGGGGCCGACACCTTTGTCGAAATCGAGGCTTGGGCGAAAGAGAAGCTGGAGTGGTTGCGGGAGTATCTGAAACTCGAACAGGGCATCCCCTCGCACGACACCTTTGGCCGGGTCTTTGCGGCGATTGATCCCGACGAATTCGGGGCGGCCTTCGTGCGCTGGGTGGGCCAGGTGTTGCCCGTGCTGGCAAACGGCGACGTGGTGGCCATCGACGGCAAGACCAGTCGTCGGTCGGGAAAGGTGGGCGCCACACCCCTTCACCTGGTCAGCGCCTTTGCGGCCCAAGCGGGTGTGGTGCTCGGGCAGCGCGCGACCGCCAAGAAGTCGAACGAGAAGACCGCCATCCCGGAACTGCTGGCGACCTTGGCACTGCAAGGCAGCATCGTCACCATCGATGCGATGGGCACGCAGCCGAACATTGCACAGGCCATTCGGGACCGCGGCGCGGACTACCTCCTGGCCGTCAAGGACAATCAGCCCAAGCTGGCCGAATCGATCGACGACTTCTTCATCGCCTTCGAGGCGGCACCAGCCAAGACGCCCCACCAGTTCCACGAAGTCGTCGTCCGCCAGCACTGGCGTGTCGAGAACAGTCTGCATTGGTGCATGGACGTGGTCTTTGGCGACGACCAGATGCGGGCCCGTACCGATCATGCCGCTCACAACCTCGCCGTCGTGCGCCAATTCGTCTTGAACCTCATCCGCCTCTCCCCGGTCAAGCGCAAGGGCGGTCTCAAGGTTCAGCGCCTCATCGCCGCTACCTCCGATACCTTCCGCGCGGAACTGCTCGGTCTTGTATAAGATTCATGCAATTGCCCTGATTTGCAACGCCGCATGGCGCGAGAAGGCGCGATTTCATGTAATTGGTTTGGCGGAACGGACTTAGAGGACCAGCGCGTTCGGCAACTCGTCCGGGTTTCCCCCGACCGCCGCGAACTGTTCATGCAAGGCCCGGGTGATCGTGCTCAGCGCCCATAGCATACCGTCCTCGAAATCCCCGGCGCGAAAAGCAGCCTCCATTCGGCGGCAGACGCCGTCCCAGAACGCCTGACCCAGCCTGGCGTCGATTCCACGATCAGCAACGATCTCGACGCGCCGATCGATCAACTGCAGGTAAACGAGCACGCCGCTGTTGTGCTCGGTGTCCCAGACGCGCAACTGCGAAAACAGCTCGATTGCCCGCGTGCGCGTCGAGCGACCCTGCAACAGATCAGGCAGCGGCAGATTGGCCTCGACCACCACCCGCAGCTCGCCGCCATGCACCGACTCCGAGGCCGCGACTGCCTCCTCGACGCGGCGCAGGATCTGTGGTGGAAAGGCACGCAGCACCCACCAGTGTGGCAGAATCAGATGGCGGAACAGTCTCTTCAATTGCATCACCAGTCTCCCGAAGCGCCACCGCCGCCGAAGCCGCCACCACCACCCGAAAAGCCGCCGGAACTGCCACGACGGCCTCCGCCCCCACCCCCGTAAATGCCGCCCGAGGACCAGCCCGCGCCACCCACCATACCGAGAAACAGGGAAATGACGCCGGCCACCAGACCAAGGATGACCGCGACCAGCAGCGACGAGATCAGCAAGGAAGCGATTACCCCGGCGGCGACACCGATCATGCCGGCCGCCAGGAAACGCCCGAAGATGGCCCGCAACACACCGCCAACCACAAAGACCAGGACGAAACCGGCGAACAGCAGGGTCTCGAAACCGTCGTCGACGTTGGCGCGCCTGCTCGTTTCCGCGCTGGGCGCCGGCAGCGCTTCGCCGGAAACCACCTTGATCATCGCGTCGACGCCGGCGTCAATGCCGCCGGCAAAATCTCCCTGCTTGAAACGCGGGCTGATGATCTCGCTGATGATCCGCTTGGCCGTTGCATCGTTGAGCGCTCCCTCGAGGCCGTAGCCGACTTCGATGCGAACCTTCCTGTCCCCCATGGCCACCAGCAGGAGCGCGCCATCGTCGACGCCCCGGCGTCCCAGCCGCCAGGACTCGGCGACGCGCAGCGCGTACTGTTCGATGGTTTCGGGTTTGACCGTCGGCACGATCAGAACGGCAATCTGCGAGCCCTTCCCGCTCTCGAAGGCAGCCAGCTTGGCCTCCAGCGACCCCCGCTGCTCCGCGGCAAGCGTGCCGGTCAGGTCGGTGACCCGGGCCCTCAGGGGTGGAATCGCCTGCTGTTCGTCGGCGCGGGCGAAGCCGGCACCGACGAGCAGCAACAGCCCCAGCAGCCAGGCTGCCAGACGCGCCCTACGACCTGACACGACTAGTAACCGGGCGCTGGGGCAGGTTTCCCGGCGGTGGCAGGGGAGGCCGGCGCCGGTTTTCCGAAGTCAACCCTGGGCGCCGTCGAGATCGCTTTCTCGTTCTCGACACTGAAGTTCGGCTTGACCGTGTAGCCGAAGATCATCGCCGTCAGATTGTTCGGGAAAGTGCGTACCGAGACGTTGTAACTTTCGACCGACTTGATGTAGCGGTTGCGGGCCACGGTGATCCGGTTCTCGGTCCCTTCCAGCTGTGCCTGCAGGTCCCGGAAAGCGGCATCGGCCTTCAACTGCGGGTAGTTCTCGGCAACCACCAGCAGGCGCGACAGCGCGCTCGACAGCCCCGCCTGCGCCTGCTGGAACCTGGCGAAGGCCTCCGGATCATTGACCAGTTCCGGCGTCGCCTGAATCGATCCAACCTGCGCCCGCGCCTGCGTCACCTGGGTCAGGACCTCCTTTTCGTGACTGGCGTAACCCTGCACCGTGGCGACCAGATTGGGGACCAGGTCGGCGCGCCGCTGGTACTGGTTGAGTACCTCGGACCAGGCCGACTTGATCGCTTCGTCGCCGGTCTGAAAGGTGTTGTAGCCGCAACCGGAGAGCAGGCCCGCAAGCAGAACCAGAATGGACAGGATTCGTAGACGCATGACAGTTTCCTTCACGGGGATGAACAGAGCAACATTCAGATGGAGGCTTTCAACGATTTCTCAATGGTCCCCGCGCCACGCAGCCGCTCAAGTGGGGCGAGTAGCGGGCTGCGAAGCCGATTCCGCGGCAGCGGTCTTTGCGGCCCGCATCAGGGTCCGGGCGCGGCACAGGTCCTCCCAGGCTTTTGCCTTGTCCGGCAGCGTGCGCAACAGGTAGGCCGGATGATAGGTCACGACGACCGGAATTCCGTACGCACTGCCGGCGGGCGCAGGATAGGCGAAGGACTGGCCACGCAGACTGGCCAGCGAGCCAACGTCGCCGAGCAGCGCATGCGCTGCCGCCCTGCCCAAAAGCACAATCAGCCGCGGCTGAATCAGAGCAATCTGTCGTTTCAGATAGGGCGCGCAGCTGGCGATTTCCGCGGGCTCCGGCGTGCGATTACCGGGCGGACGGCACTTGACGGCATTGGCGATGTAGACGTCTTTGCCGCGCTGCAGGTCAATGGCCGCAAGCATCGCATCGAGCAGCTTGCCAGCCGGACCGACGAAAGGCTCACCGCGGGCGTCTTCCTCGGCGCCGGGTCCTTCACCGATGAATAGCCAGTCGGCAGTCACGTCGCCAACCCCGAGCACCGCCTGACGCCTTTCCTGGCACAGCGCACACGCACGGCAGGTGGCAACGCTTTCGCGCAACTGCTCCCAGCCCATCCCGGCAATCTCTTCCGCCCGGCCATCGGCGAGAACCGGGGTATGGGCGGGGGCGACTTCGTCTACCCCCCCGCTGTGGGACAGCGCTACTTCTGGCCTGGCTGTCACAACCGGCTTCGCACCCACCGCCGTCGCCGACTCTCGCAGTTGCCAGTGCGGTGACAGGCCGATCTCGCGCAGCAGCTGGACGCGCGTCAGTCGGCGACCAGGCCGGTTGCTGGCGATCATACCGATACCCTCCCCAGGACATGTCTCATCACCAGTGCATCCTCCAACCCCTTTTCTGCCGGGTAGTAGCCGCGTCGCACGCCGATCTGCTGGAAGCCGAAGTGCCGATAAAGCGCCAGGGCCGAGGTGTTCGAAGGGCGCACTTCGAGCAACAAGCTCGTCGCTCCGGCCTGATGCGCCGCCCTCATGGCGTGGCACAGCAGGCGTGCCCCAAATCCCGTGCCCTGCCGCTTCTCGGCGATGCTGAGGTTGAGCAGGTGCGCCTCGTCGAGGGCCATCATCAGTACGAAGTAGCCGACCAGCTCGTCGGCAACGCGGCAGCCCCAGACCAAATAGCCGGAAGCCAGCGAATCCACAAAGTTCCCGCGCGTCCAGGGAAAGGGATAGACGCCGTTTTCGATAGCGAGGATCTCGTCAAGGTCACGATGGCTCAGCGGCACCATTCTGAGCCGCGACGCGAGCACCGCGCTCACGCCCTCCCCCCCTTGGCCAGGCGCTCGCTCACCGTCAGTGCCACCTTGTTGCGCACGTAGACAGGCGCCGCCGCCGCCGCATCAACCCAGTCGCCGCGTGCCAGACGCGGCGCAGCGAGACGGGCGACGGCGCCGGCGTCGGGCATCAGCTCGGGCTGCCAGTGCTGTACGCAAGCCGCCAGTCGCTGCCGCAAGACCGGATAGGCGGCCAGCCCGTTACCGCAGGCCAGCCAGCCAGCCGAGTCGGGAACCGGCAGCGTCATCGGCGAGCAGACGGCTACCGGGGCAAGCGCTATGGCAGCAGAGAACCGGCCGTGATAGATCTCACCCATACGCGCGTCGAGCAGGACGATCACCTGTTCGCCACCGCTGGCCAAGGCCATCGCATCGAGCGTACCGACCGGGACAAGCGGCAGTTCGTGGGCGAACGCCAGACCTTGCGCGACACCGCAGGCAACACGCAGGCCGGTAAACGAGCCGGGGCCGGCAGCGAAAGCCAGCCCGTCGAGATCGGCGAAGCCCAGACCGGTTTCGCGCAGCGTGCCGCTGATCAGTGGCAGCAGCGTTTCCGAATGAGAAATTCCTGGCGGGCATCGGCGCGTGACCAGGTCGCCGTCGCGCCAGATGGCAATCGAGCCAAGCTCCGTCGAGGTTTCGATGGCGAGCAGATTCATGCCAGGTATTCTACCCGTCCTGACTGCCGACGTCGCCCGTCAACGATGCCGCTCGCGGCAGCTGTCCAGGCATTGCCAACTCACGGCTGACCGGGTTGTGCGTCGCAGCAAAACTGCTTGCCGGGCCTGATGAGATGGTCGCCAAACGGCTTTCCCGATACAATGGCAGGGAATTCAAACGACGCGCCGACGGCGCGTTCACCTCACAACCACAGCATAGAAAGTGCCGCGATGAAAGTACTGCTACTGACGCGAGAATACCCTCCCTACGTCTACGGCGGAGCCGGTGTTCACGTCGAGTATCTGTCTGGCGAACTGGCCAGACTGATGCATGTCGAAGTCCGCTCGTTTGGCGACCAGGACACCGTCAGCGACGGGGTGCGGGTCAAGGGCTTCCCATTCGGCAAGGGCAGTTTCGCCCACGTCGACAAGAAGCTCAGTGGCGCACTGGACACCTTCGAGACCAACCTCGAGACCTTGAGCGAGCAGGTCGACGCCGATCTGGTGCACGTGCACACCTGGTACGCCCACCTTGGTGGCATCCTGGCCAAGACGCTCTACGGCATCCCGCTGGTGCATACGGTGCATTCGCTCGAACCCTTGCGTCCGTGGAAGCGCGAGCAACTCGGCTGCGGCTACGACATGTCGTCGTGGATCGAGCGCACCTCGCTCGGCATGGCCGACGCGGTGATCGCCGTTTCGCAGGGCACCAAGAACGACATCCTCGAGCATTTCGACATCGATCCGGCCAAGATCACGGTGATCTACAACGGCATCAACGTCGACCAGTACCATCCAACGGAAGAGACGACCGCGCTCGAAAAATTCGGTGTCGACCCGCTTAAGCCCATCGTCCTCTTTGTCGGCCGCATCACCCGTCAGAAAGGCATCGTCCACCTGGTCAACGCGGTCAAGTACATCAATCCCGACGCACAGGTCGTGCTCTGCGCCGGTGCTCCCGATACCAGGGAGGTCCTGGCCGAGATGGAAGCCGCGGTCAAGCATGTTCGGCAGGAGGGCTGCAAGAACGTGATCTGGATCCAGGAGATGGTGACCAAGGAAGAAGCGATCGAGCTCTATTCGCACGCCACGGTCTTCTGCTGTCCGTCGATCTACGAGCCTTTCGGGATCATCAACCTCGAAGCCATGGCCTGCCGCACCGCCGTCGTGGCAAGTGCCGTCGGTGGCATCAAGGAGGTCGTCGTCGATGGGGTGACAGGCTATCTGGTGCCGCTTGAGCAGTTGCACGTCGCGCCCTTCGAGCCGGTCGAAACCCCGATGCCTTCTCGCGCGATCTGGCGACAGCGATCAACAAGGTTCTCGACAACCCGGAACTCGCCGAGGCGATGGCCGCCGCCGGCCAGAAGCGCGCGCGAGATGTCTTCAGCTGGTCGAGCATCGCGCAGCAAACCAAGAGACTTTACGACTCGCTGGTCAAATGAGGAAGAACATCATGGTTCCCCAAGATTCCCCAGAACTACCCCCGTGTGATCATCGAAGCGGTTGAGCCGCAAGTGGACGGCGGCCGCTTCCCATCAAGCGCGTCGTCGGCGAGAAGGTCGCCGTCAGCGCCGACATCTACAAGGAAGGCCACGACAAGCTGGCGGCCGTGCTCAAGGTGCGCAGGGTCGGCGAGAAAGAGGTGGCATGAAAGCCCGATGACCCTGGGCGACAACGACCGCTGGTACGGCGAGTTCACCGTCAACGCCATCGGTCGCTGGGAGTACACCATCGAGGCCTACGCCGAACGTACCTGTCGTGGGTAGACGAGATCACCAAGAAGAACGTGCCGGGGGCCAACCTCAACAGCGAACTCCTCGAGGGGCTGGTGATCATCTGAAGACGTCTGCGGCTTTGGCGCCGGGCCCGGAGCGAACCCGCATCAACGGCCTGATCATCGCGATGGAAAGTGCGCTGGCGGTCGGCGAGCAGCAGGGCGCGATCGATCTCGGAATCTGGCGGCGTGATGCGCAGCCTGATGGCCAGTTGCCCCGACCGCAGCGAGGGTTACGAACTGGCGCCGGCGCTGACGATCATGGTCAATCGGCCGGTGACCCGCTTTGCCGCCTGGTACGAGTTCTTTCCGCGTTCGCAAGGCACCATGCCGTACCGGCACGGCACCCTGCAGGACAGCATTCGCGCCTGCCCCAGATCAAGGCGATGGGCTTCGACGTCGTCTATCTGCCGCCGATTCACCCGATCGGCCACAGCTTCCGCAAGGGCAAGAACAACAGCCTGGTTGCCGTACCCGGTGACGTCGGCAGTCCATGGGCGATCGGCAACGAGCATGGCGGCCACATGGCGCTCGAACCGCAGCTCGGCACCTGGGAGTGACTGGGATCAGTTCGTCGCCACCTGCCGCGAGCTGGGAATCGAGATTGCCCTCGATTACGTGATGAACTGCTCGCCGGACCATCCCTACGTGGCCGAGCATCCGGACTGGTTTTTCCATCGCCCGGACGGCTCGATCAAGTACGCCGAAAACCCGCCGAAGAAATACCAGGACGTCTACCCGCTCAACTTCGGGACCAGCGACCGTGCCGGGCTGTGGCAGGAAATGCTCAAGATCTTCCTGTTCTGGGTCGACAAGGGCGTCACCACCTTCCGCGTCGACAACCCGCACACCAAGCCGGTGCCGTTCTGGGAATGGGTGATCGGCGAAGTGCACCGGCAGCACCCGGAAGTCATCTTCCTCGCCGAAGCCTTCACCAAGCCGAAGATGATGCGCCTGCTGGCGAAAGTGGGATTCGCCCAGTCCTACACCTACTTCACCTGGCGCAACCACAAGCATGACCTGACCGAGTACGTCAGCGAGCTGACCGCTGGCGAGATGAAGGAGTACTTTACCGGCAACTTCTTCGCCAACACGCCGGACATCCTGCCGCCGATCCTGCAATTCGGCGGCCGTCCGGCGTTCATCATGCGCGCCGTTCTGGCGGCGACGCTGTCCAGTGTCTATGGCATCTACAGCGGCTACGAGCTGTGCGAAAACGAGGCCATCCCGGGCAAGGAGGAGTACCTCGACTCGGAGAAATACGAGATCAAGGTGCGCGACTGGAAGGCACCGGGCAACATCGTCGACATCATCACCCGGATCAACCAGATCCGCCGCGAGTCGCCTGCCCTGCAGACCTACAACAACGTGCTGTTCCTGGCAACCGAGAACCCCAACATCCTCGCCTACGCCAAGATGAACGAGGATCGCTCGGACATCATCGTCTGCGTCGTCAACCTCGATCCCTTCCACAAGCACTACTCGATGCTGCACATTCCGCTCGGCGCACTTTCGGCATCGACGAGGACGAGCAATACCAGGCACACGACCTGCTCTCCGACGAGCGCTACCGCTGGCGCGGTCCGACCGCCTACGTCGAACTGAGCCCGAGCACCAAGATGGCGCACATCATCAAGATCCGCCGCTGGTAAACGACGAGCGCGGCACGGGTTGGCGCTAAACCCGGCCGGCGTATCACCTGGCTGCTACTGCGGCAGCAGGGGAGTCCCCAGCCGGCCTGCTTCCGTCAGAGCCCGCTGCGGCGCGTTGAACTTCATGTCCTCTCCCGAGAGCTCCCTGAGTTCGATGCGTACCGGCTTGACCTTCCAGATCTCCGTCGCAATACTCCGAATTGCCCGATCGGAAGAGAAGAACCCGGAACGTGCAACGTTGAGAATCGACATCCGCGACCAGCGCTCGGGATCGAGGTAGGCCTGGAAACCCTCTCCTGACAATCGATGTACGACTGGAAGTCGGCGAGCAGCATGTACTCGTCGTGATTGAGCAGGTGATCGACCAGCGGCCGGAAGACTTCGCGGTCACCCTTGGAGAAGAAGCCGCTGGCGATCAGGTCGATCACTTCCCGCAGGTGCGGGTTGGCGTCGTAGTAGGTCGCGTGGCCGGTAGCCGCAGTTGCGCAGTTCCTTGACCTCGGGCGTGGTCATCCCGAAGAGGAAGAAGTTCTCGTCGCCGACTTCATCGCGGATCTCGACATTGGCGCCGTCGAGCGTGCCGATGGTCAGCGCACCGTTCATCTGGAACTTCATGTTGCCGGTTCCCGATGCCTCCTTGCCGGCCAGTGAGATCTGCTCGGACAGATCGGCAGCAGGGAAGATCGACTGCGCGTTCTTGACGTTGTAGTTCGGGTAGAAAACGACCTGCAGCTCGCCGCGCATCACCGGATCGCGACTGATCACGTCGGCGACGGCGTTGATCAGGCGGATCATCAGCTTGGCCATGAAGTAACCTGGCGCCGCCTTGCCGCCGAAGATCACGGTGCGTGGCGCCACCGGAGGTCGGGTTGTCCTTCAGGCGCTTGTACAGCGAGACCACGTGCAGCAGGTTCAGGTGCTGCCGCTTGTACTCATGGATGCGCTTGACCTGGATATCGAACATCGATGCCGGATCGACATCGACACTGGCAAAGCGCTTGATCTCGCCGACCAGGTGTTCTTGTTGCCGCCCTTGATCCGCCGCCAGGTTTCGCGGAAGGCCGGATCGTCGGCATACGGCTCGAGTTCGCGCAGCCGCATCATGTCGGTGACCCAGCCGGTGCCAATGGTCTCGTCGATCAGCCCCGACATCGTCGGGTTGGCGAGCAGACCACGAAGCGGCGCGGTGTCACGCCATTGGTCTTGTTGCTGAACTTCTCCGGCCACATCTCGTGGAAGTCCTTGAGGACATCGGACTTGAGCAGGTCGCTGTGCAGGCGGCGACGCCATTCACCGCGAAGCTGCCGACGACCGCCAGGTGCGCCATGCGCACGTAGCGTGGCCATCCTCGTCGATCAGCGACATCCGCCGCAGCCTGTCGTCATCGCCCGGGAAGTGAATGCGCACATCGTCGAGGAAACGCTCGTTGATCTCGCAGATGATTTCGTAATGGCGCGGCAGCACGCGCTTGAACAGGTTCAGTCGCCATTTCTCGAGCGCCTCGGGCAGCAGTGTGTGGTTGGTATAGGCGAAGGTCCTTCGGGTGATCGCCCAGGCCATGTCCCATTCCATCTCGTACTCATCGACCAGCAGGCGCATCAGTTCGGCCACCGCGATCGATGGATGCGTATCGTTGAGCTGGACGACGAACTTCTCGTCGAAGTGATCGAGATTGCTCTCGCGCTGCAGTTGCAGGCGAATCATGTCCTGCAGCGAGCAGGCGACGAAGAAGTACTGCTGCTCAAGCCGCAGTTCCTGGCCGGCTTCCATTTCATCGTTCGGATACAGGACCTTGGTGATGGTCTCCGAGAGAATCTGTGCATCGACCGCCTGATAGTAATTGCCGGCATTGAAAGCCGCAAAATCGAATGACTCCGGCGCCTCGGCGCTCCACAGTCGGAGCCGGTTGGGCGTATTCACCCCGTAGCCGAGTACCGGCATGTCCCAGGCGGTACCGCGCACCACCTTGGCCGGCACCCACTGCACGCGCAGGCGGCGATTGGCGCTCGCCTCGTACTGATGTTCGGTATAACCGCCGAGCTTGATCTCGAAAGCGACGTTCGGACGGTGGATCAGCCACGGGCTTCCGGCACGCAACCACTTGTCGGTCAGTTCGACCTGCTGCCCATCGCGGATTGCCTGCGTGAAAATGCCGAACTCGTAAAGGATGCCGTAACCGATGGCGGGAATCTCGAGCGTCGCCAGGGAGTCGAGGTAGCATGCGGCCAGGCGTCCGAGACCGCCGTTGCCAAGCCCGGGCTCCTCTTCCTGATCGAGCAGCATGTCGAGATCGAGCCCGAGTTCCCTGGTCGCCTGCCTGGCGGTGTCGAAGATGCCCAGATTGATCAGATTGTTGCCGAGTTGCGGACCGATCAGGAACTCGGCCGACATATAACAGACCGTACGGCTGCCCCGATCCCGATAGGTGCGCGCGGTTTGCACCCAGCGTTGCAGCAGGCGGTCGCGCACCGCCTGCGCGAGCGCCTGGAAGCAGTCACGGCGCGTCGCAACCTGCGGAAAGCGCGCCTGTACATAGACCAGCTTGTCGAATAGAGCGCGTTTCAGCGCGTCCGCGCTGAGTCCGGTGCGCCGATCTTCACGCCCCAGCAAGAGACCCGGATCAATCTCCACAGGCGGACCGTTCTTCGCCTTGATTTTATCGTTCATGTCATCACCCCCGCGATTTTGCTGTTCACTGTCGTATGAGAAATCGTGAATCCATGCCCAGCGACCCACGCCAGGGGCGAGTCTATAGGATTGTTCGAAACTGCGCACGAGCGCTTGAATTTCCCTGGGGGAAGCTCGATGATTAGGGCCAAGGAACGGCCGAGCAGTCCACCAGGCATGAGGTGCAAGGCCAAGCCGACCGGTCATCCCAGGCGCAGTCAGGAAGACGCACTTCCCGGTGCTGAGCCTTCGCCTTGAGTTGGCGAAAATGACGTATCGGCCGAGAGAGAAGATGGCCCCCGTCGAGCCAAAGTCGTACCATTGTGGGCCTGCGAAGTCCGGTGGACATAGCGGCAGCCATCCTGGAATGACTGCTGAGGGCCCGCAATGATCACAATCATCCCAGCCTCGAAACAGGAACCTGCAACCAGGAAAGGAAGCTCCATGCCCCATCTGCTGCTCATGGCCGCCCTCGCCGCTCTTGTCCTGAGCAGCTGTGCGTCGGCACCACCGCCACCGCCAACGGCTGTCAAACCGGTCAAGCTGGGACTCGCACTGGGTGGGGGTGCGGCGCGCGGCTTTGCTCACGTCGGAGTCATCAAGACACTGGAAGGCCAGGGCATCTTCCCCGACATCATCGTCGGCACCAGCGCCGGCGCGGTAGTCGGCGCGCTCTACGCCGCCGGCCACAACGGCTTTGAACTGCAGAAGCTGGCACACCGGCTCGACGAAAAGAAGATCAGCGACTGGTCACTGCCGGATCGCGGCGTGCTCAAGGGCGAGTCGCTGCAGCAGTTCGTCAACGAAGCCGTTGGCCACCGTCCGCTGGAAGCACTGAAGAAGCCCTTCGGGGCGGTGGCCACCGATCTCCACAGCGGCGACAGCATCGTCTTTCGCACCGGCAATACCGGCATCGCGGTACGCGCTTCGGCAACCGTGCCGGGGGTCTTCCAGCCGGTCAAGGTGAGCGGCCGGGAATACGTCGATGGCGGTCTCTCCAGCCTGATTCCGGTGCGCGCGGCGCGCCAGATGGGCAGCGACGTCGTCATTGCCGTCGATATCTCGGCGCGTCCCGGCAACCAGCCGGTTCGCAGCACCTTCGACATTCTGATGCAGACCTTTACCATCATGGGCCAGAGCCTCGGCCGCTATGAGCTCAAGGAAGCGGACGTGGTCATCCGCCCGCAGGTGGGCAGCGTCGGTTCGACCGATTTCCAGGCGCGCCATGACTCGATCCTCGAGGGAGAAAAGGCTGCCCAGGCGGCCCTGCCGCAGATTCGCGAGGCCCTGCGCCGAGCCGGTCGGATCTGAGGCCGTGCGCCACTGCCGACAGCGCTCCCGCCTGCCCTTCCGGCGAGGAAGACGATGCGCCTGATCAAAGATTTTTCGACGTCAGCCCTGATCGCCGGCTTCGTTGCCGTCCTGGTCGGCTTCACCAGTTCGGCGGTGATCGTTTTCCAGGCCGCCCAGGCGCTGCAGGCCACACCGACGGAAATCGCCTCCTGGATGTGCGCCCTCGGTCTGGGAATGGGTTTGACCAGCATCGCCCTCTCGCTTCGCTTCCGCGTGCCGGTGCTGACGGCCTGGTCCACCCCTGGCGCAGCGATGTTGATCACCAGCGCAGCGGGCGTCTCGATGCCCGAGGCGATCGGCGCCTTTCTGGTTTCGGCAGCGCTGATCACGATTTCGGGATTCAGCGGCTGGTTCGAGCGGATGATCGGCCGCATCCCGATCTCGATCGCCTCCGGTATGCTGGCTGGCGTCCTGCTGCGTTTCGGTCTCGACGCCTTCATCGCCATGAAGAGCCAGTTCGTGCTCGTCTTTCCGATGTTCTGCGCCTACCTGATCTGCCGCCGGCTGCTGCCGCGCTACGCCATCGTCGTGACGCTGCTGCTCGGCGTCGGCATCGCCGCCACGCAGGGGCTGCTACACGTCGATGGGCTGCGACTGGAACTGGCAAGGCCGGTATTCACCACACCGGAATTCTCGTGGCGCGCGCTGATCGGCATCGCGCTACCGCTGTATGTGGTCACCATGGCGTCACAGAACATTCCGGGCGTCGCCGTCATCCGCGCCTCCGGCTACCAGGTCCCGATCTCACCACTGATCGGCTGGACCGGTGCCGCCAACCTGCTGCTCGCCCCCTTCGGGGGCTTTGCCTTGAACCTAGCAGCAATCACCGCGGCGATCTGCATGGGTCGTGAAGCGCACGAGAACCCTGAAAGGCGTTACGTTGCCGCCATCGCCGCCGGCGTCTTTTATGTCCTGATCGGACTTTTCGGCGCCACGGTCGGCGCGCTTTTTCTCGCCTTTCCGAAGGAACTCGTCCTGGCAATCGCCGGCTTCGCCCTGCTCGGCACGATCGGCAGTGGTCTTGCCGCCGCCCTCGGTCAGGAAGCCGAACGTGAACCAGCCTTGCTGACTTTCCTCGTCACCGCCTCGGGCATCGCTCTGGCCGGCATTGGTTCGGCCTTCTGGGGGCTGCTGGCCGGTCTCGCGGCGCTGGTCGTTCTGCGGGCGGCGCCGCAGCAACGACGCTGATCCGCTGTTCGCCAGCCGCCGTTGCGCTGACCAACGCCCGGGAAGCTGTCCAGGAACTGCGCCAGTTGCCGAAACGTCAGTTGAGCGGCAGCGAGGTGGGCGATTGTTTCGGTGGTGCTCAGGCACGACTCAGCCGCCTTCAACAGGCGACGAAGCCGCCCGAGCAAGCCAAAGGCACAGTGGACGACCCGGCCGATCGACGGATCGCCTTGCCCGGTTGAAGGTTGGCAACGGTTCCCCGCCGTATTGCTGCGCTTCAGCGAACCATGAGAGTCGTTTCCGACGCCGCTCCTGCGTAGTACAAGCGAATGCCGATCTGGTAATCGCGTCCGCTGCTCAAGGGCATTTTGATGCTGGCGTTGGCATCGGTACCGCTGTCGTCGTCGGCAGCGATCTGAACGTTGCCTGATGGCGTGACCGCAAAGAGCACCATCACCGTATCCGAGTCGCCCGCCGTCGCGAGGTGGTAGGTCCGGGTCTCTTTTGGTGAGAAACGGAAGACTCTGGTCTCGCCAGCCTTGATCGCCAGCTTCTGCGCCACACCGACTTCGAGAGACGGGATCTGCGGCGGTGCCGCCGTCCCCGGGTAGGTCTGCACGATCCATTCCTTGTCCGCTGCCGACAGCCCACCCTTCGGTTGCAGGCCGCTGCGGTAGGCGGCAGGTTCGATGATCAGACCCGCGCCGAAGGCATACTCCATGACCGAATCGGGATCCCAGGTGGAGCCCTTGACTTCCGCCGGGTGGATCTTTCTCAGCACGTTCCACTCGATGTACTTCGCATCCCAGTTGTTTGGCGGACCCTGGAAGTAGCGGCGGACCGCCTCGCTATCCCAGGTGATGCCGGCGTACGGATTCTGATGTTCATGCTCCAGTCCCAGGGCGTGGCCGATTTCGTGCATTGCGGTATCGCGTCCGTAGGGGGTATCGAGCGCCCAGCCAAAGTTCATCGTCCGTTGCCGCAAGTCACGGATGGTCAGATTATCCCGCCCGACGTAAGACCACGATCCACCTGCCCGGTCGAAAGCGATCCGGATCTTCGCTTCTTCGGGACGGGCCACTTCCTTGAAACTGATCCCTATCCCGAGATTGAACCAGGCCTGAAACGCCTGGCGTACTTCTGCGATGTCGGTCGCGCTGCCCCACCACGTGCTGGCGACGGCATCGCCCGCTTGGTAACAATGGAAGCTCAACTGCGTGCCGTTGACCCACTTCTTGCCACCGGCAACGATGGCACGGACGCGTTGCGGATCGACCGCTGCATCGAACTGCCGCTGCGGCTGTATCGGCTGACAGCAATAGCGCAACGCGGTCGCGGCATCTGCTGCCGCTGATGCTTCTTCAGTCCTCGGATCATTGGGCATCTCGTTCTCCTGTAGCAATTGATTGATCAAGCCGCCACTGGCACCCGCTCTCCGCGCCAACCACATCGCGATGCCTGCCGCGAGGCAGCAGGATGCCGCCTGCCCCCGCCATGGTCAAGTCCTGCTTCAAGCCGGACGGCAAGCGATCAGCCAGGAACCGGCGCCGTGCCCCTGATTCCGGAATCGAGTCGACCGTCATTGACCATAGGGGTGCCAGATTGTAGAATGCGCCCTTTCTCGGGGCGTAGCGCAGCCTGGTAGCGCATCTGCTTTGGGAGCAGAGGGTCGTGAGTTCGAATCCCACCGCCCCGACCAGTTCGACAAGTATCAGTTGCAAAAGCTTCAAGATGCGGTACCGGCGGGAAGCAGTTGCCAGGACGTATCGTACTTGCGCCCGTAGCTCAACCGGATAGAGCACCGGCCTTCTAAGCCGGGGGTCGTGAGTTCGAGTCTCGCCGGGCGCGCCAGATTAGCGGCGGTGTTAGCTCAGTTGGTAGAGCACTGGATTGTGATTCCAGTGGTCACGGGTTCGAATCCCGTACATCGCCCCAACAAGCCTGCAGGTCAACAGTATCCAGGGATCGGCCCGAAGCCTTCGCCGCTTGCCGGTTTGTTGGCAATTGCTGCCGCAGCACGAACCAGACAAGGCTGTCGTCCAACCCGCGCCTCGCTGGTTCGTCTTCCTGCTCGCCTTGACGCGACCGACCGAGGCGATGGCTGATGCCGCCGCCCCGGTCACCACAGGCGCCGGCGCCGCCTGCTTCGATACGGATCAGCTGCCAGCCGGTCCGCGAGGTCCGTAGCGGCCGCCCTGCCCCATGCGTTCGAGCTTGCTCTTGAAGAACAGGCGCGCCTTTTCCTTCTGTGCCGCGTCGAGACTGTCGTATACCGCCAGCCAGCGGTCGCGGCCGGCCTCGCGCTGCTGGCGGCCGCCATCCCTGAGATCGTCCATCTGCTTGAGGACGGCGCGCAAGTCGGCCCCCGGTTTGCTGACCGCGGCCAGCGCTTCCTCGCGGTGCTTGCGCATCTGCTCGCGCATGTCGCGCATACTGGTCTGGCTGAACTGCTCGGCGTCCTGCCAGAGCGCTTCCTGCCGGGCGTCGAGCTTGAGCTCGCCGTGCAGGCGCGACATGTCCTGCAGGTGATAACCCATCCCGTGCTGCATGCGGCCGCCGCCGGCGCCGCAGCGCTCGGGGCTCATGGCGAAAGCCGCGCCGCCGGCGCCGAGCGCCAGAACCAGTGCAGCAACGAGAAGGCGGGGTGAAAACTTTGATTTCATGGTGAACTCCTTGGCTGAGGTTGATTGATCGCGACGAGCAGTTCTTCCTGCCTCTCTCGCGATGGAGCCATTGTCCTCTGGCACTCATTGCAAACGATTTCGTCGGCCGTGGTACGTGATTGCAAATTGTTTCTGCTTGTCAGCCAGACGCTGCTGGCGGCATAGAATGACCCCCATCGCCCAACTGGCCAAAACCATGCGAAAGATCCTCCTCGTTGACGACGATGCCGAGCTGCGCCAGCCTGCTCGCCACCTATCTCGGCCGCCACGGCTTCGACACGCTGCTGCTGCCCGACACGCGCCAGCTCGACGCCTTCCTCGAGCGCTACCAGCCGCAGTTGCTGGTACTCGACCTGATGCTGCCTGGCGAGGACGGCCTGGCAGCCTGCCGGCGCCTGCGCGCGCGCGGCGAGACGCGGCCGGTGATCATGCTGACCGCGCGCGACGAACCCGTCGACCGGGTGATCGGGCTCGAGATGGGCGCCGACGATTACCTCGGCAAGCCCTTCGATCCTCGCGAACTGGTCGCCCGCATCGAAGCCGTGCTGCGTCGCGGCACGCGCGCCGCCGGCCGCGCCGGATCCCGAGGGAGGGGTGTCCCGCTTCGGCGACTGGCTATTCGACCGTGGCACCCGCCAGCTGTCGAAGGAACGGACAGGTGGTGCCGCTGACCAGTGGCGAGTTCGCGCTGCTCAACGCCCTGGTCGCCAACGCCAGCCAGCCGATGAAGCGCGAGCGTCTGCTCGAACTGACGCGCGGCGAAATGAGCGAAGCCTTCGACCGCGCGATCGACGTCCAGATCCACCGCCTGCGTCGTCTGATCGAGGTCGATCCCGCACGCCCGCGCTACCTGCAGACGGTGTGGGGATCGGTTACGTCTTCGTCCCCGACGCAGCGGAAGCGGCCCGCAGAATGAAGCTGCGACTCCTTCCCGCCTCGCTGGCCGGTCGCACCGTGCTGCTGGTGATCGCCGTCATCGCCGTCGCGGAATTCGCCACCTTCTCGCTCCTCGGGCATTTCCGCCGCACCTCGCACGTCAATCAGACGGTCCAGCTGATCGCCGGCCAGGTGCGCCTGCTGCAGATCGTCCTGCCAGGGCTCGACGCAGGCGCCCGGCAGGCTCTGAGCGCTGCCGATGCCGGCGAGCAGGGACTGCAGTTGCGGCCCGATGGCAGCGCGTCCCGCGCCACTCAGCCACAGTTCCCTTTGCCCGCCGCCTGCCAGCGATCTGCCGACCAGTCTCGGCGAGCCGGTACTGCTGCGGCACGGCGGCCGCGGCAGCGCAGCGGCCTGTGGATCGGCTTCATGGCCGGCGAGCGAGCGCTGGTGGCTGCTGCTGCCGCCACCGCGCTTCGAGCCGCAGGCGCTGCCCTCCGATCTGTGGCTGTTTCTGGCGGCGACCTGATCGCCGTCCTGCTGATCGCCGGCCTCTTCGTGCGCGGCATCGTCGGGCCGCTGGCGCGCCTCGGCGAAGCCGTCGCGGCGACCGGCGACGGCGCGGCGCGCACGGCAACGCCGGAAGGTCCGCGCGAGGTCGCGCCTCGCCGAGCGCCACAACACGATGCTCGGGCAGTTGGCGAGCGCGGCAGCCGAGCGGCGCGAGATGCTCGCCGGGCTGACGCACGACCTGCGCGCACCGCTGACCCGCTTGCGTCTGCGCCTGGCCCTGCTCGAAAGCGATCTCGAGCGAGCCGGCCTGGTGCGCGACATCGACGACATGGAGCGCATCGTCGGCCAGTGCCTGGCCTTCCTGCGCAGCGAAGAACACCGACCGAGCGCCGGCGCCGATCGGCCCTCGCGACGCTGCTGCATCGACGAGGTCGCCCGCCAGCGCGAACTCGGCCGGCCGCTCGAGCGCTGACCGTCAGCGACGGCGCGACGCAATGCCGGGTGGCGATCGCGCCTGGCAATCTGCAGCGCCTGCTCGACAACCTGATCGACAACGCCCTGCAGCACGGCGCGCCGCCGGTCGAGGTCGCCCTGAGCATGGCCAGTCGATCGCTCGCCACCTGCGCGTACGTGACCACGGGCCGGGAATCGCCGGCGCTGATCGCGAGCGCGCGCTCGAACCCTTCGCCCAGCTCGAACCGGCCGCGCCACCGACGGCAGTTGCGGCCTCGGTCTGGCGATCGTGCGGCGAATCGCCACCGGCTGCGGCGGTGAGCTGACGCTCGGCAGACGCGCCTGGCGGCGGCCTGGAAGTCGTCGTCCGCTTGCCCGCCTGCTGCCGACTTGCTGAGCACCGCCGCGCCGACCCCCCGCGCGCTACGCTGGGGTCGCCCAGTCCTCGCCTTGCGCTATGCTGGCGATCGCTTGCTCGCCGCCTTGATCCGGGAACTTGTGGATACTCGCCGGGCCCAAACCACCCCGACCTGACAGGAGACACTTCGCATGAACGAGCAGGAACAGACAAGCCATCCTCACCCTCAGCCTGATGGCCGCTTTCGCCGACGGCAACAAGGACGAAAGCGAACGTGCCGAACTCAAGCGCATCGCCGACGCCCTGGCCGGCGAGGGATCGATCAATATCGCCGCGCTCTATCAGGACGTGCTGCTCAAACGCGTCTCGATGCCGGCGGCCGCGGCAGCGCTGACGACCCCGAGACGCGCCAACTCGCCTTCGAAATGGCGGTCTGCGTCTGCGACGCCGACGGCGTGCAATCGGCTGCCGAACAGCCTTTCTCGCCGAGCTGCGCGGCGCCCTGGGGCTCGACGTGCAGCAGGCCAGGCGCCTACAGCCGCAGGCGGAAGCGATCGCCGCACTGCCGGTGGCGGCAGCCAGCGACAGCGCGCGCCGACGACCGCCGCACGCCCCGCACCGCCGTGCCAGGCCACCGCTGCCGGCTACGCGTCGACGATGAGCGAGGCCGAAATGGACCAGGCCATCCTCAACGCCGCGATCCTCAACGGCGCGCTCGAACTGCTGCCCGAATCGCTGTCGACGATGGCCATCATTCCGCTGCAGATGAAGCTCGTCTACCGCATCGGCAAGTCCTACGGTTTCGAACTCGACCGCGGCCATATCAAGGATTTTCTCGCCACGCTCGGCGTCGGGCTGACTTCGCAGTATCTCGAACAGGCCGGGCGCAAGCTGCTTGGCGGCCTGCTCGGCAAGGTCGGCGGCGGCCTGCTGGGCGGCCTCGGGCAAGCAGGCGGTCAGCTCGGGAATGAGCTTCGCCAGCACCTACGCGCTCGGCCACGTCGCCAAACGCTACTACGCCGGCGGCCGCAGCTTCTCGACGCAGATGCTGCGCGAAGCTTCGACAACGTGCTCGGCGAAGCCAAGGGCCTGCAGAGCCGCTATCTGCCCGAGATGCAGGCCCGGGCACGCACGCTGGACACGGCCCAGATCGTCGACCTGGTTCGCCAGGGCTGATGGGCGAAGGTGAGGCGTCGATTCTGGATGAACGCCTCTCCGCCGGACTGGTCGGCCGCTCTGGACAGATGCTGATGGCAGCGCTCATGCTGAACTTCGATAACCGCTTCGTGCGCGAGCTGCCCGGTGACCCCGAACAGCGCAACAGCCGCGGCAGGTCTTCGGCGCCTGCTGGTCGCCGGTCGATCCGACACCGGTCGCCGCACCGACGCTGCTCGCCCATTCGCGCGAAGTCGCGGCGGCCTCGATCTCGACGAACAGGCGATGGCCTCGCCGGCGATGCTCGCGCCCTTTCCGGCAACCGCTGCTGCCTGGCATGGTCAGCTATGCAAGCTGCTACGGCGGCCACCAGTTCGGGCAGTGGGCCGGGCAGCTCGGCGACGGCCGGGCGATCCTGCTCGGCGAAGCGGTCAACCGGCAGGGGCAGCGCTTTGAACTGCAACTCAAGGGCGCCGGCCCGACGCCGTACTCGCGCCGCGCCGACGGGCGCGCGGTGCTGCGCTCGTCGATCCGCGAGTTCCTGTGCAGCGAGGCGATGCATCACCTCGGCGTGCCGACGACGCGCGCGCTGAGCCTGGTCGGCACCGGCGAGACGGTCGTTCGCGACATGTTCTACGACGGCCATCCGGTCGCCGAGCCCGGCGCGATCGTCTGCCGCGTCGCGCCCTCGTTCACCCGCTTCGGCCATTTCGAGCTGCTGGCCGCGCGCGGCGATCGCGCCCTGCTGCAGCGCCTGGTCGACTTCACCATCGCCCGCGACTTCCCCGAACTGGTGGCCACTGCCCCGCGAACAAAAGCTCACCCGGCTGGACTCGCGCCTGGTTCAGCGAAATCTGCGAGCGCACCGCGCGCCTGATGGCCACTGGATGCGCGTCGGCTTCGTGCATGGCGTGATGAATACCGACAACATGTCGATCCTCGGCCTGACCATCGACTACGGCCCCTACGGCTGGGTCGACAACTTCGACCCCGGCTGGACGCCGAACACCACCGACGCCTCGAGCCGGCGCTACTGCTTTGCCCGCCAGCCGGCGATCGCGCGCTGGAACCTCGAACGACTCGCCGACGCGCTGCTTCCGTGCTGCTGCCGAAACCGACAGACGGCGCCTGGCAGCTGGCGCGGCTCGAGCGTTACGACGAAGTCTATTCGGCCGAGTTCTGCACGGCTTTCGCCGCCAAGCTGGGATTGCGCAGCTGGCAGCACGACGATGTCGAGCTGCTCGAAGACCTGTTCGAACTGATGCATCCTGGCCGAGATCGACATGACCGAGTTCTTCCGCAGCCTGGCGCGCTCGACATCGAGCAAGCCGAGGTCGAAGTCGTGCGTGAAGCCTTCTACCGCGACGATCTCCGCCAGCGTTTTGCCCCGACCTGGCGCGCTGGCTGCTGCGCTACGCGCTCGCCTGCGCCACGGACGGGCAGCCGGCAGAACGCCGCATGGCGCACCATGAACGCCGCCAACCCGCGCTACGTACTGCGCAACTACCTGGCGCAGCAGGCGATCGACCGCGCCGAACAGGGCGACACGCAGATGATCCATGAACTGCTCGAAGTCCTGCGCCGGCCCTACGACGAGCAGCCGGGACGCGAAGCTTTCAGCGCCAAACGCCCCGACTGGGCACGCCACCGGGCCGGCTGCTCGACGCTCTCGTGCAGTTCCTGAGCGTGAGGCGTGCAGGTCGCGCTAGAATGGCGCCCCACAAGCGCAACCGCGCCGTTTCCGACCAACGAGGACTTGCCATGCCCTTCACGCCCGATCTGGTCGATGAACTCAACACCTGGCCCGCTTTGACCTGGCAAGCCCCAGCAGGGAATCAAGATCCACAAGACCGCCGCACCCGGCAATCATCGCTGCCGCCGAGCGGCTACACGCCAAAGGCCTGCTGACGCAGGTCGATGGCGGTTATCTCACCAGCCTGGGCCGCGATGCCGCCGAGAACGCGCACGCCGCGCTGACCATTCTCGACTCGCTGCCGATGACCGCTCTGCAGTAATTCCCTGGCCGTCAGGCCAGGGGCGGCGGCTACCTTCGCGTCGAGCCCTGAAGCACTAAATGCCCGATCAACTGCGTGGCGACGGGTGGCGCGCGCAGCCTTCGACTCGCGGCAAGCGCATTGTCGACCGGATCAAAACAAGGAGTTGGGAGTGAGTACAAGCGTGTTCGAATCGACCGTGGCAGTCAGGCTGGGGCGCATGGCCTTCGCCGCCGGGATACTTCTTTTTGCCGGCGGCGTTGCCGCGCAAACGGCCGCCAGCGAACCGGCCAGGCCGCGCGTCGGCCTGGTCCTCGGCGGCGGCGGCGCGCGCGGCGCGGCGCACATCGGCGTCCTCGAAGTGCTCGAAAAACTGCGCGTGCCGGTCGACTGCGTCGCCGGCACCAGCATGGGCGCCCTGGTCGCCGGCGTCTACGCCAGCGGCCTGAGCCGGCGAACCATGCGCAGCAAGCTGGCCAAAGCCGACTGGGACGACCTGTTCCAGGACGATCCGCCACTGGACCAGCAGAACTTCCGCAAGAAGGTGCTACGACAAGCGCTTCCTGCCGGCTTCGGAAACCGGCGTCGGTCCGCAAGGCGTGAAGGGCAGACCCGGCATCGTCACCGGTCAGAAGATCAAGCTGTTTTTCAACCAGCTGGTCGGCGACTATCTCGGCGAACGTGAAATCGAGGCCTGCCGCTGCCGCTGTCGATCATCGCCACCGACATCGTCGGCGGCGAGAAAGTGGTCTTCCGCGGGGCAGCCTGTCGCACGGCGATGCGCGCCAGCATGTCGGTTCCCGGCCTGATGTCGCCGGTCGAGGCCGATGGCAAGAAACTGGTCGATGGCGGCCTGGTCGACAACGTGCCGATCGACGAAGCGCGTGCGCGCTGCCAGGCCGACATCGTCATCGCCGTCAACGTCGGCTCGCCGCTGCTCAAGGCCGAAGATATCAGCGGCCTGCTGAGCGTTTCGGCGCAGATGGTCAACATCCTCACCGAGCAGAATGTCACCCGCTCGCTGGCGACGCTCAAGCCGACCGACATCTACATCAAGCCCGACCTCGAAGGGATCACGGCGGGCGACTTCAAGCGCACCTCGGAAACCGCCGATCGCGGCGTTGCGGCAACCGAAGCGGTCGCCGATCGCCTGCGCCCGCTGGCGGTCAGCGAAACCGCTTACGCCGCCTGGGTCGGGACAGGTCCAGCCGCCCGATGCGCGCCGCACCGCGAGGTTAACGAAATCGAGATCGCCGGACTCAAGCGGGTCAACCCGGCATGGTCGAGCGCTACCTCAGATCAAGCCGGGCGACACCGTCGACCCGGTGAATCAATGCCGATCTGATGCGCGCCTATGGCGACGGCTACTACGAGCAGGTCGATTACTCGCTGGACGACACGCTGCGCGACCGCAACATCCTGCGCGTGACGCCGCTCGAGAAGAGCTGGGGCCCCGATTACCTGCGCTATGGCATCAACCTCGACAGCAACTTCAAGACCGACTCCACCTACACCTGCGCGCTGCCTACCAGAAGACCTGGCTCAAC